>NZ_JACVED010000009.1:0-511683 GCF_015355715.1 Nocardia sp. XZ_19_369 | reverse complement strand
CTGTCGTCACACAACCCGATTACACGCTGCCGGGAACCAACCCCATTACCGCTATGCCGGGACGACGACAAACACGGGGCCACCGACCGAACCGCTTGACACATAACGTCTTACGCTGATGTGCGGACGTTGATTCCCCCTAGATCGGAAGCCTGGGCGGCGGTAGGCGGTCAGTTGACCTGAGGGTGTCCAGTCGTACATCGAAGACGAACGGCACGTCTTCGGGGCCGCCGGACAGCCACCATGTGCTGACGGTAGCGATGCCGTCGTCGATGTCCTCGATGGTGCACTGGATCGTGGTAGGGCATGGATAGGCGGATGTAGGAAGCAAATCCCCACCGAACGAGGCCGTCTTGTCGACCAGTTGGTGTGGTCGGCCGTGCGCATCTACCAACTCGACCAAGACGATGCCCGGTTGCGGGTCGTCGCTGAGCCAATAGACAGCTACGGCTGGCAGTTCACAGCCATCGCCCTTTCCTAACGTCTCCTTCACGACAACAGCTTATCGATTAGACGGTCCGCAAGCGGATTGGAGCGCGCAGGGTCTTCGGGGTTTGAGTGTGTCGGGAAGCCTTATTGACCAACAGATCGATCTAGACGGCCGACCAATGCGCACCCAGCGGCATTTCCGTGCATTGGATTGCCACGGCCTCACCGGGCTTGTGTGCCGTCGTCGGCGGTAGATTCAAACACTGTTCGAAAAGGGGCCGGCGCAATGGAGCGGCGCTGTGCGACCAGGCCGATGTGGCCTTGTTCGTGCCAGCAAAGACTTATACCGACTGCGGCATTAACCGGGCAATTCGAACCAACTTAGGTCGCCGCTTTATTCACCGAGCGCCACTACAATATTGAGCGGTCATCGTACCCGACTCATCCACCACGGCCTAATGGCAAAGGAATTGACGCTTTCCTCTCCTGCCGGAATTCGGATTCAAAATTGATATATTTCCTCGAATTTCAGCCTGACCAGCATTGATGCCAGAGAATTCGCAACCCCGGCCGACCGCCAATTTCTCTTTCCCATCGAAGACGATCTTATCGCAGCGGCCAATAACTGCCATCGGGGCGGCACACTCACCGCCTGTGACGCGGTCGGGCGTGTAGGCGTTTACTTTTTTGCAGTAGTAGTCGAAGCGGGCTACACCTACATTATCGTTTAATGCAAAACGAAACCCCACGGTCTCATCCGAATAATTCCCTTCTCCACGGGCTCCAAATTCGGCGGCGCAGTATTCCTTTCCTGTCACGGTCTTCTTCGCTGCATCGAATTTCATGCTTTTGCATTTGTACGTCGGTGGGAATCCCTCGGCCGCGTGCGCTTCGCCGCTTGCGATCCCGGCCACGGCCAGAGCGGTACAGCAGACGATAGACATACCGCGATAGTGCGATCGTTGCATCAGGACTCTCTTTCGCAAAGTTGCCGAATATTCGGCCAGCTCCCCTGGGCCGTCGATGCTGTATTCGGAGCAGTTGACCTCCCGGATGGGTGCCGCTGCGACTTGTCCGGCGAGCTCGCGAGCGTGGGGCAGCGCCTCCTGTCGCTTACGGTCGAGTATCCATGCGGCGGTGGCCTTCTGGGCGGAGACCAAATGCGCCATCTGTTCGGCGAAAGCGAGATCGTCACAACCGGCTCGCCGCAGGAACCACGGCGGGAACGCCACCGCATGTGCATTGCAGACGGCGTATGCCGCCAATCTGAAACCCACCCGGCAAAGCCTAATCCGAGCCCCGGATCGCTCTGTCAGGCAGAAGACTCCCGCCTGCGATACATGGTTCGGCGATGCTGTGGTGCGCCCGGAAGTGGTCGATCAGAACGTCCTGGAATCGGCATTTGCGTGCGTTGGGAAGCCTTGCTGACCAACAAATCTGGACGCTGGACCAACGCGCGCCCGGCGGCATTTGCGGACATGCTCGTTGGGCGGGGTGGCGCGGTGGTTCAATCGCTCGATGCGTGGTGACGAGATCATCGGTCAGTGGAGTGTGGAGGCCGGGTATCACAGCTCGATGGAGGATGAGCAGTTCGTCTTCTGGGGTGATGGTGTGGGGTTGGTGGAGTACGCGCGGCCGGGGGCGAGTGAGTGTGTGCTGTTCCGTTGGGCGCGGACGGCGATTCGGACGGTGCGGCTCGAACCGCATCGGTGCGTCCGGCACGAGGGCGGTGCGGTTGTGGAGGTTGATGTGCCCGAGGTGGTCGAGATCGGTTATCGGATCACGCGGGAGCAGCGGCCGTTGATCGGTGAGGTGCTGCCGGTGCTGTATCTGCCCGCTCCGTTCGCGGCGACTCCGGACGGCGGGTACGGGCTGATCACGCGGGAACCGGCGGTGTATTTCACGAAGATGCGGCGCGCGAGTTCGTGAATCGAGGCATCGTCAAAGTCTGTGCGCGGTTGCTCAGGCCGATGACTGCCGGCAATGCCCCGCGCGGCGCCCATCCGACGCCAGTCCAGACCGAAGCGCGTGATGGAGGCTCGGTTCAGGGCCGACGTTACGTGATAGCGAGACGGCACTACCCAACGTTAGCAACCGCGCTTCTGCGTGGAACTGCGCGATGCCATCGGAAGAAAATGCCCCGGCATCGATAGCCGCGTATTCAGACCAACCGAGATGGGCTCGGCGAGTTGACCTTCCGAAGAGCCAGATGGCCGACTCGAACCGCGCGGGTCGCGGCATGAGCGCGCGTTGAAAGCCTTGTCAGCCAACGGATTCGGACGGCTGACCAGCGCGCGCCACGCGGCATTGCAGGATGGCGGAGTCTGCGGTGCGGGTGTTCGTGATGCGCGGCGTGGTTGCCAGATCGGCTCGCTTAGGTGGAAGTCGTGGGTGCTGCCAGGGGAGTGAAGTGCCGATCAGCCGCAGCGCGTCAGCTAATGTGAAGCAACATTGCCCTGGGCTGGTCACGCGTTCGACATCGACCGAAAGACGGTGTTCGTAATGGTGAGTTTCAAGGATCTGGTGCATGAGCGTCTTGCGTCGATACCGATGTCGTTCCCGGGAGATTCGACGTTCGACGACGCCACGGCGAGCTG
This sequence comes from Nocardia sp. XZ_19_369, assembly GCF_015355715.1. Classification (NCBI taxonomy): domain Bacteria; kingdom Bacillati; phylum Actinomycetota; class Actinomycetes; order Mycobacteriales; family Nocardiaceae; genus Nocardia; species Nocardia sp. XZ_19_369. Next base: position 508,657 of record NZ_JACVED010000009.1, on the reverse strand, counting down.
GAGCTACCAGGTGAAGACTCAGCCGGTCGGCGTGGTCGCCCCGCGCTCCACCGCAGAGGTACAGGAAGTGATCCGCTGTGCCCGCGACGCCGGGGTTACCCAGCTGGCGATCCGCTCCGGTGGGCATTCCTTCGAGGGCGGCAGCCTGGGCGGGCGCGACGGGCACGCGGTGGTGATCGACATGATCGAAATGAAAGACGTCACCATCGACCGTAGCGAGCTGACCGCAACCGTGGGTGGTGGCACTCTGCTCGGCGACCTCACTGTGCAGGCGTGGAATCAGGGTGGGTTGATGCTGCCCGGTGGCAACTGCCTCGCAGTCGGGGTCGGCGGACAGGTCCAATGTGGTGGTTACGGCCATTACGCGCGCACGCACGGTATCCAGGTCGACCGCTTGCAACGGGTCGAGATGGTGCTGGCCGACGGCTCGGCCGTCGTTGCCGACGAGCACCGCAACCCTGACCTGTTCTGGGCCATCCGGGGCAGCGGCACCGGCTCCTACGGGGTGATCACCCAACTCACCCTGCGGTTGAATAAGGCTCCCGCGGCCCCGGCGAACTTCTTCGTCAAATACCCGCTGACCGACACTGATTCGTTCCCCCGCACGTTCAAGGCTTTGCAAGACTATTCACTGAACGCGCCACTGTCGTTCAACCCGATGATCGTCATCTGGCGAGAACACTTGCAGATCCTCGGATGCCTGGCCACCGACACCGAGACCGATCGTGAAGCACTCATCACCGACATGCGCGACAAGCTTCCCCCGACCGAGGAATTCGAGATCCAGCGGGTCGATTACCTGGAGACCATGCGGCAGCAGGCGCTGGTCGACACCTCGGCACCGTTCTACGCGGACTTGACCGATATCCGCCGCGAACGCCGAGAACACCTGCGCTACATGAAGATCAAGGCCGGATTCGTCGCCGAACCGTTCACCGACGAGTTCATCCAGAAGTTGGCCGAGCACGCGATCACCCAACCCAGCGACGGCGTTCGCATCCAGATCCTGGGCCTGGATCCCAACTCCGGCCTACCGGTCGACGCCACCGCCATCAAGAACCGCGGCTGCCACTGGCTGATGGGCACGTCCTCGGCCATCTTCCTCGAAGAGGTCGACGACATCGACACCATGGTCGCCCTCGGCAAGCAACGCGACCAATGGCTCCATGAAGCGTACGAGATCTTCTACCCCATTCTCTCCGGCGGCTACATCGGCGACGACGACTACGAAGAAGGCGACCACGGCCGCGACATGTTCGTCAGCTACTTCGGCAACCACCTTCCTCGACTGAAGGCCATCAAGCGAAAATACGACCCCGACAACCTGTTCCATCACAAACTCAGCATCCCGCTCGACTGACAGCACCGTTGGCGAAGGCAGTAGCGACCGGCGAAACCTGCTGACTGGCGACCGTGTTCGCCTACCCCTCACAGATAAACCTTCTGCCTACACGAGCACTCGGTCATCGGCATGACCGCGCGTTGAGAAGTACTGGCGGCCAGCGCGTTTGGGCGAATGACCAACGCGCGGGTCGCGGCAATGCAGCGCGGTCGCGGGCGGGGCGTTCGCGCCGTGAAGTTACTTGCAGTTGCGGGTGGGGTTCGGACGGCGCGGGGACGTCGACGCCTATGGCGAAGGCGGGAGTCCGGTGGCCATGACCACCCCTCCAGCGCCTTCTCACCCAACGCGCCAAATAGCTTCTGACGCAATAGCTGGCGAAAACGCCGCATCCGCGGTGGGTGTGCGCGCTAGCGCTACCGGATCTGCACGAAACCTCCACAGGTGTGCTCCCCAGAGTCCTTCGGAACCAGCTACTTTGGCGGGATGTTCAACCTGAAGTTCTGGCAGCGTGATGGTGGGTTTCGCGCGGCCTGGATTGTCTATGGTGTCGCGGCTGCGATCGGTGTGCTCGTGCCGCTGTGGGTGGTGTTCGGGGATGGCTGCTACTACCTGGAGTGCCGGAAAACGGTGGCGCCCTTGTCTTTTTCGCTGGGGGTGATCGTTGTTGGCGTTGGTATCACGCTTGTTGTGGCCGCGGTGATGCTCTATCGCGGGGGACGTCGGGGGCGGCCTCGGTTCATGTGGGCGGTGGTCGCGGTGGTGGGTGGTCGTTTCCTCTTGCAGCGGATGGACACTGATGACCTTCGATCCTTTCGATGACCGACCGGCTCTCACTCGGGAGGCGAGGGACATCGAGACTGTGCTCGGCCGGCTGCCGGGAGTCCAGCAGGTTTCGACCGAGGTCGACGGGATGTTCTCCGCGGTGGTCGTACTGAGCGAGGAAGCGTCGAACGAGCAGGCCAAGGCGGTGGTCGGAGCCTTCCGCGACCGGACCAGAGCCGCATCGGATTTCGATCGGTGGGAGGCTGAGATCGAAGTCCGCCGGGGAGCGGCGAACAGCTCGTTCAAAGCAGGGAAGGCGGGGTTCGGTGAGGCACCGGAGCGTGCTGGTCTGTGGTTTGCGTTGAGCGAGGCGTTTCCCGAGGACGAGGTGAAATGGACTTACCACACGTGGTCCCACTACTCGTACGGGTCGAGCGATCAATTCAAAAGGATGGACGTCGGAGTCGGCGAGATCTCGCTGAAGCTGGTGCACGCGAACGACTTCAATGCCGTCACCGAAACATACCGGCGCCTGATGCGGGAGTTCCTGGAGCTGGCTGGGGCTCGATGGGAGATCGGACCCTCGGCCGCGGGGAGTGGGGCTCTGAGCGTGGCGAACCGGTATCCGTCCGATCTCGAATTCTCTGTTTGGCATCGACTCAACGAAGACCAAACCGTGCCGCACACCGTGCGGATGGCAACAACCGCCGACCTGACGACGTACTCGAAGCGGCCGCGCGTTACCGAGCAGCTCCGGTCGCAGGATCTCGACGACGTGAAACTGCTTGCTGAGAAACATCTTCCGATCGTCGCGGAGCTGGGCTCGCCTGATGTCGACTACCTGGTTACTACAGACCCTCGCGACTATCTCAGCCTCGAAGGATCAACGTCCTCTTGCATCGACCGAAGCCTGACTATGACCGTCACCAATCGCGCAAACCACCCACCTGGCCCTGCTGAGCGGCCATTCACAGTTGGGTATCAGCCCTGCTGATCCGCTGGTGGGCGCCGGGCAGTTTCGGATGCCTCGCGAATAACCTTGGGCTGTAAGCGATCCTGTTCACCACCGAACCCAACCCGTCGGCTCAATCCTGCGCGGCGAGTGCCGCGGCGATGGTCCGCGCGGCCGCCGGAAACCCGTTCGGGTTCGGGCCGGTGAAGTTCAGGCGCAGATAAGGCCCGGATGGCTCGGCCGGGAACCATTCGTGACCGGAAGCGACATACACACCTCGCGCCTCGCAATCGCGCACGAGTCGGTCGGTGTCGGTGTTGTCCGGCAGGCGTGCCCAGAGATGAAGCCCGCCTCGGGGAACGTAGTCGACGCGCAGGCGAGGGGCGTGCTCGACGAGGCTGTCCACGAGCAACGCGCGACGCTCGCGGAGTTGACCGCGCAGCCTGCGCAGGTGGGTCTGCCAGCCGGGATCGGTGAGGACTTCCAGGGCGGCTTGCTGGAGGAGACCACTCACGTACATGGATTCGGCGGACTGGTCGGCCAGGATTCGATCGTGGGCCGGACCGCGAGCGATGACGGCACCGACCCGGATGGTCGGTGACAGGCTCTTGGTCAGGGATCGCACATAGACAACGTGGCCTGCGGTGTCTCGGGTTGCGACCGGCCGAGGGTCGGTATCGATCCCGAAGTCGTGCGCCCAGTCGTCCTCGACGAGGAACGCGCCGTGTGACCGGACGACCTCCAGGACCGCCTCGGCGCGCTCCGGAGACCATTGTGCCCCAGTGGGATTCGCATAGTTCGGCTGGACGTAGAAGGCTCTGGCGCCGGTCTCCCGCAAGGACCGGTCCAGCCCGGCCGGATCGGGTCCTTCGACGTCGCTCGGCACTGGAACGAGCCGGACGCCGGACTGGTGCGCCGCGCGGATCGCGCCCCAGTACGTGGGGGACTCGATCAGTAGCGGTTGTCGCGGAGCGACCAGTGCGCGAAATGTCGAGGTGAGTCCGCTCTGGCTGCCGGGGACGATCACGACGTCGTTCGCCGTGGGGGCGGCGAGGCCGGCGGGTGTCTTGTCGGCCAGCTCGGTCGCGAACCAGGTCCGAAGGTCGTTGAGCCCGGCGGAGTCCGGTCGGGTCGTGGCCAGGGAACCGCGCGCCGCGCGGGTCAGGGCCGCCCGAACCAGCCGCTCGGGCAACAGGTCTGCCTCGGGGTAGCCGGAATGGAGCGCTTGCGCGTCGGGTGGCGGGGTGCGCATGGTGCCGCCGACGCTCGGCAGCGTGCGGCGCGGGGTGCCCAAAGCCGCTGTCTGCCAGCCGAAATCCTGTGGACCCATGGGCCGCGGTGCGCGAACGAAGCTGCCGACCCCGGGGCGGCTCTCGATGAGGCCCTCGGCGGCGAGTGCGCGGACGGCCTTCTGCACGGTGACCGGACTGGCGGCGTACTCCGTCACCAGCTGACGGGTGGACGGAAGCTGCGCGCCCGGTGCGGCGTTAGCGATCCACGCGCGGATGCCGGTGGCGATTCGACTGCTGCTATCGTTGAACATGTCAGTACAGAGTAGCGCTACTATCGATGTGCGCACACCGCTACCGCCCACACTGTCCGGCGCGAGCTGGGGACTCATCGGTGTCGCAGCCTTCTCCTTAACGATGCCGCTCACTCGCATCGCGGTCGGCGGACTGTCGCCGCTGTTCATCGGATCCGGTCGCGCGGTGGTCGCTGCCGTGCTGGCGGGTGTGGCCCTGGCGGTCACGCGTCAAGCATTTCCCTCGGGTGCGCAGTGGGTGCGGCTCGCGGTCGTTGCGGCGGGCGTGGTCGTCGGCTTTCCGGTTCTCACCTCGTATGCCCTCACGGTGACGCCCGCCAGTCACGGCGCCGTCGTGGTCGGGCTGCTACCCGCGGCCACCGCGGTGATGGCTGTGCTGCGCACCGGCGAGCGTCCGGCGCGCGCCTTCTGGCTCTTCTCGCTCGCGGGCGCGATCGCCGCGGTCGTGTTCGCCCTGGTGGAGGGTGGCGGCTTCGGTGAAATCCACGGAGCCGACCTGCTGCTGTTCGGCGCGGTGGTCGCGGCTGCCGTGGGGTACGCCGAAGGTGGCCTGCTCGCCCGGGAAATCGGCTCCTGGCAGACCGTGTCGTGGGCGCTGGTGCTCTCCGCGCCGCTGATGCTCACGCTTGCCGGTGTCGCCGTCGCTGACCAAGCGCCCGCAGCCACTGCGGTCGAATGGGCCTGCTTCGCTTACCTTTCGGTCGTCAGCATGTATCTCGGCTTCTTCGCCTGGTACCGCGGGTTGGCGATCGGGCCGATGGCACGGGTCAGTCAGGTGCAGCTGGTTCAGCCGGTCATGAGTATCTGCTGGGCGGCGCTGCTACTCGGGGAACGGATCGGCTGGCTCACGTTCGCAGGCGGGTTGGTGGTCATCGCCTGTGCGGGTGGTGCGGTGCGGACCCGGCTCGGTCTCGCTAAAACTGTGGCAAAGGATGACGTGGACTTCGTGCGTCGATCGCCGGGGGCGTGAACGACATTCGACTAGGGTCGGAAGTGTGTCCAAGACGCACGACTACGAACTGGATGTCACCTGGACCGGTAATACGGGCACGGGGACCAGCGGTTACCGGGACTTCGAGCGCTCGCACACCATCAGTGCGGACGGCAAGCCGGTGATCCCCGGCACCGCGGACCCGGCGTTCCGCGGTGTGCCGGAGCGCTGGAATCCGGAGGAGCTGCTGGTGGCTTCGCTGTCGCAGTGTCACATGCTCTGGTACCTCGTGTTGTGTGCCAGAGCGGGCATCGTGGTCACCGACTACACCGACCACCCGTCGGGCACCATGGTCGAAAACCCCGATGGCGGCGGCCGATTCTCCGAAGTAGTGCTGCGGCCGCGGGTACGGATCACCGATCTCCAGCACCATGAGCGCGCGCTGGCCCTGCATGAGCGCGCCCACGAGCTCTGCTTCATCGCCAATTCGGTCAACTTCGAACTTCGTTGCGAGCCTGAAGTTCTGGGGACATAAGCGGCTCACTCGGTGGGGTCGTAGCGATCTCGCCGAGCGGCAGGATCGAATCGGCGAGGCGGTCGATGACGGCGTCCTGGTGACTGATCACGATGAGGGCCATGCCTTTTCGACGCAGCCCGTCGAGCAGTTCGAGCACGAGTTCTTGCGTGCTCGGGTCCAGTGACGAGGTGACTTCGTCGCAGATCAGAATGCGCGGTTCGGCGGCGAGGGCACGGGCAATGGCGACGCGCTGTTGCTGGCCGCCGGACAGGTGATCGGGCCGGCGCAGTGTCAGGTGGTCGTCCAGGCCGACCGCTCCGAGCAGGCGAAGGGTCTGGTCGCGGGCGGCGGGGGAGTCCATGCCGTGCAGTAGACGCAGCGGGCGACCGATCTGGCTGCCGATGCGATAGGACGGGTTCAGGGAGGTCCCAGGGTTCTGGAAGACCAGTTGAATGGCGCGACGGTGCTCGACGGTTCGCCGATCGACGCTGGGATGCAGTGGGGCGCCGTCGAGTTCGACCAGGCCGCGAGCAGGTGCGTGCAGGCCGGCCAGCGCTCGGACGACCGTGGTCTTGCCCGCGCCGGAACGGCCGGTGATGGCGAGGCACTCGCCGGGGTGCAGAGTGAAGGAGACGCCATCCACGACCGGGTGGGAGTTGCGGTGTGTCACGACGAGGCCTTCGACCCGGAGCGCCGGTGCGGCTCTCGGACGGAATGCGAGCGAAGGCGTTGGGGCGGTGGGCTTCTGGTCGTGGCACGGTCCGATCGCGACGAGCTTGCCCCGGTCCAGCTCCAGCACCTCGTCGATCAGCGGTGCGATGGCAGGCAGATCGTGGGTGATGACGAGCAGGGTGGTGCTGTCCTTGATCTTGTGCAGCGTCCGCAGCAACTGCTCGCGGGTCTGTGCGTCCAACCCGGTGGTCGGCTCGTCCAGCACCACGAGGGCGGGGTTGCCGAGCAGTGCCATCGCGAGCAGGACCCGCTGCTGCTGGCCGCCGGAGAGCTCGTGGGGGAAGCGCCGCCGGAACTCACGATCATCGGGCAGATCCACTTCGCGTAAGGCATGGGCGACCGGGTCAGTATCGAATGTGCCGCGTAGACGGGCGATTTCGCGCAGGGCGGTGCAGATGCGCATGGCCGGATTCAAACCGGTCGACGGGTCCTGCGGCACATAGCCGACGGTGCGACCGGCCCCGCCGAGGCCGACGGTGCCCGAGGCCGTCAGCCCGGCGGGCAGCGCGCCGAGCACCGCCAACGCGAAGGTGGTCTTGCCCGCTCCGGAAGGACCGATCACGGCCAGGCCGCGCCCTGACGGCAGACGCAGCGAAATATCTTCCAGTACAACGCTTCCTGAAGCATCGCGAACCGTGAGTCCGTCGACCGTCAGGCCATCCGCCGTAGAAACCGCCGAAACGCCCGACGCCGCCGGGCGATTCACCTCGAAGGCCCGGTCGGTGACCATATTGACCGACACCACCAGCACCATGATCAACAGCGCCGGCGCGAGCACCGCCCACGGCTGCACGCCGAAACCCGGCCGATTCTCGGTGATCATGAGCGCCCAGTCGGGGGAGGGCGGGCGAAGTCCGAGGCCGAGGAAGCCGCTGACCGCGACCATCGAAATGCTCGCCGACATCCGCACTCCCGCATCGGCCAGCACCACCGATCGCAGATTCGGCAGCACCTCGACCACCGCGAGCCGCCACAGCGGTTCCCCTCTGGCCCGGGCCGATTCGACGTACCCGGTGGAAGCGAGTTCCAGCACGCAGGTGCGGACGATCCGGATGATCCAGGGCACCGAGGCCAGCGCCGCGGTCACCACGATCGCGACCGGACCGGCCCCCAGCGCGGTCGCGATCACCGCGAGCATCAGGAACCACGGCACGACGACGATCGCGTCGACCGGGAGCATGATCCAGCGGTCCAGTCCGCGGCGCAGACCCGCGAGCAAACCCAGCCCCAGGCCGAGCGCGTACGCGACGACCAGCACGAGCCCGGCGAGCGACAGCAGCGGCAGGCCGCCGTGCAGTACCCGCGACAGCACATCCCGGCCGACCACATCGGTGCCGAAGAGATGGCGCCCCGTCGGCGGCTGGAACGGTGGCGCGACCACCGCGGTCGGCGCGTACGGCGCGAACACCGGACCGAGCAGCACGAGAAGCAGCACCAGTGCGGTGACCAGCAGCCAGCCGGAGCGAATCCGGCGTCGCGCCCTCATGCTCGCTCCGTCAGCGCCAGCTGGCGGGCCCGCGGACTCACCAGCAGGGTCAGCAGATCGGCGATCAGGTAGATCGCGATCCCGACGGCCGCCATCAGTACTGCGGCCGACTGGACGAAGGGAAAGTCGCGAGCCGAGATGGCGCGCAACAGTTCCTGCGACAACCCCGGATAGTTGAACAGCGTCTCCACCACCGCGACACCGCCGATCAACCCGACGACCGAACCGGCGAGCGGATAGATCGACGCGGATACCGCATTGGGCGCGACATGCCGCAGCAGCAGCCGCAGTCCACCGATGCCGTTGAGCCGGGCCGTCCGAATGTAGTTGCCCGCCATGACTTCCGCGGTCTGCGCCCGCACCATCCGCACCGGATGCGGTGCCAGCCCGATCAACAGACAGGTCACCGGCAGCACCAGGATCTCCGGCCGCTGCCACGCGCTCATGCCGGTCGGCAATAGGGAGACAGCTGGCAACAGGTGCAGCGACAGCGACACCGTCGCCACCAGCAGCACACCGAACACGAAGGACGGCACCGACTCCGCCGCGAGCGCGACCGCACTGATCACCCGATCGGTCCGGGTCCCGGCGCGGACTCCCGCCACCAGTCCGAGCGCGAGCGCCAGCGGGATCAGCAGCGCGGCGGTGAGCAGCGCGAGGGTGACACTGTTGGTCGCGCGGCCGAGCAGGACATCGCTCACCGGGCGCCCCGAGATCAGCGAATGGCCGAGATCGCCCTGGAGAAAAGCGAACAGCCACTCGGCGAAGCGCACCGGTGCGGGCCGGTCCAGCCCGAGCTCGGCGCGCAACGCGGTCAACTGCTCCGGCGCGGGGTCGCCGCCACCGTCGCGCGACAGCAGCACCGTGGCCGCATCCGAGTCCAGTGCTTCGAACAACCAGAAGACCACGAGCGCGACGGCGAACAGCACACCGATCCCACCGCCGACACGCCGTGCGATATAGGCGATCACGGCGCTGCTACGTCGCCAACCAGGTGGTGGCGTAGTTCGCCCAGTCGTCGGTGCCGGGCACCCCGCTGCGTACGCCGCGCACATGGTTCTTCGCCGCGTCGGGACGTTTGGCGAAGCTGTGCAGGATGTATCCGCCCTCGTTCCAGAGTTCTTCCTGGAGTTCGTGATACAGCGTGCGGCGGCGTTGCGGGTCCATCGCGGCGCGCGCCTCGGCGAACTTCGCGTCCCACCCAGGCCGCCGCCAGCCGGTGCCGTTGCTGGGTGAGGTGCTGGTCATGGTCTGGCCGTAGAAGTAATCGAGACTGTAGTTCCACCAACCGATGTGCGACAGCGGTGCTTTACCGCTGACCTGGGAGAAGTAGGTGTCCGCGGGCACCGATTCGAGCCGGATGTTGATCCCGGCAGCCTTCGCGTGCTCGGCGAACAATGTCGCGGAGTCGAGCATGCCCGGCGAGCCGTCGGCGGTCGGCAGCGTGACCGTCAGATTCTCTTTGCCCGCCTCCCGCAACAGCTCTCGCGCGCGCTGCGGGTCATAGGTCCGCTGCGGCAGACCGTCGTGGTAGAAGGGCGTACCCTTGCCGTAGACGTCGTTGCCGATCTCGGCGTAGCCGTAATACACGGAATCGACCATGGCCTGGCGGTTCACGGCGAGACGCATGGCCTGCCGGACCCGCACGTCGTCGAACGGCGGTGTGTCCACCCGCATCTGGAACGCGCCCATCAGGCCGGCGGGCGGGACCACCACGGTCGTACCGGGGTCGCGCTCCAGGGTGCGCGCTTGCAAGTACGAGATCTCGTGCACCACATCGGCTTCCCCGGACAGGAAGGCATTGACCCGTGCCTCGGTCTCCGCGATCTGGATGATCTCCACCTCGTCGAGCAGGGGCCGTCCGTCCCAGTATCGGTCGTTGCGCCGCAACAGTGTTCGGTCGCCGGGCGACCACCGCTGCAAGGCGAACGGACCGGTGCCCACCGGCAGCGATGATCCATCGATGGTGCCGGTGCCCTCCTTCACGATGTAGCAGTACCAGCCCGCCAGCACCGAACCGAAGTCGGCCAGCGGCGTTTTCATCGTCACCAGCACACCGAGATCGCCGTCGGCGCGGGTGCGCGACATGTCGATGTTGGCCAGATCGCCGGACGACTTCTTGGCGGGGTCGAGCATCCGCTCGAAACTCCACAGCACATCCCGCGCCGTCAACGGCGAGCCGTCGCTGAACACCACGCCACGGCGCAGCGTGATCCGCCACTGGCTGCCGTCGGCATTGGGCTCCAACGACTCCGCCAGCCGATAGCGCAACGTCAGGTCGTTGTTGTAGGCGACGAGCTTGTCCCACACGTTCTTCGACACCGCGCCACCCGCCGAACTACCGGCCTCGTGCGGATCGAGCACGTCCGCGCTCGCCGACCGCCCCGCGATCACCGACCGCAGGCGTCCGCCCGCTCGCGGTGGTCCATCCGGCGCCGCTGGGCCGCCTTCGGTGCCGCAACCCGCGAGCAGGCCGCCCAGCGCGAGCGCACCCGCGCTCCCGAGCAGAAAGGAACGGCGACCGAGCCCGGGCCGCACCGCTGTGTACTTGTCCATTGCCATCCTCGTGGGTGAGTTCCCGGTACCACGGCGCAGGTATCCTGGCTCCCGGATCAACGCTCCCCGCCGGTCTTCCAGCCTGGGTAGGCCGTGACCATGAATCGGCGGATCGCTCCTCGGTGACAGTTGCGGGACAGCCCCGGATTCGCACCGGTGTTCCCTACGCCGGATTCAGACCATACCGTCTGCTATTCCTGACGCCGACGAGCAGCCGGATTGCGGTACGTTCGGGTATCCGGGATACGCCGGTCGGCAACCCTGGATGATAGGCGGATGCTCCCCACCGACCAGCTGGCTCAGGCAGACCGTCGCCCAGCGGTGATCGACACGCCCCTCGGCACCGTCGAGTTCTCCGTCACGCTCGCGGCGGATGTGCTACCGGCGGAGTCGAATACCCTGTGGCGCTTGGCGAATGGTTCCCATCTGCATCGCTGGCGGCACCGGACCGCAACGGTCGATCTGCTGATCGGCGGCATCGATGTCAAGCCCTGGGACGACGGCCCACCGGTCCCCGTGTGGGCCGGAATCTGGCAGGTGCAGGCGCGCGCCGAGGTGTCCGGACTGGTCGTCTCGGCCGCGCTGACCGACCTGCCCGCCGATGCGTACGGCGGCCAGGACTCCGGCGAATGCCTCGCGGCGGTGAGTGTCGAGAACGAGCACTTCATGGTGTCGATCGGCGGCCCGGATGCGGAGCTGCTCGCAATGCAGGCCGCGGACGGTCGGCTGATGCCCGTCAGGTGGGCGCGGCTGTTGTCGACCGGCTCGGACGACAGCACCGATTACGGTGTGCGATATGCAGATCCGGCCGGAATCGCGTGGCATCTCCCCGGCTTGGCCGCAGGGGAAGTGGCCCGGCTGTGCATCGCGTCCGCTTGGTGTCCCCGCGACGACGACCGACCCGCAGCCTGGTATGCGGTCGATATCCCGCTCGACACCGCCTACCTCCACCTCATTGCCGAGTCGACCTGATCGGCCGCACCGCGTTTACCGAATCCGCTGCGGCGCAGCAATACCGGTGTCAGCAGGAACAGTCCGGCAGCGAGTACCGCGACGGCCAGCATGGCACCGCGCAGCCCGACGGCGTCGGCCCAGAGTCCGACATAGACCGGCCCGAGCAGGAATCCGAGGTAGGACACCATCGTGACGATCGATGTCGCGCGGCCGCGGCGGGCCTCGTCGACGTTGCGCGAGACCACGGCCAGCAGCGTCGGGAACAGCACCGCGGTCCCGGCCGCGGCCACCGCGAGACCGGCTGCGGCGACGAAAAGTGTTGGCGCCGAGGCGATGAGGACGGTGCCGACCGCGGTGGCCGCAGCTCCGGCGAGTAGTACGGTGCGGGACATATCGGCCCGCACGCCGCCGACGGCGAACCGCGTGAGCGCGACCGTGCCCGCGAACACGGCGGGCGCGACCGCGCTCGATCCCGGCCCGGTGTGCAGTTCGGCCTCGGCGAAGACCGCGCTCCAACTCTGATGCGCGTTCTCGCTGGCGAAGGCCAGCGCGCCGAGTGCCCCGATGAGTACGAAAGGAGCGATCCGCCATCGGTGGGAGTCGGCGAAATCTGTTGCGGTGCAGTCCTCGTAGTCCTCCGGTATGTCGCGGCCCGGCAGCATCCGGAACGTGGCGGCACCGGTCACCATCGAGGCGATGGCGACCACGACAAAGGGGACCGCGAGCGGAAGTTCGGCCGCGGCAGCCAATCCGGTGGCAAGACTGCCGAGCACCACCAGGCTGGAGAACGCGCCATGGGCCCGGGTGATGACGGGGCGACTCGCGCTCCGCTCCGCCCGTCCGGCCACCGCGTTGATGGCCACGTCGGCCGCTCCGCTGGTCGCCCCGACGAACGCCAGCCCGATGCACAGGCTCACCAGATCCCGGGCGGTCAGCGCCAATCCGGCACCCACGCCACCCAGCGCGCCGATGGCCACCGACGCGACCCGCAATCCCCATCGATCCAACGCTCGACCCGCCAGCAGCATCGCGGGCAGCGCGCCCGCACCGACGAACAGCAAGGCGAACCCGAGTTGGCCTGCGCCGAGGCCGGATTGCTTGGCCACCCGTGGCACGGACGCGCCCCAGATTCCCCAGAACGAGCCGAAGGCCGCGAACGCCACATAAGCCGAGGTGATCAGCGGGCGCGGCGAGTCGGCGGGTTGTCGAGCCATGTGTGTAACGATACACAATTATGCTGAGCCGATGGTTTCCTCTGCCGGATCGAAGCGGGTGACGCTCGCGCAGGTGGCCGAGCGGGCCGGAGTGTCGGTGATGACCGCCTCCTATGCCTACAACCGGCCGAGCCGGGTCTCCGAGCAGGCTCGTGCGAAGGTGCTGGCGGCGGCGAACGAACTGGGTTACGCCGGACCCGACCCGAGTGCCCGCTCGCTGCGCCGCGGCAGCACCGGCACGCTCGGCGTCGTGCTCGGCGAGCAGCTGAGCTACGCGTTCGACGATCCGCAGGCGGTGTCGTTTCTGGCCGGAATCGCCGATGTGTGTGCCGAACGTGGTTACGGCATAACGATTCTGCCGATCACGGGCGCCGCCGACGATCCGCAGCGGATCCAGCGTGCGGCGGTCGACGGGTTCATCGTGTGGACCACCACCGACGACGACCCGATCCTGCCCGCCGTGCAGGCGACCAAGCGTCCCGCGGTGGTGCACGGCGGACCGGCGGTGCCCGGATCGGGTCTGGTCACCATCGACAACCGGGCGGCGGCGCAGGCGGTGGGTGCCGTCGCGTTCGCGGGCGCCGAGCGTGCCGCGGTGCTGAGTTTCCCATTGTCCAGGCAGCGAGTCGGCGCGATAACGCCTGGCACGGGCATTGCGGACGTCTCGTTCCCAGTGACGCGGCAGCGGCTCGAGGGGTATCGGCAGGCGGCCGAGCAGGCCGGCATTGCTTGGGCCGAGGTGACCGTCGCGGTGTGTACGCGTAACGACGCGGACGAGGCGGAACGCGTCGCGACCACGCTTCTGACCTCCGCCGAACCGCCCGACGCGATCGCGGCGATGAGCGACGAACTCGCGGCGGGCGTCGTCCGCGCCGCCCGTGCGCTCGGTCGCGCCATCCCCGGCGAACTCGCCGTAACCGGGTGGGACGATGCCGCCGTGGCCGCGCGGCTCGACCTCACCACCGTCGCGCAATCATTGCGCGAACAGGGCGCTTTATGCGCCCGCGCCGCGCTCGGGCAGCGGCTCGACTCCCGTGCCGAGCCGTGGTCGATTATCCGGCGCTCCAGCACGCGTCACTGACCATTCTTTCGATAAGGCTGCGTGTGGCACGCGTGCACTCGGCTCGAATTTCATTAGCATTCGAGAGGCCATCGAACGGGCGCACTGGAAACCGATGCAAAGAAAGGACAGCCATGACGGAGGAATTTCCCCCCGGTTATACGGCACCGGGCCAGTACCCGCCGCCGGTCCCTGGTTCGCATCGGCGGCCCGGCGGCAAGGGCCTGGCCATCACCGCGTTGGTGCTGGGTATCCTCGCGCTGCTCACCTTCTGGACGGTGATCGGCGGCATCCTGTTCGGCCTCGCCGGCCTCGTCATCGGCATCATCGCCGCGGCGCGGGCCCGTAAAGGCGCCGCCGAGGGTTCCGCTATGGCGATAACGGGCTTGGTGTTGAGCATAATTGCGTTGGTCGTGACAGCGATCGCCATAGCCGTCGGCTTCGCGCTTTTCAGTTACACCGGCGGTGACGAGTTCACCGACTGTGTGAGCGACGCAGGCAACGACCGCGCGAAAATCGATCAATGCGAACGGGATTGGCAGCAGACGGTGGAGAACAAATTCAGCGTCACCATCAGCCCGCAGCCGACCAACTGACTCGTTTGTTCCTCGCTTATCGATGATTCATCGCGCGCCAAATGGATCTCGTCAGGACGGCTTCGCTAAGCAGTGTAAGACACCGACTTGCCGATGAGCGCGTGGCGCCGTGCCCGCGCTCCGGCAGGCGGCCGGCCCCGCGTGACTACGACACCGCGGGGCATTGCGCTCGGTCGGTCGGGTGCATTGAACTTCCATTGTGAATATCTTCATCCGCGGGTAATTGAGTGCTGGCCGTACCCGCCGACCAGTCGGCATCGTCGGTCGCCGATTCTATTCGGCGTGCTTACGAATTCGACACTATTCGGGTGCGCAGTAGGGGTCGACGCAAAGGCCATGGGGGACTATGGTTGTGACCTACCAGCCCTCGTCCCGAATCTGTCTCGACGCCGAGACCTATTGTGGGACACCGAAGTCCGCTGCCTGGTCCCAGCAGTCGACCACCTCTGTGTATTTTTAGGTGGAGTCATGTCCTCATATGCCGAATATTCGGATCGCCGCATCACAGTGCGCCCCTTACGAATTCGAGCGGTCGGTATGTATTCGGTGTGATTTCCCAGTGCATCTGAAACGTTGTTGCGCACGGTCTTGTCGCAATGAGAATCCCGGAGAATTCGAGCTGTCCCCGGCGCGCGTATTGCGCCGCCGGGGTCCATGAGAACGACATTGAAGAAAGGAGGTGAATACAATGACGAAGATGCCCTACATCGAGCCCCTGGTGATCTGCCTGGGTGCGGTCGAGGACCACACCACGATCCTCTTCCGCGGCGTGCCTGATCTGGTCAGCCACGGCAACCTGCTCTAGTCGCAGGCAATGATCGACCCGTGGTCCCCTCCTTTCGGCACGTGACGGGGAGGGGACCACATTTATCGGCGAATGAGAGGTTCCGCCATCATGGACCATTCCCCACTTACCGTGGACTACCTCGGTTGCGCCGGCCGAGCGACCCTGCCCCGCGCCGGGGCTCCCGTCGACTACGCCAGCGTGCCCTTCGCGGCCTTCCCCGCGCGCGGTGTCCCGGAGAGCCCGAATTACTTGCGGCAGTGGACAAAAGCGGGAAAGCACCCGACTGTCCGGCCCGCGCACCCGAGCGATCGGGCCCATCTAGCGCTGGGCGGCACCCTCACCGGAGTTCTGGACGATGCCCTCGCCGAACGGATCACCGCCACCCTCAGGAGTGGACGGTACGCGGATCTGGCGGAGCTACCGGGCGACCTGGTCGGTTGCCTGGTCACCGACGATCGAGTCTTCCTGTTCCGCAGCCTGTTCACCCGGGACACGCTGTTCTACAAGCAGTCCGGCCACACGCTGGCATGGTCCAGCGATCCCGCCGACCTCGTCCCCGACGGCCTCGACCGGCTGGACCGGGAAACCATCTGGCGAATCTGCCGCGGCGACAGCATCTTCGCCTATCCCGAGCTGGGCTTGCTCCGCCCCGGCCACCTGCTGGTGTTCGACGGTGTGTCGGCCGAGGTCGTCCAGTACGACCGGATCACGCCGAAGCCGCTGCCGCGCGGCAGCACCGCGCGGGACTACGCGGAGCGGGCCTGGGAACTTCTCCTCGCCGCGACCGGGCCGTACGCGCACAACGGTCACATCGGACTACTGCTGAGCGGCGGCATGGATTCCTCCGCCGTGGCCGCCGCGCTGGTGGCCAACGGCGCCGACGTCACCGCCTACCACCTGGCCACCGACGATCCGCTCGCCGACGAGTCCGAGTACGCCCGCGAAGTGTGCCGATATCTGTCCATCCCGTTCGTGCCGATCATGACCGACACCGGTGCCGGGCACGTGAACGAGGACTGGCGGTTCTCGCATCCGTACAACCACACCGGGTTTCGCTGGCTGGAGCAGATCGTGCAGCGGGTCCACCAGGACGGCGTGGAACTGCTGACCTGGGGCCGGGACGGTGACCTGCTGTTCAGTCCGGCCCCCGACTATGGCGTGTGCGATGTGCTGCAGGGGCGGCTGAGCTTGTCGGAGAAGCGTTTGATGCTGCGCGGACTGCTCTGTTCACGCTGGACGCTGACGGATCTGCTGAAGAGCGTCCGTCGCTCGTATTCGCTGGCGATCGATGCCTCGGCGTTCGGCGACTACACGCGCCACCCCGACTTTCTCGTTCCGATGCCGGGCGTGCGGTTCGAGTTGCCCAACCCGGAGTTCGTCCCCGAGGAACAGACCACCGATCTGGCCCTGGCCTGGCCGCACGGCGTCCAGTTCTGCTCCCCGATGGCCGATCGGGCGATGTACGAGCTGATGACCGGCATGCCGAGGGCATACCGGTGTATTTCCTATGGCGGCCGAAATATCAACAAACCGGTGCTGCGGTTGATGCTCGAAGACCGGCTGCCGCCGATGATTTGGCGTCGGCATGGTCGGTTGTGGTTGGGTTCGCCGCACGAGAACTTCTGCCTGAACCATCCGCAGGCGCTCGCCGGGCTACTCGGGCCCGACTCCCTGCTGGCTCGGCTGAACATCGTTGACCCGGCCCAGGTCGTCGCCGTGCTCGGCCACCCGTTGTCGACCCGCCGCCACGCGCAGAGCCTGATCTGCACGGCCATGACGGAACTATTCCTGCGCAGTCTGGAAAGCCGGACCGCGCATCCGGTGAGGAGCTGATCACCATGCCACTGCTGCAACTCGGCGACGACGCCATCCTGGACACCACCGACGGCGTCGGCGTCATCATGGACTCCCGGGCGGGCGTCTACTTCGAACTCAATCCCGTTGCCACGCTGATGGTTCAGGCCGCGATGAGCTGCGAGACCGTCGAGGACGCGGTCCGCGAGCTCGAGCAACGCATCGATGCGAGCGCGGAGACATTGCGTGCCGGTCTGGGCAAGCTGGTCGACCAGCTCGCCGAGCACCGGCTTCTCGCGCGAACGGATGCCGCGAAATGACCGAGCTGGCACAGCAATTGGAGTCGATGCTGTCCGATATCGATGGTGTACCGGCACCGCCGCGCCCGTCGTATCGGCTTCGTGGTTACGCGGTGCGGAGCACCTGGCGGGCGCTACGCCTGCTCGGCACGCAAGGGTGGGGACCGGCCCATCGCTACCTGCGGGACTTGCGACCCGGACCGGGCTGGCAGACGTCCGCCGAATTGTCACCGGCGGAGGCGATCCGGCTTGTCCGGCGCGAGATCCTGTTCAGCCAGCTGGTTTTGCGAACCTTGCAGCCCAACGGATTGTGTCTGCCCCGCTCCTTCTCACTGGGAACATATCTTTCGGCCATCGGACTACCGGCCGAAGTCATCGTGGCGCGCGAGCGGACCTCCACCAACCCCCGCTATTCCTTCCACTCGTGGACGGAGCTGTACGGCGAGGTGCTCAACGACAGTCAAGATGTCAGAGTGGGTTTCTCAGTGCTGCAACGGGTTTCGGCGCGCGCGCTCAACGGTTGACCATCGCCCTGAAGTCGCACAGTAGACGGACGAACCCCGACACGCGCTCAGTTCACCGGTGAGCGGCGCTCGATGAGAACTGTGTCGTGCCAGACGCCGTCGAGTCGCGCGACGCGTTCGCGAATGCCTACGGTGCGGTACCCGGCGCTGTGGTGCAGGGCGAGCGCGGTGCGGTTCTCGGTGAAGATCGAGGACTGCAACGTCCACAGGCCCGCGGCGTCGGCGGCGGTGACCTGCTTGTGCAGCAACGCTTTTCCGACACCTCGACCGCGGTATTCCGCGCCTACGTAGACGGAGGTCTCCGCGACGCCGGAATAGGCCGCGCGCGTGGAGGCGGGGCTCGCGGCGGCCCACCCGACGACCTCGCCGTCGATCTCGGCGACCCAGCGGTGCTCGGGCAGCCAGTGGGATTCGAGGCTGGTGCGGCTGGGCACGGTGGTCTCGAAGCTGGCCAGGCCGGTGGTGAGGCCTTCGGCATAGATGCGGCGCACGGCGGTCCAGTCCGCGGCCCTCAGGGCGCGCACCGTGACATCGGTGGGTACGTCGTCGGGACAGCAGGGGCGCGGCGCGAGCAACCCCATGACGGCATCGGCGGCGTGCGGCAGGCCCGAGCAGCAGGCTTGGTTGACGGTGACGATGGTGGCGGTGCCCTCCTTGTGCAGGTGCACGAAGCCGACGTCGGCGAGTTTGCGGACGTGGTGGGAGGTCGTGGACTGGCTGGTGCCGAGGATCTCGGTCAGCGCGCCGACGGTGATGCCCTTCGGGGTGGTGGCCACCGCGTGCAGGAGTCGCACCCGCACCGGCTCGGCCAGGCAGGCGAACCACTCGGCGTAGGTGGCGGCCTCGCTCGGCGGCAGGACCTGGGCTTGCGGCAACGCGATGGGCATGTCACCGAGTATATCGATTTCTATCGATGGTTGCATTCATCGACGTTGGTCGATACTGTCGCACTTGATCGATACAGATCGATGAAAGCGAGAAGGTCATGAGTACTCACCCCGTTGTTGTCGTCGGTGCAGGCCCGAGTGGGCTGGCAGCGGCCGCCGAACTCACCGCCCGCGGGCTGCCCGTGCTGGTCCTCGAACGCGGCGCGCACGCCGGCGCGGCGGTCGGCGAGTGGAACCATGTGCGGCTGTTCTCCCGGTGGGGAGAGCTCATCGCACCGGCCGCGCGTCCGCTGTTGGCAGCCCACGACTGGCAGGAGCCGGACCCGGAGTCGTATCCGACCGGTGCGGAATGGGTGGAGCAGTACCTGCGTCCGCTCGGTGCCGCCCTCGGTGATCGGGTGCGGTTCGAGGCCGAAGTGGTCGGTGTTGCCCGGCGTGGCCGCGACCGGGTGGTGGATGCCGGGCGCGACAGCGAGCCGCTGACCGTGCACGTGCGCACCGCCGACGGCGAGCAACGAATCACAGCTCGCGCCCTGATCGATGCGTCCGGAACCTGGACAACTCCCAGCCCCCTAGGCGGCGACGGACTGGCCGCGATCGGGGAAGCTGCTGCGGCAGAGCGCATTTCCTATCGGGTGCCGGACCTCTCCGGTCCCGCCGGTGCGGCTCGGTACGCGGGCAAACACGTCGCCGTCGCGGGCAGCGGGCACTCCGCGCTCACCGCGTTGATCGTGTTGGCCGGGCTCGTCGAACAGCATCCCGGCACCCGGGTCACCTGGCTGCTGCGCCGCGGGGAGATCGGCGCCACGTTCGGCGGCGGCGCGGCCGACCAACTGCCCGCGCGTGGCGCGCTCGGGCTGCGTGCGCAGGAAGCGGTCGCCGCCGGGCACATCGGCGTGGTCACCGGATTCCGGACCGAAACTGTGCAGCGCGACGCCGAGGGGCGGCTGGATTTGATCCCCGCCGAGGGGCAACCGGTGCGCGGGGTGGACGAGGTCGTGGTGCTGACCGGGTTCCGGCCGGACCTGTCCTGGTTGGCGGAGGTGCGGCTCGGCTTGGATGCCACCTTGCAGGCGCCGACTTTGCTTGCGCCGCTGATCGATCCGAACGTGCACTCCTGTGGGACGGTGTATCCGCATGGCGTGCGGGAACTTTCGCATCCCGAGCCGGGGGTGTTCCTGGTGGGGATGAAGAGCTACGGTCGTGCGCCGACCTTCCTGGCGATGACCGGGTACGAGCAGGTCCGCTCGATCGCGGCTGCGCTGGCCGGTGATCAGGAGGCCGCTGATCGGGTCGAATTGGTGCTGCCCGACACCGGGGTTTGTGGTGGGTCCGGGCTGTTCGACGCGCCGGCCGAGGAAAGCAGTGGTGGTGGTGGATGCTGTGCGGCGCCCGCGGAGCTGTCCGCGCCCGTAGCGCTTCAGAACTTGACGCTGTCGGCTACCGTCACTCGCTGAAGCGCTGCGATGCAAGCAGTTTCGGCGCTACCTGCACCCGTCGCGAACCAGGCCGGACTGCGGCGGGTGCTGGTGGTCCTGTGCGGTACCGAGATCATCAGCTGGGGCATCCTGTTCTATGCCTTCCCAGTATTGCTGGGTGACATCACCGCCGACACCGGCTGGTCGGCCACGACGCTGATGGCGGCGTTCTCGGCCGGGCAGCTCGTCGCCGCCCTCGTCGGGATCCCGGTCGGGCGCTGGCTCGATCAGCATGGACCACGGGTAGTGATGACGGCTGGTTCGGTGCTGGCGGTTCCGGCGCTGGCGCTGGTGGCGCTCGCACCGACTCCGGTGTGGTTCTTCCTCGGCTGGCTGCTCGTCGGGGCGGCGATGGGTGCGGTGCTCTACCCACCGGCCTTCGCCGCCGTCACCCGCTGGCACGGCCCCGACCGGATCCGGGCACTGACCGCCCTCACCCTGGTCGGTGGGCTCGCCTCGACCGTGTTCGCGCCGTTGACCGCGGTGCTGTCGGCCTATCTCGACTGGCGCACAACATATTTGGTACTCGCGGTCCTGCTGGCCGTGGTGACGATTCCGGGCCATTGGTTCGGCCTGACCCTGCCGTGGCCGGCCCGCCCGGCGGCCGAACCGGAGTATGCGCACCTCACCGATCCCGGCCACACGGCCCGCAGCCCCGCGTTCTGGGCGTTGGCGATCTCGTTGAGTGTCACCGGGTTTGCTTCGTTCGCGGCGGTGGTGACCCTGGTACCGCTGCTCGTCGAACGCGGCTTCGATACCGGAATCGCCGCTGTCGCATTGGGTCTCGGCGGTGCCGGGCAGGTCGTCAGCCGTCTCGGCTACTCCGCGTTCGCGGCACGCACCAGCGTGCGCACCCGCACACTCGCGATCCTGCTCGCCATCGCAGCCACCACCGCACTGCTCGCGGTATTCACCTCCGCGGTGGCGCTGATCGCCGTCGCTGTCCTGGCCGGTATGGCGCGCGGCGTGTTCACCCTGCTCAAGGCCACCGCCATCACCGATCGCTGGGGCACCGCCCACTATGGCCGGCTCAACGGAGTCCTGACCGCTCCGGTAACCATCAGTCTGGCTCTGGCTCCGTTCGCCGCCACCGCCGTGGCCGAAGCTGTCGGCGGGTACCCGCGCGCCTTCCTCATTCTTGGTTTGCTCGCCGCCGCAGCTGCCTTCCTGTCACTGGCCAGCATCCCGAAACAACCACGGAAAGAGCACTTCTCATGATCGATGCCGTTGTCATCGGTGCGGGACAATCCGGTCTCAGCGCCGCCCGCGCCCTGCTCGACCACGGGCTGGCCCCGGTAGTCCTGGAAGCAGGCCCCGAGCCTGTCGGGTCCTGGCCGTGCTACTACGACAGCCTCACCCTGTTCTCGCCCGCCGCGCACAGCACCATGCCTGGCCTTGAATTCCCCAGCGGCCCAGACCATTACCCGCACCGTGACGAAGTCGTCGGCTACCTGCGCCGCTACGTCGATACCCTCGACGCCGACATCCGCACCGAAACCCCGGTTACAGCGGTCGAAGCCCATACCGATACCGGATTCCTCGTCCACACCGGCACCGGTGCGACGCTACACACCGCCGGCATAGTGGCCGCCACCGGCTCTTTCGGCAATCCCCACCACCCGCGGCTGGCCGGACAAGAGCAGTTCGCCGGCGACCTGTTGCATGTCGCCGACTACCGCAACCCCAAACGTTATGCAGGCCAACGGGTCATCGTCGTCGGCGCCGGGAACTCCGCGATCCAGGTCGCCTATGAACTGGCCGAGACCGCGACCGTCACCCTCGCCACCCATCGGCCGATCACCTTCCTCCCGCAGCGCCGCGACGGGCACGATATCCACCACTGGCTGGTCGGCACCGGCTTCGACCGGCTGCCCCCGGAATGGCTGATCCGCTACGTCGGCGGCACGCTGGTCATGGACACCGGCGATTATCAGCAGGCCCTCGACAGCGGCCGGATGGACCGGCGCCCCATGTTCACCGCCTTCGACCACGACGCGATCGTCTGGGCCGACGAAACCCGTGAGCACGCCGACACGGTCATCTTCGCCACCGGATACCGTCCGCACCTGGACTACCTCACCCCGCTCGGCGCCCTGAACGATGGCTATCCGCTGCACCGGGACGGGGTGTCCGTGACCCACCCCGGACTGGTTTACGTCGGGCTGGAATTCCAGCGCTCGTTCTCCTCCAACACCCTGCGCGGCGTTCACCGCGACGACGAACACGTCGTGACCGCACTGGTCGCGCACGTCACCGGAGCGCCGGCGCTGGTCGGGTCGTAGGCGGAGTGCGGTGCGGCCGGCATGTGCGGTCGACCGGACCGGCGGCGCGAAAATGGTCCGCCTGCCTCGCAAGCGGACCATTTTCTTTCCCGGCTACGCCGGATGTGCGACGAGGACTGGGCAGTGGGCGTGCTGGACGAGGAAGTGGCTGGTGGAGCCGAGCAGCATGCCGGTGAAACCGCCGCGGCCGCGGCTGCCGACGACGATCAGCTGGGCGCTGTTGGACCATTCGGCGAGTTGCTCGGTGGGCTCGGTGCGGTAGACCTTGCGGGTGACGGCGACGTCGGGGTACTTCTCCTGCCAGCCGGCGAGGCGTTCGGTGAGGATCGCGTCTTCAGTGGATTCGATCTGTTCGCCGGTGACGAGGACGTAGGGTTCGCCCGCGAAATCGCCGAGTTGCCAGTAGTTCCAGGAGTGCGTGGCGATGAGGTCGGTGCCGCGGGCGGAGGCCTCGGCGAAGGCCGCTTCGATCGCGGCTTCGCTGACCGGGCCGCCGTCGATGCCGACCACCACCGG
Source organism: Nocardia sp. XZ_19_369 (assembly GCF_015355715.1). NCBI lineage: Bacteria > Bacillati > Actinomycetota > Actinomycetes > Mycobacteriales > Nocardiaceae > Nocardia > Nocardia sp. XZ_19_369. The sequence continues at coordinate 485,445 of NZ_JACVED010000009.1, read as the reverse complement.
TCCGTCGGTTCGGATGTGCTGTTCGGTGCCGGTGTCGCGGACCACGACGATCGAGCCGTGACCGTGGCTGACCACAGCGAGCAATGTGGAGCCGAGGTGGGCGATGGTGCCCAGAGTCCCGGTGGCGCCGATCGCGACGAGGTAGGCGGTGCGTGAGTGCTGGATCAGCATTTCGGCGGCTGATGCGTCGGTCGTCTCCGTGGTGATGTGGAGGTCGGGCGCGACTTCGGTGGCGAGCCGGTGTGCGTCGGCGACGGTCTCGGCTGCCTGGGCGCGGGCTGTGTCGATGAACGCGGCCGCCGCTATGTCGTAGCCGCCGACCACCGAACGCATGGCCGCCAGATCGAGGCCGTGCGCGATGAGCAGTGTGCGGCCACGTTGCGCGGCGAGCTCGGCGGCCCATCGAACTGCCAGGTCACTGCCGAACGACCCGTCGACGCCGACGACAACCGGGGCCTTCGCGAGTCGGTGCGGATTGCCGTGTGGTGTAGCCATAGTCGTTGCTGCCCTTCGTGCTGCGAGGTGGTCGCCGCTCCGGGAAGGTGTTCCCGCCGGTCTGTTCCCAGGTTCTCGCGTTTCGCGGACGATAGGCAGGGCCGTTGGTCCCACGCTGAGGGGAGTAAAGACAGCTGAGGCCTCCCGCTACAGTGACCGCAGGCCGATGGCCGGTTCGAGCGGGAGAAAGAGTGACAGTGTCGATCACGAATCAGCAGGTGAATGAGCATGCGTTCCTGCAGATGATGTACGAGGACCCGTACTTCCCGAACCACGTCCTGGACAAAGGCACCGAGATCCTGCGGCGGCTGTGCGCGCAGATCGAAGCAGAACCGCCTGCCGATCTGACGAAACTTTACGAACTCACCCAGCGCGCCACCGAGGAGTTCAACGCGCTGGAAGCGGAGTTCGAAGCGGCAGACAGTGAAATCGAAACCACTGCCCGCGAGGAGATCTGCGAGGAATTCTGCTTTATCGCCGACGCTTACGGGTTCGAAGATGCGGATCCAGAAGAATTGACCGCCAGTCGCGAGTGGTAACGGTGTGCCCGCTCAACCGTGGTCGGGTCGCTGACGAGTGGGGCGGGATCGTTTGGTTGACGGTTACCGGGGTGTCACTTGGGGAGGGGGTGATCGCGGTATCGTGCGGGGGTGGCGGATGGGGGCATCGAGTACAAGCCGGATGCGGAAGATCCTAAGCGGGTGCGGATGTCGCGGGGGTTGCCTGGTGGGGTTTCGCGGGCGGAGATCAGTTTTCGGGTGGCGGGTGGGTTGCGGGGGACGCGGGTGGTGCGGCGGTCCGAGGCGGAGTTCGTGCAGCTGCGGACGGCGGTGGACGGGGGGTATGAGGGGCCGTGGAGTGAGCCGGAGCGGCTGTCGGTGGAGGATGGCAGACGGTATGTCGAGCAGGTGGAGCAGCGGATAGCGTTGCGGGAAGCCGAGATTCGGCGGCGGCGGGAAGCTGTTGATTTGATGTGCCAGTGGTGTGAAAGGCAGCGGACCTATATCGGCGTGCTGGGGTTTGTCACCGGGCATGCCGGGTTGTTGACCGATCATCCGAGCGAATTCGGGCAGCAGGTGGTCAAGCAGCATGCTTATCGGTGTGATCGGTGCGGGTCGACGATGTTCTTTGCCGATGGGTTCATGGCGCATCCGTTGCCTGGTCGGGCTGCGCCGGACGGTGGGGATCGGCCGTAGACCTGTGTCGTGCAGGTGCGACCGCTGTGCCGCGATCAGGGGTGGTTCGAGATCGGGCGGGACGAGGTTTCCGCGCGGAGAGTCAGGCAATTCCGTGCCGCTGCGGGACACCGAGGTCGGTGGCACCGCGTCGAGCGGGGATGCGTTCGAGGACGCCGCCGGCGAAAACATCGTAGAGCGGGAGCGTTTCGAGGTGGACGTAGCCGATGTGGCAGTCGCAGATGGTGAGTGGGCAGGGGCGGGGAGTCAGCGCGGTGCGGTAGGAGTTGTCGTAGAGGTTTCCCAAGGGGTCACGGACGAAATGGCAGCGGCGGACGGTGCCGTCGCCGTCGACGGAGATGACGGACGAACCGGTTCGGCAGGCCTGTCCGGCGGAGTGGTGTGGGTGGCGGCTGAATGGGAAGAGGGGGTCGAGGGCGGTCCAAGGCTCGGCTTGGGCGTCGGTGTAGGTGTGTCCTTCGGCCGCGTTCACCCAGAGGTAGATGTGGTCGGGGAGGTCTGTTCGTAGCCGTTGCGCGCGTTCCAAATGTTGGGGGACGCCGACTATTCCGACGCTGAAGCGGATTCCGGCACCGGCGAGCTGATGGGTTTTGTCGAGGAAGCGGTGGTAGGGGGTTTGGCCGGGGTGGTAGGTGCACCAGAGGGCGAGGGTGTCGGGGTCGGCGTCGGACAACCAGTTCGTGCGGCAGCTGAGATTGGTTTGGATGGCGACGCGGTCGATGTGCGGGGCGTGGGACAGCTCGACCAGGGCACGGCGATACCAGGAGCGCACCAGGCCTTCGCCCCACGGGGTGAAGAGGAGGGAGAGCCGGTCGCCGGTCTGCTGGTGCGCCCAGGTGGTGAATCGTTCGAGGCAGGCGCGGTCGTCGCGCAGTTGCGCGGTGCTGTCTCTGCGTTTGGCGAAGGGGCAGTACGGGCAGTCGTAGTCGCAGGACGCGAGTGGGCCGCGATAGAGGATGGTCAGGTCCACGGCTATCTCAGTTCGTAGGCGGCCATGGCCGCTTGCACTGTGGGAGAGAAGAATTCGGGACCGATCGCGTCGGAGTAGGCGAGGCCGTTCGGGGTGAGGCGGAGGCGGTCGGATTCGGTGCCGGACAGCCAGCCGCGGTCACCGAGTGTCTGCAATTGGGTGGGGAAGTCCTGCCAGGGGTCGTTGCCGAACTGAAGTCGATAGTCTGCGGTCGCGAAGCCGTCGGCTTGCAACAGCGACTGGAGCAGGAACCTGCGCTTCGCTTCGTCCTGATCGATCACGCGCCCGTGGACGGCGCGACTGAAATCAGTTGTGGCGGTGTAGGTATCGATGATGGTGCGGACCTCTCGCATGGAGACCGCATAGTCGAACGAGTAGTGCAGTTCGGCAGTGTAGGAGCGGGCGCCGCAACCGAGTCCGATCATGCCGTCGGTCTGGCAGGCGTAATCGTCGGGTCCCTGTAGGGGAGCGTCGGTGCGGCGGAACATGCGCATGGAGACCTGGGTATAACCGTGCGCGAGTAGATGATCGCGGCCCTCGGTGTAGCGGCGTAGCCGCTGCTCATCCCAGTCGCGGTCTGCGACAGCGGGATCGGCCTGGCGGGCGAGGCCGGTCAGCGGGCGCACGTAGAGCGGATAGAGGTAGATCTCTTCGGGTCGCCAGGCCAGGGCGGCATCGAGAGATAGTCGCCAACTCGCCTCGGTCTGACCGTCGATGCCGTAGATCAGGTCGATATTGAGGACCGGGATCTCGGTGTCGCGGATGCGTCCGAGGGCCGCCTCGACCTCGGTGCGTCGTTGGGGTCGTACGGCGGCACGGGCCTCCTCGTCGATGAAGCTCTGCACGCCGATGCTCAGCCGTGTTGTTCCTCGCTCGGCGAGTACGGCCAGGCGATCGGCGGTGGCGGTACTCGGCGAGGCCTCGACCGACAGTGGAATGGACCGCAGGTCGGCGCCCATGAGCACCTCGGCGATATCGCACAGTCGCGACAACTCGGCGGCCTCGAGATGGGTCGGCGTGCCGCCGCCGAACGCGGCATTCGCGAACCGCACGGGTTCTCGGTCGCCGAGGGCCGCCCGCACGGCTTGCGCCTGCCGGGCGAGGGCGTCGAGGTATCGGCCGGTGAGCCCGTCCGGCGCGCCGACCCGGGTGAACAGATTGCAGAAGCCGCAGCGCACTTCGCAGAACGGGATGTGCAGATACAGCGAAAGCGCTTGTCTCGGTTGGTCTGCCCACAGATCGGCGAGTGCGGGACTCGGTGTCAGCGGTCGATACGCGGTCTTGTGCGGATACGCGTACACGTAGTTCTGGTAGGGCCGCGGTAGCGCGATGGTGTCGATCATGCGGAAGGCTCCAGGAAGAAATGGCTGTAGGGGACGGTCCATACGGATTCGTGGCCGAGCCGGTGGCCGGTGTAGCCGTCGTCGCCGTAGGCGGTGCCGTGGTCGGAGCAGACGATGGCGAAACAGCGCCGCCGGGAGCGCATGGCGTCGAAGAGGCGGCCGACGTGTCCGTCGATGTATTGCAGAGCGGCAGCGTGTGTTTCGCGGCTGTCACCGGTTTCGTGGGTGGCTCCCGGCAGGTGGAACCAGTTGGGTTGATGGAGCGCGGAAGCGTTGAGGAACAAGAAGAGTCGTTGCTCGGCGGGTAGGTTGGCGACCACTTTCTCGGCGCGCGCCACCTGAGATTCGAACGAACTAGGCGATGCGACCGAGAACTCCGGCTCCCAGTGACTTTCGGCGAACAGTCCGGGCAGCACGTTCCCGAGCGCGCCTTGTTTGTTGAAGAACCCGACGCCGCCGATGCACACCGTGTGATAGCCGCGGTCCGCGAGCGCGGTCACGAGATCGGGGGAGTCGAAGACGAAGGTGCCGTCGGCGGTCGTCTCACTACCGGCGAAGCGGGCGGCGAAGAGGCGGGGGTGTGGGCCCGGTGCCGCGGGCGTCGGTAGGAATCCGGCGAATATTGCCTGATGGGAGGCGTAGGTGAAATTGCCTGGCGCGTGTCGCTGCTCCCACGTGCCGCCGGGAAGATGGGCGGACAGGTTCGGCAGTTCGCCGGCGGCTGCGAGCTCGGCCGCGACGTCGTAGCGGAGGGTGTCGAGGGTGAGTAGCAGCAGATCGTCGCGGCCGACGACCTCGTTCATGTCAGGCCGGTGCATACCCCTCCTTCGATGAATCCCGCTGTCGGGCAAGGAAATATGGTGCTGCGAGCAGTTGTGCGGTGTAGGTGTCCATGCCTGCGGCGGGGCCTTCGGGTAGTCCGGTGAGTCGCGGAAGGAGATCACCGAACGCGTTGACCTCGCCGACCGTGAACCGCCGCCAGCCGATCGAGGGCAGCAAATCGACACCGATGCAGAGCGTTCCGGGGAAGCAGGCGGCGGCCTGCTCACAGATCGACAGTGCTGCGTCCCAGTGCATACCCGCCGCCGCGCGAACAGCGGCGAGGTCGCCGCGGGCGCCGCCGAGGTGCAGGTTGGTCATCGGCGCCCGGCTGGTGCGCACCACGGCATGGGTGGCGCGGCCCGCGACGACGAGCACCCGCAGATCGGCGGTCCGACCGGCCAGCGCAGCCTTCGGCACCCACGGTTCGATGTGCAGCCCATCGGGTGCGAGCCGGTCGACAATCGCGGCGATCTCGGATTCGCTGGTGTAGCAACGGATCTTGAGCGAGTTGTGGAGTCGGCCGCCGGGCGCGACCTCCACCGAGGTGGTCGCCCGCAGCCGGCCTGTGCTGGTGGATTCGATCGCCAGCACACCCGATGCGGAGGATCCGTGCGCGAGCTTCACGAAGACGCGGCGCAGGCCGGCGTCGCGCATGTGGTCGCGCACGTCGGACCAGCCTCGCACGGGGGCTGCGGCGCCGGAGGTGGGCGACCTTGGCACCGGTACGGCCGCGGCGTCGAGGCGGGCATGGCACAGTCGCTTGTCGAACAGCACCGCCAGTTCCGCGGGGTCGTCGAGCCGGATGCCACCGCGCAGCGAACCGACCGCGTCGCGGAACCGCGCGTACCACCGTGCCGAACCTTCCACGCGGGTCGGGTCTTTCACACCGCGCAGCAGTTCGTCCACCTCCGGGTTCTCCCCGGGCGAATCGAGCCGGACGATTTCGTCGTCGGCGAAGTCGTGCCCGCCGTCGCGCAGCACGTCACGCCACTCGACGACCCGCGGCGCGGCCATACCTGCCGCGCGCGCGGTATCGATGAACAGTCCGGCCCGGCGATTCTCGCTGTTGCCGACGACTACCCAGCGTCGCGACTCACTCACCGACCGCGACGAAGCGCCAGACAGTGCCCGCGTCCTCGTCTTCGTCGGAGTAAGCGTCGTCGGGTTCCAGATTCAGCTTCACCCCGGCAGGCGCGAGTGCTTCGGTCAACCGGGTGCGCATCGCCGCGGACAGGTAGTTGTGGTGCAGGTCCAGGAATTTGAGATGGGTGAGCGGCTGTCCGGTGAGCAGGGCGGCGGCACCGTCGTCGGTGAGCACGCCCATCGAAACGTCGAGGACATCGAGGCGGGCCACCACCGGCGCCGACGCGAGCGCGGCGCAGACCTCGTCCTGGATCTCGCTGTTGCGCAACGCCAAGTGCTTCAGGCTCGGTAGCCGGGTGCCGGCCAGGATCGGGGCGAGATCGGTGGTGTCGGCGTCACCGCCGTACTCCGAGGTGCCGAGCCACAGGTCGAGGTGGGTGAGTGCGGGCAGGTCGCTAGCGGCGATCCCGCGCACCACCTCGGCGGGCATACCGCCGGTCTCCACGGTCAGCTTCCGGAGACGCTCGTGGCGGATCGCCGGGAACACCAGTTGCTGGCCGCCGCGTATGCCGAGTTCGGTCAACTGCGGAAAGGCCTCGAGCAGCACCGTCGGTTGTCCCTGGTGGATCCAGGAGATCTCGCACTCCTCACCGACGATGTCGCCGAGGAACAAGGCGCGCAGCGCGGGGAACCGATCCTTGGCGGCGAGCAAGGCCTCGAACACCTCGTCCGGCTTGGTTTCGTACGCCTCGGTCCAGCAACCTACGATGAGCGCGCGCACCTCGGTGGAGTCGACGGTGTCGAGGAATTCCGCGAAGGCCGCGCCCCAGGATTCTTCCGGTTCGTAGGAGGGGACGCCGATGCGCCAGGCGACCGAGTCGGTGACCGGCAGTACGACGCCTGCGGACTTCCCCGGGCCTCCCGTATCGGCGGTCGGAAAGTCGTATGTGGGCAAGCCGCCGAACTCTTGCAAGTGGTCCCCGACGCTCATGCCCGCACCTCGCTGGCGCTCGGCTCCGGCATGCGCGTTGCGCACTGCGACACGATTCGCTCGCTCATACGTCCCCGCCCCTTCTGTCCTGTTTCGATAGTGATGAGGTGAGTTCTACCAAGCCCCACCGACATCCGGGGCAGCGGGCGGGGTTTGTCGGTGCCCGCCGCTACCGTCCTGGGCACGGCACCGATCTCGGGTCGGCAGTGGGAGGAGAAATCATGTATCGGCAAGGCGACGTCTTGATCGTTCCGTTGGCGGCGAGCGCGGTGCCCGAAACGGCCGTGCACGCGGCGTCGGAACCCCGCGACGGCCGAGGGCGATTGGTGCTGGCGCTCGGCGAAGTCACCGGCCACGCGCACGCAATTGCCGGTCCCGGCAGGTTGATTTGTGAGGCGAGCGTGTTCGGGCCGATGCTGCTGCACCTGCCCGAGGGTGGTCGCATCGTGCACGAAGAGCATGCGGCCATCACGCTGCCGAAGGGGTGGTATCGGGTGGTGCGCCAGCGGGAGTACGTGCCGGGTTCGGTACGGATCGTCGCCGACTGAACATCACAGCGTCAGACAACCTTACGAACACAGGAAGAGTGAAGACGTGACGGAACGTGATGTGTGGCGGGCGATTTCGGCGACGACCGGTGCCGGTGATCGAGCGGCGGCGGAGGCCGGGGTGCGTGCGGCCTACCGGCTGGCGGGACTGGCCGAGCCCGAGCGGATCGTCTGGGTCGGTTCGCCTTTGGCGGCGGTGCGGATGCTGTCGGCGGGCGGGTTGACGGAGCGCGGCGCCAGTGTGCGCGAAGCGGTGCGTAGCGCACCGTGGGCGGCCGAACGTGCCCGCGTCCATGCGGAATTGGGATCGAAGGCGTTCAACGAACACTGGCAGGCCACCGGTGCGGGGCTGTGGGAGCTGACGCAGACCGTGGTCGAACGTGTGCGTGAGGGTGTCATCGAAGCTGCGGCGAGCACGTCGGAGCAGCGCACACAGGTCCGCCTTTTGCTGCTGGATGCAGTACTCGGCCAACATGATTCCGCATGGTTGTGCTCGTTCGACACCGACGCGGGCTCGCCACTCGGTGGATTGGCCGCGGTGGCCCGGGAAGCCGGCTGGTGGTGGCCGTACGAGAAGGTTGCCCTGATCAGCGAGCGCCCGACGGCCTTGCACCGCGACGAAGCCGGTCGCCTGGACCGCGGTGACGGCCCCGCGCTGGCCTATTCCGACGGCTTCGAGCTACACGCATGGCGCGGCATGTCCGTCAGCGCCGAATTCCTCGACAGCTTGCGGACACTGACTCCGGAGCGCATCCGCGCGGAAGAGAATGCCGAGCTGCGCCGAATCATGCTCGAGTACTACGGCTACGACCGCTATCTCGACGAATCGGGCGCGCAACCGATCCACCGCGACGAAACCGGTGTGCTCTGGCGGATCGAGCTCGTCGGTGACGAGGACGTGGTGATGGTCGAAGTCGTCAACTCCACCCCGGAGCCCGACGGCACCCACCGCACCTACTGGCTGCGCGTCCCCCCGGCGACCCGCACCGCCCGCGAAGGCGTGGCATGGACCTTCGGACTCGGCGCGGAAATCTACGAGCCCGTCCAGCAGACCTGAGTACTCGGCACTGTGCCAGCGGCGCTCCAGCAGCAAATCCGCACCGACTCTCGGGATCTGCACCGACTAGGGGCGCCCCTAGTCGGTGCGGATCCCGAGAGCCAGTGCGGATTCTCGGGAGTTGCGCGGCGCGCCGACCGGGCTGGGCGCTGTCGATCGGCGGCGATGGTGCATGCGGGGGCAGTCAGTAGGCGAGGGGGCGGGCACCCTGACGGGCGAGGCGTGCGTCGATCGACCAGGCTCCGGCGCCGACGATGAGGAGGAAGACGCTGCCGCACAGTTGGGCGAGGTCGGTGCGTGAGTCGTGGATGAAGTCCCACCAGCCGGACTTGCCGCTGAACAGGGGAGCGTCACCCCACAGGATCGGGAGTTTGGTGATCAGCAGGGCGCCGAGCATGTTCACGATCATCGGTATCGCTGCGACGCGGGTGAGGAGCCCGGCCAGAATCAAAGCACCGCAGACGATCTCGAACACGCCGTCGAGTGGGCCGAAGAATCCTGGGGCCGGGATACCGGCTTTGTCGAAGCGGCCGGTGCCGAGGGTGTCGGGGTAGCGGAACTTCTGGATGCCTTCGAAGAAGAACACCACACCTACGTAGAGGCGGATCCAGATCGTCGCGGCCGGCGCGGTGGTGGAGAGCAACCGAGTTCGCCAGGGGAAGGTGTCGGACACGCGGAGCCCCTTTCCGTCAGGTCAATTCTAGGGTCCTTTCGTCCGCTGTGGAGGGCACCGCGCGGTATCGGATGAGAACGTCATCGGGCGCACCCTCGGAGATCAAGGTGCCGTCGCGCAGGTAGAGGCAGTGGTCGGCGCGGGCCGCCTCCTCGGCGTCGTGGGTGGCCTGTACGACGGTCACCCCGCTCGCGCTGATCTCCCGGATGGCGCGCGAAATTTCTTGTTGCGAACCGGAATCCAGTCCGGCGGCCGGTTCGTCGAGCAGCAGAACCTCGGCCTCCTGCGCCAGCGCTTGGGCCAGCAGGGCGCGCTGACGCTGTCCGCCGGACAGGGTGTCGAGTCGGCGCCCCGCCAGGTCGGTGATGTCGAGACGCTCCAGGCAGGTATCGACGAGGGCGCGGTCGGCTTTGGTCAGCCGCCGCCACGGGCCGCGGTGCGCCCAGCGGCCCATCGCCACCGTCTCGCGCACCGTGATCGGCAATGTCGCGGGCACCACGGTGTGCTGGATCACGAAGGCCGGCCTGCGCTCGGTGGTCCGCTCGACCGTCCCCGCCGAGGGGGCGAGTACGTCGGCGAGCACCGCGAGCAGCGTCGATTTCCCGGACCCGTTCGGGCCGACGATCGCGGTGACCTGGTCGGCTGGGATCACGCCGCTCACCTGGTGCAGCACCGTGCGACCTGCGTAACCCGCGGACAGGCCGTGCAGGCGCAGCGCGCTCGGGGTCTCCGTGTGGATCATTTCACCTCACTTGTAATGACAATCGTTTTCATTCTACTGTAGGGCGCATGGAGTGGTTGTTCGCCCCGTTCGAGGTGGCTTTCGTGCAACGGGCGCTGTGGGGCGGCCTGCTCGTGTCCTGTATCTGCGCCCTCGCGGGCACGTGGGTCGTGGTGCGCGGCATGGCTTTTCTCGGGGACGCGATGGCGCACGGCATGCTGCCCGGCGTCGCGGTGGCCTCGCTGCTCGGGGGCAATCTGCTGGTCGGCGCCGCGATCAGTTGTGCGGCAATGGCGGTGGGCGTCTCCGCGATCGGCCGCAACAAGCGGTTGTCGGCCGATACCGGTATCGGCTTGCTGTTTGTCGGCATGCTCGCCACAGGTGTCATCATCGTGTCGCGCTCGCAGTCGTTCGCGGTCGACCTGACCGGGTTCCTGTTCGGTGACGTGCTGGCGGTGCGGGACCGGGATTTGCTGTATCTCGTTGTGGCGCTGGGTATCGCGGCGCTCGTCACGGCAATCGGGCATCGCGCGTTCGTGGCACTGACCTTCGATGCGCGCAAAGCGCACACGCTGGGCCTGCGCCCGCAACTCGCGCATGTGGCACTGGTGGGACTGGTGACGCTGGCGATCGTCGCGTCCTTCCATATCGTCGGCACGCTGCTGGTGTTCGGTCTGCTCATCGCACCGCCCGCGGCCGCGACGTACTGGGCCGACCGGATTCCGATGGTGATGCTGCTCGCCGCGGTGCTCGGCGGTGTGGCCACGACGACCGGGCTGCTGATCTCCTGGCACGCGGGGACGGCGGGCGGCGCGACGATCGCCGCCGTCGCGGTCGCCCTGTTCTTCCTGTCCGCGCTGGCGGCTGCGGCGCGGGACCGGCTGCGCGGCAAAGGTATTCGAACAGCGGCGGTAGCGGCGAGTGCGCTTGCCGTGGTCCCGCTGGCCGGTTGTGGAACAAGCCCCGAGCCCGCCCCGCCGGTCGAGACGCCGCACGGCTATGTGGCCGGTGCGGAGGAGGCCGCCGAGCCGCAATCACGGCTGATCCTCGCCGACCGTGGCGCAGGCGCGATCAAGGTGCTGGATCTGACCACCGAGAAGTCGGTGGACGCGGGCCGGGCCGAGGGCGTGCGCCGCATCGTCGGCGACGGTCGCTACGGCTATGTGAGCGTGGGTAATTCGACACGCATAGTCGACAGCGGCGGCTGGATGGTCGATCACGGCGATCACGTGCACTACTACCGTGCGCCGGTCCGCGAAGTCGGCACCCTCGGCGGGCAGGTGGTGGCCGCGCACAGTGATCCGGTGCTGGCGGCGCTGGTGCTCGAAGACGGCGCCACGGTGCTGCTGGATCGCCCCGCGCTCGATCAGGGCTCGATCGTCGAGCGCGGCCGGATCGCCGGGGGCGCCGCGCTGCCGTATGCCGCGCACCTGCTGGTCGCGACGGGTGACAAGGTCGAGGTGCGTACCCGCGACAACGCCGCGGTGACCACGATCGCCGAACCGTGCCCGGACCCGCGCGGCCGTGCGGTGACCCGCCGTGGCGCCGTATTCGGTTGTGCCGACGGCGCTTTGGTCGTGACGGGGGAGGAAGGCACCTTCACCGGACAGAAGATCCGCTACCCGGCCGAGGTCGCCGCCGCCGATCGCGCCGTGGAGTTCACCCACCGCCCCGGCAGCGCGACGCTCACCGCCCGCGCCGGCGAGCAGGGATTCTGGACGCTCGACGTGCGGAAGAAGAATTGGACGCTGGCACCGGTCGGCCCGGTCGTCGCGGTGAACACCGCGGGCGAGGGTGCCGCGCTGCTCGCCCTCACCCGCGACGGTGTGCTGCACAGCTTCGATCCCGGAACCGCAAGGGAGACAACAAAGGTCGCGCTGCTCGAACCGCTCGCGGACGGCGCCGCCGCACCGGCGATCCTGGTCGACTCCCAGCGCGCGTACGTCAACGACGCACCCCGCGGGAAGGTCTACGAGATCGCCTACAACGACAACCTGCGCCTGGCCCGCACCTTCACCGCCGACCTCGCACCGACCCACATGATGGAGACCGGCGAATGAAAACCCTGCTGCGCGTAGTCGCCGCGCTGGCCGTCCTGGCCCCCTTGCTCGTCGCGTGCACCGGCAGCGGCGGTGATCGCGTCGGAATCGTGGTCACCACCAACATCCTCGGTGATCTCACCCGCGTCATCGCCGGTGACACCGCCGAGGTGACGGTGCTGATGGCCCCCGATGCCGACCCGCACTCGTTCGCGGCCTCGGCCCAGCAGGCCGCGAAGCTCGACCGTGCCGCGCTCGTCGTGCACAACGGTTTGGGCCTCGAGGAAGGGGTGGCGCGCCATGTGGCGGCCGCCGAGAGCGCCGGAGTTCCGACGCTCGCGGTCGGTGACCACGTCGACCCGATCAGCTACACCTCCGACGAATCCGCAGGGCGTGTCGATCCGCACTTCTGGACCGATCCCAAGCGGGTGCGGGTGGCCGTGGAGACGATCGCCGCCTCGATCATCGAGCACGTCGACGGTGTCGATGCGACGACGATTCGCGCCAACACCGATCGCTACCTGACCGAGCTCGATCAGCTCGACCACTGGGTCACCGACCAGTTCGCCGGTATTCCCGCCGAACGCCGCAAGCTGGTCACCAACCACCACGTCTTCGGTTATCTGGCACAGCGTTTCGGCTTTCAGGTGGTCGGCGCGGTGATGCCCAGCGGCACGGCGCTTGCCTCACCGAGTTCGTCGGACCTCAGCTCGCTGGCCGATGCCATCCGGACCGCCGGCGTCGGCGCGATCTTCATCGATTCGTCCCAGCCCGACAAGCTCGCGCGCGTGCTGGCCGAGCAAGTCGGGGTGCGGGTGCAGGTCATCGCACTGCACACCGAGTCGCTGACCGCACCGGGCGGCGGTGCGGCCACCTACCTGGAGATGACGCGCGCGAATACCGCGGCGATCGTGCGCGGTCTCACCGCACCTCCCACCTGATACCCCACGAGAACACGGAGTAAGTACATGCACATGCGGTCCCGAGCCACCAAAGCAGTGGCTCTATCCGGAATCGTCGCCTCGGTTGTCGCCGTAAGCAGCTGCGGCACAGACGATTCCACCGAGTCGGCGGCACCCGCGCACGGTGCCGAGCCGATCGCGCTCACCTATGACGGCGGCATCTACGTCTTGGACCCGACCACGCTGGCCAAGACCGGTGAGGTGCAGCTGGAAGGCTTCAACCGGCTCAACCCGGCCGGCGACGACCGGCATCTGATGGTGACGGTCAAGGACGGCTTCCGGGTCTTCGATCCGGCCACCGCCGAGTTCACCGGCACCGAGTTCCCCGCAGGCAAGCCCGGTCACGTGGTGCGTCATGCGGGCCGTACGGTGCTGTTCGCCGACGCCACCGGCGAGGTCACCGCCTTCGAATCCGCCGCGCTCGAGTCAGGGAAGAAGCCCGCGACCGAGGTCTATCGCACGCCCACCCCGCACCACGGTGTCGCGGTGCAGCTGGCGAACGGCAACCTGCTGGTCACGCTCGGCACCGACGAGAAGCGGGTCGGCGCCGTGGTGCTGGACGCGCAGCGTAAGGAGATCGCCCGCAACGAGGACTGCCCCGGCGTGCACGGTGAAGCCGCGGCCAAGGACGAGGCGATCGTCATCGGTTGCCAGACAGGCGTTCTCGTCTACCGCAACGGAGCCATCACCAAGGTCACCAGCCCGACGCCTTACGGCCGCATCGGGAATGCGGCGGGCAGCGATGTCTCGCCGATCGTGCTCGGTGACTACAAGCAGGACAAGGACGCCGAACTCGAACGCCCTCAGCAGATTTCGCTCATCGACACGGTCAGCGGCTCGTTGCGTCTGGTCGACATCGGCACCAGCTACACCTTCCGCTCGCTGGCCCGCGGGCCGCAAGGCGAGGCGCTGGTGCTCGGCACCGACGGCCGCCTGCACGTGATCGACCCGGTGGCGGGCACCATCACCCGCTCCATCCCGGTGCTCGCGCCGTGGCAGGAACCGTTGAAGTGGCAGGATCCCCGCCCGACCCTGTTCAGCCGCGACGGAATGGCCTACGTGTCCGACCCGGCGACCAAGCAGGTGCACCGGATCGACCTGAGCACCGGCGCGGTGGCCGCGAGCGCGACCCTGGCCGCCACGCCGAACGAACTGAGTGGAGTGATCGGACACTGATCGGACGCGGCTAGCTTGTTCATGCGGTCACCCGGCTCGAACTTCAGTGCTTCGAGCCGGGTCCGCGTGGCAAGTCAGGCTATTTCGCCGACAGCGAGGACGAGCCGCTGAGCAGGCATGTTATCAAGTTGAAGTTGCTCGGATTGCAATCGATCGACTTCACGGCCGGGTTCGGCTGCGGTTCCGTCGGAACGGTCGACTCGGCGTAAGCGCTCGCTCCCGTGATCGCGGTCATGGTCACGAAGACGGCGCCGACGACAGTGCTGCGCAGTGCGGTTCGAGAGGTGGGCATTCGATCTCCTTCGGTGGATGCTGATGCGGAATGCCATCAAGTTATCCGGCGCCAGAAGTCGCCCGCACGCCCCGAGTTACGTTGCCCCCATTACTTTCTCGATGATTCAGTTAAGCTCACCAGGTGTTCGAACCGACGTCGGACGTGATGTGCACGAGGTGGGCAGTCTGATGACCGCGACGACGAACGACGACGTGTCTCCGGTGCCGGACGAGGCGGGCAGCGGTACCGACCGGGTGCGTCGCAGACAGCGGATCATTTGGATGCTCGCTGTGTTGGCGCTTTTCGCGGTGGGCGTCGCGGCCGGGCCCGCATGGTTTCAGTCATCCCGCTTCTATCGATTCGACTGGGTCCCGGTGTGGGCGCCGGCCGCGTGCTGGACGGCCGCCGTGCTACTCCTCGCCGTGCAGAGAGTGGGTCCGCGCCGCAGTCCGGGTCAGCTTGCGGTTGCCGCCACCCTGGGGCTGGTGCTGGTGCCCGTGTGGGCGGTTTCGATGTTCGTGCACGGGTTCGTCGCCGACGACAGCAAGGTCGTGGCCGTCGCCGTGAGTCCCGACGGAAGCCACGAAGTCGTCACGGAATCGCACAAGATCTACAACCACCCGCCCGGTTGCCGCGTCGTGCTTCGTGAGCGGGGTGGACTGCTCAGCAGGCAGGACACTGTCTGGAACGAGGACGAGTGCCCGCAGCGCGTGTCCTTCACCGGCGACACCACGATCAGCCTTGTCACACCGGGTTTCGGGAGGGTCGAGACGACGACCTTCGACCCCGAGCAAATGCAGGTAGCCAAGATCTACGGATTCGACTGATCGCTGCGCCGTGCCTACCGGGCCGTGATCATCCCCACGTGGCCGGGGTGACAACGCGCGCCTCGGCAGCGGTTCTGCCATCGTGTGGTGATGCGCATGTGGGATCGGTTCGCGACCGCGGTCACCGCCCGTAGGTCATGGTTGCTGCTCGTGTTGCTCGCCGCTGTATCGGCCGGGTTGATCGGGGGGATCGGCGGTAACGACGCCGCGGGGGAGGCCCCGAACTCCTTGCCCGGCAGCGCGGAATCGGCGCGGGTCAAAGAACTGCTCACCCAGTTCCCGGATGCGGGTACCGCACCCGCGGTGGTCGTGGTGACGCGCACCGACGGCGCCGAATTGGCTGCCGACGAGGTGGCGGCGCTGCGGGTGCGGCTGGGTGAACTGGCCATCTCGCCCGATCGGCAGGCCGCGATCGGACGGCTGCCGGTCGACGCGAAGTTGAGCGGGTTCGCTTTGACCGACCGCATCGACGAACTGCGCGAGTCCGTGAAAGCCGGGCAACCGGCGGATCTGAACATTCAGGTGACCGGCGGGCCCGCGTTCGGTGGTGACATCGCCGATTCCTTCGCCGGTGCCAACATCACCCTGCTCGCGGTGACGGCTGCCGTCGTCGCGTTGCTGCTCATCGTGACCTACCGGTCGCCGGTGCTGTGGCTGGTGCCGCTGCTCGTGGTCGGCTCGGCGGATCGGGTCGCGGCCACCGTCGGCACCGGACTGGCCCGGGTGACCGGGCTCGCCTTCGACGGCTCGACCTCGGGCATCACCAGCGTGCTCGTCTTCGGTGCTGGCACGAACTATGCGCTGCTGCTGGTCTCGCGCTACCGCGACGAGTTGCATCGAAATGCCGATCATCGGGCGGCGTTGCGCCACGCGGTGCGGCACGCCGGACCGGCGATCCTGGCGAGCAATGTCACCGTCGTGGCCGCACTGTTGACGCTGTTGCTCGCTTCGCTGCCCAATACCCGCAGTCTCGGTGTGGGTGCCGCCGCCGGGTTGGTGGTGGCTCTGGTGTTCGTTCTGGTGGCGCTGCCTGCCGCGCTGGCCTTGTGCGGGCGCAATGTCTTCTGGCCCTTCGTGCCGCAAGCGGACGATCGGATGGCGGCCGAGCAGGGGATGTGGCATGCGATCGCTGCGTGGGTCGTGCGCAAGCCGGTGATCGTCGCCTGCGGCACGCTGGTGGTACTCGGTGGGTTCGCGGCAGGATTGATCGGGACCGACGTGGGGTTGTCGCAGACCGATCAGTTCCGGGTCCGCGCCGAATCCGTCGAAGGATTCGACACTCTGTCAGCGCATTTCCCGGTCGGTGCGGCCAACCCGACGATCGTGTTGGCGAAGGCCGATGTGGGGGCCGAGGTCCAACAGAAGCTGCATGCGACGCCGGGCATTACCGAGGTAACGCCGACCGGAACCTCGCCGGCCGGGCTGATGCGGTGGTCGGTCGTGCTGAACGCCGAACCCGGTTCGCCGCAAGCCTTCTCGACCATCGAGTCGATGCGAAACGAGCTGTCGTCGGTACTTGGGGCACTCGTCGGTGGTGGTGACGCCGAGGGGTTGGACACCAGGACTGCCGCCGAACACGATCAGCGCGTGGTGATTCCGATGATCCTGGCCGTCGTGTCGGTCATCCTGCTCGCCCTGCTGCGTGCCGTCCCCGCCGCTGTGCTGCTGGTGGGCGTCTCGGTGCTCAGCGCGCTGGCCGCGCTCGGGCTCGGGGCCTGGATCGGCTTGCACGTCTTCGGTTTTCCGGCGTTGGACACCAGTGCGCCGCTGTATGCCTTCCTCTTCCTGGTAGCCCTGGGTATCGACTACACGATCTTCCTGGTGACCCGAGCGCGCGAGGAAACACCCGACCACGGCAGTACCCAGGGCATCGTCCGCGCCGTGTCCGCCACCGGCGCCGTCATCACCAGTGCGGGCATCGTCCTGGCCGCCGTGTTCTGTGTGCTCGGCGTCCTGCCGTTGATCATCCTCACGCAGCTCGGAATCATCGTCGGGCTGGGTATCCTGCTGGACACCTTCCTGGTCCGGACCGTAGTCATCCCAGCGCTTTTCAGCCTCACCGGGCCGAAAATCTGGTGGCCCAACCCCCTCTCCCGCGTATCCACGCCAGCGGAGCCGCGGGAGAGGGGGGAGGTCAGTTCTGCGGACGACCGACGTTCTGCGGGAACTGTCCCCTGACGTTTCCCGGCGGGGTGTAGCGGGCGACTATGTAGGTGCTGGGCTGCGAGAAGATGGTGCCTGCGGGACATGAAGCAATGCCCACGGTCAGCTGCGTGCTGGCCTTCCACACCACCTGGGTGAAATGTCCTGTCTCGGGTGAAAAGCCGGGATTGTTGTAGTCGTACTTGCTCGCCTCTGCCATCCAGCTCTTCATCGCGTCTTCGAAACTGCGATTGCCGGTGCCCGCATAGAGGTTCTCGCCGTAGCGGCCGCGCGAATCCGAGTGCTGGAACTTGCATGCCGCGGCGTATTGCTGTGTGTCGGCGGACAAGCCCGAGTTCCAGGTCATCGGAGGAGCCCCATACTGTGCGCGCGCCGCGTTCGCCACGGAGAGCTTCTGGGCGTCGGAGGTCTCCGCACCGGCTGGTACGGCACCAACGACCGAACCGGCGATGGCGACCAGGGCAGCGGCAATTGCCAAGCGCGACTTGTGCATTCGACTTCCTTCCGATCGGTGGATAGCGCGTCCCACCGTAGGACCGGTCGGTCTGCGCGACAAGAGAATGATCACCAGTGGCGCTCCCCAGTCGAGGCGAATGCGAAGGCTGACCGCTCCAGGTCGGCGTCGTCGGTCCAGTCCATCGGGAACGGGCCGCCGACGCCGACCGCGCCGGCCACCCTTACGTCAGCGGAAGTTCAGAATGAAGTCGTACGTCGCCTCCCGCCCGGTGGGCACGGTACGGACCGTCATCAGCAACCGGCGGTCGAAGATGGAATCGGTGTTGTTTCGTGGCTCGTTGGGGAAATACAGCTGGGTGGTCAGCACCCGCTGGTTGGGGGCCTGCACTTTGACGTGGATGTGGCGGGTGCGGCCCGGGTACAGGCCCGGCACGATGGTCGACAGTTTGAATTGGCCGTTCGCGTCGGTGAATTGATGGCCGCGCCACTTGTAGCCCGAATTGTCGTAGGCGCCTGCGTTGTCGGCCTGCCAGAAGTCCAATAGTGCCTGGGCCACCGGGCGGCAGGAGCGGGTGAACACATAGCCGCTGACCGTCAGGCGGGTGCCCGGGGAGCCGGGTATCACCAGATCGTTCCGGAGTGGCGAGTTCGGCTTGAAGTAGGGGCCTTCGGTTTGTGAAATTGTGGGTGCGTCCCCGTCGTGGCAGGCCGGGGTGGGTTCGAGGTCGTCCGGTACGGCCTGCTGACCTTCGTCGGCGTTGCCGATGCCGACGGCGGCACCGGTCAGTGTCGCCGCGGCGGGCACGGCCAGCAAACCTAATTGCAGCAGGCGTTTCCGAGTAATCGCCTGGGGGAGTTCGGTGTCGTCATCCGGCAAATGGTCGGTGCTCATGATTGTGATCTCCTCGCGAGAGGGTGGGCGGGAGTGTTCAGGTGTCACATCCGTCGGCAATGGGTCATTGCACTACTCGCAATCCGAGCAGCGGGCTGTTGTGCTGCTCAGTAGCCAAACGCCTTGTCGGCGAAGGTATTTCGAGCTCGAATGTGCCAATGACGATAGGTCGTGCACAGCGGGCCGGGCAAGGGGCCGAGTGGCGAAAGAAGTACAACTTTCATTGATGTGTAGCCGGGATATCCAGTGCCTCAAGGAAACTGGTGAGGACCCGAGACTTGCAGCGATGTGTCCCCAGTGACTCCCCGGTTGTCGGATATCGCTGTCGCGGCCCCCGGCGATTCGAATACCCCGGTTGGGGCAGACTGGGGACATTGTCGAATAGCAGGTGAGGATGACCGAATGGCTGAGATCGATGGTCCGCTCGATGCGTTGATCGATACGTATTGTCTGGGATGGAGTGATCCGGATCCGGTCCGGCGGCGGGAATTTCTGGGCGCGGCGTTGGCGGCGGACGCGACGTATACCGATCCGACCGTGCACGCGGTCGGGGTCGAGGAGCTGGCGGCCCACATCGACGGGGTGTTCGCGCAGCAGCCGGGGATGCGGGTGCTGCGGGTCAGCCGGATAGATGCGCACCACGACATGGCTCGGTTCGGCTGGCGGCTGGTGCAGGCGGATGGCACGGCGTTGCCGGACGGGGTGGACTTCGTGGAGGTCTCGGCGGCGGGGCGGATCCGCCGGATCGTCGGGTTCTTCGGCGGGTTGCGCAGCATTTAGCGCGAGTTGAGCTGGTAGTCCAGGCTCCGGCCGGATGTCGATCCGACCTGCTGCGTTCGATAGGTTGAATTTTAGAGTTCGGTAGCCCAAACTTTACCTACCGTTCCATCGATTCACGAAGTAAGGCACACCTGAATGGACATTCCGACTCGGCGCCGATTCCTGGCCGGCGGGGCTGCTGCCGGTGCGGTAGGTGTGGCTTTAGGGGCAGGTGGTGTCCTGGACTCGGCGCCGGCCCGGGCGCGGGAGCACGACCGGCCGGTGCACCAGCACGGCGCGGATCAGCACGGCGGGGGAGCTTCCGGGCCCACGTTCCGCAAGGGCAGCGTCGTCGACCACGAGGCGAACGGATTCGATCCGACGGCCATCCTGCGCGACTTCGACTACGGCCGGGTCACCACCCTCCCCGACGGCCGCACGCTGCGGGAATGGGATGTGTACGCCAGCGACGAGGACATCGAGATCGCGCCGGGGGTGAGTTTCCCGGCGTGGACGCTCAATTCGCGGATTCCGGGACCGACCCTGCGCTGCCGGGAAGGCGACCTGCTGCGGGTCAATTTCACCAACGGCTCGAAACACCCGCACACGCTGCACTTTCACGGCATCCACCCGGCCGACATGGACGGCATTCCCGGCCTCGGCCGCGGCATCATCAATCCGGGGGAGAGCTTCACCTACGAGTTCGACGCCACCCCGTTCGGGCTGCACCTGTTCCACTGCCACGTCGGGCCGCTGGCCGAGCACATCGCGCGCGGCATGTACGGGACGTTCATCGTCGATCCGCCGCAGCCGCGCCCGGCCGCCGACGAGATGGTGATGGTGCAGCACGGCTACAACACGACCTTCGACGGCGAAGGCAATCAGCTCTACGCGGTCAACGGCATCCCGTTCCACTACATGCACGAGCCGATCCGCGTGAAACGCAATGCGCTGGTGCGCATCTACCTGGTGAACGTGCTGGAGTACGACCCCATCAACAGCTTCCACATCCACGGGAACTTCTTCGACTACTTCCCGACCGGAACGCGTTTGGAGCCAACGGAATTCACCGACACCATCGTGCAGGGGCAAGGGCAGCGCGGCATTTGCGAACTGCGGTTTCCGCATCTGGGACAGTACATGTTCCATGCGCACAAGACCGAGTTCGCCGAGCTCGGCTGGATGGGCATGTTCGAGGTGACGGAGTAGCCATGGTGGACATCGAGCGCACCCGCAGGCCGTGGCTGCTCGGCCTGGTCTCCGTCGGATTGCTGGCGATCGCGTTGGTCGGCTTGGCCGTGCTGGGCGGGCGCAGCCTGCCGGAACGTACCGGGCCGCCGGTGGAGGAGATCGCGGTCGAGCAGACCAGGCTCGAGCCGGGGTCGATCGACTTGACGCTGCGCAATACCGGAGCTGATCCGGTATCGGTGGGGCAGATCTTCGTCAATGACGCATACGTCGACTTCACCGGGTTGGACGAGCCGATCGGGCGCTTGGAATCGGCGCGGGTGCGGATCGATTATCCGTGGCAGGACGGTCAGCCCTACCTGGTGTCGATGCTGACCTCGACCGGGCTGGTCATCGAGCACGATATCCCCGCCGCGGTCGAGACGCCTGCGACCAATGCGTCGTTCTTCGGGTTGATGGCCTTGCTCGGGACCTATGTCGGCATCATTCCGGTGGTGCTCGGGATGCTGTTCCTGCCGGTGATGCGGGCCGCCGGTGGTCGGGTCGTGCGGGTATTGCTCGCGGTGACCGTGGGGTTGCTGGCTTTTCTGGCCTGGGAAGGTACCAGCGAAGGCTTCGAGCTGGCGGGTCGATCCGGTGGGGCCTTCGGTGGTACCGCGTTGGTCGTGCTCGGTGCGGTACTGGCCTTCCTCGGGTTGACCGCGGTGGACCAGTGGCTGCGGAGTCGTCGGCAGTCGGCCGCGGTGCAGGGGGCCAGTGGCGTGCGATTGGCGTTGATGATCGCCATCGGTATCGGACTGCACAATCTCGGTGAAGGTCTGGCCATCGGATCTGCCTATGCCGTAGGGGAATTGGCGCTCGGGACGTTTCTGGTGATCGGCTTCGCCATTCAGAACACCACCGAAGGGCTTGCCGTTGTCGCACCGTTGACCGAGCGGCGACCGCCTCTGCTGACCCTGCTCGGACTCGGTCTTGTTGCGGGGGCTCCTGCCATCGTCGGTGCCGTGCTCGGGGCGACGGTCAATAATGCGGAACTGTCCGCGCTGTTGCTCGGGGTCGGTGTCGGCGCGATCGTCCAGGTGATCGTGCAGATCGTGCCGAGCCTGCGGGAACCGGAGGGCAAGGGGATTGCGGTGTCGACGCTCGGCGGTGTTTCGATCGGGTTGTTGGTGATGTATGCGACTGGGTTGTTGGTGACCGCATGATCGACGCACCAGATTCCGGCCGGCCATCCTGCGGCGGCTGCACCAGGCGCAGTGTGCTTGTCGGTGCCGCGGTGGCCGTCGCGGCAACCACTGCTGCGGGCTGCGGCCGAGGCGACGCGGACACCGCACCGGCGCGGGTGCCGCTGGCCGAGGTCCCCGTCGGTGGCGGGCGGATCTACCCGCAGCAAGACCTGGTCGTCACCCAGCCGGTCGCCGGCGATATCCGAGTCTTCTCGGCCACCTGCCCACACCAGGGTTGCCTGGTCGCCCGTGTCCGCGACGGTGCCATCGAATGCGCCTGTCACGGTAGTGGATTCAGCATCAGGGATGGGTCCGCGGTGCGCGGGCCGGCGCGGAAACCGTTGTCCGCGCGCACGTTTGTCATCGAGGCTGCGGAGATCGTGGTCCGGTAGAAAACCATTGGATCATTCGCTCCGCTCCATGTGAGCATCGCGTATGGCTGTCTATCTCGAGACCGACCGACTGACCCTGCGCCACTTCACCGAAAACGACGCCGACCTGCTCATCGAGCTCGACAGCGACCCCGACGTGATGCGCTACCTCTCCGGCGGCGTGCCCACACCGCCGGAGAAGATCCGCAAGGAAACGATTCCCCGGCTGCTCGGCCAATACGAGAAGTGGAACAACACCTACGGCACGATCGCCGCGCACGAGAAGACCGACGGCCAGTTCATCGGCTGGTTCATCCTGCGCCCCGCAGCCGACGGCCCGCTCGACGAAGTCGAACTCGGCTACCGTTTCCGTAAGTCGGCCTGGGGCAAAGGATTCGCGACCGAGGGGTCGACCACCTTGCTCCGCAAAGCGTTCACCGAACTCGGCGTGCGCATGGTCTGGGCCGAAACAATGTTCGTCAATCGCGGTTCGCGGCATGTCATGGAGAAGCTCGGCATGACGCATGTGAAGACGTACCACCCCGAGCTACCCACGATCGAGGGTTCCGAGCACGGGGAGGTTCGCTACGAGATCACTCGTGCGGAGTGGGAACACGACAGCCTGGTGTGAATCGGCGCCCAGCCCACCGGGCAGCCACGTTTACGCGCCATCGGCCGTTGGCCCGAAAAGGTCGGCTGGTCGATCCCTGGCGGAGTTCGTGGCGATGTATGGCAAGCGGCCCTTCGCCAACCGCACCGGGTAGGACAAGCTCGGCTGCCGCACGGTGGAGTAGCTCGATCCGGCGGCCCGCCGAATTGATCACGACGAAATCTGTTGGCCTGATACATGTCAGGTAGCCTCTGCTGAGAGTTGTTGTGTAGCAACACAATTCTCTGACCACTCAGGACGCCGTCCGCGTCGCCGCGGCACAGCGCCAGCGTCGCGTCAGGGCTCGCGAATAATCCTCCGATAATTCCTGAAGCTCCGGTGAAGTGCCACAGGTCGATTTATACTCAGGGTGAAAAGTGTTTCACAACAATTGTTTTGAAAAAATGGGGGTTACCGTGTATCCACGTATCTTACGGACATCGAAGAGGGCGGCTGCGGTCGTAGCGACGCTTGCGGCTGTCGGGGGTTTGACTTTGGCTGGGGCGCCCAACGCGGCTGCCGACGATCAGGCCATATTCGATCTCACCTTCGGTGCGACCTACTACCGTGGCACGATCGAATTCTACAATCGGTCGGTCATCGTCGCCGGCAGCCTCCGAGGCCTGAGCACCGGTTGTCGCCGGGGATGGGCTAGTGCGGAAACTGCCGACGGCGGGACTTTGGACTACAACACTACGAGCGCCACGTGCACGGGGCCCGTTCATCGGGAGATCCACCTCACGGCAGACGTGGCGGGTGGAGCCAGGGTGGTCGAGGTCTGGCTCAAAGACGAAGCCAACGGCAACTTCCTTGTGGGCTGCTCCGTCACGCGCGGAGGGGATCGCTGCGTCCGCATCCCCTAGAGCTCGGTTCGTCGCCGTGGCCAGAAAACAGTGAGAACCCGGCAAGTATCGGGCAGGGCCGTGGGTGCGGGCGCCGTGCGCAGCGGGTAACGGCGAGGGGCGAGAGCGCTGCCCACACATCGGTTCTTCGTAACAGGTCGACCACGCGCCGCAGTCGGAAACGATGCTGCTGCCGATTTACGGATATGTGGGAGCCGGTCTCTGCGATGGATCGGGATCGGCTTTGCTGGTGCTCGGAATTCGGTGATCATCGCGACTAGGGTGACTGCATGGAAGACCATGTGCGGCTGCGGCATTCCTCGTCGTTCGGGGCGGCGGCGCCCGCCTATGCCGAGCATCGGCCGGACTATGCGGCTGACGCGGTGCGTTGGGCGTTGGCGGCCGCACCGGGATCGCGGGTGTTGGATCTCGGGGCGGGGACCGGGAAGCTGACTGGCACGCTGGTTGCCTTGGGTGTTGATGTTGTTGCGGTCGAGCCTGATTCGGCGATGTTGGCCGAGTTGCGTCGTGTGCTGCCGGCAGTTCGTGCCTTGTCGGGTAGTGCGGAGGAGATTCCGCTGCCGGATGGGTCGGTTGATGCTGTGCTGGCGGGGAATGCGTTGCATTGGTTCGATATGGCTGTCGCGGGGCCCGAAATCGCGAGAGTTCTTGCGCCCGGGGGCATTCTGGCTGGGTTGTGGAATGTTATGGACGACCGGGTCGGCTGGGTGGCCGGACTCGAGCGGGTCGGCGGGAGTGTGGCCATCGGTCCGCGTGACACGTTCAGCAGTTGGCGGGAGGCGACGGAGCGGTTGTATCTTCCTGCGACCGGTCTGAATCCCCGGTTCGGGTCGCCGGAGCAAGCCGAGTTTCCGCACGGGCAGCGCCGCACGGCCGACTCCCTCGTCGCGACGCTCGGAACCCGCGCGGGCGTGCTGGTCATGCCGGAGCCGGAACGACAGGCCACGCTCGGCAGCATTCGCGCATTTCTCGCGAGCAGATCGGAGACCTCCAGTGGCGAGTTCACCCTTCCGATGTTGAGTGGGGTACTGCGCGTCGGGCGGCTTCCAGGTCGGTGATGCTGCCGGACATGATGGTCGGCACGTGTTCGGTGAGGTGGTCGAGGGGCCAGTCCCACCAGGCGACGGCCAACAGGCGGGCGATGTCTTCGTCGCTGTAGCGGGTGCGGATGAGGCGGGCCGGGTTGCCGCCGACTATGCCGTAGTCGGGTACGTCGCCGACGACCACGGATCCGGTGCTGATGATGGCGCCGTTGCCGATTCGCACGCCGGGCATGACGGTTGCGCCGTTGCCGAACCAGACGTCGTTGCCGACGATGGTGTCGCCTCGGCTGGGGAGGTCGGTGAGCAGGTCGAAGTGGTTCGACCATGAGCCGCCCATGGTGGGGAAGGGGAAGGTGGAGGGGCCGTCCATGCGGTGATTGGCGCCGTTCATGACGAAGCGGACGCCGGTGCCGAGGGCGCAGAACTTTCCGATGATCAGTTTCTCGGGTCCGTAGTGGTAGAGCACGTTTCGGGTTTCGAAGGCGGTCGGGTCGTCCGGATCGTCGTAGTAGGAGAACTCGCCGACTTCGATCAGTGGTGAGGTGACCAGCGGCTTCAGCAGGATCACGCGCGGCTGGCCGGGCATGGGGTGCAACACCATTGGGTCGGCGGGGATGGGGCTGTCGGGCACGCGAAACTCCTTCGGGGGGTGGGGGATCAGACGGATACCGACGCGCGCAGGTCGAGCTGAGCACCGCGCCAGCGGGCGCGGAGCCGGCGGTCGTGGCTGACGATCACCAGGGCGCCACGGTATTCGGCCAGTGCGGTTTCCAGCTCTTCGACCAGGCCCGGCGACAGGTGGTTGGTGGGCTCGTCGAGCAGCAGCACGTCGACGGACTCGGTGACCAGCCGCGCCAAGGCCAGACGCTGCCGCTGTCCGGTGGACAGGTTTTCGACGCGCGTCGTCAGGCGGGCACGGTCGAACAGGCCGAGGGACAGTAATCGTTCGGCGTGCGCGTCGGTGTCGCCGGTGCGGCCGCGGGCGAAGGCGGCCAGCAGGGTTTGCCCGGGTTCGGTGGGCGGCGGATCCTGCGCGAGGTAACCGACCGTGCCGTGACGAATGATCGTGCCGGTGTCCGGCTCGAGCCGACCGGCCAGTACGCGCAGCAGCGTGGACTTGCCCGCACCGTTCGGGCCCGTGATCAGCAGCCGATCGCCCGCTGTGACCTTGAGACTCGTCCGGTCGAGCCTGCCCGCGACAGCGATATCGGTGGCGTCGAGCACGGTGCCGCGCGCACCACCAACCCGCAGTGTGGGAGCGAACCGAAGCGGTTGTGGTGGCGGCGGAACGGGATCCGCGAGCAGGCGGCGGAGTCGTTCCTCGGCATTGCGAACCCGGCTGGCCAGTGACTGCTGCACCCGCCCACCGGCCCGGTCATAGGCCATTTTGTTGTTGTCCTTCATGGCCCGGCCCGGTGCGACATCGCGGGCGGTGGTGGCGGCGAGTTCGCAGAGCCGCTCGGTGTCGGTTTGCCATTGGGTGTACGACTGGACCCACCGCTGGCGCGCCGCCGCCTTCTCGGCCAGGAATCCTGCATAGCCGTTGCCGTAGCGGATGACTTGTCGCCGGTCCGCGTCGACCTCGAGCAGGCTGGTCGCAACCCGCTCGAGGAAGGCGCGGTCGTGCGAGACCGTCACCGTGGTGCCGCGGCGGGTGCGCAGATGATCTTCCAGCCAGGTCAGGGCGTCGCCGTCGAGATGGTTGGTGGGTTCGTCCAGTAGCAGCACCTCGGTGCCGGCGGCGAGGATCGCGGCCAGGCGCAGTCGGACCTGCTCGCCGCCGGACAGTTCGCCGACCGTGCGGGTGCGGT
This sequence comes from Nocardia sp. XZ_19_369, assembly GCF_015355715.1. Taxonomy (NCBI): domain Bacteria; kingdom Bacillati; phylum Actinomycetota; class Actinomycetes; order Mycobacteriales; family Nocardiaceae; genus Nocardia; species Nocardia sp. XZ_19_369. The sequence continues at coordinate 458,847 of NZ_JACVED010000009.1, read as the reverse complement.
CCACCAGGCTCAAACCCAGACCGTGCAACGCGCGTTCCACCCGAGCGTCGGCGTCGTAACCGCCGCGTAGCTCGAAAACTGTTGTCAGCTCGCCGTATTCGGCCATCCCGGACTCGTCGCCGTCGGCCATCGCGACCTCGAGGCGGCGCATCCGCTGTTCGAGAGCACGGAGTTCGATCAACGCCCGATCGATGACCTCCTGCACGGTCGAGTGCGGTGGCAGCTCTTCCTCCTGAGCGAGGTAGCCGATCCCGCCGTCGGCGTGCACGACGATCTCGCCGTGATCGGGCTGCTCCCGCCCGGCGAACAGGCGCAGCAGAGTGGTCTTGCCGGATCCGTTCTCGCCGATGATCCCGGTGCGCTCGCCCGCGGCGAGCGAACACGTCACCTCATCGAGAACCGTGGTGCCGTTGAAGGATTTGCTGACCGCTCGCGCGGTGATCTGGGTTGGCATATGCACTCTCCGAAGCGTTCGAGGACGACACGGTCAGCACGGACCGCAGGGCCGGGGAAACACTTCGAAGGAACATCGGCAACCTCACTTAATACGACGACTGTCGCACTAAGGTATCGTGGGGACTCCATCCCGTCAAGCAATCGGACTGCCGACCATGAATTACGCACCTCCACCGGCCGAGCCGGCCCGGCGCCCGGGTGGGCGAACCGCCCGCATCCGCGACCAAGTGCTCGAAGCCGTCAGCGCGGAGCTGACCGAACATGGTTACGACGCGTTGAGCATCGATGCCATCGCCGCGCGGTCGGGCGTGCATCGCGCGACGGTGTATCGCCGCTGGCACGATGTCGGCGGGCTGCTCGCCGACGTCTTCGATGCGGCGAGTCAGCAGCCGTGGGAACCGCGCGACACCGGTTCGCTCCGTGGGGATTTGGCGGCGCTCAACCAGGAGATCCAGGATTCGCTGAGCGAGGAGTCCTCGATCGCGGTGGCGCTGATCGCGGTGTCGTTCCGCTCCGAGGAAGCCGCTCGCGCGCTGCGGCGGTTGTGGGAGGACCGGTATGCGCAGTCCGAGATCATCATTCAGCGCGCGGTGCAGCGCGGCGAACTCTCGCCCGAGGTCGACGCGCGTGCGTTGCTGATCGCCGCTACCGCACCGCTTTACCATCAGTTGGTGCTGCTGCGCACGCCCCCCGACCCGCACCTGCCCGACCGTGCGGCCGTGAGTGCTGCGCTTGCCGCAGCGGCAGGCGCCTTCGTTCCGTCGGCAAACGCTTTCACCCCGCCGCGCTCAGTGGGTACCGAGTGATCAGGCGTTGACGCCGGTTAGTGCGAAGAATTCGTGGCGGGAACGCGGGTCCTCGCGCAGCGTGGAGGTCATGGTGGCCGACCCCTCCAATGCCGGTCATGAATCTCTGTGCGTCAAGGTGTTCGCAGCGCGGATGCGGGGTATGCCGGCGAAGTGTCGAATTACCTGCACCGCAACGTATTCGAAGACGACGTGCTGGAGGTGACCACACCGTTCGGTGACCTGGTGCTGCAGGACGACGACGCACCGCTGCTGCTGATCTCCGCGGGCATCGGCTGCACACCGATGATGGGGATGCTCCGTCAGCTCGCCGACACGGCCGACACCCTGTCGCAGTGCTGCACGCCGATCGCTCACCCAGCAGTCATGCCCATCGCGCGGAACTGACCGAGCTCGTCGAGCGCCTGCCGTTCGCGGTGATGCACCGTTGGTACGAAGACCTCGGCACTCGCCGCTCCGGGCACGGGCCCCGCGAAGGCCGCGCCGATCTCGGCGAAATCACTGTCGCCGGCAACACCAGGGCCTACTTGTGCGGACCGCTGCCGTTCATGCTCGGTATGCGTGCTGCGCTGCTGGAAAAGGGCGTGATGGCAGAGGACATCCATTATGAAGTCTTCGGTCCGGACAGTTGGGCCGTCGCCGGGGATAGCCTGCGTCCAGACCCGTTCGACGCCAACGGATTACAAGCGACAGTCATTGCCCGGTTCTACTATGACAATCGAGTCCGCGACGGCGACAAGTTCTACGTCCGAGCCGACCCCTCGATGTGAACGCAGGAGGTCATCGTGAGGGCAACCGACATCATCGATTACGACGGCGGATCGATCTACCTTCTCGATGACGACCTGACCAAGCAGACGGATACCATCCCCGCGCTCGACACCGGACGTCTGCGGCCCGGAGTCGGGGCAATGGGGATCAAAACCGTCAACGACCGCAGTTACGGTCATCTCGCACGAATCAGTGTGGAAGTCGCGGCCGCTGGATTCCCGGCCGAACCGGCGGACGCCGAGTTCATCGAGGAGAGCAGCTATCTCACAGAGCTGGGGTGTCAACGAATCGGTGACTGCTACTTCGCGGAATGCCAGGGAGAGTTGGCCGCGCCGCTGACACCGCCCGGGCGCGCACGGGTACACGTGCGGCTCTATGAGATCCCTGGCCCGCATGATCCGTATCGGGCCGCCGCGCCCGGCTATTCACCCCGCTTGGTCCCGGTGAATGAGCACCTACTCCTGCACATCTGGAACGAACGCACCGACAGGTAGGCACTTTCGACGTGGCCGGTGTGACTGTATCGACTCCGCTCGTCAGCAGGCGGAGCGCTGGCTCGGGTGTCTGATCGCATTCGACTCCGTCATTGTCCCGGTTGAGTTTTCGCCCGGTAGCCGTGGTTCGCTGCGGGCTTGGGTTGCGGCGCGTGCGCCGGCACAGTTGGGGTAGTAGTCCGGCTACCCGATGTGGCGGATGCCCGACCATAGGTCGCAGTGATGCTGTTGGGCGAACGAGTCGGCGGTGGTGATGTGGTCGCTGGCGAGTTCGAGGGTGCTGCCCGCGGTGGTCGGCCATGGGGTGAGGTCCGGGGTCACCGGGTCGCCGGTGTGCGCGAATTGTGCCCAGCTCTGCTGGATTCGCTGGGAGAGGAGATCGGCGGGCGGGGGTAGGGGGATGTATACGCCCATCAGGCCGGAGAAGACGTAGGGCACCTCCGCGCCGTGGAAGGCCCCTGGTAGCAATGGGTTCCGGCCCAACGGTGCGTCGTTGAACTGGTACTGCCACACCTGTGCGCCACCTCGGCGTGCGGCTTCGGTGGTGAACAGGGCTGGGCAGGCGAAGAATCCGTCCGTGATGACCCGTTCCTTGGCTGCGGCGGGGGTCGCGAGGCTGGAGGGCGGGTATCGGTCCAGAACCTGAGTGCTGTTGTCGCCGAACAGTTTTTGTGCCCAGTTCTGATAGTCGGCTGCGGTGGGGATGGTTCCTTGCGCGTAGTCGAGAAGAGCGATGAAGGTGGCGCCCTCGTCCGCGTTGCTGCCGACGATGAGGGGCATGTCCTGGGCTGCGCCGGCGGCCAGGGCTTGTTCGGGCCCGGTGGTCACCACTACTTCGTCCTGGACCGGGCTCCAACCCACCGCCATCGACGTCAATGCTGTTGCGGGGGAGTTGAGTAGCGCGTCGGCAGGCAGCGTGCGCAGGCAGTGCAGCCGGGTGTGCGGGTCGGCGCAGCAGAGACCGGCGGCGTAGTCGGCGGAGCGTTGGTAGGCGACGTCCTTGGTAGGTGGCTGAAGCGGACTTCGTGCGCACGAACCACTTTCGATGATGGCCTTGTCGAAAAGCCCACGTGCCAGCGGGGAGGCGATTTGGGTGCACACGCTCATGCCGCCTGCTGATTCGCCGAAGATGGTGACATTGCCCGGATCCCCGCCGAATGCGGTGGCATTGTCGCGGATCCAGCGCAGCGCGGCCTGCTGGTCGAGGGTGCCGTAGGTGCCTGCGATGCCGCCGTTGCTGTCGGCCAGCTCCGGGAGGGCGAGGAAACCGAAGGGCCCCACACGGTAATTGGGGATGGCCACGATGACTTTGCCTTCGCGCACCAGCCTGGCGGGGGAGTCGTATTGGGCGTTGGAGCCGAGCACGAAAGCGCCACCGTAGAACCACACCATGACGGGGAGCGCGGTGTCCGCGGCGTGCTGGGGCACGTAGATATCGATGCTCAGGCAATCCTCGCTCGACTCCTGCAACGCCACGTCGATCGGCAGCGGGGACGACTGCGGGCATTGCGGGCCGTGCGCGATCGCCGGACGGACATTGGTCCACGGAACGGCAGGCTGTGGCGGTGCGAAGCGGTGCTCGCCGGCCGCGGGGGCTGCGAAAGGCACGCCGAGGTATTTCACTATGCCGTCGGTGTGCATGCCGTGGATCGGGCCGCCGGTGACGGTCACCGTCGTGTCGGCGGTGGTCGGGGCCGCGTCGGCGCGCGGGTGTGCGACCGCGGACGCTGTGACGGCGAGACTGATCAGGACCGTGGCCAAGGACGACCATCGGGTCGTGGCGGTGCGTGCCCGCATGAAAGCTCCCACAGTATTTATACTTTTGAAACAAAAGCACTGTAAGGCACTCCGGGCTCCCAGGGAACCGTTATCGGGCTTCCGGCACGGTCATTCGCTCAACACGACAAGCAACTGCTGTAGCGCGGGTAGCGCGGACTCCAGCCGTCGGCGCTCGGCGGCGGGTAGCTTCGCGAGGGATTCGCGCAGCATGGCAGCGCTCGCGCGGTCATATCTGGCCAGCAGCTCCCGTGCCGTCGGCGAGGCCACCAGCACCGCCGCCCGTCCATCCGTCGGCGACGGCACCCGCTCGACCAATCCCGCTGCGGTCATCGTCCGGATGAGATTGCTGATCGTCGACTGCGCCACCTTCAGTTCGGTGGCCGCGAGACTCGGCGGCATCCCCTCGGTGCCGACCAGGAGGCGAAGCAGTTCGATCTGCGCCTCCGGCAGATCCGGCAACCCTTCCGCGGCTCTGGTGCGGCGCAGCACCGCCCGCCGCAGTGGGCCGAGCAAGGCGCTGAGCTGCGCCTCGATCGAGACGGCCGACGTCGATTCGGTTCGAGCAACAGGGACATCCACCCGGCCATTCTGCCTGTCGCGGGGTGTTGAGTCCGCGAACGACGGCGGCACTAGCGGTTCGGCCGAGCGGCTCGGATCGTCGTATCTGTGGCGGAATTGTTCGCCCGCCGCCACTCGCTCGGCGCCATACCGTAGGCGGCGCGGAAGCGGCGGGCGAAATGTGTCTGATCTCGGAAGCCGTGGTGGTGGGCGACGGCCGCGATGGAGCGTTGCCTCGCGTCGGGGCGCGCCAGGGTATTTCGCGCACGCTCGAGGCGTTCGGTGATGATCCACTGTTCGAGGCTGAGTCCGGCGCGCTCGCAGAGCTTGTACAGGTAGCGCACCGAGATGTGGTGGGCGCGAGCAATACTGGCAGGATAGAGGTCCGGGTCGAGCAGATGTCGCCGAACATAGTCACGAACCTGTTGCACCAGAACATCTTCGGGCAGCGCCGTGCTGTCTTCGCTGCCGCCGGCCGCCGAGCTGAACAAGGCGCGCACCATCTCGATGCACGCGGCACCCAGCTCGGGTGCGGCCGGATCCGCATGCAGTGCCTCGGCTGATTCCCCCATCAGCGCAATCTGTTTCGTGACCAGCGAAGCGAGCGCGCTGTGCCGAACGGTGCCGAGGACACTGCGGATCATCGCCTTGGGTATTCCCAGCTGATCTTCCGGCAGGAACAGTGCCGTGGTTCCGCCGCCGTGCCAGTCGAGCTCGTACGGAAGGTCGAAATCCATGAAGAACAGGTCGCCCGGCGTGAGCTCGTGTTGCACGTCGCCTTGGGTCAGCCGGGAACAGGCGCGCCGTTGAACCTCGACGGCGACAAGCGAACTCGGCGTCACCCGAACTTGTTTCGGCGTCCGGATCAGCTCGAGGTCCGGCATCTGCGCCTGAACCAGGCTGACCGGACCGAACTGCCACGCATCGAGGTGTGCGTGGACCGGGCGATCCGACGGCTTCAGTACCACGTGGGTCGGCGCCGAGGCCTCCTGCACGGTCGCGACCACCGCCTCCACCCGATCCGCGGGAGCGAGCGCATCGGTGTCCAGCACGACCACCATGTCGATCCTCCTTCATCACCGCTGAATCGACTGCGGTGCACCGTCAGCCGAACCAACGTGCGCACACAGCCGATTGTCCCGCCGTCGCCGACGGTACGGTTCGAATCAGGTGAGTTGACTTCGCGCAACGAGCCATCGAGTGCTTGCTTCAACGCCGCGGCAAACGCTCCCGAGCTGGGCCCGGCTTGTGAGCGAGGTCAGCCCACCGTAAATCCGGCGATCGTGCCGTGTGCGCTAGTCGGGGTCACTGTCCATGATCGGCCGGTTGGCGATGACAGGGAATTCGCCGGTATAGAGCCCTGTTCTTCGAGGACATCGCGGCCGATTCGAACTTTGGTCCGGGGTTACGCGCCCGATCTGATCCCCGGACTGATACGGACCCGCGAGTATGCGGCGGCCGCGTTGATGGCCAGCCCGATCTCGCGCCGGGGATATCACGATGTCGCGGTGGCGGTCACGGCCCGGGTCCATCACCAGCAGGTGCTGCGCCAAGGCAATCGTCGATTCCACCTGCACATCGGTGAGCAAGCCCTGTATACCAGCGTGGGTGGCGATGACCTGATGTTCGCGCAACTGCGACGCCTCATCGCTCTCATGTCCTTCGAGCTGTTGCTCTATGAGCGCACCTTTCGCCGGCTGGCCGAGCAGGCCTCGTTCGGCGAGCAAGCACAACGCCTGATACTTGCCGCAGCAGTCCACCGAGCGCCGAGAAAGGGCCGCCGGTTGCACGAATTGCGTTGAGCAGTATCCGCTGTGACCGGGACGGGGTCGAATGTGCCGGTCACTGCGCTGCGCTCAGCGGTGTCGACAAGCGCCTGCGTCCGCGCAATCATCGGTCATGAAGTCGGACTGCTGAATTGACTTCCCGGCGTGATTTCACTTGCGTCGCAACATTGCCGTAGATGTCACAGATGCGGAGCTGTTGCCAGCGATTAGCTGTCACTGTAGGTTGGTCGGAACATGCGCTATGTACTCGCCCGTACCTCGGCAGTGTTCCGCTCATTGCGGGCGACCCGCGATCGCCCGACTCTGTTTCAGGTGCCGGACGGCACAGACGACCCAGGGGGTTGAGATGAAGCTGCGAATGATCAATGCGCACTCATGGTTCGGCTCGGTAGAGCACGAGCTGGAGTCCTGGCACCGGCAGGCCGCGTGTGCCGAGACCGATCCCGACGCGTTCTTCCCCGACCGGGGCGGCAACGCACGCGACGCCAAACGCGTGTGCTCGTCGTGCGATGTAGTCCGGGAGTGTCTCAATTACGCGTTGGACCATGATCAGAACTTCGGGGTCTGGGGCGGGATGACACCGCCGGAACGACACCGGTTCGCGCGTCGAGGCATCACGGCTCGCCCGAGCGCCACGCGCGCGGTCCCGAAGGTCAAGGCACGGCCGAAGTAGTTTGTCGGCACGAGCGAGGTGGAGACCACGGTGGCTGTCGATCGGCAGGGATCGGCAGCCCGGGCCCAACTCATGAGAAGGCGGCAGGGCGGCTCTCATTGAGCCGGCATACCCGTTCCAAGGCGGTGCGACCTGCAACGATCTGCTCGGTCGCCTTGCGGTGCAACGGATCACGCAACTCCGGCGCTGTCGTCCACAAGTCCTCGATGGCGTGCCTGAGCTGTTGTTCCAGCGCGGTGTCGTCCAGGTGCACGATGCGTAGTCCGGTACCGAACATGCCTGCCAAGCCATGAAACTTGTCGTCGTAGTATTGCGACGACGAGAGCGCAACCGCCGGAATGCCTTGGGACAGTGCGAAAACCGCGAGATGGTAGGTGCTGGTGACGAGGATTCGGCACCGCGAGAGCTGACGTGCCACCTCCTCGGGCGTGCCGGCCCGGCCCACGGCGGGACGGGTGCGCGTAGCGCCGGTGAGCAGTGGCAGCGTGGCGCGGCGGTCCTCGGAGTCGTACTCGGAGATGATCAGCGGTACCAGCGGAGCGGCGAATTGCCTTGCCTGCGAACGCAGTACGGAACCGAGGACGGCGCGGGTCGTCCCGTCGATCTTCGAATAGTCCGCGACCCGCAGACTCAGGCCGATATCGGTACCGATCTCGGCACGCCGCAGTCGGTGACCGAATTCGACCGCGTCGTCGCCGGTCACCAGGATTCGGTCGGGATGCACACCGAGATCAGCGAGCAGTTGTGGTCCGCGCCGGCCCTCTCGTAGGGCGATGAGGCCGATACTCGGTAGCACTGCAGCCGCCCGTTCCAACAGCTGCGGATTGCGCATCGGGCCGATGCCCTGCCCGATCATCGCGGTGGGAATGCCCAGGGAGACAGCCTGTTCCAGCAGGTTCAGGGTGCGATGAGCCTGGTACAGGTCGATGTCGGTCAGATATCCGCCGCCCTGTGCGATCACGAGGTCCGCCTCCGCGACCGCGGCAGGCACCGGTGGTAGTTCGAAGTCCGTCGCGGCCACGTGACTGCGCATCGCGTTCTTCGCGGTATCGCGCAGGCGTCGCAGGTGCTCTTTGGGCGCATCCGAGGCTGCCCGCCACCGCAGCGCCGCCGACCCGGTCCACGCCGCCGCGCCGGAACCCGCACGGCTCCACTGCCCACCCGATTCGGGGCAGATCGGCTCCGCACCGCGCACCAGCGCCCGCAGAACTCGCGGTTGATCGGTCAGCATTCCGATTCGCGCGTCCGGCCAGTGCTCCCGCAACCGGCGCACGGTGACCGCCATCATCGCGATGTCACCCCGATTGCGCAGTGCGTACTCGCCGTTCTCGACCAGCACTCGAATCTGATCGGCGCCCATGCCGAATCCACTCATGGTCAGTAGGCCCCGGCGCCACTCGCGACGGTGGTGATCGTCTTGGCGATGATCTTCAGATCCATGCCCTTCGACAAGTTGTCCACGTAGTAGAGGTCCAACCGCATCGCGTGCTCGGGCGACAGATCCGACCGCCCGCTGACCTGCCACAGCCCGGTGATCCCCGGTTTGACGAGAAGCCGGCGCCGCATGACCTCCTCGTAGGCGTCGACCTCGCGCCGCACCTGCGGACGCGGACCGACGATGCTCATCTCGCAGCGTACGACGTTGAAGAACTGGGGGAGTTCGTCCAGGCTGTACTTGCGCAGGACGCGGCCGAACGGCGTGATGCGCGGATCGTTGCGCAGCTTGAAGAAGACCGGGTTACCGCCCGCCTCCTCGATCAGCGCAGCCACGTGCTGGTCCGCGTCGAGGTACATGCTCCGGAACTTGATCATCCGAAAAGGTCTGCCGTGTTTGCCGATCCGCTCGGAGTGGTAGAAGACCGGTCCCCGGCTGGTGAGTTTCACCAGCAGCGCGATGACGATGAGCGTCGGCGCCAGGGCCAGGATCGCGAGGAGGGCGAAGCACACGTCGAAGGCGGTCTTGCCGAGGGGCTCGGTCCGGCCCACCGGGGTGGTGGCCGAGTCGGCGGCCGGTCCGGAGGCGACGCGCGACTTGCGCATGGCTAAACGCATGGGCCCACGTTCCTATTTCATCGACTGATTCCCGGATATGGACGGTCGTTATTCTCCGATCCATGGCGGAAATTGGGATTGAAGAGAACTGTGCGCCGAGTGTTGCAGATCGTGTTCGGAATGAGAACGACCGTTTTGCCACTGAGATGCGGCTCACAGGAAGTGGAGTTAGCTATATATTTGCGAAACCACCTCTGTGCTGCAGAAAGTGGTGCGCAGCCGGGTCGGATCGAACTTGAAGCTGACATTTATATGGCGCTTAAGATTGTGAATTACCAGTACGTTGCTGTGCGGTATTAGGTAGTTTACGGCGGAGTGTCGCGACGGGAGGGTCCTGCCTTTCCGCTGGTCGGATGCGCTGGTAGGGGCCGGGTTTGGCGGAAATCCGCAGGGGTATGTGGATTGCTATAAGTGTGCTGTGTGTTGTATATCTGGGTTGAGTCATTGCTATCCGGCCGAAATCATGTGAGCATGGCCCGTCCGAGTTCTGTCGCCGAATAGGAGTGAAGTTTGCCGATTGTCAGCAGCCTTCTGTTCGGCTGGACCAGGCGGGAGTTCGCGTGATTTGTCGGGTTTGCGAATCGACGCTGGTGAGTGTTCTCGACCTGGGTTCTTGCCCGCCCTGCGAGAAATTCTTAACAGCAGATGAACTCGATGAAGCGGAGGTGAATTACCCGTTGCATTTGCGGTTGTGCCCGGAATGCTTGCTGCTGCAGATTCCGGCGCTGATCACGCCGGAGGATACGTTCACCGAATACGCCTACTTCGCCGCCTACTCCGAGAGCTGGGTCCGGCACGCGAAGTCCTTCGTGGACCAGGCGATCACGCGCTTCGACCTCGATGCCCGGTCACTGGTGGTCGAAGTGGCGAGCAACGACGGTTATCTGCTGCAGCATGTGGTCGCGGCCGGTGTGCCGTGCTTGGGTATCGAACCGTCGGTCAATGTCGGCGCGGCAGCGCGGGCGCGCGAGGTCCCCACAGTCACCGCGTTCCTGGACGAGGAGCTGGCGGGCAAGATCCGGGCCGAGCACGGACCCGCGAACCTGGTGGTGGCCAACAACGTCTACGCCCACGTGCCCGACCTGCTCGGCTTCACCCGATCACTGCGCGAACTGCTGGCCGACGACGGCTGGCTGTCCATCGAGGTGCATCACGCGCTGAACCTGGTGCGCCTGGGCCAGTTCGACACCATCTACCACGAGCACTTCCAGTACTACACGGTGCTTTCGGCGCAACGCGCGCTCGCCACCGCCGGCTTGAGCGTGGTCGACGTCGAACACCTGACGACCCATGGCGGTTCGATACGGATCTGGGCCAGGCCGGACGCCGTCGCCCTGCCGGGTCGGCGGGTCGCCGCGGCGCTGGCGCAAGAGGCGGCCGCGGGTCTGCATCAGGTGGACGGCTACGCCCAGCTGCGCCCGCGCACCGAGGCGGTCCGCCATGATCTGCTGCGCTTCCTGCTCGACCAGCGCGCCGCGGGCAAACGCGTCGTCGGCTACGGCGCACCGGGCAAGGGCAACACCCTGCTCAACTACTGCGGCATCCGCACCGACCTGCTCGAGTACACCGTCGACCGGAATCCCTACAAGCACGGACGCTTCACCCCCGGCACCCGGATCCCGATCCACCCGCCGGAGCGCATCGAGGCCGACGAACCCGATGTCGTGCTGGTGCTGCCCTGGAATCTCGAAACCGAGCTCACCGCCCAGCTGCGCCACATCGGCGACTGGGGCGGCGAACTCGTCTACCCACTGCCCACCCTGCGTCGCGCGGAGCTGTCATGAAAGTTGTCCTGTTCTGTGGTGGCTACGGCATGCGCATGCGCAACGGCACCGACGATGTGATCCCCAAACCCATGCAGATGGTCGGACCGCGCCCGCTGATCTGGCACGTCATGCGCTACTACGCGCACTACGGGCACAAGGATTTCATCCTGTGCCTCGGTTACGGCGCCAGCCACATCAAGAACTACTTCCTGACCTACCAGGAGTCGGAGTCCAACGATTTCGTGCTGCGCGGCGGACAGGTCGAGCTGCTGGACTCCGATATCAGCGACTGGACCATCACCTTCGTCGACACCGGCGTCGACTCCGCCATCGGCGAACGGCTGCGGCGCGTCAGCGGGCATCTGACCGGCGAACAGTACTTTCTCGCGAACTACGCCGACGTCCTCACCGACGCGCCGCTGGACCTGATGATCGACAAGTTCGTCGACACCGGCGCGGCCGCGTCGATGCTGATCGTCCCGCCGCAGTCGTCGTTCCACTGCGTGGACATCAGCACCGAGGGGGAGGTCAAGAACATCACTCCCGTTGCGCAACTGCCGATCTGGGAGAACGGCGGCTATTTCGTGCTCACTCCGGAGGTGTTCGATCTGCTGCCGCCCGGTGGCGATCTGGTCGAAGACGCCTGTGGCACGCTCGCGCGACAGGGCAGGCTGTTCGGCTACCGGCATCTCGGATTCTGGAAACCGGCCGACACCTTCAAGGAGCGCGCCGAACTCGAGGACGGCTACCACCGCGGCGAGCGCCCCTGGATGGTCTGGGAGGGCAGTGCGGCTCTAGAGGTGGTGTCGTGAAAGCCCTAGGCCTCGCACCGATTACCGAGATAGCGGTGCTCGGTGCCCACTGCGACGATATCGCCATCGGACTCGGCGGCACACTGCTCACCCTGGTGAAAAGCGTTCCGGCGCTGATGGTTCGAGCGCTGGTGCTCAGTGGTGCCGGTACTCGCCGGGAGACGGAGGAGCATGCGGCATTCGCGGCGTTCTGTGGTGCCGCCACAGTGGAACTCACTGTCCTGGATGTGCCGGACGGTCGCGCGCCCGCGCATTGGGAGCGGGTGAAAGACGCGGTCGCTGCCCTGCGCCGCCGCGGTGAGGCGGATCTCGTGTTCGCCCCGCACCGCGACGACGCGCATCAGGACCACCGGCTGCTCGCCGAGCTGGTGCCGACCGAGTTCCGAGACCATCTGGTGCTCGGCTACGAAATTCTCAAGTGGGAGACCGACACCGTGCGCCCCACTGTCTTTCATCCGCTGCTGCCCGGTATCGCCGAGGAGAAGGCGCGTCTGCTGCTGAAACATTATCCCTCGCAACAGGACCGGGATTGGTTCACGGAGAGCGCCTTTCTCGCCTCGGCGCGGGTGCGTGGCGTGCAGTGCCACGCGGAGTATGCCGAGGCGTTCGTGGCCGAGAAGGCCGTCGTCGAGTTCGGAGGGGCGTGACATGCGGGTACTCGTCACCGGACATCAGGGCTACCTCGGCACTGTCATGGTGCCTGTCCTGCGGGCCGAGGGACACGAGGTGACCGGACTGGACGTCGGTTACTTCGCCGACTGCGTGCTCGGTGCGGCGGTGGACGATCCGCCGGGCTTCGCCGTCGACCTGCGCGACGTCACGCTCGACCAGCTCGCCGGATTCGACGCGGTGGTGCACCTCGCCGCGCTGTCCAACGATCCGCTCGGGGCACTGGCACCCCGGATCACCCACGACATCAACCATCACGCCTCGGTGCGGCTCGCTCGGTTGGCCAAGGCGGCGGGCGTCCGCCGGTTCCTCTACGCGTCGACCTGCTCGGTCTACGGTGCGGCAGGCGACGAACTCGTCACCGAGGACGCGCCGCTGCGCCCGTTGACCCCGTACGCGGAGAGCAAGGTTCGCGTCGAGGACGACCTGCTCGCGCTCGCCGACTCCGGGTTCGCCCCGGTATTCCTGCGCAACGCAACGGCTTTCGGGTTCTCGGCGCGATTGCGGGCCGACATCGTGCTGAACAATCTGGTCGGCTACGCGGTGCTGACCGGTGTGGTGCAGGTACTTTCGGACGGCACGCCGTGGCGACCGCTGGTGCACGCGCAAGACATCGCGCGCGCCTTCGCCCGGTGCCTCGCCGCGCCCGTCGACGCCATCCACGGCGCGGCCTACAACATCGGCACCGAGGCCAACAACTGCACCGTGGCCGAGATCGCGCACATCGTGGCCGAGACCGTTCCGGGCGTGCGGTTCGACATCGCCGGCACCTCCGGTGCCGACTCCCGTTCCTACCGAGTCGATTTCGCCAAGGCTCGGCAGAAACTGGCGTTCGAGGCGGCGTGGAGCATTGCGGACGGCGCGGCGGAACTGCACCGGGAGTACCTCGCCCGCGGCCTCACCGCCGACGACTTCACGCACAAGTTCACCCGGCTCGCACAGCTGAACGCACTGAAAGACAGTGGGGTGCTCGATGATTCCCTACGCCGGGTCAGTGCCTGACGTGGGCGAGCAACTCGCGCCAGCTGCCCGCCGCCGCGTCGCGGGCCGAGACCACCGTAACCGGTTGCGGCCACGCGATCGCCAGGTCGGGGTCGTCATAGGCGACGCCGAGGTCCTGCGCCGGATCATGCGCCCGGTCGATCCGATAGCACACGTCGGCGACCTCGGTGAGCGCCTGGAATCCGTGCAGGAAGCCGGGCGGCACGTACAGATGCCGGAAGTCGTTGTCGTCCAACAGAAAGGCCTGCTGGTGCCCGAAAGTGGGCGACTGCGGCCGGATATCGATCAGCACATCGTGCACGGCGCCGTGCGCGCACCGCACCAGCTTCGCCTCGCCCGGCCCGGACCGGCCGTGCATCCCGCGAATCACGCCACGGACCGAACGGGATTGGGAGTCTTGGACGAACGCCGCCGCCGTCCCGGACGCGCCGAGGTAGGCGTCGAACTCGACGGCATCGAAGGTCCGGGTGAACAGGCCTCGATCGTCGCGGAACGGCTCCGGAGTGAGAACCAGGACGTCGGCGAGATCGGTCGGCTCGATGCGCACCAGGCCATCGTGCCCGACGGCACGCCGCACGCGTCGGCGGGGGTGCGTCGATGAGCGCGTGCCGAGCATGCGGGGACACCGACCTGCGCCGAGTGCTCGATCTCGGCCGGATGCCTGCCGCCGACGACTTCCCGCTCGCCGACACCCTCGTCGGGCCTGGCGAGACCGGGTATCCGCTGGCCATGGACCTGTGTGTGGCCTGTGGGTTGGCGCAGCTCGCCGAGGACGACACCGATACCGCGGAGCCACGGGGCGTCGAACCGGAAGCGCTACGCGACCAGGCCGCCGCGGCCGTGGCACTGGTCAGGTCCGACGGCTGGTTACGCGGCGCGACGGTGCGGGAATTCGGCAGTCCGCACGGCGGAAGCTGGCTGCCCCGGCTGGCCGAGCACGGTTTCACCGTCGAGGCGGACGGTGCCGACGTCGTGCTCGACTGCTTCGGCATCATGCACGAGCCCGACCAGCGTGCCGCGTTCCTCTTGCGTGCCCGGGCGACAGCGCCGGACGGCGTACTGCTGCTGCAATTCCATTCGCTGCACGCGATTGTCCGGCAGCGGCAGTGGAACGCGTTGCGCCACGGGCACTTTGCCTACTATTCGTTGACAACACTGGTGCGGCTACTGCGCGGCGTCGGGATGAGTGTCGCGACCGCATGGGAGTTCGATCTGTACGGCGGCACCGTGCTGATCGCTGCCGTCCATGGCGTCCGGGAGCCGGATGCCGCGGTGCGGGCCATCCTGGCCGCCGAGGCGGGGCTCACCGACGCGGCAGTGGTCGGGGAGTTGCAGACGTCCGCCGAGCGGCACGCGAGTTCACTGCGTCGCCGACTCGAGCACGAAAGCGACAGTGGCCGTGTTGTTTACGCTTACGGCGCTGCCTCCAGGGCTGTCGCGTTGTTCGGCGCGGCAGGTATCCACCGCGGCCTGGTGCGCGCGGTTGCCGACGCGTCACCCGCCAAGCAGGGCAGGCGGATGCCGGGGACCGATGTTCCGATCATCGCACCGGCGCAGCTGGTCCGGTCCCGGCCCGACCGCGTGCTGCTGACCCTGCCGGATCTGTTGCCGGAGCTCGAGCTTCGGTTTCCCGAACTGTCGGGCCGCTGGATGTCCGCCGAGTACGCAGCACAGAACGAGGAAACCTACCGATGACCGACCTGTCTATTTGCGTGCCCGCCTACAACGCGGGCCGAACCCTGGCGACAACCATGCGGTCGATCCTCGATCAGGATATCGATCTCGAACTGGTGGTGCTCGACAACGCCAGCTCCGATGAGACACCGCACATCGCAAGGTCTTTCGGCGATCCACGGGTGCGGATCTTCCGCAATGACAGCGTGCTGCCCATCGGCGACAACTGGAACGCCACCATCTGGCGGTCGACCCGGCGGCTGGTGAAAGTGGTGTGTGCCGACGATGTGCTGCTTCCGGGATCGCTCGCGGCCCAGCTCGAAGTGATGGCCGACCCGGCGATCGCCATCAGCTCCGCCAAGTTTCAGGTGATCGATGCGGGCGGCGCGGTGGTCGAGTCGGGATTGGGGCTGCCCGGTTTGGTGGGCGCGCATCCCGCGTACGCCGTGCTCCGGACGATCGTGCGCAAAGGCCCCGCCGAATTCGGCCCGACCGCCGCGGCGATGTTCCGGCGGGCGCACTTCGACCGGGTAGGCGGTCTCCGCGGCGACTTGGTGTTCCCGATGGACGTGGATCTGTTCGCCCGCATCGCCTCGATCGGTCAGTTCTTCGGCATGGCGGGGGTCCTTGCCGCGTGGCGCAATTCGACCTTCAACCTGTGCAGCCAGACCTCGACGGTCAGCAAGCTGGTCGAGCTGTTCCGGTTCCACCACCGGATCGCCAGCGAGTATCCCCAGCACATCGGCTATCGCGACGTGCTGGCCGCCGATGGCCGCCTGCTGCGGACCGCCGCGCACCGCGCGAATGTGCGGGCTCGCGCGGTGACTGGTGATCTGATCGCCCTGGCACAGTCCGGCAGGGCGCGGACATGACGGCGCCGGTCGGCGTCCATATGACCGGTGCCGAATGGTTCGGGTCGGTGCCGGGCGGACTCAACCGATACTTCACGGATCTGTTCGGTGCGCTGCGGCAACATCCGGGCACGGTAGTCTCGGCAGCCGCCTTCGGCGACCCGCCGCCCGGTGGCCGGTCGTGGGGGACGACGGAGGGCTCCACGCTGCACCGCACGGGCAGATCCGTCCTGGTGTCCACCAGCATTGCCGGTAGTCCGCCGGAAAGCCTCGGATTACCCACGATCCTCGATCGGCACTTCTGCCTGTACGGGTCCCCGGCGGTCGGTCCGCGACACCGGCATCGGCTGGTCGTCCACTTCCACGGGCCGTGGGCCGCGGAGAGCCGGATGGCGGGCGCGACCGAATTCGTCGCGCGCGCAAAGTATCTCGTAGAACGGGCCCGCTATGCGGGCGCCGAACGATTCATAGTCCTTTCCGAGCATTTTCGCGACGTACTGGTGACGGACTACCGGGTGCCCGCCGAACGGATCGAGATCATCGCGCCCGGTGTCGATCTCGACCGATTCACGTCGACGCCGCGCCCGGAACCAGCAGAGGGGCCCGTCGTGCTGTGTATCCGGCGGCTGGAGCGCCGGATGGGCATCGATCGGCTCATCCAGGCTTGGCCCGCAGTGCTTTCCGCGCACCCCGGCGCCAAGCTCGTGATCATCGGGACGGGCACCGCCGAGGCGGAGCTGCGCGCGCAGGTGGCGTCGAGCAATCTGGGGCGGACCGTGGACTTCGCTGGCCGGGTCACCGACGAGCGGCTGGCGGCCTGGTACGAACAGGCGGACTGCACGGTGGTGCCGTCGGTGGCACTGGAGGGCTTCGGACTGATCGCACTCGAATCCCTGGCCAGCGGGCGCGCGCCGATCGTCACCGATTGCGGGGGTCTGCCCGATTCGGTCCGCGGGCTGGACCCGTCGTTGATCGTGGCGGCCGGTGACGTCGAGGCACTCGCGGCGCGGATCGTCGCGGCACTGGGCGGGGCGGTCCCCGCGCCGGATGACTGCCGGGCGCACGCGGAATCGTTCTCCTGGGCAGCGGCCGCCGCGCGACACCACGCGCTGTACACGGAGTTACGCGGATGATCCGGGCACTGTTCATTTCCCATACCGCAGCACCGTCGGGTGCGGAGCTCGCCACCATGCGTCTGCTGTCCGCACTGGACCGGGCAGCGGTAGAACCCGTGATGCTGTTCACCGAGAACGGCCCGATGATCCGCCGGATGCGGGCGCGCGGCCTCCGAACACTGTTGCTACCCAACCACTTCGACAGCCGGTCGATGACCATCCAAGGCGCAGGTTTGCGGCGGCTGCTCGTCGGCAGCTTCGGGCTGATCCGGTTGGGGTGCCGAGTCGGGACCAAGGCACGCCGGCTCGAGGTAGACGTCCTGGTTGCGGAGAGCTCCAAAGCCCTGCTGATCGGTGCGGTAGCCGCCAGGCGGGCGCGCGTCCCGCTGATCTGGTCCGTGCACGATCGGATCTCGGCGCAGTACTTCGGCCGAGTCCTGGCCGGGGTGCTTCGGCTGCTCGGGTGGGTCGTCAGTGACGGATATCTGGTCAACAGCCGTTCGACCGCGAGCTCGTTGATCACCTGGCGCAGGCCGGTGGCGGTGGTGTACCCGGGTATCGAGCCGGACCCGGAGCCGGTCGCCGCTCGATCGCCGCAACGGTCACCGTCCGACGTGGTCGTCGCCATGGTCGGCCGGGTGACTCCGTGGAAGGGGCAGGACGTCTTGCTGCGCGCTTTGGCGGAGGTGAAAGTCTCACCGCGCCAGGTATTCCTGGTCGGCGGCAGCTTCTTCGGCGAGGAGGCGTACCGGGCCGAACTGACGCAGCTGGCCGACGAATTGCCACTGGAGGTGACGTTCACCGGCCATGTCGAGGATCCGCAGGAACACCTGCGCCGGGCCGACATCCTGGTGCACTGCTCGGTGCTGGCCGAACCCTTCGGCCAGGTCGTCGTCGAGGGCATGCAGGCGGGGTGTGCGGTGATCGCCAGCCGGCCGGGTGGCCCCGCCGAGATCGTCGAATCCGGCGTGAGCGGGCTGCTGGTGGACGGCGGTGATACGGCGCAGCTCACCGCCGCGCTGGACACGCTCATCGCCGACCCCGCCCTGCGCACCAGACTTGCTGAGGCGGGCGTGCGGCGGGCTCGCGACTTCGATATCGCCGAATCCGCCCGGCTCGCAGCGACGTTCCTGACCTCCGTGGCGGAGGCGCACCGTGGCTGATACGACTGTCCGGCCTGCGGGGGGACCGCCTGCGCGTCGCTGGCGCGGCGGCCTCGTCGTGCTGCGCGATATCGGCTTCGTCAGCTTCGGCAAATACGGCCAGTATCTGATCACGGTGGTGACGCTGCCGATCATCGCCAGGGTGCTCGGTGTCGAAGGGCTAGGGCTGCTCGCGATCGGGATGTCGGCCTACTTCCTCGGCTCGCTGGCGGTAGATCTCGGTATCACGTCGTTCCTGGCGGCGCGAGTGCCCGAGATGCGCACGCAGCCAACGAGAATCGGCCAGCTGCGCGGCGACTACCTCGCGATCCGGCTGGCCGTGCTCGGCTGCTTCGGCGCGCTGCTCGCGGTCGGCCTGATCGCCGGCGCGCCCCCGCGGCTGCACATGGTGCTGCTCGGGCTGTTCGCCGGTGGTTTCTGGTCGGTCTCGGAGGACTGGCTGCTGATCGGGCAGGGCCGATTCGGGGCCTCGGCGATCTACCAGGGGGCCGGCCGGATCGTCTATCTCGTGTTGCTGGTGGTGTTGTTGCCGCGCTGGCCGAGCGCGTCGGTCGCGCTGCTGTGCCTGCTCGCCTCGGCCACCGTGCCCGTCGCCGCGACGTGGGCAGACGCGTGGCACCGGTTCGGCAGGCCGTCCCGCCCGCGTGCGGTGCGGGAGATCTTGCGGATGGGTGCGCCGGTCTTCGCGTCTCGGCTCCTGGTCACCGGTTACGGTCAGGGTGCGCCGGTGGTCTACGCGGCGGTGCTCGATGCGGCGTCGCTCGGCTTGTACTCCGCCGGTGACCGTTTGGTCCGGGCGATCCAATCGCTGCTCGACACAGTCGGTTTCGCGTTCCTGCCACGGATGGCGCGGCGCAGTGCGGACGATCAGTTCTGGCGCACCGCGCTGCAAGTGCTGGCGGCCAGCGTGTGTGCCGCCGGTCTTGCCGCCGCGGGGGTGTGGGTGCTGGCCCCGACGCTGGTCCAGCTGATCTTCGGAAGCGGATTCGCCGGAACGGTACCGCTGCTCCGAGTGGAGGCGCTGATCCTGCCCGCGATGACGGTGAGCTCGTTCATCACCACGGCCTTGCTGCCGGTACGGCAGGACACGCTCGGTGTGCTGGTCGGCGCGATCATCGGCACGTGCGTGGCGGCGTCGGCGCTGGCCGTCGCGTTCCGGAACAACTCGGTGTGGGCGCTGGCCTACGGCACCGTGCTCACCGAATTCACCGTGGCGCTGTGGTATCTCGTGCGGGTTCGGCAGTTGATCGTGCGGGAACGGCGGGACAACCCCGCGGGCCCAGTACTCGCGGTGTCGAAGGGGCGGGCGCGATGAAGATCCTGTACGTAGGCGACGACTGGCTCGGCAGCAATGCCCGCTCCCTGGCCGACGGATTCCGGCAGGCCGGGCACGAGGTGGTCGTGATCGATTCCACGCCCGTCACGCTGCCCGTGCGGCTCTCGCCGGGCTGGCTCTACTCGAAGGTCGCCGATCGTCGGGCGCCCTGGACCACGGCCGCCGTGCATGCCGAGATCGACAGCGCGGCTTCGGTATTCGAGCCTGACATGGTGTTCGGTTTCAAGACGGTCCACCTGGATCAGGAGCGTCTGCTGAATGTCCCGGCCGCCCTGCACGTCCACTACAGTCCCGACGACGTGTCGAACGCCGAGAACACCAGCGCGGACTATCTCGCCTACGAATCCGCGTGGGATCTGGTGGTCACCACGAAGCGCCACAACGTGTCCGAACTCCTCGCCAGGGGCTCGCGAGACGTGAAGTTCGTGCGCAGCGCCTACGATCCGGCCTGGCATCATCCCTGCGCCCGCCGCGGCACCCGGCATTTCCTCGCCGGTTTCATCGGCGCCCGCCGCCCCGACCGCACCGCGCTGATGATCGACCTCGCCCACGAGTACGGCCCCCGGTTCCTCGTGCGCGGGCCCGGCTGGCGGCGGGTACGGCAGCTACGCGCCAGCTCGGCCGAGGTGGGCGGCGCGGTGTACGGCCAGCGATTCGCCGCGTCCGTCGCATCGATCACCGCGAACCTGGTGCTGCTGAACTCCGACAATCGCGACACCCACACCTGCCGGACGTTCGAAGTGCCCGCTGCCGGTGGGCTTTTCGTCGGACCGCGCACCGAAGAGCACACCGAGCTGCTAGACGATCGGTCGGAGTGTTTCCTGTACTCCGATCGAGCCGAGCTGCGCGAGATCCTGGCCCGGTGTGCGAGCCGCCCTGACACCGCGGCGCAGGTCGCGGCGGCCGGGTATCGGCGGATCGCGCGAGGGCGGCACCGCTACGTCGACCGGGCGGAGGAGATCATCGATGCGCTTACCTGAACTCTCTGCGCAGCCATGCGATCTCGCTGCGGGAGGCGTCCGATGACGGCGGCGGTCAGCGAATTGCTGGCGATCGCCGGGGCATTGGTGACGATGGTCGCTGCTGCGATAGTCATTCCCGGCGTGGCCAGGGTCCTGCTCATCGCGCAGGCGCTGTACTGGGCGATGTCCTATCTCGCCAGACCTGTTGTGCTGCTGTGGGTACAGCCCGAGCCGCGCTTCGGTGACAACGTCGCCGACCCGCGCCTGGCCGCGCTCGGCTACGACCCCGGTATCGCCATGGTGCTGCGGCCCATCGTGTTCGGACTCTGGGTCTACGCGGGCTTCGTGGTCGCTCTAGCGCTATGGATGCGGCATCGGCGTCGTCGGAATCCCGCGATCACCGAGGATCCGAACTTCGTGCCGACCCTGTGCGTGCTGTACTGCCTCGGCGCGCTCGGTCGGCTGGCGATGGTCGCCACCGGCACCGCCGGAAAGGCCGGTGAGGTCGAAAGCACCAGCCCGGTACTGACGTTCGTGACGATGCTGGGAACGGTCGGCGCGATCGGACTGATCGTCTTCCTCCGGCTGGCCGGAACCAGAGCGACGACGGCCGCCATCGGCCTGCTGCTGGCCGGTGAGCTGCTCTGGACGGTGGCCGTCGAATCCAAGACGCCGATCATGGGCGCCGCGCTGGCGATCGGGGTTCGGTTCGCGCTGGGTGGCTGGACTCGGACGAAAGTCGTTGCCATCCTGCTGGTCTCGATCATGGGTGTCGGCGGCTTCGGGTGGCTGCAGTCGCTCAAGGCCTCGGGGGAGGTGAAGGTCGATGCCGCCGTCACCGACTCGGCTTACCCGTCCGGTGTCCGGCCGATGCTCAGTGTGCTGCGCCGGTTCGATCTGCTCGAGGCGGCGACCGATGTGTACTACACACCGCCGGGCTCGTGGTTGTCACCGGCGCAGGTGGCCGAGAACGCGGCCAAGAGCCTGATCCCCGTCCAGTTGCTCGGCGGTCCGAAGCTGCGCTCCGGGACGGCCTGGGCCGCCGACGTGCGGGGCGCTTCGGTGGATATGAGCCAGGTTTCGGTGTCGCTGGCCGAGGGCGGGATCAGCGAGGGCTACCTCATCGGTAGTTACCCCGGGATCGTGGCGGGGGTCGGGTTCACCTTCCTGCTCTTGGTGGCCTGGGCGCGCGCGATGTACTCGCGCCACATCGCACTGGTCGTGCTCGGCTTGGCGCTCATCGAGCTGCCGGTCATCTTCGAGCGCGGAATTCTCGGCAGCATGGAGATGCTCGGCAAGTATCTCCAGGCCGTGGTGTTGATGTGGTTCATCTATCTGCTGGTGGGGTGGTACCGCGGTCCGCGCGGGCAGGTACCGCCGCACCGATCGTCGGAACGGGCCGAATCTCTGGTCCCCGTGACACAAAGGACAGGGCAATGGGCTTGACCGAATATTGGCGAATCATCCGGCGGCGCTGGGCCGTCATCGTCGTCGCGGTGCTGGTGTGCCTGGCGGCTGCGGCGGGCTATTCGCAGACGATTCCCGTGACGTACAAGGCGTCGAGCAGCATGTATGTGTCGATGGCGACGGGGACGTCGGTGAACGACTCGTACCAGGGCGGTTTGGCCGCGCAGCAACGCGTTCGGTCGTATCTGGACCTGCTCACCAGTGCCAGCGTCGCGCAGCGCGTGATCGACGATCGCGGTCTGCGGATGAGCGCCGGCGAGCTGCGCGGCCGGATCGCGGCGAGCTCACCGCCGGCGACCGCGATACTCCAGGTCGCCGTCACCGGTGACACCGCCGTCGAGGCCCGCGATCTCGCCGACGCCGTGGTGGCCCAATTCCGGCGGCTGGTGGACGAATTGGAGACCACGCAACTCGGCGTCGCGCCGGCCGCTCGCGTCGCGGTGGTGGACCGGGCCGAACTGCCTGCCGCACCCGCCGGATCGGGGCGCACCCGCTTACTCGCGCTCGGACTGTTCGCGGGCCTTGCACTGGGCTGTGCGGCGGCATTAGTTCGGGATCGCACCGACCGCAGGTTGCGTACCTCCAACGATCTGGAGGCGGTCCTGGACGGGCCGGTGGGAACAGTACCGATTCTGGCGATCCTCGACGTAGGTCTGCCCGGAGAGGTGGGGGAGACGCGACGGCTGCGCGCCCGCCTGACCGCCGCCAGTGCCGACGAGAAGCCGAAAACCATTGTGCTGACAAGTCTCTCACCGAAGTCGGCGTCCGACGTCGCCGTGCGGCTGGCCCGCTCGCTCGCCGACGCGGGCGCGAGAGTGGTGCTCGTCGACGCCGACACCACCGGGTCGGGCAGTTCGAGCCAATTGCTCGCGCACACCGGGCACGGGCTCGCGGAGCTGCTGCGCGGCGATGCCGCTTTGGACGACGCGGTAGTGCTGTTGCCCGACAACGGTATTCAGATGCTGCCGCTGGGCTCGATCGGTGCAGAGACACCGGATGCGCTCACCACCAGCCGCTTCGACGTGGTCCTGGCCGACCTGCGCAGCGACTTCGACTATGTCGTGGTGGAGGTGGCACCGGTCACCGTGGCCGCGGACGTGCTGTCGATCGCACCGCGCGGCGACGTGACAGTCGGCGTCGTCGAACTCGGCACCAGCACCTCGACGCAGGTGCGCGGCGCCATGGCCACCTTCGGTTCCGCCGGAGCGTCGCTGGCGGGCGTCATCGCCGTGTCGAGACCGGACGACTCGCTGTTCCGGCTGATCGGGAGGTTGCGGAAGTGACAGGAGCACGCAGCGATCCACCGCGACATGGGCCCGATGAGGCCGTGAACCGTCGTCGGCTGCTGGCCGGATCGCTCGGTGTGGCGGCCGC
Organism: Nocardia sp. XZ_19_369; assembly: GCF_015355715.1. Lineage (NCBI taxonomy): Bacteria > Bacillati > Actinomycetota > Actinomycetes > Mycobacteriales > Nocardiaceae > Nocardia > Nocardia sp. XZ_19_369. The sequence goes on along the minus strand of NZ_JACVED010000009.1, from coordinate 435,280 downwards.
GGTGCCGTTGGCCGCGTGCGCGTCCCGGTCCGACTCCGATCCCGAGTTCCGGTCGCCACAGGTCACCGACGCGGCCGCGGCCCGCAATATCCGTGACTTCGGTGCGGTGGGCGACGGGAAGGCCGACGACACCGCCGCGATCGCGAAGGCAGCGGCCGTCGGCGATCGGCCGTTGGTGCTGTATCTGCCCGCCGGGCAGTACCGGGTGACGTCCTGGCCCGAGTTGTCCGACTACGCCACGATTCTCGGCGACGGCGGCGACGTCACCATGATCAACTACGAGGGTGCGGGGACGCTGGTCGCATTGCGCAAACGGCAGCGCGTGCGCTTCGCCCGCCTCGGCTTCTACGTGTCCGACCCGGCCGCCACCGTCGTATCCCTGTCCAACTGTTTCCGGTGTTCCTTCGAATCGGTGGTGTTGCGCGGCAACCACCTCAGCGAGAACTTCCCGCGCTACGTCGAGCAGCGCGGCGTCGTGCTGGATGAGAACACCGGCGGCACCGCGTTCGTCAACTGCGACATCAATAATTTCGGCTACGGCCTGGTGACCTCGTGCATCCAGAACTATGTGACGTCTTCGAAATTCGCCAGCAACCGGATCGGCGTGCTCGGCACCGGCAAGGACCACAATGCCGGATTGGCGTTGAGCAATGTCGAATTCGTCTCCGACACCGATCCGCGCACCACCGACCGGCACCTGGTGGTCGACGGCGCCGCCAACGCGTGGTGGCTGACCAATGTCTGGTTCGAAGGGGCCGACACGGCATTGTCGATCGGCGCGAAGGAGCACGGCGGACCCGCTCAGTTCGGGATGGTCAACTGCAAGGTCGCCGCCCGGAATATCTGTCTGGATCTGGTGTATTGCCGCCAGCCGTATCTGGCGAACGTGCAGTTCGACCCGGATCTGGACAAGCCGCCGACCGAGCTGCGCATCGACCGCGACGGCTGTCCGGAAGGTACGGCGGTGAATCTGATCTCGAGTTCGGCGCGCGATCTCGATCCCGTGACCTTCCCCGACGGCTGGCATGTGATCGGACGGGACAGCCAGCTCGGCGCCCGGTTCACCGGGACCACCGTCGCACAGGCGGGTCGGCCCGACACCGACATCCTCCAGGTGCAGGCGGCCGACGGTGCCGTGTCGGCGGCGGTACTGTCCAGTGGCGCATGGCTTTCCGATCGCAGCGACGGCGGGATCGTGCTGAAGGATGCGGACGGCGGGTATTGGCGGCTGTCGGTGTCCACCGCCGGCGCGATCACCACCGCGGCGCTGGGCCGGAATCGACCGGCGAGGTGATGCGATGTCCGACACTGTCGTAGCCGAGCCGATCGAGGCCCGCCGTCCACGACGGGGGTATCGGCGAATTCTCATGGGTGTGAGCGCGCTGATCACCGTCCTGGTCGCGCTGGTGGCGCTGGGCTGGCCGGTATACGTACGGCCACAGGTGGATCCGCTGCGCCCCGCCGACGCCATCGTCGTGCTCGGCGGCACCCCCTACGAACGATTCGACGTCGGCCTGGATCTCGCGCGGCGCGGCTATGCGCGGCAACTGCTGATCTCGCGGTCGACCGGGGCGGACGACCACACCATGGACAAGTACTGCAACGGCCATTTCGACTTCCAGGTCAGCTGTTTCGTGCCGGACCCGTGGACGACCCAGGGGGAAGCACAGGAAATCGGTCGCAGGGCAAAGAAATTCGGCTGGCGGCACATCATCGTCGTGACGTTCACGCCACACGTGTCCAGGGCGCGGTACATCGTCGAGAAGTGCTTCAGCGGCGAGGTGACGATGGTCGCCAGCCCGAGTCCGTCGGGGCTCGCCTTCTGGGCGTGGATGTATGTGCGCCAGTCGGGTGGATACCTGAAGGCGTTCACCGAGCGCGGATGTTGAGCGAGAGGGACACGAGCATGGCGGGCAACGCACGTAATTTCGCTCGTAGCAATGCGATCCAGGCACGGTTGCACGACCTGGTACCGGGTGGCGCGCACACCTATGCCCGCGGCGCCGATCAGTATCCCGAGGACATGGCGCCGATCCTGCTGCGCGGGAGCGGCTGTCACGTCTGGGACTGCGACGGCAACGAATACCTCGAATACGGCATGGGTCTGCGGTCGGTAACGCTCGGGCACGGTTACCGGCCGGTGCTCGACGCGGTGACCGCCGCCATCGCCGACGGAGTGAACTTTTCCCGGCCGACCGAGCTGGAACTGCTTGCCGCCGAGGACTTCCTGTCCTTGGTGCCGGGCGCGGACATGGTGAAGTTCGCCAAGAACGGCTCCGATGCCACCACCGCGGCGGTCCGGCTGGCTCGCGCCGCCACCGGTCGCGTGGTGGTGGCTGTATGCGACCAGCCGTTCTTCTCCGTCGACGACTGGTTCATCGGCACCACCGAAATGAGCAGCGGCATCGACGATCCCGCCACGGTGAAGTTCCCGTACCACGATCTCAGCGCGCTCGCCGACGTGCTGGCCGCGGTCCCGGTCGCCTGCGTGATCATGGAGGCCGCCACCGCGCTGGCCGAACCCGAACCTGGTTATCTGCAAGGGGTTCGGGCACTGTGTGATCGGTACGGTGTGCTGCTGGTCTTCGACGAGATGATCACCGGCTTCCGCTGGTCCGCCGGTGGCGCGCAGCAGGTGTACGGGGTGCGCCCGGACCTGTCGTGCTGGGGCAAGGCGATGGGCAATGGGTTCCCGATCTCGGCACTGGCCGGTAAACGCGAGTTCATGGAACTGGGCGGACTGCGCACCGACCGGGATCGGGTGTTCCTGTTGTCGACCACGCACGGGCCCGAGACCGCCTCGCTGGCTGCGTTCCGTGCGGTGGTCCGCGCGTACGCGAGCACCGATCCGGTCGCACGGATGGAACGGGCCGGGCGGCGGCTGGCCGAGGCGGTGAATGCGATCGCCGCCGACCTCGGAATTGCCGACTATCTGCGGGTGGCCGGGCGGCCGTCGTGCCTGATCTATCTGACACTGAATTCGAAAGGTGCGCCCTCACAGGCATTTCGGACGCTGTTCCTGCAAGAGCTGCTGATGCGCGGGGTGCTCGGGCAGTCGTTCGTCACCTCGGCCGCGCACACCGACGACGACATCGACGTGACCGTCGAGGCGTGTCGGGAAGCTGCCGTCGTCTATCGACGTGCGCTCGAACAAGGCAGTGTCACCGGGTTTTTGCAGGGCCGTCCGGTCGCACCCGCGATCCGGCGGACCGCCGCACCACGGCAGATCGCCGCGGCACCGCGGCCCTGAAGGGAGTTCACATGACAGCGCCACGGGTCGCCCTCGTGCACGAGCGGTTCACCGAATACGGCGGGTCCGAGGCCGTGGTCGCGGAGTTCATCAAAACCTGGCCCGGCGCAGCGGTATTCGCGCCGATCGTCAGTCCGGAGGGCTACGGCTCGCTGGCGGCGGCCGTCGGAACGCCGATGGATCCGATTCACGACACCTGGCTCAGCCGCGCCCATACCGCGCTCGGCGGCCGCGCGCACGCACCGCTGCTGCCGTTCGTGCCTCGGGCATTGCGCCGCCTGCCACTGGCCGGACGCTTCGACGCCGTGGTCGTGAGCCATCACGCGTTCGGTACGCAGGCCGTGTTCGCGACCGACGCACCGGTGATCGCGTATGTGCACAGTCCGGCCCGCTGGGCCTGGGACAGCGCGTTTCGTGCCCAGGAGGCCGGGGGACCGGCGGGGCGACTGGCCCTGGCTGGACTCGGGCATCTGGCGCGCCGCACCGAGACGCGGGCCGCACCGCGGTTGGCACATGTGATCGCCAACTCGTACGCCGTCGCCGCTCGGGTGCAGGACTGGTGGGGGCTGCCGTCCACCGTGGTCAGCCCGCCCGTGCGCATCGAGCGGTTCACGCCCGACCCGGCAATCGCTCGCGAGGACTTCTTCCTGTTCGCCGGTCGGCTCGTCCCCTACAAGCGGGCCGACCTCGCGATCCGCGCCGTGCAGCGCGCCGGTGGCCGGTTGGTCGTGCTCGGCGACGGCAGGCATCGCCGGTACCTCGAGGAGATCGCCGGGTCCGAGACGACGTTCCTGGGTGCCGCGTCCGACGAGGTGCTGCTGGATATGTACCGGCGCTGCCGCGCGCTGCTGATGCCGGGCGTCGAGGATTTCGGCATCGTTCCGGTGGAGGCGATGGCTTGTGGCACCCCGGTCCTTGCGGTCGGCGCGGGCGGCGCACTCGACACCGTCCGCCCCGGTGTCACCGGCGAGTACGTCGACTTCGGCACCGACGCGGCCGTGGTCGACGGCCTGGCGGGACGCCTCCGCGATTTCGACCCCGCCCGTTACGACCCGCTCTCGATCGCCGGCCATGCCGGCACCTTCGCACCCGCCGCGTTCCGATCCCGGGTCGCCGATGTGGTCGCACGAACGATGATCTGATACCCGTGATCTTGTGTGTGACAGCAGGCAACAGCAACGCCGCCCCGATGGCGGCCGTCATGGCCCAGCAGTCGCCCGTCGCGACGGTGCAGAACACCGCCTCCTACCAGCCGCTCGACGCGCGCGTTTTCGGGGTATCGATCAGGCACGGGACGCGCTTCCGGTCACCATGGCCGCCGCCGCTGCGCCGAGCCAGGTGCAGGACGCGACCCAGGTATCGGACTCGACCGAGAAGCGGATCAAGTACCCGACAACCGACAACGCCGCACGGGCGGGTGCCGCACGCGGCGCCGCGGGCGCCACCACCGGTGCTGTGGTCGGTGCCGCGGCCGCGACCCTGCCCGGAGCGATCGTCGGCGGCGGTGCGCTCGGTATCGCGGGCATGGCGGACGGTGCGGCCCAGGCACCTCGGGTTCACCTATCGTCGACGCCGAGGAAAAAATTGTCGGAATCCACAGCACCACGCCCTCATCGGCCTCGGCGGCATAGCGAAGATTCGCCGCTCGCATCGCACCGAAATGTGATACCGGTGCTGCACAGCGAGATCCCTGATCGGACAACGAAATTCGGTCGGCGACGGAAACTGGAAACCCGGCGGTACCGGCTCCTACCGGGATACCCTGGTCGGCATGGGCACCTCGGCTACGGCCCCTTACCCGCCAGTGGCTGTATTCCGGGGAGTGGGTGAAGGCGGGAACACTCCGCAGCTCGATGAGCATGTCCAAGGGGAAGCGCGGCGGACTGCGCTGGCGCTGGCCGAGGTACCGACGCATGCCGGGCCTGTCGAACGCACGGCGGCGTTGCAGCGGGTCGTCAGTGCGGCCGGTGGGTTGGTAGGCGCGCTGTCGACAGAACGTGCAGCGATCGTGGGGGAGGATCTGCCCGCGGAATCGGTGAGCCAGTCGTTCTTTCGGGTTCGCGAGGTGGACCTGTCCGACCAGCAGGCGGCCCTGCACGGGGTGCTCGTGGTCTATCGCGGTGTGCTCGACCTGTGTCGTGCGCCGCTGTCCGGTGCCGACCTGGCGGTTGAAGTTGCGGCGATGCGTCAGGCCGTACTCGACCTCACCGGCAGCACGGCGGGTGACGTGGCCGGTGAACGGACATTCGATGCTGTTGTGCCGGAAGAGGTATCGCTGGAAAGCGAATGGACGGCCCGGTGGCTCGTCGGGCATCAGGTGCACGTCCTGTTCAACATCTGTGCGGCGGTCGCGGTATCGGACGCGGTGCATCACCTGCGTGACGGAGCAGCGGAGACCGCGTTGGCGCGGCTCGCGCACGCCACCACATTCGTCCGCGGCTTTCCCGCGGCGATGACGCACGCCAGCACGATTCCGGTGGACTACTACATGGAGACCGTGCGGCCCACCATGCAACCGCCCGATGTGGCGATTCCGTTGAGCGGACGGCAACATCGCGGCTACAAGACATTTCGCGGCGCGATGAAAGACCTGCTCAAGGCTGTCCCGGATACCTACGACCACCTGGTCGCCCGTGACCCCGACCTCGCCGCCGCTCGTAGCGCGCTGCTCGAGGCCGACCTGGTGGACAGCGAACGCCATGTCACCCTTGCCTATTCGATGGTTCGATTGCGTCGGTCCATCGCGCAGCTGCCCACCGGTCCGGACAACGCCGTCGGCGAATTGCGCCTGATGCGGCACCGGCGGGCCGCCCAGTACGCGCCGCTGATCCAGTTCGGCGACCACTACATCGCTGACGCCGTGGCCGCTTTGCGGCGCTAGGCGCACCGGGCAGGAGGGCCTTGATGCACGAGATCGCCGACCCCACCGACGAAATCCCCGACCTGACATTGGATCCCGGCGAGACCACCGAGACCGACAAGGTCGCCCGCGCGCTGTGCGGCGGTACCCACGATCGGGTGGACGCCGACGAATGGGTGGCGCGCGCTCGGGATGCGTGGGACGAACTGCCGCTGTCCGTACGCCGCAGCGTGCGGCAATTCCGGCGGCACTCCGGCTCGCGCGGAGCGTTGATGATTCGCGGCTTGCCGGTCGATGCCGCAGGATTGCCCGCGACGCCGTCCGTACCGGATTCGGTACAGCGCGAAGCTACCGTAGCCGCAGCGGTACTCACCATGATCGCCTGCGGGCTGGGCGACCCGGCCGCGTACCTGGCCGAGAAATCCGGCGCCCTCGTGCAGGACGTCGTGCCGGTGCCCGGCAAGGAAACCTTCTCGGGCAACGCGGGTTCGGTGCTGCTCACCTTCCACAACGAAAACGCCTTCCACCAACACGAACCCGACTACGTGCTGTTGCTGTGCCTGCGCGCCGACCACGACCGGGTCGCGGGCCTGCGCACGGCGTGCCTCCGCGAAGTGCTACCACTGCTCTCCGCGGTGAGCCGAAAGGTGCTGTTCACTCCGGAATTTCGCACCGCACCGCCGCCGTCCTTCGGCGTGGACAACACCGTCGTCGCACCCCAGCCCTTACTGTCCGGCGCCCCGGAAGACCCCGATATCCGGATGGCCACCATCGCGACCACCGCATTGACACCACGGGCCGTCACCGCGCTGACCGCCTTCGGCCACGCCTGCAACACCGCCGCCCGCACCACCAGACTCACCCCCGGCGACCTGGTCATCGTGGACAACCGCGTTACGGTGCACGGCCGCACCGCCTTTCGCCCCCGTTACGACGGCGCCGACCGCTGGGTGCAACGCACCTTCGCCATCGCCGACCTCCGCCGCTCCCGCGACCACCGCGCAGACGACGGGTATGTGATCACCTGATGAGACCGCACGGTTCGGGCACGGCAGTCTCGATCAGACTGCACTTGTGTGCGTTTGGCGTCCAGCACCCAGTTTTCGGGTCTGTCAGCGGCTGAACATCACACGCGACTATGTGCGGAGACGCCCATCGTTCGATGCCGATCTGAAACGATCGATCGACGTACGGCGATAGCCAAAGTACCGGTGCCCGTAAGGGTGTCGTCTTCGCCTCGGTAATGAGACGGTCGCGCGCACCAAGCGAGGGCGCGACGTCGATCTCGTGTGCCGATCGAGACCGAAGTGACGGGAGGGGATTCGATGACCGCAACGGTGCGTTGTTGCGCCCCTTCGTGTTTCGATGAGTGGAAGAGGTTATCCCTCCTTCTCTCCGGTATTGACGAGCGAAGCGAAGATTGCTAGTTTCAACGGGGGAACGTCTAGTTGTTCGCGGGAGGAATCCAGGGATGAATTCACTGTCTCAGGTGCAGACGATCGAATAAGCGCCTTTTCAATGCTGTAGAGCAATCAGTTTTTGTGGTGCAGTCGAACTGCACCGAGTCGAATATTTTCGTTCCCGTGATTTGCCCGATCCAACGGTAGCTTTCTCCGGGATAGACCGGAAAGTCGCTCGTCGGTTCACATTTCTGGGGAACTCTTGAACGTCAATTTGTCTCGTAGTCCGCTGTCCAGGCAACAACTTCCGTTGCCAACGACATCATATCGATCGCAGCTCAGCGACCTTTCCCTCGGCCTCACGCTGGCCGATCAAATAAGTACCGGCCGCGTCCGCGGCCCGGTCCGGCGAGTACCGGCCGGCAGCCGCATCTACGGGCGCGGCGATACCTCGGATTGGATCTGCCTGATCCGCATCGGCTGGGCCAAAACACTCAGTACCTCACCGCAGGGCAAGCTCTGCGTCCTCGGCATCGAAGGACCGGGCTCGGTCCTCGGGGTTGCCAAGGACGCCAAGGGTTCGCGCAGTGAGGACATCGTGACGAAGACCGAGGTGCAGTTCAATGTCGTGCCGCGCGCCGACTTCGAACGATTCCTTGCCACGCCGCTGTTCGGTGCGCAATGGCGCAGGCACATGATCGAGTTGATGAGCGAAAGGCAGCGCACGATCATCTCGTTCGTGACGCTGGACAGCGAGCGACGGCTCGCGGCAACGCTCGTGCAGTTGGGCACCAATTGGGGAATAACCCACGATGCCTCGACGCGGCTCCGATGTTCGCTGACCCATGAGGAACTCGGCCAGATGGTAGGCACCACCCGCTCGCGGATCGGATATTTCATCAACCGGTTCCACGAGCTGGGCATGGTCTCCAAATCCGCCGACGGGCTCGTCCTGCACATGGAAGTATTGCGACGCTTTGTCCAAGGTTGAGCGCGGAAACCCGAACCGCGCCTGGCTCTTTCCCGGCCAGGGATCGCAGGTCCCCGGAATGGGCATCGACCTGCTGGCGCGATTCGCCGATGTGCGGCGGTTATGCGATTCGGTGCTCGACTTCGATATCGCCGAATCGTGCACAGGCGAGAATGGTCACCTGAATCGGACCGACCACCTGCAGCCGACGCTGTACACCGTCAATTACTTGCATGCGCTGGCCCTTCGAGAGACCGAAGGCTGGCCGGCCGTGATGGCAGGGCACAGTCTCGGTGAAATCAGCGCTCTCGCGGTGTCGGGTTTCCTCGACTTCGAGCAGGGCCTGAGATTGGTGGCGGCTCGTGGTCGTTTGATGCACGCGGTCCGGGACGGTGGCATGGCTGCCGCGGTCCGGATCGAAAGGCCTGCTCTGCTCGCGGTTCTCGAAGCCAGCGGTTTGACGACGGTAGACATCGCCAACTGGAACTCCGGTACCGAGACCGTCCTGTCCGGGCCGGTCGAGGACCTCGTGTTACTGAAAGACGCTGTCCGCGCGGCCGGCGGCATCCTGATCCCGCTCAAAGTAGGTGCCGCGTTCCATTCGCGGTATATGGCGGGCGCCGCTGACTCGCTCGGTGCGGTTCTCGCCGGCATCGTGTTCAAGCCCGGACGAGTGCCTGTGCTGAGCAATGTCACGGCACTCGAGTACACGCCACAGGACGCCGCTCGGTTGCTGGCACGACAAGTGCGAGAACCGGTTCGGTGGAGCGACTGCATGCAGGCGCTGCGGCGCCGCGGCGTGACCGAGATCGACGAGGTCGGGCCGGGCGGAGTGCTGCGCAAGCTCTGGGCCGCGAACCCGAGCGTCAACGGTTCCCGGTCGAATGGCTCGCCGATCGTGGTAGCCCCAGCGCCCACCCGGGAAACCTTCTGTGCCGCATACCGTGTCCGTCACGCCTATGTGGCCGGCTCGATGTACCGGGCGATCTCGTCGGTGGAGCTGGTCGAAAGAATGGCGAAGTCGGGGTATCTGGCCTTCTTCGGCACCGGCGGAATCAGCAGAACCGAAATCGACAGCGCCGTCGCACGGCTCGCCCGCACCTGCGCCGGCCTGCCCTATGGGCTGAACATACTGAGCCAACCCGAACGTTCGGCGGCGGAGCAGTGGGTTGTCGACGCAGCGCTCCGCGCCAATGTGACGGTATTGGAGGCCTCGGCGTACACCACACTGTCCGCCCCGCTCGTCCAATACCGCTACTCCGGCAGCCGGATGACCGCGGGAACGCCCTATGTGCCGAACCGAATAATCGCCAAGGTGTCGCGCGGTGAGGTGGCACGCAAGTTCCTGATGCCGCCGTCGAGGGAAATCATCGATGACCTTCGCGCGAAAGGCCTACTGACCGTTGAGGAATCACGGGTCGCCGAACTGATACCGGTCGCCTCCGATATTTGTGTCGAGTCCGATTCCGGCGGCCACACCGATCGGGGCTCCGCACTGATCCTGATACCCAGCATCCTCGGCCTGCGTACCCGGATCGGATCGTCGTTCCCGGCGAGCAGGCAGGTCCGAATCGGTGCCGCGGGCGGCCTCGGCACTCCGTCGGCTATCGCCGCGGTACTGACCCTCGGTGCCGAGTTCGTCCTCACCGGCTCGATAAACCAGTGCACCCCCGAGGCAGGCACCTCGGACTCGGTCAAGGACCTGCTGGCGACCCTCGGCGTGCACGACATGGCGTTGGCGCCGGCCGCCGACCTGTTCGAGGTCGACGGACAGGTGCAGGTGGTCCGCAAAGGCACGCTCTTCGCCGCGCGGGCCAACCGATTACAGCGGGTGTATCGCGAGCACGGTCGCTGGGACGATGTCGATCTGCCCACCCGGTCCAGCATCGAACGCCGGATCCTGAAGGACAGTTATCACAACGTGCTGGAAAAGGTGCGGTCACGCTACGTTCTGCAGAATCGGGCCGACCGGCTGAGATTGCTCGAGCAGGACCCACGGCAGCAGCTGGCGGCGGTCTTCACCACGTATCTGGTGCACACCACTGTCGCCGCGATCGAGGGCGATGCCGGGCTCGCCGCGGACTTTCAGATCCACTGCGGGCCCGCGCTCGGCGCCTTCAATGAATGGGTGCAAGGATCCGCACTGGAAGATTGGCGTAATCGGCACGTCGACACGATTGCCGATGCCTTGTTGGCGGCGGTCCGCGCCGACAGCCGCAACGGCGAGACCACCGGGAATGCTCGGTCCGAGCTCGATCGAGTACCCGATCCGATTGGATAACTTTGAGCAGCACGGGCGGGCAATCCGGGAGACGCTTCAGCTATCGACGGTATCTACCCGGAGGATTTCGAAATGGTAGTCGCGCCCTGGTCGAAGCGTGCCCTCGCTTGGCTCATCGACATGCATGTCAGCATGATCGCCCTGGTTCTCGCCTACGTGGTGAGCACGTGGGGCACGAACAATATCGGCGGCGGGGTTGCCGTGGCAATCACCACGGTCGCTTACGTGATCTGGTATATGGTCGGCTTTGTGAATCGGTGCATCTTGATGGGACGCACGGGTCAATCGTGGGGCCGCAAGTTCTTCGACATCTCGCTCGTCAACGAGGCGCACGGAAAACCGATCGGCGTATGGAAGGCCTTCGTTCGCGAGAACACGCACTTCCTGGATTACTTCTCGCTCGGCTACGGCTGGTTCCGGCCCTTCCGGGATCGCAAGGGGCAGACGCTCGCGGACTACTTCAACAAGACGATGACCGTCGAAGGCAAACCCCCGCTGCAGCCGGTGATCGTTGCGGAGCGCGTTGCCGCCCCCGAAGCAGGCCACAACCCACTGCAGGCCGCTCTGTGAGTCCGAAATGCCTCGGGCCGCAACGCCTATGGTGAATCGACTCATCACGGATGCCATGAGGCGTGCGCGTCTGCAACGGCGGCACGGTCTCACGGCGCAGCCATTCTCCTCGGTAGCGGAAGCCGTTCGCTCGGTGGTCGCTTTTCACGCCACGGACCCGGCCACCGTGTACTTGGGGCTGGCCGCCCGGTTGGCACCCGGGCCGGCCGTGAACTTGTCGGCCGAGGTGTTCGGCTCCGGAAATTTCGTGAAGATGCATGCGATGCGCCGCACCGTTTTCGTGGTCAGCCGTGCGGATGTCCCGAAACTACGTGCGGCTGTTGTCCTCGACCTCGCGGCCAAGGAGCGGCGGGCGATCTTGCAGCTCCTGACGTCGGCCGACCTGAGTGAGGCCTGGCTGAAATCGGTCACCGACTCGATCTGCGCGATCCTCGCCGACGGGGTACCCCGGTCCGGCGCGGCGCTGGGAAAGCTCGAACCCCGCCTCACCCAGCAAGTCCGGGCACCGGGCCGAGCTTCGGCGAAGTGGGTGTCGGTCGGTAGCCGGGTCCTCGGGTTGCTCGCGATGGACGGGCAGATCGAGCGCGGCAGCCCGGTGGGATCGTGGCAGAGCAATCAGGTCACCTGGCTGCGGTCGGCCGACTCGGCACCCGTGGACCGAACCGCCGCCTGCGAGTGGCTGCTGGCGAGTTACCTCACGCAGTACGGGCCCGCCACCCTCGAGGACATGGCCTGGTGGACCGGGTGGGGCAAGGGCCTACTTACCCGAACGTTGACCCAGATCGACGCTCGCCCAGTCGAATTCGAGCACGGCGGTACGGGCATGGCGTTCTCCGACGACACCGCGGTGGACGCTCTTGTCGATACCGGACGCGCGGCCCTGCTCCCTTCCCTCGACCCGAGCGTCATGGGCTGGAAGCACCGCGACTGGTATCTGGACCCCGCCATGGCCGCCCGGCTCATCGACCGCACCGGCAATATCGGTCCGACGGTGTGGTGGGGCGGTGCCGTAGTGGGCGGTTGGGGCCAGGACGCCCGGGGGATCGTGCGATGGGAGCCGCTCGCCCCGCTGACCGCGTCGGCCCGCACCGCTATCGCCGCTGAGGCGGATCGAGTCATGCACTTCCTTGCCGGTCGCACGGTGTCGCCGCGGTTCCGAACACCGCTCGAACTACACCTGGCTGCGCAAGCGGGGACCGAATAACAGTCATTCAGGAGACATCGAATGATTACCAGTACACCACCGACCAGACAAGAATTCGTCGATCACCATGTCGCTTCGGCGCGACCGCTCGTCGTGCGGCAGGGTTTGAAAACGTGGAACAGCGCACCGCCGTGGAACTTCGACACTCTGGTTTCGCAGGTCGGTGCTCAGCGCGTGCCCCTCTACGGCAGCCTGTTCGATTTCATCGGCCTGTCGACGTTTCGTAACTACCACGATCGATTCCTCACCTCCGCTACGCCGGCCGAGCAGCCCGCCTATCTCCGTTGGTACACAAGACAATCCGAAGCTCGATTGCCGTGGGCGGACGACGCTTTCGATGCCTTGGCCGGTTCCTGGCATGCGCCGGAGTGGCTCCCCACCGACGGCTATGTCTTTCCGGCCTATGGCGGCCAGGCCGATGTGGTGCGGCAGTCGTTCCCGGCCAAGGGCATCTTCGTGTGCGGACGGGGCGGAATGACCCGCTGGCATGTGGACCCGTGGCGCAGCGATGCGTACCTGTGCCAGGTGATCGGCCACAAGCGAATTGTGCTGTATCGACCGGGAACGGCGGCCCCGCGAGATCCGGAGGCGCTGGGCAGTGTCATCGATACGCCCCATGTCGTGCCGCCCGGCTGGCCCGCCGAGCCGCTGGTCGACGTGATTCTCGCGCCCGGCGACTGCATCTATATCCCGCAGAACCATCCGCATGCCGCGGTTGCGTTGTCGCCGAGCCTGTCGATCACCTGGAACTTCGTGCACCGCGCCAACGACACGGGCTACCGGGAGCTCGTCGCTTCGGCTGCCGACGATGCCACCCTGCGGTACTTTTCCGCACCCGTCGCCCAGATGGATGTCGCTTAGAACCTGTGGTGGCCCAACAACCGGCTACTTCGCTTCCTCGACCTTCGTGACGGACTTCGTGAACAGCGCCTCGAACGTGCTGCGCTGCGGTGCCACGTTTTCGCCCTGCACCACCACGAACAGCGTGTAACCCCGGACGACCGCGATGCCGACCAGCCTGCGCGTCGTGGAGGTAGTCCCGTCGGTCGCGGTGTCGCGGGTCTCCTCGCTGTACATCGCCGCCTTCGCGTCGGTGAGCTGCCCCGGCACGGTCTCCGGGGTGACGCGAATGTGGCTGCTGACCACCTGGCCGCCGACGCCCATCGGCCCGGTGACCTCGGCGCAGGCGCCGGACCGGTTCCCGACGTAGGTGTGCAAATCGAAAGGGCCGTCGGAGATCTCGACGATGTAGAAGCTCCCGGTCGCCGCGTCCATCGCGGTCGCGGCATCGGCCGCCTCGGCCACCGCGATTTCGCTGGTGGCGTTGGCTTTTGCCGCGCGATCGCATTGCGGCGGGGTGACGCTGCCGGTCAGTAGCGGCGCGTAGCTCTCGGTGAACGTACCGGCGATCGCCGCCGAGTTCATCGGCTGATATTCGGTCCCGGACGGGAAATCCGCAGCGCCGGGCAGCAATTGCGCCCGCGGCACGGTGGGCTTCGCCGGAGCCGGGTCCGTATCGGCGCTGCCGCAGGCGGTCAGCGCGAAGGCGGCAACGGCGGTGCCGACGACTGTTCGGATGGTCCTGGATGATCGTGTAATCATGAGTTCGCACGCACCTCGTCTACGGCTTGCCACAATCTCTGTGGGGTACTGAAGGTTTCGGGATCGCCGACGATCGAGTCGGGTAGCGAGATCGCGAGGGCATCCTCGAGATCGAGCAGCAGCGACACCGTCCGGAGGGAGTCGAGTCCGAGATCGGTGAGGTTCGCGTCGGGTAGCAGCGGCTCCTCATCGGTCAGGAACGGAAGGCGGGCACGGATAATGGAGACGAACTCCTCATTCATGTAGTGCTCCTCGGGAGATGCGAGCGGCGGGTTCTCGGGTGATGGTCAACTTGCTGGTCGAGACGACATCCGCGCCGTCGATGACGATTTCGATCGGCGCCGGGTGCCCCAGAAAGGCGATCAGGCTTGCGGTGAGCCCGTAGGCGCCGACGTCGGGGATCCGGACCACCGCACCTTCGGCGACGGACGGCAACTCGACGTCGCTGGACAGGCAATCGATGGGCGTGCACAGGGGGCCGACGAGCGATCCCCGCACCAGACCGTCGTGCTGCCCGAGTATCTCGACAGCGGGGTTGGGCCGGGCGAGCCGGCGCAGGCCCGACATCCCGCCGAGGTGGTTGACACCCGACTCGAGAACGACGTAGAACTGGCCCTTCGACACCTTGCTGTCGACCACCCGGGAAAGCAATGACCCGCTGGTCGCGACCAGGTATCGCCCGGATTCGAAGCTGATCTGCGGCGGCACGTCGCACCCGGACCACACCGCGGCAATGCGGTCGCCCAGCCCCTTCAGCAACGCGAGATTCATGGATTCGCCCCGGCCTGCGTAGGGGGCGGGAAAGCCGCCACCGAGATCCACCTCGAGCAGCTCGACCCCGATGGCGGCAGCCAGTTCGGCGGCAAGGAGAGCGTTGTCGTACAGCTGGTCGGCGAGTCTGTCCTCCGCGGTGATGTTCGATCCCGAAAAGAGGTGGAATCCAACGACTTTCGCGCCCGGACGCGAGCGATAAAGCTCTCGGTGCGCGAGCAGCGCCGAGGCGTCCACACCGAACTGCGAGGAAACGCCTGCCATCGTCAACGAACTCCCCGTGAGCCGGGTGTCGCGGTTGACCCGGATCAAGCATTCGGCCTCGGTCGAGTTCGCCAGGCTTTCGGTGGCCACGCGGTCGAGGTCGGCCGCTGATTCGATCGAGAAGCGCCGCACCCCGGTTCGTATCGCGTGGGAGATCGCGGATCGGGTCTTGCCCGGACCGGTGAACAGCACTTGCGCAGACCTGGCTCCGGCCGCGTGCGCGGCGTCGATCTCACCTTCCGAGCTGACTTCGACGTCGCAGCCCTGTTCCAGCAGGCAGCCGACGATGTCCGGGTGCGGGTTGGCCTTCAGCGAGTAATACAGTCGGCTCCCCTCGGGGAGGATCGTGCGCAACGCCGCGCAGGCGGACCGAATCCGGCCCAAATCGTAGACATACAACGGACTTCCGTATTCCCGGATGAGGTCCGGGTACGCACTGCCGGTCACAACGACTCCCGCAGCTGCCGCTTGTCGACCTTGCCGTTGACGCTCATCGGCAGGGTGTCCCGAAATACGGTGCGCTGCGGCAGCTTACTGCGTTCGACCCGGTCGGCCAGTTGCGCCACCACGTCGCGCACCGCCAAGTCGGGCTCGCGGACGACGACGAGGCAGGCTTGGTCGCCGTTGTGCGGCGGGATCAGTGCGGCCTGCAGGACGCCGGAGATGTCGAGTGCGGCGGCCTCGATCTCGGCGGCCGACACCCGGAACCCGTTTTGCTTGTACTGCTCATCTATTCGACCGTGGTGATACAGATAGCCGTCGTCATCCAGATGGCAGAGGTCGCCGGTCCACAACAGCGTCTCGCCCATGACATTCCGGCGAAATCGCTGCTTGGTCAGCTCAGGGGCGTTCCAGTACCCCGACATCACATTCGCCCCGCGGACGACGAGTTCGCCCACCTGGCCGGGCGGCAAGCGATTGCCGTCTTCGTCGACGACGTAGCACTCGGTGTCCTCGAGCGGGTAGCCGACCGAGTCGAGGCGTTCACCGAGCCGGTCCAGCGGCATGATCGCCACGCGTTTGCATTCGGTGAGCCCGAACATGCGCACGACGGCCAGCCCCGGAATGAGATTGGTGAGATCTTGGATCACGACCGGAGCGAGCGGGGCGCCGGTGTTGGTGATCATGCGCAGGCGCGCGGGCGGCTCGCCCGAACGCGCCACGGCCAGCCGCAGGATCTGGGCGAGCGTCGGCACACAGGGAAGTACTGTCGCGCCGGTTCTTTCGAGCGTTGCCAGAATCGAGGCGCCGACCGCCGCGCGCGGTTCCAGGCACAGCGTCGCGCCGACGTCGGTGGTCAGGAAGGCTTGGTAGAGACCGTAATCGAAGGATTGCGGCAGTACGCAGAGGACTCGGTCGTTCGACGTGTAGCTGAGCCGCGATTGAATGGCCTTCACGGCGAAGAGAACCTGCGCGTGCGTCGACAGCACGCCCTTCGGCGCCGCGGTGCTGCCCGAGGTGTAGATCAAACAGACCGGGTCGCACGATATCGCGGCTCGATGCCGCCCCGCGGAGGATCTGCGGTGGACGTCGGCGAGTTCGTCGATGTCGATGCGCCGCACGTCGTACGCCGCTTCCTCGGCCAGGCCGGCGGTCGCCGCGTCGACGACCACCACCGCCGGTCGGCAGTCCTCGATAATCAACCGCAGCTGTTGCGGTTTGAGCTCCGGTGACACCGGCACGTAAACGAGACCCCCGCGCGAGCAGGCGTAAACCAGCGGAATCGCCACCGCGCTGGCGGAAGCGAGCGACAGGACGCGGTCGCCGCGATCGACGCCGAGGTCGCGCAGATAGCCGTGCATGCCGAGGCTGAGCTGTCGCAGCCGTCCATAACTCCACGTCTGGTCACCGGAGCGCAACGCGGTCTTGGACGGCGACAGCTTCGCCCGACGGTCGAGCAGGTCGTGCAGCAACTGCTCACGCACGGAAAGCTCCTCACTGTGGCCGGGATCCTTACTGTCACCGCAGGTTATGACTGCGAGTGGGGCGTGCGTGGCTCAAGGTTGAGCGCCTGACGCATCTGGTCGGAAGGCTCAATTCTGCGCAGTCCCGTCCGGCTGCCGCCCCTAATCTTCCGAGGGACAGGCGACGCCTAGAACCACAAGTGGGGAAACATGACCTTGATCGAACCCGCCTTGCGCGATTCCGGGATCGACTCTTCTGCGCAGATCGTCGACGACATGCTGGAGAAGTTGATTCCGATCTTGCAGACGAGCGCTGCGGAAGGGGAGGCGCAACAAAGGCTTCCGGAAGGCGCCGCCCGGGCGCTGGTCGAGGCAGGTGCTTTTCAGGTTCAGGTGCCCAAGTCGCTGGGCGGTTTGGAACTGAATCCGCTCGAGGCGACCCGCTTGGTCGAGGAGTTGTCCCGCGTCGATCCGAGCGCAGGCTTCCTGGTGGGCAATATGAACAGCCAGGCCTTCGCGATGATGGCGTTGTCGGCCGAGGGCGTCGAGGAAGTTTTCGCCGATAAAGGCGCGGTCATCTGCGGTGGTGCGTTTCCGCCCGCGATGGCGGTCGAAGCACCGGGCGGCTACCTGATCTCCGGGCGGGCCTCGTTCGCCTCCGGCGCGCACATCGCCAGCTGGGTGACCGCGTACGCCATGCTCGTCGAGAACGGTCAGCCGAAGATGACGCCCGCCGGGCCCGTCATGCTGCTCGCGGCGATGGACCGCCGCGACTGCGAGCTCGTCGATAACTGGGATGTGCTCGGGCTCAAGGGAACTGGCAGCCACGACTACTCCTACCAGCAGGTCTTCGTCCCCGCCGCACGAGTCGCGCCGCTGACGCTCGGTGAGCCAAATCGCTATTTCACTGCACCGCTGTACCGCTCACGGCTATGGTCGGGACATTCGGCCTTCGCGGCCACCGCACTTGGTGTCGCGAGAGCCAGCTTGGACGAGGTCACCAAGCTGGTCCAGACGAAAAGGGGCAACTTCATGACCGAGTTGCTGGGGGATAGTGCGTCGGTTCAGCGCCAGCTCGGTAAGGCGGAGGCCAAGCACCGTGCCGCCCGCTCCTATCTGTACAGCACCGTCGATGAGCTGTGGCAGCACCAGCTGACCGGCGAGTTCGTCACGACCGAGCACGGCATCTCCATGCAGCTGGCGGCGTGCTTCGTGATCGAAACGGCGCGCGAGATCAGCGAGATCACCCATGAGATCGCGGGGTCGACCGGTTTCCGTGAGTCGAGCCCACTGGAGAAGTACTTCCGGGACGCGCACACCATCAGCCAGCATGCCTTCGCTTCGCAGGCGAGGTACGAGTCGGCGGTGAAGGCGATGCTCGGCAAACCCAACGACTGGCTGTTCTTCCAGCTGTGACGACCAGCAGCAGGACTCGAGCGACAGTGAGGAAGAAACGATGACTCCCGCGATCTTTGCGGAGAACCTGGGGCGCACCTACAAGGACAAGGTGGCGCTCGAGGGGCTCAACCTGGAGATCCCGCGCGGCGAGGTCTACGGCCTGCTCGGACCGAACGGTGCGGGCAAGTCGACGACGGTGCGGATTCTGTGCACGTTGTTGCTGCCGACCTCCGGGCGAGCGATGGTGGCGGGGTACGACATCGTCGACCATCCCACCGAGGTCCGCCTGCGGATCGGCGCCGCGTTGCAGGCGACGGCGATCGACGGCCTGCAGACCGGCCGGGAGATGCTGTCCCTGCAGGCGCAGTTGTACAACGTGAAGCCGGCCGTCGCCAAGAAGCGGATCGCCGAGTTGGAGGCGCTGATCGATCTGGGCAGCGACTTCGACAAGCGTGTCTCCACCTACTCCGGTGGCATGAAGCGCCGCCTCGATATCGCCACGGCGATATTGCACCGTCCCCCAGTGCTTTTCCTGGACGAGCCGACCACGGGCCTGGATCCGCGGAGCAGGCAGCAGATGTGGGACGAGGTCCGCAGGCTCAACGAACAGCTCGGCGTGACCATCCTGCTGACGACGCAGTACCTCGAAGAGGCCGATTTCCTGGCCCACCGGCTCGGCATCATCAACGACGGCCGGCTGGTCGCCGAGGGGAGTCCGCTGGAGTTGAAGCGGACGGTCCGAGACGACATCGTCGTGGCCAACATCAAGGGCGACGCCCGGCAGGCGGAGGGGCCGCTGGCCGCCATTCGCGGGGTCAAATCGGTCTCGGCGGTGGGCGAGCGCATCGAGGCCAGGGTCACCGATGGGGCGCAGGCGATCGGCCATGTCGCCATCGCGATCCAGCAAGCAGGGCTGGAACTCGCCGATATCACACTGCGTACCCCGACCTTGGACGACGTGTTCATGGAACTCACGGGCGGCCATATCACGGAGGATGAGCATGAGCCAGTCCACTGAAGGCAAAATACGAGCGGGCGGCGAGGAATTCGCGGTAGATCCAGAACTCGATCCGCGCGGTTCGTCGTTCCTGCGCGATGTCGCGGTGATCGCCAGGCGGTCGATCCGGCAGCTACCCAGAGAGCCGGAGGCGGTTTTCCCGGCGCTGATGATTCCGGTCTTCTTCATGGCGGTCAATATCGGCTCGCTCGAGAAACTGACCGAGTCGGCGCTGGCCATTGATTACAAGGCATTTCAGCTACCCGTCGGCATCGTCTTCGCGGTGACCGGCATCAGCCGAGGGGCGTCGCTGGTCGCGGATTTGAACTCGGGCTACTTCGACCGATTGTTGATGACGCCGGTCTCCCGGCTCGCGCTACTGATCGGCACCATGGCAGCGGATTTCGTGCTCGTCGCCATGATGACGCTGCCGGTGCTGTGCTTGGGCTTCATCGTCGGCGTCGGGTTCTACAACGGCATCCTCGGATTCTTGGTCTTCATCGCCATATCGGCATTGTGGGGCATGGTATTCCCGGGATTCACGTACGCGATCGCCTTCAAGACGGCCAGTCCAGCCGCAGTGGCGTCGGCCACCATCCTGTTCTTCCCGTTCGCCTTCCTGACCACCACCTTCCTGCCGAAGGACCAGTTGAACGGGGCGCTGGGCGCGGTAGCCAACGTCAACCCGGTCACTTACATTCTCGAGGCCCTGCGCAGCCTGCTCAGTGGGGATTGGAATGTCTCGGCGCTCGCCCCGGCATTCATCGCCATCATTCTGGTCGGGATCTTGAGTATCGGCGCGGCCCTCACCGCGCTGATGAGACGGGTTAGCCGAAGTTAGGTAATTGTCAGCTGTGCCGAAGGAGGCGCCATGAACTATATGGGAACTTTCATTGCAGTCGCCGACGACTGCAAGGTCGATTACGGGAAGACGCCGGTCCCGCGCGGATCGTCACGATCCGTCGCGCAGATCCAATACGAGATGCTGTCCGAGCACCCGTTCACCTATACGCAGGAAGACGTGTTGTTCGAGTCCTGGTTCGCCCGCCAGGATCTCGAGGTGAGCGAGGCGGAGAAGGCCGATCTGCGCGAGCAGTTCTTCTCGAAGGAACAACCGTGCCTGCGGACCTCGCCCTTGACCAGGACGCACGGCTGGGGCTTGGTCTTCGACGAGGAGGGCCGGATCGCCCTGTGCGCCAAGGATTCACCGGAGTACGGCAAGTACCTCGAGTCCGAAGAGCTCAAGGTCATCAAGGCGCTCCGTAGCAAGCGCGCCTGAATCAGTTTTGCAGTGCACATCTCATATTTCTCCGACAACTGACCCAGGAGGTCGCCACCCATGATCGCGTCGTACACCTGCACCACGCTCGACTGCCCGGACCATGACGCCCTGTCCGGCTTCTACTCCAAGGTTCTCGGCTGGAATATCGTCCACCGCGACGACAACGTGGCGTATCTGGCCAACGACGCCGGCCTCAAACTGGGCTTCCAGAAGGTCGACAACTTCGCGGCACCGGTCTGGCCCAAGGGTGAGATTCCCCAGCAGTTCCATCTCGACCTCGAAGCCAAGGACCTCGCCGCCGCGGAGAAGGAGTTGCTGGCGGCGGGCGCGGTGAAGGCGGAGTACCAGCCGGGCGGGGACTACTGGATCGTCTTTCTCGATCCGGCCGGGCACCCGTTCTGCATCGCGCCGCCGATGAACTGAGGCTCCGGCCCCGAATCAGCTGATCCGGCAATGGGTATGGATCCCGGCAGCCCCCTCGACCTGGTGGTCAAGGGGGCTGCTGCCACTCTCACCCTCAACAGGCCTGACCGGCGCAATGCGATCGACGCCGCCCTGATCGCGGCGTTGCATCGGTCGCTCGATGTCATCGAGCGTTCGCCCGAGGTGCGGGTCCTGCGACTCGGGCATCGTGGTCCATGGTTCTGCTCCGGCATGGACTTCGAGGACAGGGACGACCGCGCCGAACCGGCCGCGAACGCCGGCGAGTTCTTCGCCGTGCTCGAACGCATCGCCTGCGGCGACGTCGTGTCGATCGCGGTCGTCGGCGGACAGGTCGCCGGCGGCGGTGTCGGATTGGTTGCGGCGTGCGACACCGTGCTGGCCTCGTCCGACGCCACATTCTCGCTGCCAGAGGCCCTTTGGGGCTTGCTGCCCGCCGCGGTGTACCCGTTCCTGCGCCGCAGGATCGGACCCGGACCGGCGCGCCACCTGGCCCTGTCGGCCGGCACGTTGACCGCCGCCGACGCGGCGCGGCTGGGTCTGGTGGACGAGGTGAACGACCGTCTCGAGAACGCGGCGACCGCCGCGACGCGACGGAGCGTGCGGATAGACCGTGAAACGATCGCCAGGATCAAGACGTATACCAATACCTACGACCCGCTTCCCGCCGATGCCCGAACCAGGGCGGCTACCGCGCTGGCGGGCGCGATGCAGGCACCGGGTGTGGCGCATCGGATCGAGCGGTGGACGCAGACCGGTCGCCTACCGTGGGAATGACAGCGATCCCGGCTCGACGTCCGCTGCGGCGAGATGGGCCGAAAGGGCCTGTGCGACTTCGTCGCTGTGCGTGTAGAGGGCGAAGTGGCCGCCGCTGACCTCGACGGAGTTCGAGCGTGGGAAGGATGCTGCGATCCGGGCGACATCCGAGGGTGCCACGACCACATCCTGCGCTCCGGACACCACGGTGATCGGTACCTCGAGCGCTTTCACCCGTGGATCCATGAGCGGATCGTCAGCCCAGAATTCCAGATGCCGCTCCGCGTAGGCGATCAGGGTGGCCGCGTCGCGAAAGACCGAAGTACCCGGGTCGTCCAGTTCCGCGGGCAGGCCGATGGACGAGCTCGGATTGCTCGCGCGACGGCGGTTCAGCGCGTCGATCAAACGAGCGGCCATGCCTGGCCGCGACCGGACGGTGCTGAGCAGGTCCACCAACTCCGACTCGTATTCGGTATCGATATCCAGTGGTCGCCCAGGGCCTTTGAACGACGGGTTGAGAAACACCAGCGACTCGACCAGTTCCGGGTAGTCCGCCGCGACGTGCAGTGCGGTCTTCGGACCGGTACACCAAGCCACCAGATGAGCTGAGCGTCCGGAGAGCAGGCGTGCGAGTTGTTCTTCCTGCCCTGTTCGGGTCCACGACAACTCGGGACTCCACACCGAGGTCGGGTGGCGCCCGATCCGGTCCCGCAGTCGAGACCAAGCAGCCGGGCCCTGCCCGAGCGCATTGACGAAAACTACTGGAGGAAGCGTTGATTCAGACACGGATCTCTTCCGGAAGTTTATGGATGACGAAGTCGACAGCCGGGGCATGCACGGCAACCGACACGTGGTGCTGCGGCGAGGCGCGCCACGACTTCATGGACCATTCGCGGTCTCCGTCGGCCCGATGCGGCTGGTGGCTTTCATCGAAATCGAAGCCGACGGTCGCGAAGGGCAGGCTCAAACCTTTGCCGAGCGCCTTGGTTGTCGCTTCCTTCAGCGTCCACAGCAGGCAGAAGTGGTCGGCGCGGGCGTCTGGCGCGAGCTCGCGCATCCTGGTCGATTCGGCGGCCGAGAGAACTCGCTCCGAGAGGCGCGCGACCGTCGATGGATCGGTCCGTCGCTCGACATCTATCCCACACGGCACAGCGCGTGTGACCACGACGGCCACCATGTCATCCGTGTGCGAGAGATTGACCCGGATATTCTCGGCCAGCAACGGTGCGGAAATTTCGGGGCGCCCGTGTGGCTTCGACGCTCGCAGTTGCCATTCCGAGGGGCGCACGGCAGGAACGCACCAACTCAGGGCATGGCGAGTGAGCGCATGAGCGGCCGCGAACGCGCGCCGCGGCTCGCGCGGCAGTATGCGACTCCATCGGCGGAGCTCCTCGGAGCTCAAACAGTCGAGGGCGGTGACTTCTTCGGTGGCGGCGAGCCACACGTGGGCTTCGTCCGTGTGGAGCCTGACCGCGGGTCGCAGTGCGGAATGGGCCGGCTTCATTCGAACGACCCAGGGGGAGTACGCGAGAGCACCGTCGCCACCGCGATGATGGCGCTCATCAGCGCCACCTCCCGCAATCCAGTGCGCAGAAATCTCGCGGACAGCGGGTCATGAATGGAGGCGGGAACGCTGTGGCGGCGATGCCACGCGCCGAACCAGAACAGTCCGGCCAGCCCGACCGCTTTGACGAGCACGAGCAGGAGATAGTTCCGGGAGTATCCGCCCACTTCGGGCGCCTGCGCGAGCAGGCTCCCGAAACCGCTGACCGCCGTCGCGATCGCGCAGGGCAGCGCCAGCCGGCTGAATTTCGGCAGCACGGTCCGCATCGCCACCCGATCGCCGAGGATGCCGCCGACGATCAGCAGCATCGCCAAGCCGCCGACCCACAGTGCCGCAGCGAGGACGTGCAGCACGATCATGCCCAGGCTGACAATGTGATTCGAGGCCGAACTGGGGTGTCCGCCCGCGAAGGGCAAGCACGTGGCCACCATGCCGACCACGAGCAGATTCAGGGGCGTTGTGCTGGTGCGGGTCAGCATGGCCAAGCAGAGAAATCCCGCGATACTGCCGAGGCAATACAGGATGCCGGGCATGGTCAGGCATGCGACGTAATCGCTGACCGAGATGGTGAGCGCGGGTCTGCCGACGATCGCCGAAATGCCCAGCAGCACTTGCAGGATCAGCGCGACCACGGCGGAGCAGGCCAGTAGTCGGGTGGCGCGTCGCAACGACACCACGGTTGTGCGATGACGGGGGAGGCCGTCGAGTATCACCAGTCCCAGCAGCGTGCCGACCGCCAGAACGGCTGCTGTCGTCCCGGTGAAGCGGAGCAACGGCGCGCCCCACCGAGTGATCGCCCCCGGGTCGAAGGCGATCAGCTCCGGCGGTGGCGGTTCGGCGATACCGGTGAGCTGTGTTCCGGCGAGCAACAGTCCGGTCACTATCGCCGCCCAGCAGCCGGCCACCATTACCCGGGCTGTGGAGGTCATCCAAGAGCGCTCTCGCCTGCGCGCTCGTTCGCTTCGGTGTCCTCGTCGGCCGGGGCGTCATCGTCCTCGGCAGGACGCACAGCGTTCGATACCGCCTTCCGCAGGAACCAGATGATGAATCCGCCGGTAACCAGGTGAAAGAAGTGTTCGGCCAGAAACTGGCTCAGCGCGTTCATCATGCTCAGCGGAAATGCGCTCGGCAGTTGCAATCACCCTGCGAGCCAGCGGATTTGGGGCTGAACCAGTGCAGGCTCAATGCGACCAGAATGGGCAGCATGACGGCCATGTTGTAGACGAGATGCAATTCGACCCGGGGGAAGAACGTCTGAATGATGCTGGTCGGCGCGGGCTTTCCCAGGAAATTCATGCCGGACCAGTACTGCGTGAGCAGGAAGGAATGCTCGGCGAAGTGCCACGTCTGAATACCGAGGGCGATGGTCCACCACTTGCGGCTCCGTGCTTGGAAGCCGCCGCGGAGCAGCAGCAATCCGATGATCATCAGCACGGCATAGGTCCAGTGCAACAACTCGTTCTTGTTGACCACCGGGACGATGTAGCCGAGGAAGCCGCCGGCTTTCGGCCGCGGCATGTCCAGCACGTAGATCTGGAAAGCCTGGACGACGTGCTCCACCCAGTGCGCGACGATGAGCGCGATATATACCTTGAGCGCTTGGTAGTGCTTGTCCGAGTTGATCTGGGCGACCCAGGAATCCGGCTTGCGCGGTTGTATCTTTTCCCTGGCGTCTGTGCCGGATCCGATTGTTGCCACTATGGCCCCCAGCTCGAGTGTGAATAGAGGTTCACACCACATCCTCCAAGCGAACCACGGGCCGGAGGGCGCAAAAATGTGCATCCGCTCAGGAAGACCACTCTGGGCCGACCGATGGGGCGTGGGCGGGAGAGGCTCTCAGCAGCCGCCCGCACCGTGGCTGTGCCGGCGGCCGCGTGCGTCGCTGTCGCAAGAACTCGAGTGGCTCAGGAGGCTGCTTCATGGATCTCGAGCAGGTGAGAACCCGCGTCGAAGCAGTGGTTCGGGAAACGCTCGGCATCGATCCGCGAGACACCGGGAAGCCCTTGCTGGCCGGGCGCTCGTCGCTGGCGGTCACCCGCTGCTGGGTCGAGCTCGAGACCGAGTTCGGCGTCGAACTGGACCTGCAAGCCCTGCTCGCGGTCACCGGCCTCGACGAGTTGAGCAGGCAGGTGGCGACGGCGACGCGATCTGTTGGCATCGAGCCCGAGATCGGCGAATCTGCCACGGGGACAGGGCTGCTCCCACAGCAAGAGGCGTATCTGATCGGCACGAACGCGACACTGACCGTCGATGCCGTGGGGTGCCGGCAGTACGTCAGGCTGAATCTGCCTGCCGTTGATGTCGATCACCTGGTCGGCGCGTGGAATGCGATGGCAGCTCGGCACCAGGCGCTGCGGTCGGTGGTGACGTCCGCAGGCGTTCTCGAGGTCGACGCCGTCGATCCGGGGCAGCTCCTGACGGTTGTGCGCAAGCCGTCGGACCTGGATGCCGAGGCGCGGACCAGCACGCTTAGTCAGCCAGGTGAAGCAGCGAAGTACCCGGCCGTGGTGGCCATGGTTGTCGTCGACGACCGTGGTGATGCGGTCGTGCATCTGACGCTCGACATGCTGCTGCTCGACGGTTACAGCACTGAGCTGCTGCTGGCAGAGTGGGGTGCGCTGTACAAGGGGCGGACACTTCCCGCACCGCCCGTCGGCGGAATCCGTTCCGCCATCACCACTTTGACCGCCAAGACGACGGCGCCACTCGATCGAGCGTGTGGCGAAGTCCTCGGCGCGCTACGCGACATAGCGCCGCGCTGCGTTGCGCCACCCAAGCCGACCGGCCAGCGACGGGACAGCGTGTCCGGGTCGCTGACATCAGCAGAGTGGGCGTCGGTGCGTAGCTGGGCCGAGCAGCACGAGATCAGCGCGCCCAGCGCGGTACTCGCGGCGTTCTTCGTCAGTCAGGTCCGCGCGCTCGGCGGCAGCGTGATCGCTGCTGTCACGCTGAGCAGTCGGCCCTGGCTCGCCCGGGGATCGGAGACGTCGATGGGCCCGTTCAGCTCATCGATCCCGGTTATCGCCGACGATCGCCTCGATTTCGCCGAGTTGGCCGCGGCTGTCCACGGCCAGGTGTGGCACGGACTGGAGAATCCGCAGTTGTCCGCGGTCGCGGTGGCACGAGCGGCCCGGCGAGGCGCGAAAGACCTGGCGCACAACGCGATCGACGATATCGGGCTGGCCTTCACCAGCATGATCGACGCTGTTCCGGCCCGCGACGCCGACAGCTTCGCCCGCCATATCGAGTGGGAGTCCGTGGTGACCTCCGGCGTCGCCCTCGACTGCCAAGTGTGGCAGGACGAAGGCGCACTGCGGTTTCGGTGGGACGTAGCCGATCCGCGGGCCTGGTCCACGCCGATCGATATCACCATGGCCGAGTTCGAGAATCTGCTGCGCAGTCTCGGCACGGCGACCGTCGCCTTGCCGGTTACCCCGACGGCGCTGCAAGAGTCCTATGTCGTTGCGCGGACCGAGGCCGGCACGGCACAGGGCTGCAACGTGACCTTCTCCTATGACGTGCCGTCGGGTGCGCTGGACCGGTTGGCCGAGACGGTAGCCGCTTGGTTCGGCACCTACGAACTCCTTGCGGTCGGGCTCACGAGCACTGGGAGCGTGGTCGAGCTCGCCGAGCCGCCGACGGCCTGGCGGGTACCGGTGGTGCGTGAAATCGATGGGGACACAGTGATTGCGGGCGGGGAACATCGTGGCGATGTGCATACCGCGGTGCGGTCGCTGCTTCTGCAACGTAGCCGACCGCTCGGTGCATGGCCTGCCGCAGCGGTCGCCGCGAGCGTGGACGAAAGCCGCACACAGGTCCATATCGCTCTCGACATCTCGGTGCTCGACGCCCCCTGGTGCCACTTCCTGTCCCGTGAACTGATGCGAATGCTGAGTGGCGCAAGACCATTGGGCCGTCTGGCCGGCCCGCCGATCGACATACTCGACCAGGAACGTGCCGGCCCACCGGTTTTCCGATCGGACCACTGGGAGGCGCGGTTGACCGCGCTGCACGAGCAGTTCGGCGACGCGGTAGGGCCCAGCCTGCAGGGCACCTCGGCACGGCGCTCGAGGCTCGAAGGTGTGCCTGCCGACCTGGCCGGGCTGAAGCGCACCGCACACGCTGTCGGCTGCACGATCGATGCTCTGCTGCTGGCCGCGTTTCTGACCGCGTGCGCCGACGAGCTGGAGATGGAGGTGCCGGTCACCGTGGTGCGGTGGGGAGAGCACCCCAATTCCACTGGCCTGACCCGTCTGAGCTGGGTGGCCGCCACCCGACCGGCAGTGGCGGTGCGGGAGCTGGCCGCCGAGCTGCACACTATGCTCGTCGCCGACCTGGCGGCCGACCAGGTCGAAGGACTACGCGTGCGACGCCGCTTGCACCGCGCGGCAACCACCGACGCTGCGCCGGCGACGCTGGTCTTCACCTGCGACGTCGACGCCGCACGATGGCGGTTGGCAGACGACTATCGGCTGGCCGCATGGGGTAGCGCGACACCGGGCGTCCATCTCGATTGCGTCAGTGTCAGTGCGGGAGAGGTTCTTCGGTTCGGCTGGGACATCGATCCGGCGGCCTTCGGCGACGGCTGGGAAGTGCCTGCTTTCGCGCGCTACGCGCAGTTGGTGCACAGCTTGGCTGCGGGGGTCGAGCCGCCAACCGCACCTCGTGGCCGGCTGACGCACGCCGAGTATCGACAGGTCATTCACGCGTTCAATCGAACTCAGCACCCGTTCGATGCCGGAGTAGCCGCGCACGCCCGATTCGAGCAGGCCGCAACCGCCAGGCCCGACGCCGTCGCGGTGGTCACCGCGTCGGACCGGGTCACCTACGGCGAGTTGGACGGGTGGGCCGACCGGATCGCCGCTGAGTTGCACGAACTCGGCGTGGTTCCAGGTGATCTCGTCGTGGTCGGCTGCGACCGGGGTGCCGCCATGGTCGCCGCTGTCCTCGGCGTTCTCAAGGTCGGTGCCGCCTATGTTCCGGTAGAGCCGACGATTCCGATCGAGCGGTTGCGTTCGGTGCTCCAGCAAACCGGCGCGACGATCGCACTCGGCGACAAGAGTGCGCCCTCGTGGCCGGAGGTCCGGCATATCGACGTTTCGCCCGCGAGATACGGCCGCGCCGGCCATGGCACGTGGCAGGCACCCGGGCACGACCCGAAGCGGCTGGCGTACGTGATTTTCACGTCGGGTACGACCGGCACGCCCAAGGGGGTCGCCGTCAGCCACCGCGCCGTGGCGAATCTGCTGCAATGGTGCTGGCGCACCTACCAATTCAACCGTGACGATTACGGGCTGGCGGTCGCCGCGCTCGGCTTCGATCTATCCGTCTTCGACATCTTCGGCCTGCTCGGCGTCGGCGCACGAATTTATGTAGCCGACTCGACGGAGCGACGCGATCCGGCGGCGCTCCAGCGGATCCTCGCCGACGGCATCACCTTCTGGAACTCCGCGCCCGCGGCCCTGGCGCAACTGCGCCCGCTGCTGCAGGACCCGCTTCCGCAGCTGCGACTGATCTTCTCGAGCGGCGACTACACCCCGCTCGATCTGCCCGCCGCACTGCGCCAGGTATGCCCGGACGTTCGGGTGGAGAGCCTCGGCGGTGCTACCGAAGCCACCGTCTGGTCGAATCGTTTCACGGTCGACGAGGTGGATCCGCAGTGGCGCAGCATCCCCTATGGCCGACCGATCGACAACGCGCGGTACTACGTGCTCGATGACGGTCTGGCACCGTGCCCGATCGGGGTCGAAGGCGATCTCTATATCGGCGGCGACTGTCTTGCCGAAGGATATTGGGGCGCAAGCGCATTGACTGCTCGCTCGTTCGTCGCGGACCCACACTCGGATCGGCCGGGTGCCCGCATGTACCTTACCGGGGACCGGGCATATCTCGGAGGTGACCTTCAGCTCGTCTTCGCGGGACGCGTCGACCACCAGGTCAAGGTCCGCGGGTATCGGGTCGAACTGGCCGAGGTCGAGCATCATGTTCGCGGCTGCCCCGACGTGCTGGATGCGGTGGTGCTGGCCAGGCGAGACGATATCGGCGACACCAAGTTGGTTGCCTACGTGCGGACTTCGGCGGCGACGGTCACGCTGCCCGCGATCAGAAGCTTCTGCAAGGACTCCCTGCCCGAATACATGCTGCCGAATCATCTGGTCTGCCTGGAGGTTTTTCCGGTCACCGCCAATGGCAAGCTGGACCGCGACGCCTTGCCGTGGCCCGTGCCGGTCGCGGCGGACGTGCCGGCGTCGGTGCGCCGGTCCGGCGACGTCGCGGTACTCGACGAACTGGTGGCGGCTTTCACTGCGGCCCTTGGCTATTCGATCGATCCCGACCTGGACATCTGGGACCAGGGCGCGACGTCGTTCACGCTGGTGAAGGTATCGGAGGACGTCAAGCGGGTGTTCGGGCGTCCGATCGGAGTGGCGGAGGTGTTGGAGGAGCCCACCCTGCGCGGGATCGCCGCGGCGTTGTCCGGGTCCTCGGCCGAGCCGGTGAGCCAGATGTCCCACGTAGCGGTTGCGGAGGAGAGTGCTGAACCCACCGTTGCTAGCGGAACGGGGCAGATCGACTTCTTCTCCTCGGACAGCCGTGCCGCGTTCAAGGCGGAGCATCGAAACAGACGTCGCGCAGAGCCGGACCGGTTGAAGGTTCCGCTGGCAGGTCGCACTGTCGACGAACGGGCGATGCGTCGGAGTGTTCGCGAATTTGCCGAGGACACAATAGAAGTTGCCGC
Organism: Nocardia sp. XZ_19_369; assembly: GCF_015355715.1. Classification (NCBI taxonomy): domain Bacteria; kingdom Bacillati; phylum Actinomycetota; class Actinomycetes; order Mycobacteriales; family Nocardiaceae; genus Nocardia; species Nocardia sp. XZ_19_369. The sequence goes on along the minus strand of NZ_JACVED010000009.1, from coordinate 405,030 downwards.
CCTGGGGGAATTGCTTGCCCTGCTGGCGGCACCGGTGGACGGAGTGCAGCGCTATCGCTACCCGTCGGCCGGTGACTGCTACGGGGTGCAAACCTATGTGCTCGTGCGCGACGGCCGAGTGAACGGTATAGCGCCCGGCACCTACTACTACCGGCCGGAGACGCACGAGTTCGAACGTGTAGGGGCCGGCCTACCCCGCGAGGCCCATTTCTATTACAACAGAGAGCTGTTCGACCAGGCGGCGTTCGAGATCTACCTGATCGGCGCCCTCGACAGTATCGAGCCCCTGTACGGCGAGAACGCTGCTCGGTATCTGGCCATCGAGGCCGGGTGCATGACGCAGCTGCTCCAGGAGCGCCAAGCCGAATGGGGTCTCGGTCTGTGCCCGATCGGCGAGGTCTCGCTCGCCCCGCTGCGGGCCGCGCTCGACCTCGGCGAACATCATCTGTTTCTCTGCTCGCTACTGGGTGGCGGCTCTCCAGTTCCTGTCTCCTCGAGCAACGAAAGAACGTCTCGTAGCGCCAGCGCACAGCTGGACGAGTCGCCCACGGCGTTGATCGGCCTCAGTGCCATGCTTCCGGGCTGCCAAGAGGTCGGCCTGGCGACGTTGCTCCAGACGAACGGAAGTGGTTTGGGGCCAGGACGATCCGGCGGCGTAAGCGGCAGAGGTGGGTGGCTGGACTCCGTCGACCTCATCGATGCCGAGCTGCTCGGCATGACGCCGCTCGAAGCGGCCCAGACCGACCCACAACTGCTCCTGGCGGTCGAGAGCGTCTGGTCGGCGCTGGAGGACGCGGGGTACACCGGCGATCAGCTGAAGCGCTCGGCCGGTCGCATCGGTGTTTTCGTGGCAACGATGTGGCACGACTTCGACAAAAGCAGGGATGCCGACGGTACGCGGGGGCGGGCCGGCACGTTGAGTTCCGATATCTGCCAGCGCATCTCGCACCATTTCGGCTTCGACGGCCCCAGCATCGCGGTCGACGCAGGCTGCTGCTCCACCTTGACCGCGATCCATCTCGCTCGCCAGAGCATGGCGCATCACGAGTGCTCGGCGGCGGTGGTCGTCGGCGCGAATCTGATTCTGCACGACAGCCACCTCGATCTGCTCCGCGAATGGAACCTGGTGGTCGAACACCCCGACGCGGACTACCTTCCGGCGTTTTCCGCGGCGGCGAACGGGTGGCTGCCGGGCGAAGCGGTCGGCGCCGTGGTGCTGCGCCCGCTGCCCGCGGCGGCGTCGGCCGGCGACACCGTGCTCGCGGTCATCGAAGCCTCGCACGCCGGGCACCACGGCGGCGGCCAGCGGTTCGAGTCGCCGTCGGTGGAAGGCATGGTCCGATCGCTGCACGAGACGCTTGCCCGCGCCGGGGCCGCCCCGGACGACATCGGATACATCGAGTGCGCGGCCGCCGGTTCACCCCTGGCCGACGCCGCCGAGGTCGAGGCTCTCTCGCGCGTCCTAGGTGAGCGGGGCGTGGACGGTGCGCCCGTTCCGATCGGTACCGTCAAATCGACTCTGGGACATGCGGAAGCGGCTTCGGGGATCGCCCAGCTCGCCCGTGTCGTCGCACAACTTGGGAACGGCACGATTCTGCCGACGGCGGCCTCTGCGGAACTGAATCCGATGGTGCCCTGGCCGTACCTTCCGGTGCGGGTCAGCCGGACTGGTGAGCCATTGAGCGCAGGCAAACCACTCACCGTCGTCCAAGGTTTCGCCGCCGGAGGTGGTTTCGCCCATCTGCTCCTGCGTGCGCATCATCGGCAGCACGATCGCAGTGACGGCAGTGTCGAGTCGAGCGAGCCGCGAGCCGTGGTCTGGTCCGGGGCCACTCGTGACCAGCTGATCGCTTCGCTCAGGCAGTTCGGCGAGTGGCTGGCCACAAGTACCGCGGTGTCGCTCGACGACCTGGCGTTCAGCACGCAACGCGGGCGGGCGGCACTGAACTGGCGGTGGGGCAGCACTGTCCGGACCGTCGCCGAACTGCGGGCGAATATCGAAGCTGCACTGTTGTTTCCGGACGAACACCTGGCCCGCCCCACCCGGCGGGGTCAGGTCGAGCCGGGACACGACGATGCCGAACGCCTCGAGCTGTGGTTGCGGGGATCGCTCGAGAGTTGGACTCCCGATACCGCGCCCGGGCAGCCGGTCTCGTTGCCGAGGACGGCACTGCTCAGGACGCGGCTACCGCGGGATCGCCGCACCGTCCCCGAGGGTGTCCCGGCAGCGGTAAGCCTCGACGGCGAAGTGTGGACAAGGTTCGTAGACGCCTTCGTCGAGGCGACCGGTCGGCAGCCGCACGACGGCGAACTGGACGTGCCATTGGAGACGAGCGCCTGGTCGTCCTTCACGCTCGAGCGCCTCGCCGCGGCACTGACCGATCGTGACATGCCGGTCGAGGCCACCGCATTCTTCGCGCATCGCACCTTGCGCGATGTGGTCGCCGATGCCGTCGCGATCGAGCGCACCGATCGGAGTGAGACCGTGCTCGGCATCGAACCGGCGCGCGTCGCACATTCCGCCTCGGACATCGCCGTAGTAGGCATGGCCGGCCGATTCCCGGGCGCATCCGATCTCAACTCCTTCTGGCGACTACTGCGCGACGGCGTCGATGCCGTGGGGGCGATGCCGCCGGGCCGCAAGGGCTACGAATGGCCCGAAGGGATTCTGCGCGGCGGATTCCTCGACGCACCTGAACAATTCGACGCCGGGTTCTTCGGCATCACCCCGATGGACGCCGACCTGATGGATCCTCAGGAGCGGGTGTTCCTCGAAGTCGCGTGGGCAGCGCTGGAGGATGCCGGGTATCCGCCGATTCGCCTCACGCGTGAGTACGACGGCTCGGTCGGTGTCTTCGCCGCCACGATGTACAGCGACTACTCGTTCGTCGGAGTCGAGGAGCGGGCTAACGGGCGCTTGGTGAGTACCGGTTCGTCCACCGCGGGCATCGCCAATCGAGTGTCCTACGCCTTCGACTTCCACGGACCGAGCATGACCGTCGATTCGATGTGCTCGGCTTCGCTCACCGCGGTGCACCTCGCCTGCCACAGCCTGCGTGCGGGCGAATGCGGGGTCGCTCTGGTCGGGGGCGTCAACCTGGTCACGCACCCGATGCGCCTCATCGAACAGCGCCAGCTCGGTATGACGTCGGACCGTGGTCGTTGTCAGCCGTTCGGTGCGGGTGCCGATGGCATCGTGCCGGGCGAGGGCGCGGGCGTGCTGGTCTGCAAGACGCTCGAGCAGGCCGTCGCCGACGGTGACCGCATCCACGCCGTCATCAGAGGGTCGGCAGTGGGGCACACCGGCCGCGTAAACGGCTATCAGGTGCCTGATCCCGCCGCCGAGGCCGCCGTGATGAAAACCGCGCTCGCGAACGCGGGTGTCGAGCCTGCCGAGATCGGCTATATCGAGGCACACGGCACCGGGACGCGGATCGGCGATCCGATCGAGGTCGAGGCGGTGACCCGGGTGCTCGGGACGGGCCATCCGACGCGTCCGATCGGATCGGTGAAGTCGAATATCGGTCATCTGGAGGGGGCTGCGGGGATCGCCGGCCTGATGAAGGTGATCCTGCAGCTTCGGCACCGCTGGTTGGCACCGACACTGCATGCGGCAGAACTGAATCCACTTGTCGACTGGACCGCCGCTGCCGTACACGTGCAGCAGTACGGAACGGCCTGGCAGGCGAGCGGCACCGACGTGCCCAGGGTGGGCTGTATCAGCTCGTTCGGCGCGGGTGGCTCCACCGCGCACGTCGTCGTCGGCGAGGCACCCGCCGTTCGTGCTGTGCCCGCGGTTTCTGCCGCGCAACCCGAGTTCATCGTGCTTTCCGCCAAGAGTGCGTCGGCGCTGCGGAGAACTGCGGAGCGTCTGCTCGCGTGGTTGGACATCAGCGCAGTCGAGGCGGCCGATACCGTGGCGAGCCACAGCGATTCGGCGGTGCTCGAACGGATCGAGCAGCTGCTCGGGTCGGTGAACACCACGCTTCGACCGGATCAGCTGGCCGAAGAGATCAGCCGGGCTCTCGGCGATCGGTCGGCACGACGGGGCGCCGTCGGTACCCGGGGCCGCGAAAACGACGTGCGGCTACGCGACCTCGCGTTCACGTTGCAGGTTTGCCGCCAGCCCATGGCCGAGCGTTTCGCCGTCGTCGCATCCTCGGTCGCGGAAGTCCGCGACTCGCTTCGGCTTTTCCTCGCCGGCTCGCATACGCCCGCGAAACCCGAGCCTGCCGTTACCGAGACGGAACTGCTCTGTGCGCGATGGCTCGCCGGCGAGACGATCGATTGGGCTGCGGTGCCTGCGAATTCGCAGGGTCGCCTGCTCGATATTCCGGCCTATCCGTTCGAGCCCGAGTCGCATTGGTACAACCCGGCGATTCGTTACCCGGGTACCGGCTGGGCGGGCCAGGTCTCGAAAGGCCGTCGGAACAATGGACTGTCGTCCGAGGTAATGCTGGCCGAGGTGCAGTGGGTTCCGCAGACGGAACAACCGCCCATTGCTTCGGCGAGGCCGCGTTTGGCCTTCGTCATGGCCGATTCCGGTCACGGCTTCCGAACGGATGTTGCCGCCGCCGGCCACCTCGTTGTCGACCTTCCTTCGGATCTTGGTGCGGCGCAGCGACTCCTCGAATCCCTCAGCGGCAGAACAGACGCGATCGTGGATGTCTGCGATCTCGGAGACGACCCGGTTACCCACCGCCGTGCCCGATGGCAACTCGTGCAAGCGGCCGCGCGTTCGAGGCGTCGTGTTCGCTGGCTGCACATCGGCCGTGCCAAGAGTCATGCCGAGGGATCCGACCAGGCCGGTCTGGTCTCGGCGCTCACCGCGGAAGCGCCGACCTTTGTCGGCACCCTACTGACCACCGATGAGACGGGCGTCGATCTGGTACGCCGGATCGAAGCCCATGTCGAGAGTCCTGATATCCAGGTCGAATATCGCAGCGGCATACGACATCTCGCGACCCTGGCGAGCGTTGAGCCCCGGGAAGGTCGAGGTCGCCTGCTCGATCCGGAACGTCCCTATCTGGTGACCGGCGGGACCGGTCGGCTCGGTCTATTGGTTGCGAGCCACCTCGCGGAGCGCGGTGCTCGGCGGATCGTATTGTGCGGCGCCCGTGGTGTTCCCGAGCGCGGAAGCGGCGAGCGCGCGGAGCGAATTCATGGCCGGATCGATCAGCTTCGGGCGGCGGGCGTGCAGGTCGAGCTGTACATCGGCGATCTCGCCGGGCCTGAGCTGGCGGCATTGTGCGGCAGCTGGGGCCCGTGGGCGGGCGTGGTGCACTGCGCGGGCGTGATGCCCGGGGTGGGTGAGTTCGCCACCGCGGACCTGTCGGACCAGTTGCGGGTATTCGATGCCAAGTGCGGACTCTGGCAATCGCCGAACGGTGCCGAAATCGACAGCGCGCAGCCCGATTTCATCATTCTCTTCTCATCGGTCGCGGGCACATTCCCGGCCTTGGCGGCGGGCGCCAGTGCCTATTCGGCGGCCAACCACTATCTCGACGAGACGGCGGCACGGCACCGGCTTCCTGGTGTCGTCTCCATCGCCTGGCCCGAGTGGGAGGTTGGCGGAATGGGTGGCGGAGACACCCGGGGCGTCGGCCTGGACGTGTTGAGAGTCAGTGACGGCTTGGCGGTGCTGGACCTGGCCATCGATGGGCGACTGACATCGCACACCGTCGTGGTCACCGGGCGGGCGCGCCACGAACTCGGCAGGCTGCTCGAGCAGCCACGCGGCCACGAGGCGCGGCACGCGGTCGCCGAACCACAGCATGGCTCGCCCGGCGAGATCCCCGTTGCGCTGACGAAGGTGTTCGAAGAGGTACTCGGACTCTCCGGTGCCGACCTAAACCCGGACGCCGCATTGCACGACCTCGGCGTCGGGTCGGTGGCGCTCGCCGAACTCACCGTCGCGCTGGAGAAATCGCTCGGCCGACCGGTGGCACCCACTGATCTGATGGCGCACCCCACGCTGCGGGGGATCGCGCGGGTACTCGGTGATATTCCGTCGGCGAATCCTGCTGCGGGACCGGCTCACTCCGATATCGATGAGCCGGTGACGCGAGGGCCCGGCCTGGGCCGCGTTGCGGTCGTGGGGATGTCGTGCCGATTCCCCGGGGCCGACACACTCGACCAGTTCTGGTCGAACCTGCTCAGCGGAACCAGCTCGATCCAGGAGATACCCCGGGACAGGTGGGACGCCGCATCCATCTACGCGGCGGCATCGGGCCACGGCAAGACCAACAGCCGTTGGGGCGGATTTGTCTCGGGGGTCGATACTTTCGACCCTGGCGCGTTCGGATTGACTGCGGAACAAGGTATCTCGATCGATCCCACGATACGACTGGTACTCGAAGGCGTGGACGCCTGCCTCGCCGACGCCGGCTACCGGCGCACTGATCTCGCCGGTACCGATACCGGCGTCTTCATCGGCGCCAGAATGTCGGACTACCGCAGGCGCTCGATCGAGCAGCACGGTCACGCGGGTGCCGGAGGCGACCAGAACTTCATCGCCGCGTTGTCCGCGCACGTCTATGACCTGCGCGGCCCCGCACTGGTTGTCGACACCGCATGCTCATCGCCGCTGACCGCGTTGGCGCTCGCCCGGCAGAGCCTGCTCGAGGGCGACATCTCGGTCGCCTTGGTGGGCGGTGCGGAGTATCTGCTCGACGAGCAGCCCTATCTCGAGTTCTCGGCGATGGGCGCATTGTCGAGTCACGGTGCATGCCGGACCTTTTCGGCGGAGGCCGACGGTTTCGTACCGGGGGAGGGGTGCGCCGTCCTGCTGGTGAAACGACTCGAGGACGCGATCGCCGACGGCGACACGATTCGCGCGGTCATCGACGGTGTAGCCGTCGGGAACGACGGCTGGACGATGGGGCTGACTACGCCGAGCATCGACGGCCAGGAGCGAGTTGTCCGACACGCCTTGCGGACCAGTGGCCGCACCGCGGCGCAGGTCGGCATGATCGAGGCACACGGCACGGCCACCTTGATCGGTGATCCCATCGAACTCAAAGCGCTCAGCAATGTGTTCGACGGAACCGTGGCGCCGCAGTCGTGCGCGGTCGGCAGCGTGAAGTCCAATATCGGGCACCTGCTGGGTGCTGCCGGTGCAGCAGGTTTGGTGAAGGCGATTCTTGCGGTGCAGCACGCCGTGATCCCGCCGACGCTGCACTGCGACCAGCCGAACCCGAGGTTCAACTTTGCCGCCTCGCCGTTCTTTCCCGTGACCGAGGCGATCCCGTGGCCAGATCGGTACGCGGAACGGGTCGCCGGTGTCTCCGCGTTCGGTCTCGGCGGCACGAACGCCCATGCCGTCGTCTCCGCGCCCGATCCGTCCTGGCACGGCGTCCGTAAGCCGTTGCCCGCGCCGGTCTACCGCCGGACTCGAATGTGGCTTGCGGCCACCGAACCCGCTGCGGCGGCCGCGCCGGAGCCTCTGTGGCCGGCCCGGCCGGTGGCGTCACACGTCGAATCGAACGGCCGACCCGCCTACTCCGACGCAAGAACAACATCCCTGCTCCTGCTCGAACTGGATGAAGCGCCGGTCGCCGACCTCGGCCCGGCACCGTTCGATCCGGAACCCGAGCCGGCGATGCTTCGAGAACTGGTGGACGCCGTGATCGAGGTCGCGCCGGAGGTGCCCGCCGCCGCGGTCCGGGCGGACAGCACGCTGTCCGACCTGGGCCTGGCCAGCATCGAACGGGCGGAAGTCCTCATCCGTGCCATGGAATCGCTCGGCATCAAGCTTTCGGTGTCGAACTTTGCCAAGACGATGACCCTGGGCGAGATCTCAGCGATTCTCGGCGGCGGCGCATGAGTCGTCCGCACCCACGCGTGGTCGGGTTGGGTCTGGTCAGCGCGGTCGGCGTAGGCCGCGAGGCCTTCGCCGCGGCGATTCTCGGCGGCCTTACCGGCATCCGCGCGGCGACCGAACCCGATCTTCCCGCGTACCGGGCACCGCTTCCCCCGCTCGACTTCGAGAGCGCGCTCGAGCGGTATCCGAATGCGGAAATCGCCACGCGCGCAAGGGAAACCTGCGCACGGTCGGAGGTGCCGGTGCGCGCCGGTGTGCTGGCCGCGCTCGAAGCATGGCAGGACGCGGGGCTCGACGGTGGCCCGCCGCCGGAGCGGATCGCGCTGGTCGCGGCGGGCAACAACCTGACTTCCGCGGCCATGCACGAGGTCGGTGCGCGGTTCGCCGGCCGCGAGACGTATGTGTCGCCGCGAATGTCGTTGAGCCTGATGGACTCGCACCTGCTCTCGGTCGTGAGCCACGTGCTCCGGATCACCGGCCCGGGGCTACAGGTGGGTGCGGCCTCCGCGAGTGGGAACGCGGCCCTGATTTCCGGCTGCCGCTTGCTCGCCACCGACGAGGCGGACATCTGCGTGGTTGTCGGATCGGTGGGTGTACCGGCTCTGGTGGAACTGCGGGCCTTGGCAAACGCGGGTGCGCTGAGCTGGGACCAGATGAGCGTTCCGTTGTCCACCGACCGAGCCGGACTCATTCCCGGGGAGGCGGCCGCCGCCGTTGTCCTGGAAGGGAATTCGTCCTCGCGGCCTGGTCGGATCCGGACGTACGGCGAGGTGCGCGGGTGGGCACACCGCCTACATGCGTCGGCCGGACCGGAACCCGATGTCGACGTCGAGTCCGAAGTAATGCGCCGAGCAATGGAATCCGCAGGTATCACTCCCGACCGCATCGGCTATGTCAACGCGCACGCGAGCGGATCGGTGGTCGGTGACAGCGCTGAAATGACCGCACTGGACAAGGTATTCGGCGAGCTGGCCGAACCGCCGTGGCTCAATGCCACCAAATCGATTACGGGCCATACTCTTGCCGCCTCGGGCCTGGTCGAGTGCATCGCCACCCTGACCCAACTCGAGTTGGGCGTACTGCACCCGACGGTCGGTTTGACTACGCCGATCTCATCGAACCTGCGCCACCCCGGCCTCGGTACGCCCCTTGCACCGGATGCCGTGGCGATTACCAACAGCTACGGATTCGGCGGCTTCAATACCAGCCTGGTGCTCGGAAGGTAGTGATGAGAATCTTTTGCTTTCCGCATGCCGGGGGCGGGTCGCTCGCGTACCGCGGCTGGCGCCACCCGACCGCGGCGCTCGACGTGATTCCAGTGGTGCTGCCTGGTCGCGAGGCGCTGCGGGAGCACCGGATGCCCACGCGGATGACAGAGGTGATCGACTACCTGATCGGCGCACTCGGACCACGGCTGGTGGGTGACTACGCGTTCTTCGGGCACAGCTTCGGGGCCGGCGTGGCCTACGAGCTCACCCGCAGGCTGCACGAGCAAGGCGCGCGGCTGCCTCGGCTGTTGGCCGTGTCCGGGCGCCGCGCGCCGAATCGCTCGCCGATCTGGCCGCCGGTGCATACCGCGTCCGACGAGACTTTCCTGAAGTACCTGGTGGGTTTGGGCGGCATCCCGAGCGAAGTCGTCGAGAATCCCGCGCTGCTCCAGGCCTTTCTGCCCAGCTTGCGTGCCGACTTCGCCGTCCACGAGACCTACGTGGCCCCGGCGAATCCTTCGCTGCCCCTTCCGGTCTCGGCGTTCACCGGCGCGCAGGACCCGGCCGTGTCGGTGGCCGATGTGCTGGCGTGGCGCGACATCACCACGAACTCGTTCCGCGCTCGCGTCTTCCCCGGAGGGCACTTCTATCTGCGCGAGCACGGCGCCGCCATTCTCTCCGCCATTCACGACGACTTGGAAGGGCCTACGCCACGATGACCGTTGGAATCCACGATATAGACGGGTATGTCGGGCGCGCGTCACTCGATGTCGGGCTGCTGTTCGACGCCCGCGGCCTGGACCGGGGCCGGCTCACCAATCTGATGATGCGCCGCAAGTCGGTGAACCTGCCGTGCGAAGATCCGGTGACCAACGGCGTCAATGCGGCGCTGCCGCTGCTGAAAAGGATGTCACCGGCCGAGATCGACGACATCGAGTTGATCGTCGTCGGCACGGAGTCCGGCCTCGATTTCGGCAAGCCGATCAGTACCTACATCCACGACTTGCTCGAATTGCCCAGGCGCTGCCGCTCTTTCGAAGTGAAGCACGCGTGCTACGGCGCGACGGCCGCCCTGCAGGCCGCGGCGGCACTGGTTGCCACGTCGGCGAATCCGCACGCGCGGGCGCTGGTCATCTCGACCGACGCGGCGTCCCGGATCGACGTCGACAGCTACTGGGAGCCGTCGCAGGGTGCGGGTGCGATCGCCATGCTGGTCGGGCACGATCCCGCGATCCTGGAGATCGATCTCGGCCGCAGCGGCCTGTTCACCTTTCATGTGATGGACACGCTGCGGCCCCGGCCGGAGATCGAGTCCGGCAACTCCGACCTGTCGCTGCTGTCCTACCTGACCTGCCTCGACGAGACGTATGCGATGTACTGCGAACGGAATCCGGGCACGACTCTCGATTCCTTCGACCGGATGGTCTTCCACACGCCCTTTGCGGGCATGGTGGTCGGCGCGCACCGCACGCTCACCCGCAAGCACGGCCGTCGGTCCCGGGACGAAGTAGCTCGACACTTCCGCGACGCCGTCGCCGACAGCCTGGTCCTGGCGCAGGAAGTGGGCAACACCTACAGTGCCTCGCTCTACCTGGCCTTGAGCTCGATGCTCGTGCACGGAAAAGTCGAGGCGGGCCAGCGGATCGGGCTGTTCTCCTACGGCTCGGGCTGTTGCTCGGAGTTCTACAGCGGCACACTGCGATCGAAGGCGGCCGATGCGCCGGGACCTATCGCAATGAACGCCGCGATCGGACAGCGGCGCGAACTGGATATGGCAACGTACGAGCTCATCAGTGAACTCGCGGAGCAGCGGTTCAGTGGAGTCGAGCACGCCGACGTGACAATCGAGCCGTATCGGGATCTGTACGAAGAATGCTTGGCCGGGACCGGGTTGGCCGTACTCGACTCGATCAAGGATTTCGAACGGCATTACCGCTTCGCGTGAAGCCGGGGGTTGCCGATCACCAATCCCACGTGCCTACCGGCGGCCAGGGATCCAATGGTTCGGCGCCCGGCTGCGAGAGGTTCTTCGAAAAGTGCGAGCCCTGTTCGACTCTGGCGGAAAACCCGCTGCGAAACCGGTCGTCATCGGGAAAGTCGGCCGGGTCGAGCAGGGACAGCAGAATATCGATGAATCGCTGACGCTGGTCCTCGGTGATGTGCAGTTCCTTGTGCGCCTCGAACAAGCCACGGACGCCGTCGTGGAGGTCGGTGTAAAGGCGCCGACCGCCCATGATCTCTTCCAGAAAGTGCGACAGGTGCAGCGCGTGATTGCGTGAGCCGCGGGCGAACATGTCGTGCAGCAGCTCGTCGTCGAGCACGGACGCATGGAACAGCTCGGCCAACTCGCGGACCTTCGCCGGGCCGCCGATGTGCTCGAGCATGGTCCGGCCGTGCACCCGGGTGACGCCGACCGAGCGCAAGCCGGTTGTTCCACCCTCGTCGGCCGGTGTCGATCCGGTCATGTGTGCCTCCAGCCAGTGCCAGTCCTTTCCTGTCATGCCAGCACTTCGGCGACCGCGCCGATGCTCACTATTCGGCAGTCGATGTCGGCGGTCCCGATAATGCGGCGTTCCCCGGGACAATCCGGCTGTATGTCCCGGCTGGGTATCGAGTTTTTCGAAGTCGGTGTGCGCCAAATGATGACGCGGACCTGGGTGCACAGAATTGTGCGGCGTAACAGGGGGCCGTGAGCAGACTGAGGTGCATGAGTCAGACAGTCGGCGACAGCGACCTGTGCCCCTTCCCCTCCCGTCGCACCGCACGGTTCGATCCGCCGGCTGCCTACTCGGAACTGCAGGCGACGGCGCCCTTCCAACGGGTTCGGCTGGCCAGCGGGCTACCGGCGGTGCTCGTCACGCGGCACGACCATGTCCGGCGTCTGCTGGACGACGCCCGATTGAGTTCGGACGAGGGCGTGATCGGCTATCCCTTCCTGTACGAGGGCGCGTTCGCCTCACCGCTCAAAGACACCTTCATGCGCACCGACGGGGAATCGCACCTTCGGGTGCGCCGCATGCTCGCCAAAGAGTTCACGGCGCGCCGGGCCGGCGAACTGCGCCCGGCTGTGCGAGCAATCGTCGACGCGTGCATCGACGAAATGGAAGCCGGCGGAGATTCGGCAGACCTGGTTGCTTCCTTCGCCTTTCCGGTCCCGTCGAGCATGATCTGCCGGCTCCTGGGCGTCCCGGTCGAGGATCGACCGGTCTTCGAGCAGAACACTCGCGCGATGATCGATATCGCGAGTACCCAGGACCAGGTCATGGGGGCGATGGGCGCCATCATGGGCTACCTGGACGGGCTGTTGACCCGGAAGGAGACCGAGCCTGCGGACGATCTGCTCAGTCGCCTGGTGCACGAACAGTTGCTGGTGGGCCAGATCGAGCGGCACGAGCTCGTGCAGATCGCCCTCATCCTCCTGGTGGCCGGACACGAGACCACTGCCACGATCATCGGCTTGGGCGTCTTCGCGCTGCTCGAGCATCCCGACCAGCTCGCCCGGCTGAAAGAGCAGCCCGACCTCTGGCCCTCGGCGGTCGAGGAGCTCCTGCGCCACCAGACGATCGTGCAGAACCCGGTGCAGCGCGTCGCCACGGCCGACATCGAGATCGAGGGCGAAACGATCCGCACCGGCGAGGGCGTCGTGCTGGTGCTGGAGACCGCGAACCGGGACCCCAGAGCGTATGACCAGCCCGATGTCCTGGATATCTCCCGCAATCCGCGCAACCACCTCTCCTTCAGCTTCGGGCCACACCATTGCCTGGGGCACGCCATTGCCCGGATGGAACTGGAAGTGGTCTTCTCCCGTCTGTTCGAGCGCCTGCCCGGTCTGCGGCTCGCGGTGCCCAGCGCCGAGGTCACCATGCGCCCGCCGACGGTCGGCCTTTACGGGGTAGAGAGTCTTCCGGTCGCGTGGTGAGAGCGGTTCCTGCCGATCTGAGCGCGTCTGTGCTCCTGTCCCACGCGGACTTCGTGATGGCGAACCATCACGTGCACGACACGAGCGTGCTACCGGGCGCGATCTTCCTCGATCTGCTCTGGCGGCTCGCGCGGGCGCGCGGGATCGACGGATGTATTCAATTGAACGACATCGTGTTCGAAGAGCCGGTGGTCACCGACCAGCGTTGCGACCGGCGGCTGCGGCTCGGACTCACGCGCCGCCATGGGGATTTCGACGTTCTTGTCACGAGTGTGCCGGTGCGGGGCAACGATATTTCGGGGACCGTCCGGCGTCATATGACCGCGACGATGCGGATCCTCGCCGAGGTTCCCGCGGGCGCGTCGCCGCCTGACGACCTCGGCGGTATGCCGTTCAAGAACATGGCGGACCTGTACGCGCAGGCTCGATCCGAGCACATCGTGCACGGCATGCCGATGCGTGTTTCCGGCGAACTGCTCGATACCGGCGCCGGGCTGATCGCCGACATCGCGCTCGATCCCGCCCACCCGACACCGTCGGGATTCCACCTGCACCCGGCACTACTGGACGCGTCGACCCTGATCGCCTTCGCGCGCACCCCGAAGCTCGAGTATCCGTACATCCCGATCACGATCGCCGCAGCGACACTGGTTGCCCCACTTGCCGAACCTCGGTGTCGGGTGTGGGTACCCGCTGAAGAGGTGCACGCGAGTACTGCGGACGTGATGCACAACAGCTACGAAATCCTCGATGCGGCAGGTGGTTTGGTCGCGCGGATCGAGCGGCTGACGTGTAAGCGGATCCGGCATCCGCTGTTGATCTCCGGTCTTACCGGCGACGATATCGACGGGCGGCAAGAAGTCTCGGTCGCATCGCCGTCGGCGTCTCCTCCTCCTCCGCCGCCGTCGAGAGCTGATTCCGCCGCATCGATTCGCGGCTGTGTGCGCGCCGAAATCGCAGCGAGACTCGGTGTTCCGGTGGAATCGGTAGACACCGGCGCGGGGTTCTATGCCCTCGGCCTGGATTCTGTTGCCCTGCTGGGGTTGTCCGCGATCATCGGTGAAAAGCTCGGTATCCGGCTCTATCCCACGGTGCTTTTCGAGTTCGGCACCGTTGACGACCTTGCCGAGCACCTGGCGAGCGAATATCGGCCCGACCGTCGCGACTTCGAGGTTGCCGCCGAAGTTCAGGTGAGAACTACGTACAGCAAGCCACCCGAGGTGCAGGCATGGCAGCCGTGCTGGGTGGACCTCGACGACAAGGCCGCTCGACCCGCCGCTGGCCGGAACATGATCGGTTTGGTGACCGCCGACCCCGTCCCGCGGTTGCGGGAGGCGCTCGAGCTCGCGGGCTGGTCGGTCACCGAGCATTCCGCTGTGCCGCAAGCGCCCGATCCGGCGATCGACTGGTGTGTGGTGGCCGGTGCCGACCAGCTGGCCGCGGTCGAGGCCTACCAGGATCTGGTCCGGGAACTGGGTCGCAGAGCAGCCCAGCCGTCTGGTGCGGTCCTGCTCGGTATTGAGGATGACCCGTCGCCGGAATTGCTTGGGACCGGTGCCTTTTGCCGTACTGCCACCGCGGAGGTGCGAACGCTCTCGGCGGCGGTCATCGCTGCGGACACCGCTACGGAGATCTCGGCCGTCGTTGCTGGTCTTACTACTGTGCTGGGAACAAAGAAGTCCGGCCTCTTCCGTCTGCGACAAGGCATTCTGCAAGCGCTCGACTATCGTCCAGCCGACTTCGCCGCCGAATCTCCGCTCCTGCGCCCCGGCGGCCGGTATCTGATCACCGGTGGGGCCGGTGGGCTCGGCACCCACCTGGCCGAACATCTGATCACCACGCACGCAGCCGCGGTGCACCTCGTCGGTCGCGGTTCACTTGATCCAGCTGTCGACGCGCAGCATGCGAAATGGCGTTCCAGCGGTGCGACGGTCACCTACACGCAATGCGACGTCGCAGACGGGAAAGCGTGCCTCGCGATGGTTGCCGCGCTGACGCGCGAGCACGGTCCGATCGATGGTGTCTTCCATCTCGCGGGTGTGCTCGACGACTCGGTGTTCATCACGGGGTCGACGCAGCGCACCCGAGCAGTCCTCGAACCCAAACTAGCTGGCGCGCAAAAGCTATGGCAGGCAGTCGACCGTGCTGATCTGGACTTCTTCGTGTCCTTCACGTCCATATCCGGCGCGCTGGCGAACCCCGGGCAGAGCGCCTACGCCTACGCCAACTCCAGTCTCGACTTCTGGAGTCTCGCCCGACACGACACCTCGTGCGAAGTAATGACCATCGCATGGCCCTACTGGGCGGATGGGGGCATGCGCTCCGGCCGGAGCGGCAACGGTGACGAGGCCGCCGACCTGCCCACCGATCTCGGGTTGCGGCTGCTCGAAAAGCTGTTGCGGCGCAGCGACACTCGGCACCTGTGTGCGACGTACGGTGACCCTGACGAGGCGCGCGCGGCGATGGTGACCTATCCGGACGCGCGCCCCCAGCCTTGGACAGCCCGGCCTGCCGAGCGTGTCCATGGAAGAGACGCTTCCGACAACTCGATCGGCGCAACCGAACCGATCGCCATCATCGGGCTGGCCGGAAGCTACCCTGGCGCAGCGGATCCGCGTGCCTTCTGGCAGATGTTGCAGGCCGGCGAGGATGCGATCGTCGAGATACCCGACGACACCTGGCCCGAGGCGCTTGCCTATAGTGCGGACAGCGCGCGCGGTAGGTCCTACAGCCGCTGGGGTGGATTGCTTTCCGAGCGTGACCATTTCGCTCCCGCCTACTTCGGCATCAGCCGCCGCGAGGCCGAGTCGATGGATCCGCAGGAGCGGCAGTTCCTGATGACCGCATGGCGGGCGCTGGAGGATGCCGCTCGACCACCGGAGTCGTTGCGCGACGAGACCGTCGGCGTGTTCTGCGGCGTCATGTGGAATCACTACCAGCTCTATCGGGACGCCGACGGCGTTGCTCCGTCGGCGCTGCATTCGACGATCCCGAATCGGGTTTCCTACACCTTCGACTTCAGCGGCCCCAGCCTCGCACTGGATACCGCGTGCTCCAGTTCCCTTGTCGCCGTGCACCTTGCGGTGCAGAGTCTGCGCAGCGGCGAGTCCACGATGGCGCTGGCCGGTGGGGTGAACATCACGACCCACCCGCACAAGTACGTGCAACTGTCCGCGGACAGCTTCTTGTCGCGGACCGGCAAGTGCCGGACCTTCGGGGCGGGCGCCGATGGGTACGTGCCCGGTGACGGTGTCGGCGTCGTAGTACTGAAACCTTTGCGCCGAGCTGTCGCCGACGGCGACATCGTTCATGCGGTGCTTCGCGGTACCTCGATGAACCACAATGGTCGTTCGGCCGGATTCACCGTGCCCGATCCGGCAGCTCAGGCCGCGTTGATTGCCGCGGCCTTGAGCGCGGCCGACGTCAAACCCGCTGAGGTCGGCTATCTCGAGGCGCACGGTACCGGGACGGCCCTGGGTGATCCGATCGAAGCGACCGCGATTCAGCGCGAGCTGTCTTCCGGTCGGCCGGATACCCAGCACCTGTACGTCGGTTCGGTGAAGACCAATATCGGGCACTTGGAGAGCGCGGCCGGTATCGCGGGCTTGACCAAGGCCGTTCTGCAAATCGAACACGGCCGGATCGTCCCGACGCTGCACTCCGGTCAGCTCAACGCCGCCGTAGTCGAGGCTGCGCCGTCGCTCGAGTTTCCGCAGAGTGCCGTTCCGTGGCCGTCCGGTTACGCTTCCCGGATCGCGGGCGTGAGCGCCTTCGGTGCGGGCGGGACGAATGTGCACGTGATTGTGGAAGGCGCTCCCGAACGCAGTACGTCGCAACTCGAACGTGCGACCAATGGTGAAGTCGCGGTGCTCCTTTCGGCCGATTCGACTGCGTCGCTGCGCACGTACGCCACGGATCTGCGCCGGTGGCTGCACAGCGAGGAAGCGGTGGCCGAGGGTGCCGTCGATATGGCCGTCCTCGAGCGAGCCGCAGCCGTTCTCGGGGTGCCCGGCCATGAGATCGATGTCGACTGGGCGTTGGCGGATCTGGGGTTCGACCCGACGATGCTGGAGGCCGTTGTCGGCCCCCGGAGTTTCGAACGGGGGGAGGATCTTTCGACCCTCACCTTGCGTGCGCTGATGACATCGCACACCAGTGATCCGCTGCTCTACGACATCGCGTACACGCTCCGGGTCGGCAGACGGCCCCGGAAGGTGCGACTCGCCGTCACCTGCGCCACGCTGGACCAGTTGGCGGCCGCCCTCGAGGCCTACGCCGGCGGGCAGGATGACGGCCCGCATCATCACAGCGGCGCGGCGACGAACGCCGTCGACGGCGTCGAGCGAACAGGCGAGGCGCGCGATGTTGCGCGGGCCTGGTGCGCCGGAATTCCGCTCGATCCGGTTCAGGCACCCGCCGGGCGGCGGTTGAGCCTGCCGATGGCGCCGCTGGAGACGGAAATATGCCGGCTCGGCGGCTGGCGCAACCGCAACAGCCCGCCCGATCACCCGCGCTCCGCTGCCACTGAAGGGCAGGTCTCCGTCGTGCCGAAATCGCCCGAATCCGGTTCAGGTCACTGCTTTTCGTTGCTTCCGGACGGTATCGCGCTGCTGCGGCTCGACTCACCCGAGACGCACAACATGCTGACCGACGAACTGCTCGCGCTGCTCGGGACGGCGCTCGAGCGCGTCCACACCGACGACGCGGTGCGGGTCTTCGTCATCTGCGGCAACGGCGCCGAGTTCTGCCTCGGCGGCACGCTGGAGGCGGTCAGCGACGTCGCCACCCAGCGCACCACGTTCGCCGATGCCGCCGTGATCTACGAAGGTTTGGCGACCTGCCGCAAGCCAGTCGTTACGGCCTTGGCGGGCAACGCGTTCGGCGGTGGCCTCGCGTTCGGTCTCTACGGTGACCTCGTCGTCATGTCGCGGGACGCTTACTACAGTGCGAATTTCCTGCGCTACGGGATCACCCCCGGTATGGGTGCCACCTACATTCTCGAGAAGCGAATGGGCGGCCCGCTGTCCCAGGAGATGCTCATGAGCGGCCGTGAGTATTCCGGCCGTGAGCTCGAACGCCGGGGCGCTTCGGTCAACTTCTGCGATGCCGATCAGGTTGTGGCGGAAGCGATGTCGCTCGCGCGTACCGTCGCGGGACATCCGCCGGCCGCGGTTCAGCAGCTGAAGGCGCACCTTTCGTCCGGGTCACGCCAGGACCTGCCTGCCACGATCGCGGCGGAGATGGACATGCATCGGCGACTGTCGGTGCAGGCCGCAGAGGTGCCCGCACCGGCCGAGCAGAGCTATCCCCGCGCGGCGGATCGGGCGGCAGTGCCGGACTTGGCCGAAGCGATCGTGGCCAGCGTGGCGGACATTCTGTTCGCCGAGCCCGACGAGATCGACAGCCGGGTGTCCTTCCGCGATCAGGGTCTGGACTCGGTGGGTGCGGTGCAGTTGGTCCGCGACCTCAACGAGAGGTTCAAAACCGATCTCGAGTCGACGGTCGTGTACGAGCATCCGACGGTCGAAGAGCTGGCTGACTACTTGGCGAGTGAGGTCGAAGCCACCGCCTTCCTGGCGGATGCGGCACGAGCGACTCCGCCCGCGCCGGAGGCTGCACGAGTGACTCCACCTGCGCCGGAAGCTGCATGGGCAACGGTGCCGGTGCCGGAACCCGCGCGAGCAATTCCGTTCGTGCCGGATGCTGCGCGAGCAACTGCGCCCGTGCCGGATGGCGTGCGGGCGACTCCGCCCGCGCCGGAGGCTGCACTAGTGACTCCACCTGCGCCGGAAGCTGCATGGGCAACGGTGCCGGACGTCGCGCGTGCATCTCTGTCGGCGCCGGATGCTGCAGCACGAGCGACTCCACCTGCGCCGGAGGCTGCATGGGCAACGGTGCCGGTGCCGGACCCCGCGCGAGCAACCCCGTTCGCGCGGGGTCCCGCGCGAACAGCTGCGCCCGTGCCGGATCCCGCGCGAGCAACTGCGCCCGTGCCGGATGTCGCGCGGGCGACTCCGTTCGCGACGGATGCTGGGCGGGCATCTCTTTCGGCGCCGGACGCTGTGCGGGCAACTCTGCCTTCACCGGAGGCTGCACGGGCAACTGCGCCGGCGTCGGCGGCCGTGCGGGCAACTCTGCCCGTGCCGGATGTCGCGCGAGTAACTGAACCCTCGCCGGGCGCTTCCGTTGTGGGCCGTATAGCTGACCCGTCCGTCGGGCCTGAGCCGGCCGGGGCGAAACACTCTGTCCCCGGCGCGGTCGCCGTCGTCGGGATGGCCGGGCGGTGGCCCGATGCCGACGACATCGAACAGTTCGCCCGCAACATCGCGGCGGGCCGGAGCTCGATCACTGACGTGAGCAGCGGAAGGTGGGATCTCTCTGCCCTTTACGCGCCTGGACGCCACGAGGGTAAGACGACCAGCCGCTGGGCTGCCCTGCTGGACGACGTCGAAAGCTTCGACCATGCGTTCTTCAACCTGTCACCGCTCGACGTCGCCGCCATGGACTGCCAGCAACGGCTGTTCCTCACCGAGTCGTGGAAGGCGCTCGAGGCCGCAGGGCACCTGTCCAATGCCCGGGGCCGCGGCTGCACCGGCATCTACGTGGGATGCGCGCCCGGCGACCATAGCGAGCGCCTCCGATCCGGTGACAAGCATGAGACGGCCCAAGCCTTTCTCGGCAGTTCGGCCTCGATTCTCGCCGCGCGGATCGCCTACTTTCTGAACCTTCGTGGGCCGACGATCGCGGTCGATACCGCATGCTCTTCGTCGCTCGTCGCAGTCCACCTCGCCTGCCAAGCTCTGCTGACCGGCGAGGTGGACACTGCCGTCGCCGGTGGGGTCGCGGTGATGGAAACGCCGTCGCTGCAGGTGCGTTCGTCGCAGGTGGGCATGCTGTCGCCGACCGGGACCAGCGCCCCCTTCGACGCTGCGGCGGACGGGATCGTGCTGGGCGAGGGCGTCGGCGTTGTGGTGTTGCGCCGGTTGTCGGATGCGCTGCGCGACGGTGATCAGGTCCTTGCGGTTCTGCGCAGCACCGGCGTCAACGGCGACGGGCACACCAACGGGATAACAGCGCCGAACGCAGCGGCCCAGGCCGAGTTGACGACTCGTACGTTGCAGCGTGCGGGCCTCACGCCGAGCGATGTCTCTTTCGTCGAAACCCACGGCACGGGTACATCTTTGGGTGACCCGATCGAAATCTCGGGCCTCATCCAGTCGCTCGCCGCGGACCAGCCCGCCTGGCTCGGCTCGGTGAAGGCGAATATCGGCCACACGACCACCGCGGCCGGCATCTCCAGCCTGATCAAGACCATCGTGTGCATGCAGATGGAAATCGTTGCGCCGCTGGTCAATCACGGCGTCAGGAACCCGGCGATCAGCGATCTCGGTCGCTTCCACATACCGACCCGGAAGCAGCCGTGGCCATTCCGCCCTGCTGTCCCGCGCACGGCCGTGGTCGCGAGCTATGGCTTCTCGGGCACGAACAGCGTGGCGATCGTTCAGGACGTGGCCCCGTCACTGCCGTGGCGGACCGACGCGGCCACCGAGATCGAGCGACCGGCCAACCACAAGAATGCGTCGCGTATCCCGATCTCAGCGGACGACCCCATCGTGGCCGAGCATGTGGTGGTCGGACAACGACTGCTGCCTGCCGCCGCGACCGTCGAGTTCACCCGAACTCTCCTGAGTGGGCAGGCCGACGCGGCATTCAGCCTGCACGGGGTTCGCTGGCGGGCCCCCGTCATCGTTGATGACAACTCGGTGGTCACGGTGACCGCCACGCCGCTGGAGGGCGATACGGATTCGGCGAATCGCTCGATCGCCATCGGCTCGGACGCCGAAACAGTAGCTGTGACAGCGTCACTGGAGCTGCCTGGACAATCGCAAGACAGACCGCAAACCCTCGACATCGCCGGGCTCTCGGCGAGATGTCAACGGAGCGTTCTCGCCGATCGCCTGTACACCGACTTCGCGGACGCCGGTCTGGCGTACGGTCCACGCTATCGTCGGCTCACCAAGGTCCTGGTGGGGGAGGATTTGGTGGTAGGCACATTGAATCCCGCAGCGCCCGGGTTCGGTGCGGAAACAGCGATGATCGATGCGGCTCTGCAATCCCTCGGCGCCCTGCCCGGCCTCGGCGACGGGTCGGCGCTGGTTCCGGTAGCGGCGCAACGAATCTCCCTCTGGGGAGCGGCAACTCGCGCCACGACGGTGGTCGGCGAGCGCACCGGCACCACCTACCGGGTAGTGCTCACGGACTCGAAGGGCATGCCGCTGGTCGAATTCGAGGGCTTGCGGCTGTACCCGATGAGCATCGAGCCAGTGCCGCAACCGATTCCAGCCGCCCAGCACAGCACGCCCGGACTGGTGTACACGCTGGTGTGGGTACCGCTCGGCGAGAGCCCGAGGGGCAGTGCGGAAGACGGCGAAGTGCTGGTCGTAGCGGACCGATCACGATACGAACTAGGCGCGGCCCTCTTGCAGGATGCCGGGGGCAAGGCGACTCTTGTTCCGCTCGAGCAGCCGTCACCTGGCGCGCTGACCCCCAGCGTGCGCTCGGTCGTCGTACTGCCTGGAAGTGCACATGCCACAACGTTGTTGGACACGCTGTCGCTACTCAGATCCTGGTACGGCGTTCTCCGTGACGAGTTCGGCTCGGACCCGCTTCGGCTGTCACTGATCACCCGACAGGGCGTCCATATCGGTGAGCACGAGGTTCCCGATGCACTGAACAGCGCCGTCCACGGGTTCGCGGGTGCGGTCGCAGCCGAGCAGCCGACCTGGGCGGTGCGCTGCGTCGACGTGGTGAACGATGACGTGGACCTCGATGAAGTCCGTGACGCCATGCTCGTCGAAGCCCCGAACGACTCGTCGCACCGAGTCCTGGCCCTGCGCGACGGCCGGCTCCTTCGCCGAGTATTCCGGTCCGCTTCCGGCGACGGCGTGCAGCGCCTCGAGCTGGGGCGGCGTCTGGTGGTGATCGGTGCGACCGGCGCGATCGGCCGGGCGATCTGTGCGGCAGCGGAGGGTCCGTGCACCCAGGTGTGGATCGGGCGCAGCTCGGCGGCGCAGGTCGGCCATCACCTCGAATCCGCTGGGGGCGCAGTCCACTACCTGCAAGCCGACGTTGGGGACGCGGCGAGTATCGGTAATGCGCTGCGCGAGGCGGAGCGGCTCCTCGGCACGATCGATGCCGTGGTCCACTGCGCGGGCGAGCTGCGCGATCGCCGGATAGCGGACCTCACCGACGAGGATTTCGAAGCAGTCCTGCGCCCGCGCGTCGACGGCATGCGAAACCTGCTCGCCCACACCTTCACTCACTCGGACCCGAAGTTCCTGGTCGCGTCCTCGGCCGCGGCATTCGTCGATTCCGGCGGCCAGGCCAACTACGCCGCGGGCTGCTGCGCGCTGGATGCCGTTGCGGTGGCCGCCCGTTCGCGCGGGCGCGACGTCACCGTCGTCAATTGGGGCTATTGGGATGGCGACGGCGTCGCGTCGACGTCCTACCACCGCAAGCTCATGGCGGCGGACGGGATCGTGCCGCTGGCCGCGGACCAGGCCATGTCAGCGCTGGCGGATGTGCTGGCGGCAGGGCACGGGCAGGCCCTCGTCCTCGCCGCAAACACCAAGGGCTTGAGCCATTTCGGCATCCAGGCAACCGCAAAGCCGCTGCGTAGTAGCGAAACTGGTGCGACGCAAGCCGACCGCGGAGATGCCGGCCCAGTACAGCAAGCACGCAACTGCATTCGGCGGGCGTTCTGTGAGGTGCTCGGGTTCGGCGAGGACGAACTGAGCTTGGATGCCACCTTCGAGACCTATGGCGTCAGTTCGGTAGTAGGCGTCCAGCTCCTGGAAAGGCTCGAGCGCGACATCGGCCCACTGCCACCGACATTGCTCTACGAAGAGCAGACTATTCGGGCTCTGGCAGACCGCATCGCGGGCGAGTATCCCAGCAAGCTGGCTCTCAGCGACCCGCTGCTGTCCGCTAGTTCTATTGGTGAGCAAGAGGTTTCGCAGCCTGCCGCTGCCACCGACGCGAGAAGTGAATCCCGCGGGCGCAGTTCGAGCGAGGACGTCGCGGTGATCGGCCTGGCGGGTAGGTATCCGGGCGCTCCCGACATCGCCGCCCTGTGGCAGAACCTGCTCGCGGGAATCTGCTCGCTGACTGAAGTACCCGCCGAGCGATGGCATTGGCGGCAGCACCCGGACCCGCGCCGCGGTCTCCAGCCTTACCAGGCATGGGGTGGTTTCCTCACCGACCCGTATTGCTTCGATGCCGCCTTGTTCGGGGTGCTGCCCAAGGTCGCCGAGGACATCGATCCGCAGGAGCGGATCTTCTTGGAGACCACCTGGGATCTGCTCGAGCGCACGGGTTACCTGAACGACGACTCGCAGGCTGCCGCCACCGGGGTGTTCGTCGGTGTCATGTACGGCGGCTACGGGGAGGTCGGCGCCAGGCTGGCCGAGCAGGGCACGCCGAACGGCGCGCACACTGCGTACTGGTCGATCGCCAACCGCATCTCCTACACGTTGAACCTTTCGGGGCCGAGCGTGGCGGTGGATACCGCCTGTTCCTCGTCCCTCACCGCAGTGCATCTCGCGATCCAGAGCCTGCACAACGGCGAATGCGATATCGCCGTTGCGGGCGGGGTCAACCTCATCGCCCACCCCTCCCACATGATGTCGCTCGGCGAACGCAACATGCTGGCCGCCGACGGCCGCGTGAAGGTGTTCGACGATGCGGCGGACGGCTACGTCCCCGGCGAGGGTGTGGGTGCGCTGCTACTCAAACCCCTAGATGCGGCACTTCGGGACGGCGACGATATCTGGGCGGTGATCAAGGGGACCGCGGTCAACGCCGGTGGTCACACCAGCGGGTTCACCGTTCCCAACCCGCAGGCGCAAGCAGCGGTCATCACGTCCGCTGTCCAGAAGGCTCGGGTAGCGCCGGAGTCGATCTCGTATGTCGAGGCGCATGGCTCCGGAACCGCGCTCGGCGACCCGATCGAGATCTCCGCTCTCGGTACGGCATTCAGGAAGCTCGGGTCCGAATCCGCGCCGGCCTGGGTCGGGTCGGTGAAGTCGAACATCGGTCATCTGGAGGGTGCGGCGGGTATCGCCGGTCTGACGAAGACCGTGCTGCAGCTGCGGCACCGAACGTTGGCGCCGATGGTCAACCTGGACACCGTCAATCCACGCATTCCGTTCGCGGAGGTCGGGACGCAGCCGGTCCGCAGCTCGATCGGCTGGCGGCCCGGCCTGGACGGGCAGCCACTCCGTGCGGGTGTCAGCTCGTTCGGAGCGGGCGGGACCAACGTGCACGTCGTTGTCGAAGAAGCGCCACCCCGACGGGAGCTGGATGCGGTTGACGGCCCGTTCCTCGTTCTACTGTCTTGCCCCGACATGGCCAGGCTTCGCGAATACGCGTCCGATATCGCGGATTTCGCGCAGAGCCTGAGTCTGAGTGGGGTCGCTCGGATGGCATGGACGAGTCAAACCGGTCGGCGCTCGTTCGGGTACCGGCTCGCGGTGCTGTGTTCGAGCGGAGATGAACTTGCTCGGCAATTGCACGAGTTTGCCGCGGCGGCCGAGGCCGGGACCGACACTCGGATCGGTCGCGGAATTTTCGCAGGTACACCGAGTACGCGCAGAGCTGCCTCGGAGGATGCCGTCGATGACGAAGCGCTGCGGCGGCGAGATCTCGAACGGCTGGCCCAATTGTGGGTCGACGGCGCGCGAATCGCGTGGAAACAACTGTGGCACAAGCGCCCCGGTAAGCTGGCTTACCCTGGAGTTCCTCTGCGGCGGAATTTCTACAGCGTTCCGAATCCGGCCCGGGAATCCGTAGCAGAATTCTCGGCTCCCGCGAGCGACTCGGGTTCGCCGACGCAGTTGCACTACGAAGTTCCGACGTGGCAACCGTCGCCCCTCGGCGGTTCCCGCCGTGCGGTGGAATCGCTCGGCGTGCTGGTACTCACCGAGGGTGACAGACCGCTGGCAGCCGAGCTGATCGATGAGGCTCGGCGTCGGGGGATTCGGGCGTATTCGTTGGATGCCGCCACCGCCGCACCGGAGAGCGTCGACGCGCTGGTGCTGCTCGTCGATCCGAGGCTGCTTGATCCTGCGATGCTGGCGGGCACCATCATTCGAGTGGCTGTCGAGCAGACACCAACGGGACGTTCCCGGCCACCGAAACTGTTGTGCGCGTGGCAGACCGCGACGCACCCCGTCGGCCCCGCTACCGCCGGTCTGCTCCGTTCGCTGTGTGCCGAACGGCAGTTGTCTGCCAGCGCAGTCGATTTGGGCGCGATGGATCTGCCAGCTGCCGCCAGCACCCTGCTCGACGAGGTGGGCAGGGACGAGTCGGCCGAAGTGCGCTACCGCGGTGGACACGCTTCCTCGCGAGAAGTAGCGACGATGGTCGAGGTCGACCTGCTTCCCGGCGCTCCGTGGAGCGCTGGGCCCGGTTCGTATGTCATCAGCGGTGGGGGCGGGAAACTCGGCATCGCGACCGCGGCATGGCTCGCCGACTCCGGGGCCGGCACGGTATGGCTGCTGGGTCGTTCTGCGGCCGGTCCGGAAGTGCGGACGCTCACCGGTCGCTATGGCGCAGAACGGATCAGGTTCCGGCAGGGCGACGTGACTGACGCCGACGCCGTCGGACGCGTGCTCGACGAGGCGCGATCCGCGGGTCCACTGCGGGGCGTCGTACACGCCGCGGGGCTGCTGCGGGACGCGCCGGCCGCGGGTAAGACAGCGTCCGACATCGCGCGGGTTCTGGCGCCGAAGGTGAACGGAATGCAGGTCCTCGACGCGGCCACCGCGCAGGACCGGCTCGAATTCTTCGTCGCGTACTCATCCCTGGTGTCGCGCAACGGAAGTCCTGGCCAAGCCGACTACTCGTTCGCCAACGCCTACCTCGACGCTGCCTGCCTGCACCGCGAGGAGCTGCGGCGGACGGGACAGCGATCAGGTAAGACGGTGTCGATCGGCTGGCCGCTGTGGGCGGCGGGCGGAATGCGCATGCCGACGGCGGTCACCGAGCGGCTACGGCGACTGCACGGCATGGTGCCGATGTCGACCGCGGCGGGTTTCGAAGCCCTCGCCCAAGCCCTCAGGGCCGAGTATCCCGTGGTTCAGGTGACCGAGCTGGAGACGCAACGGAGCATCCCGCCAACGGTTCCGGACCAGCCTGCCCCACAGGTGGTCGGGCAGGACGAGCATGTTCTTGCGGAAGTGCGGCGGCACGCTGCGGAGTTCCTGCTGGTTCCCGCTTCGGAAGTCGACCTCGATGCCGAGTTGCTGGAGCTCGGCTTCGATTCGATCTCGCTGACGGAACTGGTCGAGCGGCTCAACGGTGCCTTCGGCACCAGCGTGCGGCCGACGGCTGTCTTCGACAATCCCACGCTCTTGCGTCTGGCGACCCACTTCGCGGAGCCGGCCGGTACGCAACCCGCGCATGCCCCGTCGGAGTCGGCCGCTACGCAACCCGCGCATACACCGTCGGACTCGGCGTTTCGCGGCGCGGCTGCCGTCCAGCCGTCGAGAGCACCCGGCGATCGTGACAGCCTCCAGGACGTTGCGGTCATCGGCATGGCCGCAACGATCGCCTCCGCTGATTCCAGCGCACAGTTGTGGGAGTCGCTGATCGCCGGACACGATCTGGTGCGTTCGGTTCCGATGGGCCGTCCTGAACTGCGCGACGATCCGGCGATGGCCGGGATTCGCGGTGGCTTCGTGAGCAGCGCAGCAGCTTTCGACGCCGACTTCTTCGGTATCGCGCCGCGCGAAGCCGCGGTGATGGACCCGCAGCAACGCCTGTTCTTGACCGTGTGCTGGGAGGCGATCTGGGACGCCGCCTTGGCGCCGGAAGACCTGCGGGGCAGCGCGACCGCGGTGTTCGCCGCGGTGTCCACGATGGACTATCAGGATTTGATGTCGGCGCGCGGCGTGCCGGATCGCGCGCATTCCGCAACCGGCCTCTCGCACGCCATTCTCGCCAACCGCGTGTCACACTTGCTGGATCTGCATGGTCCGAGCGAGGCGATCGACACCGCATGCTCGAGTTCGCTCGTTGCGGTGCATCGTGCGATTCGCGCGTTGCGTTCGGGTGAATGCACGCAGGCCCTGGTCGGCGGTGTCAATCTCACGCTGACGGCGGGTCTGTACCGAGCCTTCACGGACGCCGGAATGTTGAGTGCGCAAGGTCGTTGCGCCACCTTCGATTCCGGTGCGGACGGGTACGTCCGGGGTGAGGGTGCGGGTGCCTTGCTGTTGAAGCCCTTGTCGGATGCGCTTCGGGACGGCGATCGGGTGCACGCGGTCATTCGCGGGAGCGCGGTGAACCACACGGGGCGCACGGCGTCGCTGACCGCGCCCGCGCCGCAATCGCAAGGCGCGGTGATCCGGGCGGCCTATCGTGATGCCGGCACGGAACTCAGCTCTCTCGACTACATCGAAACCCATGGCACCGGTACGCGACTCGGTGATCCGGTCGAGATCGACGGCATCAAACAGGCACTGGGGACCGAGGTCGGCGGACGGGTGCTGCTCGGCTCGATCAAAGCCTCGGTCGGTCATCTGGAGGCCGCAGCCGGCATGGCCGGGTTGGTCAAGACCGTGCAGATTCTGCGGCACCGCAAGGTTCCGGGGCAGCTGCATCTGCACACGCTCAATCCGCAGATCGAGCTGGCGGGCACTGACTTACACATTCCGACCGTCTCGGTCGACCTGCCGGCCGACCGTGAGATCGTCGCCGGAGTCAGTTCTTTCGGGTTTGGGGGGACGAACGCGCACGTCGTACTTGCGTCCGCGCCCTGGGTAGCGCCGACGGCAGGGAATCCGTTGCGAGAGCACGCAATACCGCTGGCGGCGAAGGATGAGCACCGGCTGGCGGCCTATGCCCGTGCCCTCGCCGCGGGCGTCACCGATGGCGAGTCCGTCGAGCGCGTCGCAGCCACGCTGCAGCGGCGGCATCGTGGTGGGCGGGTCCGAGCTGTGTTGACGTGTCGCGACATCGGCGATTTTCGCGCGGC
The DNA here is from genome assembly GCF_015355715.1 of Nocardia sp. XZ_19_369. Lineage (NCBI taxonomy): Bacteria > Bacillati > Actinomycetota > Actinomycetes > Mycobacteriales > Nocardiaceae > Nocardia > Nocardia sp. XZ_19_369. The sequence goes on along the minus strand of NZ_JACVED010000009.1, from coordinate 377,044 downwards.
GGCGGGTGCGCTCGGCGCGGGGCAGCCGCATGAGCGTTGTCTGCGTGGCCCGAGGCAGGGCGGGTCTGATGTGGAGAGTCGTTGGCTGGCCGGGCAATCCGTGGACTGGACAGTGATTGCCCCGTTGACCTCACTCCCGACTCCGCCGTTCATGCCGGTGCGGCACTGGTTCGAGGCGGATGAGTCGGAGGTTCCGCCGGACGCTGTAGTCGACGAAATGAGCTGGCCCAGTGCGGATCCGGAGGAGTCAGGCCCTCTTACCACCCCAAGTGTGGATCTGCGGGTGCCTACCTCCTCCTTGGGGCCGGGCATGGTGCGCGACGAGGTGGCCGCGATTCTCGGCGTGGCAGTGGGAGCCCTCGACACCTCGCGCACCTGGCGAGACCTCGGACTCGACTCCATCTTCGCCGTCGACCTGGCTGAACGACTGACCGCGAAGCTCGGGTTCGACGTCACTGCCACCGGAGTGGTGGAGTCGGCCACGGTCGACGGACTCGAAGCGCACATCGCCGCGCAGGTCGATGGCTTGGGGACGGACTCGGACCACAGCTTGCAAGAGGAGATAGATCTGTTCCTCGGCCAGCTGACCGGCTCGCCTGTCACCGCACCGGTCGACTTCGATACCGTCGGCCTGTCGTCGATCGACAGGTTGCGTGCCGTCGGTTGCCTGGAGTCCTACTTCGGGCCACTGCCGAATACGCTGCTCTACGACTACCCGTCGACAACGAGCCTGACGGAATTCCTGTGCCAAACCTTCTCCGCCGACGTGGTTTCCGGCTTCACCGCCGCTTCGGTGACGTACTCCGCCGACCTGGCCCCCGTTCCTGCTGCGGGGGAGGTGACCGAAATGTTCGGCGGACGGATGATCCGGCGTGCCGACTTGCCACTGCACGAAAAGCTCGCTGTCGCGGTGACCGAATTGTCGAAGACATATCGCCTGGAGGACGCCCTGGCGGGTCGCGACATCGCCCCCTTCATTTACCTACCGGACCACGAGAAGTGGTACCTGGATGTCGGGTGGGTCGGCGAGGTCGTGCTGGTGTGGGGCTACACCGGTCCGGCGGACTCCGCGATCGATGCGGTGGCGGACTTCGGTGAGGTCGCATCGACGGCGGGTGCCCGACTGAGCGTGCTGTGGCCCGTTCCGCTGGATACCGTGCACGACAGGCAGTTTCATGCGACTCCGTTCGGAGTGATGCAGGAGATCGGCGACATCGCTTCCTTCACCGTCGCCGGGGGAGAAAAGCGTCGACTGCGCGGAATCATCGGTAAATTCCAGCGGGCGGGCCAGGTTCGGGTCGAGGAATATCAGGTCGGCGAAGTTCGCGGGTACGACCGCGATATCGTGCGGCTCATCGATGCCTGGTCGGACGGCAAGCAGAACGTGAACCCGTACGTCGGCACTATTCGAGCCGAAGTGGCACGGGGCGAACTGCCACCGGGCCACCGGGTGTTCCTGACGTTCGTGGACGATGTCGTCGTCGCGGTGGTGGTGATTTCGCGGCTGGGCGTGCAGAACGGTTATCTGCTGGACGTCGAGTTCTATGATGCCGAAACACCGACCGGGTGCTTGGAGTACGCGGTGACCGAGATCATCGACCGGCTCCGTGCGGAGGACGTCGAAATCTTCAGCCTGGGGGCGATATTCGGAGTGCCGGTAGGGAACTCGGCAAACGCTGATCCCGTCCTGGTCGATGAACTCGTGGGCATGGGGGACGCCGGTCTGACGCCGCTCGGAAATTACCACTTCAAGCGGAAGTTCAAGCCGAGCGAGTCGACGATCTACCTGTGCCAGCCGCACGGCGAGCGCAGCAGTATTGCTGAGATCCTGCTGTTGATCGGTGATCCCGAGCTCGAGCCGACGGGTAGTTCGTCGGCGACATCGACGACCGAGGGTGGCGGTACGGCTGGTGGGTCGGTCGTAGCTGATCGTTTCGCTGGGACTCGGGGAAACGTATTGCAACTCGATCCCGTCGACATACATCTCGACCTGATTTCCGACTCGTGGGCCGACCACGACGACCACATCGTCCGGACCCGTCTGTCCGAGTTGTTGGCCGCCGAGCGGGCGGTGCCGCGTTGGCTGCCGTTCGAGGAAGTGGTGCTCGCGCCGAGCGGTCGCGAAGCCGAGTCGCTGCTGTGCCGCGCTTGGCCCGGCCCCCGCGGCACCGTGTTGCATAACGGTGTGTTCCCGACCTGGTTGGGCTCGCTGGCTGAAAATCGTTTCACACCAAAGGCTCTCGACGCCATCGGGGCCGACGGACTCGCAACTGCCGTCGAACGAGGGCTGGCAGGCCTGTCCGGCGCACCTTCCTTCGTGCTGATCGAACTGTGCCCGAATTCGGCTGGCGGGGTTCCGATACCGGACCGTCAGCTGGCGCGGATCAGGGCGGCATGCGACCGGGTCGGTACGCCCTTGGTGCTCGACGCCACCCGCGTCGTCGACAACGTAATCGCCCCGGGGCTGGCGTCGGCGGCGCTTGCGGGGGCGCTCGAAGCGGTATTGGCCCACGCGGACACGATCACCATGAGTCTGTCGAAGAACTTCGCCCTGACGGCCGGCGGCCTGGTCGCTACCTCGGATGGTGCGCTGATCAAAGGGCTTCGGAGTCGAACCGTTGACGGCAAAGGAGAGTTCTCGGCTCTCGGGCGTGCGGTGATGAGGGCCGGCCTCGCCGACCTTGCCACCGCTCATCGGTTGGTTGTCGAGCGTCAGGCCGTGGTCGCCGAGTTCGCACGAGTGATTCAGTCGTACGGTGTCCCGACCGCTCCGACCGAGCCCACTTTTGCCATCTGCGTGCCGTCCACCGGGCCGGATGAGGATGCTGCGATGGAGCTGGCCGGCTATCTGCACCAGCAGACCGGAGTTCGGGTCGGTCCGCACCTGGCCAGTCCCGTCCATCCAGGGCTCGACGGGCATGTGCGAGTGGCCATTCCGATCGGTTATGCGGATCAGGTCCGGGCAAAGATGTCGGTAGTGGCGGCCGCGCTCGGGCAGAGGCACGAGCAGCGAACCGTCCGCGGAACCGGTGAAGAGGCGCCATGGTTTGCGAGCCAGCTCGGCCAACTGCGCGAGACCTATCTGACCCATCTGTCGGATAGCAGCGAACACGAGACCACCGTTCCCGGCAATCTCCGTGTCCTCCAACGCGTTTGCCCGTCGGTGCGCTCCACGCTCATCGAGGACGAGGAGGGGCAGGTCGAACTGTTCGAGGCGGGAACGGGTGAGCTGCCCTTGGTGCTGATGCACCCGTTCAATATCGGGGCGGGTATGTTCGCGTATCAGTTCGGAAGACTGGCCCAGAACCGACGGATTGTGGTGATCCACCAGCCTGGAGTCGGTCGCACCCGCACCACCAGCAGCCTGACTCTCGATGGACTGGTCGACCTGCAAATTCGGGTTCTCGACCGCATCGGCGTTCGTGGCCGGTTCCACGTCGGCGGCGCCTCCGTCGGGTCGATATTCGCCCAGTGGATGGCGCTTGCCCATCCCGATCGCGTCGCCTCGCTTTCCTTGCTCGGCGGATCCTATAAGTTCGCTAATCGCAAGGGGCGCATAGACAAACTCGACCAGGTGATCGCCGATGACTTCGACTCGATCGAAGCGGGCGGTGTCGCGTTGGGCGGCGATGTAAGACGAGCTGTGACCGATCTACTGATGGAATCCGAGAGTATGGATCCGCGGACCGGGCTGCGCTATCTGGATCTGTTCGCGAAAGGCTCTGACCTCACCGACAAATTGTCGTCGGTGTCCGTTCCCGCGCTGATAGTTCAGGGACGGCACGACTCCGTTGTCGGGGTGGCCACCGGGCAGTTCATCCATCGCCGCATTGCCGATTCCGAGTATGCGGAACTGCCGAACTCCGGTCACTTCGTCTGCTTCACCGAACCCGACCGGGTCTGCGACTTGGTCGCGGAGTTCATCGCACGTCATGAAGGCGAGCGCGGGCAGTAGTAGGGGCCGACCCGATGACGAGTCGGCCCCTGCTTTGTTAGCTCACACGCCGAGTTCTTTGGACGCCGCCGCGGTGCCTTCGATGCGGGCACGAACTTTCGCGAACGCGGTTTCGCGCGACGTAGAGACGTCGTCGCCGAACGGTGCGAATCCGCAGTCGTCGCACGTGCCGAGTCGATCCACGGGCAGGTGCCGTGCCGCGTTGAGCACCCGGTCCCGCACCTGCTCCGCCGTCTCGACGGCCGGATCGATCGGATCGATGACACCGACGAAAATTCGGGCCTCCGCCGGCAAGTGCTCGGCGATGACTTGCAGTACCCGGTCAGGATCGGGCTCGCTGGCAAGTTGGACGTAGAACTGCCCGGCATGGATGCCGAACAGTTTCGGCAACAACTCCGCGTAGTCGACGTCGAGGCTGTGGGTCGAATCTTGGTCCCCGCCAGGGCAAGTGTGCAGGCCGATCCGCTGGCGCTGCTCCGGCGTGAAGCGATCGAGCACCCGATTGTTCAACGCGACGAACGAGTCGAGCAACCCGCCGGAAGGATCGAGCTTGAGCGACAGCCGCCCCTCGGTGAAGTCGAGCTGGACCGAGTGCGCACCGCCATCGAACGCCCCGCGAATATCAGCCTCCACGTTGTCCACGAGATCGTCGAGGAACTGTTCTCGCGAATACCCGCTGATGCCGTCCGCGGGATACAACAGGCTCATCGCGGAAGCCGCGATCACGGCTTGCTTGACTGGCGCCGTCGCATACTTCCGCGCAGCCTGCAGATACTGCGCACTGAAGGTCGCGTACCGAAACGGCCCTGCGCTCAACGCCGGCAACTGCCGCGTGTGTCCGTCCGCGAAGGGAATCACCGCACCATCGGGACTGAGGTTCGTCAATCCGGCCAACGGATAACTGACAAAACTGGGCTTACTCTGCTCGCCGTCCGTAACCACCGGCGACCCAAGCGATTCCAATTGCGCAATGGTGTCCCGCACCGCCGCGTCAGACAACTCGGCCAGCGCGTCATCGCTGATCCGCCCCGCCGCATGCTCTTTCATCCCCGTCACCAGCGGCGTCGGCCGCGGGATACTTCCAATAGGTTCGGTCGGCAAAGACATAAATATTCTCCCCTTCCCCACACGGCCGGTCATATCCGTTGCAGGACCGGCGAATTGGCCTCCCGCTGACCGCAGAAGGTCGCGCTGCCGATCACGGTAGCACGCCGAAACCTCCCCCCACCGGCGATCAACTCATCCGGTTTCGCGCACCCGCGAGTCGAATTCGGCGGGCGGGTCAGGACAAGCAATTCGATGAATCCGCTGGACGGCAGGATCAGTTGGTGCGGGTCACGTAGTCGGCGGGCAGGTCCGCAGGGGCACAGGCGATTACGGTGTCGTCGTCGGCGCCTCGGTCTTCGAGGAAGGTGATCTGGGCGAACTCCGCGATCATGTAGATCGGATAGGTGGGGCCCTGGTCGCGGTACTCGGCCATCTCCGCCAGGTGCTCGTTCTGGAAGCAGACCGAGTGCTCGGGGTGCTGCTTGATCCACTGGGGGAAGAAGATCACCCCGTGGAGTCGGCGTTGGCCGGGCATGATGTTCACGCTGACCGAGGTGCCGGTCGGCTCGGTCCAGGAGAGCTTGTAGTTGTCCGCGTCGAGTTGGGTGAGGTCGACGAACTGCCCTTTGACCCAGCGGCCGCCGACCATGCCGGCATGGATCCGGTAGTCGATCGTGGTGGAGTTACGGACGTAGAGCTCGTACTGCCAGCCGTTGGCATAGGTGTAGATGAGGTGCTTGCCGACGATCTGAGATAGGTCCTGCGTGGTGTCCTGCTCGGTTGAAGTCTCCATCGCTGCCTCCTCGGTAGGACTGTAATTTTACCACAAAATACTTTTGCAGCAAAAGTAGTTCTAGTGGAGTTCGGCGAGCAGGTGTTCCAGGCTGGGCAGAGCCGTGGTCAGTGCCTTCTGCTCGGCCGGCGGGAGTCTGCTGATGGCCTCGGACAGGATCTCGGTGCTGGCGTGGTCGTAGAGGTTCAGCAGTTCGATGGCCTCGGCGGTGGCGGTGAGGGTGACCGCGCGCAGGTCGGCGTCGCTGGTGTGCCGCTGGACGAGTCTGTCGGCGATCATCCGCCGAGTCAGGTTGCTGATGGTCGAGGGTGCGACCTGGAGCTGGCGTGCCGCGTCGCTCGGGCTCAGCGACCCGGCCTCGCTGAGCGCGCGCAGCAGCTCGATCTGGGCCTCGGGCAGGTCTGGTAGGTCTTTGGCGGCGCGGGTGGCGCGCAACACGGTTCTGCGTAGGGGGCCGAGAAGTCGGCTCAGTTCAGTAGCGGTATTCACCCTGATATTTTGGCAGAAAACAGTTTCTCATTAAAACTATTTCTTTCTTCTAGTGAGCTCGCCAAGCGTGCGACCGGCTACCAACGGCTGGCGTTCGAGCGGATCAGGTTGATCGGCAGGCGGTCAACGCCGTAGTCATCTCTTCGGCATGTGCACCGGGCGGAGGGTCGGTGCGTCCGATTGTGCACGCAGACAGTCTTGCGCCGCGTGTGGTCCTATCGCTACTTCAGGGAGTGATCGTTCTCTATTGTGGCGACGGTGGGACCGAGCGAAGGGCTGCAACATGTCTGGTAGGCGGCTGGACGGCAAGGTAGCGGTGGTGACCGGAGCCGCGTCGGGGATCGGGGCGGCGACGGCTGTCGAACTTGCGCGCCGCGGTGCCATAGTGGCCCTGGCCGACATCGATGAGCTGGGGATGAAGGAGACGGCTGATCGAGTGGCCGGGCTCGGTGCCGAGGTCAGCACGCATCTGGTCGATGTGGGGGACGAGGATTCGATCTATGCCTTCGCCGACGGCGTCGAAAGGCGCTGGGGCAGAGTGGATATCGTGTTGAACAACGCCGGAGTCGCGGTGCTCGGAGATGGCGTTACGATCAGCGACGAGAGTCTGCGGTGGATCGTGGATATCAACTTCTGGGGTGTCGTGCACGGCACCAGGGCGTTCTATCCGATTCTCGAGCGATCAGGCGGCGGCACGATCGCCAATGTGTCGAGCGTGTTCGGGTTGCTCGGGATGCCGTGTCAATCCGCCTACAGCGCGACGAAGTTCGCGGTGCGCGGATTCACCGAGTCGGTGCGGATGGAACTGCGGCTCGCGGGTTCGTCGGTGCGCGTCATGGTGGTGCATCCGGGCGGTATTCGGACCAATATCGCGCGGTCGACCAGGATCGAGGGCACCGGTGTCGCTCGGGCCGGTTCTGCCGCGGCCAATGTCGAGATGTTCGACCGGATAGCGCGCACGACACCGGAGCAGGCGGCACTGGCGATCGTGGACGGAATCCGGCGCGGCAAGGCGAAAGTGCGCATCGGTGCGGACGCGGTCGCGATGGATGTCGTCCAGCGACTCTTCCCGGTCGGCTACCAGCGGGTGATGCCTGCGGTAATCAGGCTCGGACTCCGCCGCGCTCGACAGTGAAAAGTCCTTCGGCAGATGAGGAATCATGATTCGTACCGAACGTGACGGCACCGTCGCGACCGTGTGGCTGGACAACCCGCCCTATAACTTCCTCACCAGTGAAATCATGACTGCTCTCGCAGATCTGCTCACCTCGCTCGAACGCGATGACGCGGTCCGCGCAGTAGTGCTCACCAGCGCGGTCGAGGACGTGTTCGTCAGCCACTACGACGTCGCTGAAATCCTGGCGGGCGCAGCGGCATCGCCGGTCACCCTGACTCGGCGCGCCGCCGCCGCGGCTCTGCACACCAGCCGCGCCGCCGATCATGTTCCCGGCGGACAAGCGGCACTGGCCCGCGCCGGCGCGGGTGGCGTCGCCGATCTGCGTCGCTACCACGAGGTGTGTCGCCGAATGCGCGACTCCGACAAGGTATTCGTCGCGGCGCTCAACGGTCGTACGCTCGGTGGCGGCTGTGAGCTGGCGCTGTCCTGCGACATCCGGTTGATGGCCGACGGCCCCTATGAGATCGGTCAACCGGAAATCTTGGTCGGGATCATCCCCGGAGGCGGTGGCACACAGATGCTGACGCGGGTGCTCGGTGCTGCCCGCGCGCTGGAACTGTGTCTGGAAGGTGCCCCGATCACTCCCGCTCGTGCCTGCGACATCGGCCTCGTGCACCGATTGGTCACTCCGGCCGACTTGCTGGACGAGGCGCGCAGTACCGCCGCACGGCTCGCCCGCAGGTCACCGGTCGCGGTCGGAGCCCTCAAACGTGCCATCTACGAAGGCGGCTCGGAATCCTTGGAAAAGGGACTGCATATCGAACGAACCGGATTCCTCGAGACGAGCTCGACCGCTTCCGCGCAACGCGCTATGGGGAAGTATCTCGAAGAGATCCGCGAGGTCGAAACCAGCGGTCGAGACCTGGCGTCGTTCATCGCTGAGCGTTTGCCGCGGTGGGTCGAGGGCGGGGTGGTCGACTTCTGAAGTGGGTGACCGCGCCTCTCCCGGCCGGGTCGATCCCGGCGGGGGAGAGGCGCTGCGTGGCTGGTTCAGCCGGCGTCTGCCGATTCCAGCAGTCCCGGCACGGTTTTGGTGGTGTTGTGGCGGAAGATGTTGACCGCGCCCACTACCTCATCGGACTCGTCGCGGATCGGGAAGACGTTGACCAGCGCGAGCAGCCGGAAACCATTGGGCTGTTCACAGATGACGTCGGCGTCGCGCACGGTGCCACCGTTGTTGATGACCACCGACGGCGGGGCCGCTTCGTGCGGCATGACCTCACCGGAGGGGTAACGCAGGCGGAACGCGCCGCAGTACTTCTCGCTCTTACCGAGTTCGGGACTGCGCCCCCAGGCGCCGATTGCGGTCTTGTTGCAGGCGATCAGCGTGCCGTCCTTCTCCAGGACATACATGCCGACCTCGATGTCGTCCATCGCGGCCTGGTCGCCGAGCAGGCCACCGGGCACCAGGTGACCGTTCTCGAGCTTGCCGTGAAACGTGAGATCGTTCAGTTCGCCGGCGGTAATCTTTTGACTGATACTCATTTCGCTTCCTATCACTCGGAATAGAGCGTCACAGCTGCGTTCGATGAAGAAATCTGGGCGCGTGGCTCAGTCAAGTCGAGGTGACTTCCGCCCCCCTTTCACCTGGGGTAAGTGTACCGAAATTGCTGTCCGGGCAGTCGGTTTCCCGAGGGCGAAGATGGCAGCATCGAGTGAAGCACTTGCCGCGCAGTGCGGGTCAGCAGTCCGCGACGGTGCGGCATACCGGTAGCGGTTCGAAGGTGGCCAGGAAAGGCAGCAAGCCGCCGAATGTGTCTCGGGCGAAGGTGCCGTGTTCGCGGTCGGCGTCGTAGCGGTGCCCAACATTGACCGCGCCCGCGAACGACGACTTCACGGTGGGACCGCTCACGTAAGTGGTGCCGTCCTTTTGTTTCTTGACAGGTTCGCTCTGGCTCTGGATCGAGAAGGGGCCTTCCCGGTGCTCCCGTTCGTTGGTGCGCGGGTAGTAGAAGTAGAAGGTCGCCTCGTTCTCGGCCGCATCTACTGCGGTGCACAGTCCCTTGGGACCGCGGTCGGACTTCAGGTAGGGCGTGGGGCATTGCAGTGCAAACGGCGGGCCGGGTATCTCCACCAGGCCCGGTGCGGGCCACGGATCGCCGTCGATAAGGTTGGGGCGCATGGTGTCCCAAGCTACGAAGACTGCCGCCATGGTCACGGTCGTGCCGAATGCGACCGATGCGAGGCGGCGACGATGGTTGGTCGACAGCGCCGCGGTCGCGGCGGCGGCCAGATCGCCGCACGACTGGTAGCGGTCGGCAGGGTCAGCAGCGGAAGCCTTGGCGACCACGGCCGCCAGGCGCGGCGGGAGCGCTTGTGCGACACCGGCTCCCGGGAGCCGGCCAGTGAGCAGCTCGTGCAGCGTGACACCGAGGGCATAGACGTCGGTACGCGAGTCCGTGGCGTCGCCCGCCCACTGTTCTGGTGCGGCGTAGGCTCGGGTGAGCATAGGCGGCCCGACGGTCTCGGTGGCGTCCGCGTCGGTGGTGCGGGCGATACCGAAATCTCCGATCAGGATACGGTCTTCGGTGCCGAGAAAGATGTTGGCGGGCTTGATATCTCGGTGCACGATGCCGCGCCGGTGGGCGTGGTCGAGACCCTTGGCGACCTCGGTCACGATGTGCACCGCGCGGTGCGGGTCCAGTCCGCGCCGATGCCGGCGCAGGTGGCGTGCGAGGTCACCACCGGGGACGTAATGCATGGAGAGCCACAGCAACCCGTTCTCGATGCCGCGGTCGTGGATGCCGACGATATTCGGATGATCCAGCTGCGCAACCAATTCGGCTTCGCGCTCGAATTTGGCCCGGAAACGAGGATCGGAACCGAGCTCGGGATCCAGCACCTTCAACGCCACCGACCGGGGTAGGCGTGGGTGGTGCGCCAGGTACACCGTACCCATACCGCCGGAGCCGAGACGTTCGACGATCAGGTGGTCGGCGAAAACCGTGCCCCGTAGCAAGGACGGGGCGGCCATCTTGCACCTCCTGCACGAGAACGCATCCCAGAATACTCGCTGCGTTCCGGCACCACCGCTTATCCTGGGCAGATGTCCGACGAGACTGTGCCGTCGGTGGAAGTGCGCTTGCTCGGGCCCGTACAGCTGCTGGTCAACGGCTCGGCATTGAATATCGGCGGCACCAAGCCTCGCGCGGTGCTGGGGATGCTCGCGGTCAACCGGCGGCGGGTGGTGTCGTCTCATGCGCTGGCCAACGGTATTTGGGACGGCCGTCCGCCGCGTCGCTTCGCCCCGACACTGCATGTGTTCGTCGCCGACATCCGCAAAGCCCTGCGGACGGCGGGGGCCGACCCGGCCGCGATCCTTCGGACGGTCACCCCCGGCTATCAGCTCGAACTCGCCGACAGCTGTTGCGACGCCGCGCGTTTCGAATCGAAGCGGGCCGCAGCCACTGCGGCGGCCGCTGCGGGCGATCACGCCGGTGCGCTCGCGCATTTCGATACGGCGCTGGCGCAGTGGAGCGGCGACCCGCTCGCCGATCTGCGCGGCCTCGGCTTCGCCGACAACTTCGCGGCCGAGCTAGCCGACCGCCGCCTGAATACGGTGCTGAGCCGCGTCGACGCCGAAATCGCGCTGGGGCGTGCGGCCGAGACGGTCGGTGCGATGACCACACTGGCGGCCGACCATCCGGTCAACGAGGCCGTGTGGCGCAGGCTCGTCACCGCGCTGTACCTCGCCGGAAGGCAAGCCGAGGCGCTCGACGCGTGCCGGCGACTACGAACGAATCTCGCGGAACTGGAAGGGCTCGATCCCGATCCGGTCACCCTGGCCCTCGAGCAGCAGGTCCGGCGCCAGCAGCCGCTGCTGCCGGTAGAGTTACCGCGCGGCAAAACCACCACGGCGGCAACGCAATCCGCACCGTGCGCAGTGCTGCGTTTGTCGGATGGCCGGACTGTCGAGATCGACAACGGGGTTCGGATCGGCCGGCAACCGGACAACGATCTGGTCCTCGACGACGCACGCGTCAGCCGGCATCACGCGCGGCTCGTCGTTCGTGAGGCCGGGATGCTGCTCGTCGACCTCGGCTCGGCGAACGGAACCTATGTCAACGGAACACAAATCGTGACCGGCACCTTGGTCGCCGACGGCGATACGATCCGAATCGGTGCGACGGCAATGCGAATCGAGAGCCTCGCCGATGAGTAGCCGAACGATAGAGAGCCTGGCTGCGGGTAGGGCGAACCCCGTTGCACGCAAAGGGATTCGCCCACTCGCTCAGCCGCACTTGTAGGTGCCGTGATAGGCGTCTTGGATACCCCAGGTGACACGGTCACGTCCGCCCGCGGGAGTGTGCCGGCAATCCAGGTTGGGTCCTTCCTTGTCGACGAACCAATTGACGCCGTAGCCGCAGTTGTTCGTGACGTCCAGCTTGTTCTGGCGCCAATCGGTCGAGTGCCGGACATCGACGCACGCAGGCAGCGGCGTGCGAGCCGCGGCAGCCTCGAACTTCGCCGCGGTCAACGGTTCCGGTGCCGCGGCATACGCGGTGGACGGCGCGATCGCTGCGGCGGCGACACCGAGGCTCGATACGCCGACAAGCATCCTGCGGCGAGCAGTTGACTTCATGACAGTTTCCTTTCCTTGCCATCCGAGGTTGATTCCTCGAACGTTCGGTCTGCGTAGATCGCGCAGAGGTATTGGTCCCAGTAGCGCCCGGCGTAGTAGACGTGGCCGCGCAGTCGGCCTTCGACCTGGAAGTAGCGGCCCTCACCGCTGCTCAGCTGCGGCCAGTTGAATCCGGGTACCTCCAGATACAGTTTGCGAAATGGGAAGGTACGGAACAGATATCGGACGAACAGGGTGATCGCCTCGGCAGCCAGCCCGGTTCCGGCGTACGCAGGCTCGAACACTGCGCCGAGGTAGGCGTGACTGCCGTGGCGGTCGGCGCTGTAGGCGACGACGTGCCCGGCGGGTTGGTCGTCGTCGATGCGGCGCACGACGTACTGCGTGAGCACCTGCGCCCACAGCTCTTCGACGAAACGTTCTGGCGCAGGCGGTGCCCCGCGGTATCGCCAGCGGAAGCAGTTCTCCGGGCGAACCGCGAGCGCGTAGAGGTATTCGGTGTCGCCCGGTTGCAGGGCGTCGAGCCGAAACACCGAGCTGTGCAGGACAGGTGCGAGCGGATCGGGTTGCGACGGTGGCAGTTCCGGCACCGAGTCGGGGCCGGAGGACGTAGCGTTCCCGGCCCGGATGGTGAGTTGAACACGTTTGCCCGCAACGGTTTCCGCGAGCGCCAGGACATCGCCGACGGTGCCGCGGCGCTCTCGGTCGGTTTGCACGCGCACGCCGTGCGAGTCCAGCCACGCCGACAGGGTCATCATGTCGAGGCTGTCCATACCGAGGTCTTCGATGAACCGAGCGGTATCGGTAAGGGTCGCGGGATCGTGTTGCAACAGGTCCGCGAGCTCAGCGCGCAGCTCTTCTCGGTTCGCCGCAGTGCGCGTGGTGATGCTCGGCATCCCCTCGAAATCCCGGCCAGTACTTATCATTTCGTACCCTTTTCGGTCGATTCCGAATTGATGAGGCAACCGTAGAACCCGATGCTTAGTGGAATCTTCGGAGACGATTAGCGGGCTCCCGAGTTCGCGGTGTTCGCAGGAGCGAGGACACGATCTCGGCTGTACCGATGAATTTCGTGTGTGCACGTAGTCGATATGGCTGGATACACCGACAGCGGTGGGCCTGTGCTGGGGCGGTCCCGGTGCGGGAGGAACACATGGAGGCAGTGATGAGCGTCGAGAACCCAGCGCAGGAGCACACGGTCCGGGCGGGTGAGCAGGGGGCGCGGGTGAGCGGTCCCCGGGTGCTGGTGGCGGGGGCGAGCATCGCGGGGCCCGCGCTGGCTCACTGGTTGCGCCGGTGGGGCGCCGCGGTGACCGTGGTGGAGCGGGCTCCCGCATTGCGTCCGGGTGGGCAGGCGGTGGATGCGCGTGGGGTGGCCAAGGAGGTCATCCGGCGCATGGGGCTCGACGCTGCCGTGCGTGCGGCTTGTACCGATACCGCCGGCGCGTACACCGTGGACGCGGACGGGAAGGTGCTGGAGACCTACCGTGCCGAGGACCACGGTGGCGACGGATACATCGCGGAGATCGAGATCCTGCGCGGAGACCTGTCACAAGTGCTTTACGACGACACCAGCGACGGTGTCGAATACATCTTCGGCGACCGCATCGCCGAACTTACCCAGGACGCGGACGGGGTCGACGTGATTTTCGCGGGCGGCGATCGGCGGCGTTTCGACCTGGTGATCGGGGCGGACGGACTGCACTCTGCGCTGCGAGCAATGGTCTTCGGACCGCACGAGCAGTTCATCCGCCACCTCGGGCACGTGCTGGCCTTCTACAGTGTGCCCAACGAGTTCGAGATCGATCGCTGGCTGATCGACTACCAGGAGTCCGGGCGCTCCGCCGGCCTGCGGCCCGTCCCGGACGCCACCAAGGCGATGGCCATGTTCTCTTTCCCCGCGGGGGACTTCGACGTCGACTACCGCGATGTCGAAGCCCAGAAGCGCCTGCTGCGTGCGCAAATGGCCGACTTCGGCTGGCTGACCCCGGACATCCTCGCGCACCTGGACGACACCCCCGACTTCTACCTCGACCAGGTCGCCCAGGTGGTGATGGACCGCTGGTCGAACGGACGGGTGGGGTTGCTCGGGGACGCGGCGTTCAGCTCGTCGCCGATGTCCGGGGCGGGCACCGGGCTGGCCCTGGTCGGCGCCTACCTACTGGCAGGCGAGCTGGCCGCCGCCGGGTGGGACCCGGAGACCGGATTCGCCGCCTACGAGAAGCAGATGCGCTCGTTCGTCGAGGCCAACCAGGAGATCGGCCGGTTGAGCGCGCGCAGCCGCGAGGTACCCGGACCGGACGCCGAGCCGAGCGTCGATTTCACGGGTGAATGGTTCGCCGAACTGGTCGAGCGTGCGATCAACGGAGTAGAGCTGCCCGACTACGCAGGGATGCTGGATTCCGCAGCTCCGGCCGGACAGCCGGTCACCTCGTCGGCCAAGCCGTAGGTGCCACACAAGGAACTTCCCCGGCCGAGTCCCGTGGTGTCGACAGAAAGGTTTGCCGCACAGCGGGATTGAAAGTTTTCGGCAAGGTTTTGTTAACGATCTTCCTACAGGCTGTTTTCGCAGTTGATCAGAACACCTACGGGGGAGAACGCAAATGAAAACAGCTATTGCCACTGCCATGATCGCCGGCCTCGCGCTCATGGGAGTCGCTACGTCCGGGCCCGCCTCGGCCGAGAGCGAGTTCCCGGTCCACACCGGCTTTTCGTCTTGGTATTCCTGCTACCAGTGGGTGCTGTCGGAGAAGGGGAACGACAGCCATCAGTACGACTGCAGGGACTTCGGTGCGGACGGGTGGACCGCAGTCTGGCTCGCGAGGTGACGCAGAACGGCTGTGAGCTGAGCGGCCAATAAAGATGACCTCGATCTCCCGCGCTACCCGCGGAGGGAGATCGAGGTCATCTCACCGTTGGCCTGATGTTCGGTCCGGGGTGCGCCAGCTGTACGAGCACTGCGACCGGCCGTTTGCGACCAGTTTGCAGTGCTACGTCGATGTCAGTTGTGGGCGCACAGCCATTCGGTGCCGTAGTGAGCAGCGTTGCCACCCTCGAGATGCACCCAGTGACCGTCACCTTCGCAGGGCGCGCCTTCGGTCGGCGCGGGCCCGGGCGGCGGGGTGGCGATGACGCCGGGCAACCCCCGGAACACGCCGTCGGGCAGCGGGATCGAAATACCCGGGACCGGCTGCCACACGTCGGCGTTGGCAGTGGCGGTCATCAACAGTGGCGCCGCGAGGGCGGTGCTCACCGCTGCGGTCAGTAAGGCTGCACGCTGCTTCATACGGTCCTCCTGTGGAGACGGTGCGGATCTGATCTGGACAACTCGACTATCGGTAGCTCAACAGTAACTGTTAGAAGTTGTTGATCAGGATCACACCCGCGCGTCGCCCGACCTCGGCTGGCTCGACCAGTTGTCGTCGCCTCGACCCTGTCCATCACCGCATCGTGCGGCCGGCTACTCGGTGGGCGAACCGGCTCAGATTGCAAAAGTCGTGGAAGCTGTGCGCGAACGCTGGGCCAACTGGTCGATGGTCGAAGAACCGCAATGGCCGATATAAAGGTGTAACAGCAGTTCCAGGCTATGAGCCGCTCGGCGACGGGAGCCCTGGCCCCACTTGAATCCCCACCACGCAGGTGTCGTCGTCGGTGTCGGAGTCGCTGTTGTCCAGCAGATCGTCCAGGCGCTCATCGAGGCTGCCGCTGAAGCGAGCCGACGCGGCGAGCAGGCGCTCCACGCACTCGTCGAGGTGGCGTCCGCGGCGTTCGATCAGGCCGTCGGTGTAGAGCAGGAGGACGTCGTCGGGTTCGAGCTGGAGTTCGCCTTCTTCATAGGTGGTTTCGGCCAGCGCGCCGAGAATTATTCCGTCGAGCAGCGGCAGGGCGGTCGCTTGCCCGGCGCGGACCAGCACGGGGGGAAGGTGGCCCGCGCGGGCCCAGCTCAGTACGCGCGTCTGCGGGTCGTAGAGGCCGCAGATGGCGGTGGCGTAGATGTCGGTGGTCAGGTGGTGGGCCACCAGGTTCAGCCAGGTGAGCAGTTGGCCGGGTCCGGCTCCGGTGGCGGCGAGGCCGCGCAGTGCGTTGCGTAGCACGACCATGTCGGTGGCCGCGGTGATGCCGTGGCCGGTGATGTCGCCGACCGACACCAGAATCTGCTTGGAGGGCAACACGATTGCGTCGTACCAGTCGCCGCCGACGAGGTGGTCCTGTTCGGTCGGCCGGTAGCGCACCGCGATGTGCAGCCCGAACGCGTCGATGGATGGTTGTGCGGCGGGCATGATCGCCTGTTGGAGCTGGCGTGCCAGCCGGCTCTGCTCGGCGGCGTGTTGCTCGGTGTGGGCGAGCTGGTCGCGGGTGGCCGAGAGTGCGACCTCGGTCCAGTGCTGTGCCGAAATGTCTTGGTAGGCACCGCGGATGGCGAGCAGATGCCCTGCTGTGTCGAGTACCGGCTCGGCGATGATCCGGATGTGGCGGGTGACGCCGTCGGGCCGGATCAGGCGGAACGCGGTGGAGGCGGCGTTGCCGTAGCGGAGCACGGTGCGCAGGAATCGTCGGACCGCGTCGGCGTCGTCGTTGTGTGCGTGGTCGGGCAAGCGGCGCAGCGGGATCGGGTTCGCGGTCGGTGCCAGGCCGTAGAGGTCGAACAGCTGGCTGCTCCAGGTGATTTCGCCGATGTCCGGGTTTTCCTCGAATCCGCCGACGCGGCCGAGGCGTTGTGCGTGCTGGAGCAGCGCCGCGAGCCGCACCGTCTCGTCCTCGACCTGCCACACCATGAGCACCGCGTCACCGTGGCGGCTGATGCTGAGCGCGGCCGAGACGGTCAGTGGTATCTGGTCGACCAGTTCGGTCAGCACCGCCCGGTCGGCGCGGTAGGTCTCCCCGGTGGCGAAGACATGCTCGATCAGTTCGAATATTTGGCCCGCGCCTGCCGCCATCGGGTACGCCTCGAGGAGCAGGGCGCCGTTTATCCGGTTGCGGGGACGGCCTGCCAGATCGACGAAGCGGGAGTTGACGTGATGGATGCGGAAGTCGGTGACTGTGCCGTCGTGGTCGAAGTGGGGGAGTAGCACGAGGACCGAGTCGAACAGCGCCTCGGCCAGCCGGACGAGGTCGGCGACGTCGGGCCCGTGGGGTACCGGCGCACCGGCCGTGTCCGATTCCAACGTGTGGGCGCACAGTTCGGCCAAGGCCTCCAGTTGCCGTTGTATTTGCGGCCGTTGCGGTTCGAGCGGTTGCGGCCAGCACACCTCCAGCACGCCGAGCAGTTTGCCGTTGGTGCCCGCGGGGATGGCCACCCGGCCGCCACTGTGGTCGCCGATCGACGGCAACCTGGATGAGCTCAGGTCCTCGATCCATAGCGCTTTTCGTTGCGTCAGCGCCTGCCGAGCCGGGGTCGCCACGCCGGGTGGCACATATCGCCACTGCTGGGCCTCGTGCGGACTGATACCGACGAAACCGCGCAGCGAGAGCGATCCGTCGGTACCTGCCGCCCAGATCGCCGCCGCCGAGGCACCGAGCGGCGCAAGCGCGTGATCGAGCAGCGCCTCGGCCACCCGCTGGGTGTCACCGGCGGCGAGCAGCCCGCTCTCCGCCGTGCGCAGCCGTACCGCGGCCGACGGATCGCCCGGTGCCGCGGCGCGGAGCAGGAATTCTCCCGCTGCCGCACTGACCTTGTCTTGTGCGGCCTGGTTCACCACCTCCGCGGCCAGCTCCAACGGCGTGACACCCGCCTGCTCGGCAAGCACCCCGAGTTGGTGCGCCGCCTGGGCGGGCCCGCAGCGCAGCCGTTCGACCAGCACGCCCTTGGCCATTTCGATCAGCGCGCGGCCGTCGGCGGTGGCTTGGGCCTGCTGAATCTCGTTGCGCAACCGCTCGACGGTGGCCGCGAGGCGGTTGAGCGCGGGTCCTTCGGCTGGACTGTTGCCGGCAGTGCTGTCCGCAGGAATTTCCGAGGCGGTCATCAGGCGTCGAGCCAGTGCTGGATGCAGGCGAGCAGCGCGTCCGCGTCGACCGGTTTGGTGACATAGTCGTTGGCGCCTGCGGCGAGGCACTTCTCCCGGTCACCCAGCATGGCCTTGGCCGTCACGGCGATGATCGGCAGAGCCTCGTACTGCGGCATCCGGCGGATCGCCGCGGTCGCGGCGTAGCCGTCCATCTCGGGCATCATGACGTCCATCAGGACCAGATCCGTCTCCGCGCGGGCGAGCAGGGTATCGATTCCCTCCCGCCCGTTCTCGGCGTGCAGCACGTTGATGCCGTGCAATTCGAGAATGCTGCTGAGGGCGAACAGGTTTCGGGCGTCGTCGTCGACGATGAGCACGGTACGGCCTGCCAGCTTGCCGTCCGGGCGCTGCGGCGCCGCGGCCGTGGCGTCCTCGCGGCGCACCAGCGGTAGCACATCTTCGGGTGCCGCGGCGGTGACGTGCAGTACGATCCGCTCCCGCAATTCGTCGAGGCTGGACAGCAGCTCCAACGGCCGGTTCGCGGTGAGCTGTTGGAGCAGACGCTCCTGCTCGGCATCGAGCCGGCGGTTGTGCGCCAGTACCGGAACACCGCGCATCGCGGCATCCCCATCCATGGTCTCCAGGAATCGCAGTGCGGCGTTGTCGGGCATGTCCAACTCCAGTACCACGCAATGGAATGCGTCGACGGCCAGCGCCGCCACCGCCTCCTCCGCGCCGACCGCGGCGACGATCTGCACCGGACCGCGCGGGTCGCTACTGTCCGCGAGATCGGCCACCGCACTCTGCGCGACCAAGGACAACAACCCCTGCGGACGTTCCTCCACGATCAGCAGCCTGCGCTGCTGCTGGGACGGCGCGGGGGCAGCCTCGAGCCGGGTTCCGTCCTCGAGCTGCCGGGTGTCTTCGTCGTGGTGTGGCGCCTGCTGGAAATCGGGTCGGGCGATCGGCAGGTACAGGGTGAAGGTGCTGCCCTGACCGAGGGTGCTGTCGGCGGTGATGGCGCCGCCGAGCAGGTAGGCGATCTCCCGGCTGATCGACAGGCCGAGTCCGGTGCCGCCGTACTTGCGGCTGGTCGTTCCGTCGGCCTGCTGAAACGCACCGAAAATCGATTCGAGCTGATGTTCGGCGATGCCGATGCCGGTGTCGATCACCTCGAACGCGAGGGTCGGGCCGTGGCGGCGCGCCACGGGGGGCACGTCGTCGGCTCGCGTTTCTTTGATGCGCAGCTGTACCGATCCGGTCTCGGTGAACTTCACCGCGTTGGACAGCAGATTGCCCAGCACCTGGCGCAGCCGGGAATCGTCGGTGAGCAACTCGAGCGGCAACTCGGGCGCGGTGCTGACCCGGAATCCCAGGCCCTTCTGGGTGGTCATCGGCCGGAAGGTGGCCTCGACGTAGTCCAGCAGCTTGCGCAACGGCACGCGCTCGGGGGTCAGGTCCATCTTGCCCGCCTCCACCTTCGACAGGTCGAGGATGTCGTTGATCAGCTGCAGCAGATCCGAACCGGCCGAGTGGATGATGCCCGCGTACTCCACCTGCTTAGGGGTGAGGTTGCGAGCCGGGTTCTGCGCCAGCAGCTGAGCGAGGATCAACAGGCTGTTCAGCGGTGTGCGCAGCTCGTGGCTCATGTTGGCCAGGAACTCCGACTTGTACTTCGACGCGAGCGCGAGCTGCTGGGCGCGGGTCTCCAGCTCCTGGCGAGCCTGCTCGATCTCGAGATTCTTGGCCTCGATGTCGCGGTTCTGCATGGCAAGCAGCTCCGCCTTCTCCTCCAGCTCGGCGTTGGACCGCTGCAGTTCCTCCTGCCGGACCTGCAACTCCTGCGAACGGGCCTGCAACTCCGAGGTCAGCCGCTGCGACTCGCCCAGCAGCTCGTCGGTGCGGGCGTTGGCGACGATCGTATTGACGTTGACGCCGACCGTCTCCATCAGCTGGTCGAGGAAGTCCTGGTGAATGCGGGTGAAGCGGTGCAGGGAGCCCAGCTCGATCACGCCGAGGACCTGGTCTTCCACCACGATCGGCAGCACCAGCAGGTTGACCGGCGCGGTCTGCCCCAGCCCGGAGGAAATCGTGACGTAGTCGCCGGGGACGGAGTCCACCGCGATGGTGCGGCGGCTGCGCGCGGCCTGGCCGACCAGGGATTGGCCGAAAGTGAAACGCGTCGGGCTGTCCGGCTCCTCCGGGCTGCCATAGGAACCGATCAGACGCAGCTCCGGCGGTGCGGCGGTGTCGTCGGCCAAGTAGAACGCGCCGAACTGCGCGGAAACCAACGGTGCCAGTTCGTCCATGATCAGCTCGGCCACCACGTGCAGATCGCGTTGCCCTTGCATGAGGCTGGAGATGCGGGCCAAGTTGGTCTTGAGCCAGTCCTGGTCCTGGTTGGCCTTGGTGGTCTCGCGCAGCGACTCCACCATCGAGTTGATGTTGTCCTTCAACTCCGCGACCTCGCCGGAGGCCTCGACGGTGATGGACCTGGTCAGGTCGCCCTCCGCGACGGCACTGGTGACCCCCGCGATGGCGCGAACCTGGCGGGTCAGGTTGCCTGCCAACTCGTTCACGTTCTCGGTCAGCCGCTTCCACGTGCCCGAAACGCCCTCGACTTCGGCTTGCCCACCGAGGCGGCCCTCCGACCCCACCTCCCTGGCCACCCGGGTCACTTCGGCGGCGAACGCGGAGAGCTGATCGACCATCGTGTTGATCGTGGTCTTCAGTTCGAGGATCTCGCCGCGCGCGTCCACATCGATCTTGCGGGTCAGATCGCCCTGCGCGACCGCGGTCGTGACCTGGGCGATGTTGCGGACCTGATTGGTCAGGTTGTTCGCCATCGAGTTGACGTTGTCGGTCAGGTCCTTCCAGGTGCCCGCCACGTTCGGCACCCGGGCCTGCCCGCCGAGCATGCCCTCGGTGCCCACCTCGCGGGCGACGCGGGTGACCTCGTCGGCGAACGCGGACAGCGTGTCGACCATCGTATTGATGACGCCGGCGAGCGCGGCGACCTCGCCCTTCGCCTCCACGTTGATCTTCTGGCTCAGGTCGCCGCGGGCCACCGCCGTCGCGACCTGCGAGATGGACCGCACCTGATTGGTCAGGTTGGACGCCATGACGTTGACGTTGTCGGTCAGGTCCTTCCAGGTACCCGAGGCGCCGCGTACGGTGGCCTGGCCGCCGAGGTTGCCCTCGGTGCCGACCTCGCGGGCGACGCGGGTGACCTCGTCGGCGAAGGCGGACAACTGATCGACCATCGTATTGATGGTCTCCTTGAGTTCCAGGATTTCCCCGCGTGCGTCGACGCGGATTTTCTGGCTCAGATCGCCACCGGCGACCGCGGTGGTGACCTGCGCGATCGAACGCACCTGCGCGGTGAGGTTGTCGGCCATGACGTTGACCGACTCGGTGAGGTCCTTCCAGGTGCCGGAGACGCCTTTCACGTCCGCCTGCCCGCCCAACCGGCCCTCCGTGCCGACCTCGCGCGAGACCCGGGTGACCTCGTCGGCGAACGACGAGAGCTGGTCGACCATCGTGTTGATGGTGTTCTTGAGTTCCAGGATTTCCCCGCGGGCGTCGACGCGGATCTTCTGGCTCAGATCACCACCAGCCACCGCGGTAGCGACCTGCGCGATCGAACGCACCTGCGCGGTCAGATTGCCCGCCATGAAGTTCACCGAGTCGGTGAGATCGCGCCACGTGCCCGACACGCCCTTCACGTCCGCCTGACCACCGAGGATCCCTTCCGTGCCGACCTCGCGCGACACCCGGGTGACCTCGTCGGCGAACGACGAGAGCTGGTCGACCATCGTGTTGATGGTGTTCTTGAGTTCCAGGATCTCCCCGCGGGCACTGACCGTGATCTTCTGACTCAGATCGCCGCCCGCCACCGCGGTCGTGACCTGGGCGATGTTGCGGACCTGCGCGGTCAAGTTGCCCGCCATGAAGTTCACCGAGTCGGTGAGATCGCGCCACACGCCACCCACTCCCGGCACCTGGGCTTGGCCGCCGAGCTGCCCTTCCGAGCCCACCTCCCGTGCCATCCGGGTGACCTCGTCGGCGAAGGCGGACAACTGGTCCACCATGGTGTTGACGGTGCTCTTGAGCTCCAGGATTTCCCCGCGCGCATCCACGTCGATCTTCTGGGACAGATCGCCGCGGGCCACCGCTGTCGCGACCTGCGCGATATCGCGCACCTGGCTGGTCAGGTTGCCTGCCATCGCGTTCACCGAGTCGGTGAGGTCTTTCCACGTGCCCGAGACCCCCGGCACTTCGGCCTGCCCACCCAATCGCCCGTCCGTGCCGACCTCGCGCGCCACCCGGGTGACCTCCGAGGTGAACAGCGAGAGCTGATCGACCATGCCGTTGAACACCGTGGCGATCTCACCGAGCAGCCCGTCACCGTCCATCGGTAGCCGTGTCCCGAAATCGCCGTCACGCACTGCGGTCAAACCCGCGAGTAGCTGGCGCAACTCGACCTGGTCCGTAGCCGCGGGCGTGTACTTACGTCCGGTCGAGGCAGCAGCCACCGTGTCCGTCATGGTCGTCCTCAGATCTGGTCGATTCGACGCCGATAGGCACGGCGGCTTTCCACCGTGTCGTGCCCGAAGGAGTCGTCAACAAGTAGTGGGTGCTGGCTGTTGAACACCCACTGACCGATGACCTTAGCCGCTGCGCGATCGCCGAGATTCGTTTGCCCCCAGCTTGATCAGGCGAACACGCATCGAGTACCCGAGTTGACGTCGCAGCGATATCTCGTGCTGCCGGGGTGCGCGTACTGTCCTGGGCGTCGATCAGGTTCGGCATGTGGGTGGTGTTTCCGTCGCTGTGCACGACTTCGACTTCTGTACGGCAACACCAGGGTTTCCATTGGTGACCGGCGGGTAGTTCGGGTGCATTCGAACGATGACGTGGAAGGGGTGAGTCGTGACGACACCGCTGGTGGACAATCTCCACCGCGACGACCGCGGCGATGCCCTGGATCTGGATCTCGACGTCATCACGCTCGCACAGGCGCGGGCGCAGGTGCGGGAGTTGCTGGCAGCGTTGCAAGGGGAGTTGCTCGAGGACGCGGTCCAGGTATTCGACGAGCTCGCCAGCAACGCCCACCGCCACGGCCAGCCTCCGCGCCGAGCCCGAGTATCACTGCGCCGCCGGCGGTTACGCATCGAAGTAGACGACACCGGGCCCGGCCGCCCGCATCCGCGAACCCCGGACCGCGCGGGCGGTCGCGGGCTGATCCTGATCGAGTGCCTCGCCACAGCTTGGGCAACCATCCGCCACCATGGCCACAAAACCGTATGGGCCGAGATCGAACTGGACCGGTCCGGCCATCGAGCGTGAACGTTTCTCGGGTCAGTCGGCAGTCGGCCTCATGCTCGGAATGGCGAACCGAATCAACTACCCGCACCTGTTGTGGCGGCGAAAACCAGGAACATCACGAAAATCGATAGCACTGGCAGTGCGCTGCCAACGATTGCTTCGCCGCGATTGGTCGCCAGCCCTCTGTCTGCGCGGTCGAACCCGATCCAGCCACAGACGAGAGCCACCACGGCAGCCGGGGCGGCGACCAGTTCGCCGACAATGGGAACGAACGCGAAAACGACGGAGACGATCCCGGCCACCAGGGCGGTGGTGCCCAACCCGTTGCGCAGCTCCAACGGCGGCGGTCGGTTCGATGACATCCGTGGCTCCTCGAGATCTCCGTAAGCCTGGTCGACCATTGCGGGCGACGCCCAGCGGTACACATCGCCGACGATCAGCAGATCCCATTCACGATACTGCCGGTGACGTAGATCATGGCGACGAGTTCGACGGTGGCGCTTGGTTCTCGCCGTCTGAGCCGAGAGCGTAGACCCGACGCCAGTGCTCCACCGAGCGGACCAGGTCCTCGCTGACGCGGAGGAGGAACTCGGCCATATTCGCCAGCCGGGTGCCGGCCGGTGTGGTGGCGCCGAGACGCTGTGCACCGTCCATACAGGCGTCGGCGATCCGGATATCGACGCGCGAGCCTGCCATGACGGTTTGGTACCAGAGATCATCGTCGACGACGTAGCGGTCCGCGCGGCCTCGGGGGTCGCGTTCGCGCCGCAGCAGCACCTGCCCCTCCAGGTATCCCACCGCCTTGGAGATCGAGGCCGGGCTGACGTGCAGGCGCCGCACGAGTTCCGCCGAGGTGAGGCTGCCACTGTCGGTGGTGAAGAGTGCGGCCAGCACCCGTGCCGTCATCTGCGGCAGCCCTGCTTCGACGAGCAGGTCCGTGGTCTGCGCGGCGACCTGGTCGACGACCCGTGGATCGCGACCGCCGACCTCGGCGCTCCCGGTGCCCGACATCGGTGCGGCTTTGCGGCGCTTGCGCGGGTATCGGGTGCTGGTCTGGTGCGTCTGCCCGGCGCGATAGCGGTTCGGGCCGCCGTTGCGCATCACCTCACGGGTGACGGTCGAGGTGGGTCGCCCGAGCCTGCGGCCGATCGCGGCGTAGGTCAGTCCGTCGCGCAGGCCTACGGCGATCTGTCGCCGATCCTGTTCGGTCAATCGTGCACCGGGCATGGGTTTCCTCAGCTGTCGGAGTCGGCAACAGCTTAATGCAACGGAAGCGTTGCATTAAGTGACAGGCGATGCGCAACGAAATCTGCTGTTAGATCAGGGAATACGTGTTCTTGCATGGCCAACTCTGATTGATCGATCTGTGAATGCAACGTTACTTTTGTCATGTCGTAAAGACCTTCGCAGAGCAAGGACGAATCGTCATGACCCACACAGGTATTCAGCAGGTACTCGACGGCGCGGTGGCCACGTACCACGTGCCCGGCATAGTCGCCGAGGTCGCGCACGGCGAACAGACCTGGTTCGGCGCCGCGGGCGTGGCCGACCGCGCGACCGGTGCCCCGCGTCAGCCGGGGGAGCACGTGCACACCGGCAGCGCGGGTAAGGCCTTCACGGCCGCCACGCTGCTGAGCCTCGAAGCCCAGGGCGTCCTGAGCATCGACGACACCGTCGAGAAGTGGCTGCCCGGCGTGCTGAATGTCAACGGCTACGACGGCAACACGATCACCATCAGGCACCTGCTCAACAACACCGGCGGTCTCTTCATCACCGGCCTCGCACCGGAAATGAGCTACCGCTACGCGACCCGATCCGCCTTCGACGAGCACCGCCTCGACGAGTTCAGCACCGAAGAGCTACTGCGCCTTGCGGTTTCGCAGCCGCCGGTCGGCGCGCCGGGTGAGCTCTTCGCGTACTCCAACGGCGGCTTCTTCATCGCCGGGGCGATCATCGAGAAAGCCACCGGCAACAGCTACGCCGCCGAGGTCGATCACCGAGTCGTCCAGCCGCTCGGCCTGACCGGCACCTACGTGCGCCCCACCGAACACACCGGATACCCCGAACCGCACCCGCGGGCGTACTCGACCCTGTTCTTCAAGGAAGGTGCGGACCCGGCCGCGATCACCCCGGAGAACTGGGAATCGATGATGGAAGATCCCGACCTCGAGCCGCTCGACGTCACCGAGTACAAGACGTCAGGCGGGTTTTCGGCAGGCAACGTCGTCTCGACCACCGGCGACATGGTTCGATTCATCGACGCGCTGGCGACCGGCAGTCTGCTGCCGCCGGACCAGCATCGGCAGATGTGGACCACGGTCTCCACCGAAGGTGGGCACTGGATGCCGCATGCCCGTTACGGTCTCGGCCTGTTCGAGTTCGACAAGGCGGCCACCGACGGCCGGACCCTGCGCGGCGTCGGCGGCAGCCTGTGGGGCTCCTGGTTCTTCGCGGTGACCGACCCCGCTGACCGGCACACACTCGCCGTGCACACCAATACGGAGTGGAAGTCCTGGAACCTCATGTTCGAGCTCATCGAGGCAGAGTTCGGCGTCGCGATCGGCTCGTGAAGACGCCGGACTACAGGCGGTGCTGAACTGTCGACTTCACCGGCATGTCCGGCGAGAAGTCCGCGGTCACCCGCGAACGGATTCAGGGGGCCGTCGATATCGAGGAGCAGAAGCGGCCGAATGATCGTTATCGCGCCAGAACGTGAAATCCTTTGGCGTAGACGTAATTGCGGTGGGCTGAGGGGATTCGAGGTTGCGGCGATGCAGCTCCGTCGCCCGGGCGGCGGCGGGGATTGCCAAGACCGGATTGTTCTTGATTGTTAGGTCGACTTCATGTTCGTTAAGCGGCTGGAATGCGTTGTGTCACAAGTAGTCCCGGCAACGAGTCTAGCGGTCGGCCCGGCTTGTAGCGTCGAGGAATTGAAACGGTGACGATGCGAGCAGATCGGGATAATGGGCGAAGAGCGGGAAGGCACCCCTGACAAGAAGGATGGCATCAAACCGTCGCAGGTCACTGCGGCAGCTTTGGCTGCGGTCACTGCGGCTTTTCTGGGATCGACGCTGGGGGTGGCCGGCACCGTGGCGGGTGCCGGGATCGCGAGCGTGGTGTCCACGGTCGGCGGCGAACTGTACCTGCGCTCGATGCGCAAGACGAAGGAGGCGGCGCAGCGCACCAGGGAGGCGGCGCTGGCGCTGGCGGATCCCAGTATTCGGCAGCAGGCCGGGCCGGTTCAGCGACCGCGGCAGGTGTCTGGACAACGGACGGACAACTACCATCCGCCCACGCAGGCGTGGACGGGCCGTAGAAACGACATGCGGCCAGGTGCCGGGTATCAAACCCCGAGAGAGCAGCGGCAGCCCGCGAACAACAGGGTGCCAGGAGTGGGCGCTGGGCGGTCCGTCGGCGAGGAACCCACTGTGGTCATTCCCCAGCTGAATCTCCGGTCTCCCGGTGCCGAATCCGGCGAAGAGCAGGTACGCCGCGGGTATCGCCTGCACTGGCCGCTGATCGTTGGCACCAGCGTGGTCGGGTTCCTCATCGCGATTCTGATGATCACCGGCTTCGAGGGTGTCACCGGGAAATCGATCTCGGGCGACGAAGTCACCACCGTGGGCCACTTGTGGAGTGGCGGCGGTGACCAGCCCGACAAGCCCTCGCCGAGCGGAGACGACGAGACGGTGCAGCCCAGTGAGAGCCGGGTGCCGACTACCACGACGCCACACAACGGCACCGACGGAGGGAAGTCCACGACGAGCGGTCCGACGCCGTCGACGAGCGTGCCGAAGTCATCGTCACCGTCAACGAGTGCGCCGAAGGCGTCGGCACCGTCGACCAGCGTGCCGGAATCATCGAATCAATCGAGGACCCCGAGCCTTCCGTCGAGCAACAATGCCCCGGGCGGTAGGAACCAACGCTCCGGTTCGGATGGCGGCGACGGGGCACCTGGACCGACCAGCCGCTAGGCGCGCGTTGCGCAGCAACCAGACCGGAAGCTTATAGGTGCGTGCCAACGCAGCGTGCGAGCTACGTCAGCCGATCTTGTGCCCGCAGGTCCATTGGATCGTCCCGAGGCGTCGAGTGGTTACGTCACCGAGTCCGAAACCCCGGACACTGTCGGCGATTTCGGTGTCAGCGAAGATGCGTGCGCCGCCGACGCCTGGTACGTAGCGTCCGATCAGTTCGAGCGGACCGGCACCCACGGTCGGCACCAGCACCGCGAGATGACCGCCGGGTCGTAAGACACGGATCATCTCGGCCAGGGCCTTCTCCGGGTCCGGGATGAGCTGTAGTCCTGCTATGCAGGTCACCGCGTCGATGGTGTTGTCCCGCAACGGGAGTCGCTGGGCATCGGCGCGCAGGAACACGGTGTTGTCGGCGGGGTGCTGACGGGCGGCGCGGGCGAGCATCGACTCGGCGATGTCGATGCCGATCGAGAGCCCATCCGGACCAACCGTATTGGCGAGTGACGCGGTGATTTCTCCTGGGCCGCACGCGATGTCAAGCACGGTCTGGCCAGGCCGCAGGTGCAGTCGTTCGTCGGGGGATTGCAGGAAGCCGACGACGCGCCGGGCGGCCGTGGATACGTGGTCGAACAACAACGCACCGATGCGCGAGCTCCACAGCGACTGCACGACGCCGTTGTTGACTTGCCCGTCGGCGCCAGGTTGCGAGCCGAGTTGGTCGAGGTAGCCGTTCGGGGTGGCCGGAGCCGGCGGCGGGTCGGTGAGTAGCGGGAGAACTCGTTGCACGGCAGGCGAAATGGTGACGCTCATGCGGTCATCTCCTGTGATAGGACTGCGGATCGTTGCCGGTTCAACTGGACACTAAGCCCGGACTGCGCGCGGCGTCCAAGACCTGTTGCGCCATAACCTCATTCGTCGTCAAGCATGAAACGAGGCAGCCGAAACCGGTTCCGGCAAAGACTCGGCTGGTCTTGACCTGACCGGGCGCGCATTCAGGCGACCATGATCAGCGGTCGGCCGGACTACCGGCGAACATCCGGAATCAGCAATGCGTTGAGCTGACGATTTGCCACCTCGACCCGCACCGCGCACCTGTTGATGGCGGCGCAATAGCTGGAGTGGTGGACGCTCTCGACGCTGGATCGGTGCCCTGGACTTTTGCCGCGTGGCGGTGCCATCCTGTCCGAGAGGGGCTGCGTACAGGCTCATTCGGGCGCTGGATCACCTCTCGATACAGAGGGGAATCTCATGAAGTATCGGACCGCGAAAATCGTGCTCGCCGCGACGCTGACGACCGTCGGGTTGTCGATTTCGATGGCGTCGCCCGCGTCCGCGGCTCCCCCTGGCTGCAGCGCCTCCCAGTCGGGCAACGGGGCGACGGCCTACTGCTATACGTCTGCTTCAGGCACCCAGTTCAGGGCAGTGGCCCGCTGCCGGTATCTCACCCCTTCTGGCAGCTTCGACTACGAAAACTTCTTCGGCCCTTGGCGGGTCCAGGGTAATCCCCAATCCTCTTATGCTCCTTGCGGCGCAGGGTGGAACTTCGTTGAGCCCAACGCCCGAACGAAATGACATTCGCTCCGCACCCTTGATCGTTGCTGTCGCCACCGCGTGCGCGGTGACTCCCCAGCGAAGCCTGCCGTGTGAGTTGCTCAAAACCTGCACCAGAAGACGAGCCCTGCCAATACGCCTAGGCTCGCTGTACAACCCCCGACCGCAGCCGGTGTTGCAACGTTTGTGTTCCCGCTGATGACGACGGTGTGATCGCCGCCGAGTGGGCGGTTACCGTTGTCACGAAAGCCGCTGAGAAGCTCTGGTTCGGCGCGCGCCGATTTGGTTATCTACAGCATCGTCGTTTCGGCAATCCGGCCGCTACCAACACTATTGGCTGTCTTACAATCTCGCTGGATGGGGGATGTTTCCCACCGCTGGCCAGTCGGGAGACTTTGCATCCGGTAGTTGCGGAAGCCATGGGGTGTTTGCCCCTTCCCCATCCGCAATCACTATCAACGCCTTGACCATGCTCGGGCCCAACTGTCCCGGCGATGCCGTCGACAAGTTCCTGAAGCGCGAAGTACTGGGAGCAGATGCCGACGTCGTCCGTCTGGACGCAACCGGCCACGAACCGCCGCAGTGCCGGCGCCACCTGTTGCGACTGAGTAGGCGCGCTCTTGGACTGGCCAAGGTAGGCAGGCTCGGTTGATCAACCGAGCGTTATGCCGGGCGCGGCTTAGACCCGTCACCGCGGCCACGGCCGTCCTTCCTTCTCTGCCGAGCAGGACGGCGGCGACAGGAGTCTTCGTTCGAATCGGTTCGAGCCGCGCATACGGGTACTGAGGTGGAGTTGGTCCGGCTGCGGAGAAATAGGTATATGAGCTGCAGTTTTCCCCGGTTCGGAAGAGGGGGTCCCTCCTGGCGGTGGTATTGGCACGGAGGAAGCCCAAAATTCCCAGCTGGATACCGCACTCCGTCCGAAGCACACCTGACTGGGAGTCAGGTGGGTTTGCTGCGGCGAAGATACTGGTCATGGGCGCTCGGATTGCCATCCTAAATGGAGAACCTGGCCACGAAACAGATCGAGGTCAGAGTGGAAAACCACTCTGACCTCGTAGTCTGTCGGGCTGACAGGATTTGAACCTGCGACCACCTGACCCCCAGTCAGGTGCGCTACCAAGCTGCGCCACAGCCCGTTCCGCGCCCATTGCTGGGCGCTCGAAGAGATTACCTCAGGTACCCCCGGGGTAGCGAATCGCCTGGTGAGCGGCGTGGCGGCGGGGGTGGGCAGGGGCTGAAAGCTGGTCGGGCGCAGGGGGTGTGACGGGAGAGGGGTGGGGGGACGGATTGGCGGCGAGCAGTGGGGGCATTACGCACAGTACGAATGGGCCGTGCGGTGTCGGCGGACCGGAAGGAGAGGGAGGGTATGAGTCGGGAGCGGCGGCTGGTCGAGGCGTTTGTGCAGTTGGCGGACTCGCTGGTGGAGGAATATGACCCGGTGGACGTGGTGCAGGAGCTGCTGGATCGGGCTGTTGACCTGCTACCGGTGGATACCGCGGCCGTGCTGTTGGCGGGGGAAGCTGGGGAGCTGAAGGTGCTGGCTTCGACCAGCGAGGCGACGCGGTGGCTGGAGTTGTTGCAGATCCAGGCGCAGGACGGGCCGTGTGTGCAGTCGTATCGCGACAGCGAGCAGGTCATTGTCGAGGACCTGGAGGAGGCGCGCGACCGGTGGCCCGCGTTCGCGAAACAGGCTCTGCTGGAGGGTTTTCGGTCGGTGTACGCTTTGCCGTTGCGGTTGCGTGCGGACCGGGTGGGGGCGCTGAATCTGTTCAGCACCGGCGAGGGGCACATGACGGAGGACGATCTGCTGGTGGGGCAGGCGCTGGCGGATATCGCGAGTATCGCGATTTTGCAGGCTCGGCTGCTGGCGGGCCACAAGACGGTCAACGGGCAGTTGCAGTCGGCGCTGCAGAGCCGGGTGGTGATAGAGCAGGCGAAGGGGATACTGGCCGCGCACGGCGACCTCGATCCGGAGACCGCGTTCGACGCGTTGCGCGGCTATGCCCGCAATACTCGCGGCCGGCTACCGGATCTTGCGCGCGCCGTGGTCGACCGCACTATCGACGTGAGCAAGATCCTGGACCGCCGGCCCTGAGTTCACAGCCGTTCGTGCACGGTGAGCAGCAGGTGGTCGAAGCGGGTGCGCAGCTCGACCATCTGCCCGTCGAGCGTGCTGACCTCGGAGACGAGCTGGGTGGCGAGGGTGCGCAGCTTGGTGCCGGTCTCCTGGGAACGCCAGGTGAGCACCCGGAACGCCTGGTCGGCGGTGATGCCGTAGATGAGCATCAGGACGCCTTTGGCCTGTTCGATCGCGGCCCGCGCGGTGTAGAGCTCGGGGAGCGCGCCGTTGAGGGTCTGCCTGCGGTCTTCTTCGAGTGTGTTGGTGATGTCGATGTAGTACCCGGAGGTGCCGATCACGTCGCCGTCGTCGTCGACCATGTCGTCGCCGACGACGAGGACGTGGTGCACGCTGCCTTTGGTGTCGATGATGCGGTGTCTGCTGCAGAACGGTTCACCGGTTTCGAGGGTGCGGGCGATGGTGTTCGCCACCTGTTCGCGGTCCTCGGGGTGCTTGTGTGACAGCAGCAGTTCGGTGGACGGGCGCACCGCACCCGGTTCGTAGCCATGGATGAGCGCGACCTCGTCGGACCATTCCCACTGCTGGTCGGCGAGCCAGAAACGGAACGTCCCGGCATTTTGTGCACTGCCCGCGCCCAGCACTTCCTCGACCGGCCGCACAGTCTCGGGCCCGATGACACCGGCGTCGCCCACTATCGCGGCCGGACCCCCGACTGGAATGCCGCCGCCCTGCGGTGTGACTTCCGGAACATCAACAGACTGATCCAACAACCTGCCCCTCTCCACCTCGACCGATATCAGTACTAGAAACGGTCGGCTGACGGGGGCTGGGGCAGCGCGTTCCGGTCGATCAGATTACCCCGGCACACCGACAGCTCGTCGGGAAGGCGCACTGAGTTGGCGCGAGGTCCAGCAAATGTGTCGTGACCTAGGGATAGTGGTGCGGCGAGTCGTTCGGGGCCGCCAGTGCGGTGCCGAGATCGGTTGCGGCACAGAGGCTCTCGATCAAACACGCCGGGCGACAGTCAGCACATCGGGCACCAGCGTGTCCGGAAGGGGCCTGCGAACCGGTCGCTGCTCGGTGACCCGGAAGCCCGAGTTTTCCACCAGCAGCCGCATCTCCGCGGGCGAGGGGAAGTACGCGACGTGCTGAATCGGCTGCGGCTGCAACAATCGGGCGAAGCGGCTGCGCGGATTGTTGAGGACGATCGCGAGGAGTCCGTCGTCTGCGAGGATCCGGTGGAACTCCGCGAGCGCTGCCGCATGGTCGAAGAAGTGGAAGGCGTGGGTGGAGACGACGGCGTCGACCGCCCCGTCGGGCAGGCCGAGGTCCTCGGCCCGCCGATTGATCCAATTCACCTCGGGGGAGCGGGCTTTCGCCTGCCGGAGCATGCCGACGGAGGCGTCGCAGCCGTACACCACCTCGGGCGCCAGCTCCTGCTGGATGCGCGAGGCGAGAATGCCGGTGCCGCAACCGACATCGGCGATCCGGCGGATCCCGGCCCGGCGCAGCTGGTCGATGATCTCGTCCTGCGGGGGCTGGTAGGCGACTCGCTGCACGAGGGGAGTGTTGTAGACCCGGGCAAGTCGATTCCAGCCGGACGTGACGACGCTGTTGAGGGCCCGAGTCGGAGCGTGCGGCATGGGGGTCCCTTCTGGGTAACTGGCTCGACCCTAAATTGTCTGAGACAATTTAGGAAGCCTTGGTCGAACTGCCCGACGCGGCGGTGGCACTCAACGGTTTTGCGATGTCCTCCAGCGAACGACCCTCCGCCCGTACGCCATAAGCCAGCTCGACCAACCCGGCGGCGAACATCGCGGTGGCGCCGATGGCGAAGGCGAGCGCGGTCTTGCCGGGATCACCCTCGGCGGCCAGCTTGGAGAACACCAGTGGCCCGGCCACGCCACCCGCGACGGTGCCGATCGCGTAGAAGAACGCGATGGCCATGGCCCGCGTCTCCATCGGAAAGATCTCGCTCACAGTCAGATACGCCGCGCTGGCGCCGCAGGACGCGACGAACAGCACCGCTGTCCAGCAGGCGGTCAACGTCACCGCCGACAACACGCCGGCCTGGAAAAGCCATGCGGTGCCGAACAAGAGAACCGCCGAGCCGAGGTAGCAGCCCGCGATCATCGGCTTGCGTCCGATCGTGTCGAACAGCCGGCCGAGCAGCAGCGGACCGAGGAAGTTGCCGAAGCAGATCACGGCGAAGTAGTAGCCGACCCGATCGTCGGCCACATGAAACGACTTCGACAGGATGAGTGCGTAATTGAAGGTGATGGCGTTGTACAGGAACGCCTGCCCGATGAACAGCGCGAGCCCGAGCACGCTGCGCCGCGGATAGTGCCGCACCATCACCGCGGCGATCTCACGGAAGCTGATGGTGCGCCGCTGGTGGATCTCGATGCGCTGATCCGACACGTCTTCGAGCTCGCGACCGGTGTCGGCACGGACCTGCTTTTCGATGTCGACGACGGTCCGCTCGGCCGCGTCCTCCCGCTCGTGGATGAACATCCAGCGCGGACTCTCCGGTACGTGACGGCGCACCACCAGAATGACCAGCCCGAAGACCGCGCCCAGCGCAAAGGTCAAGCGCCAGCCGATGTTTGCCGGGAACAGGTTGGTGTTCAACGCGACGACGGACAGTAGTGAGCCGCCGACGGCGCCGAGCCAGAACGTCCCGTTGATCACGATGTCGATGCGCCCGCGATATTTGCGCGGTATGAGCTCGTCGATCGCGGAGTTGATCGCCGCGTATTCGCCGCCGATGCCGAATCCGGTGAGGAAGCGGAACAGGATGAACCACCACACCGAAAACGACACTGCGGTAAGCGCTGTCGCGATGAGATACACGGCGAGGGTGATCAAGAACAGCTTCTTGCGGCCGAATCTGTCGGTGAGCCAACCGAAGAACAGCGCGCCGCAGCCCGCGCCCGCGACGTACATGGCCGCCGCGAGACCGGAAACCTGTGCGGCCGTGATGTTCAGGCCGCTCCCGGGCTCGGACAATCGGCTCGCCACGCTGCCGACGACGGTGACCTCCAAGCCGTCCAGGATCCAGACGGACCCGAGCCCGATCACCACCATCCAGTGCCAGCGCGACCACGGCAAACGATCGAGTCGCGCCGGAATGTCGGTCGAAATCGTCTTCACAGGCCACCCCTCTTCGGTCGATGCGGACCGTTTACCCGGCGAAGAGGCGACTATTCACTCGCGTGTGCGGCCGGCGTTGCTCCAGGTCAGAGGGTTTTGCACCCGCAGGCGGGCGGATCGTCACGGGATTGAGCTACCCTGCGCAGAAGTGAAACCTGTTACAGAAAGCGGCTGCGCGATGAAGGTGATGTTCGCACTCTGGGACGCAGGCGATCTCCTCGCCGACGAACTGACCGCACGGCTGAGCGCCGCTGGAACCACTGCGCTACAGGTGAACATCGCCGATGCCGAGGTCGCGAACGCCATGCTCCGGCTGACCACCTTCGACGAGCCGGTAACCGCGGTGGTCAGCGCATGGATAACTGAACCGCGCGAAACCGCAGCCGTCACAACAGTTCTCGCTGAGGTCGCGAAGCGGGCCGCCGGCTGGCACGTCGAGGAAGCACGCCCGATCGAGCCTCCCATGGTCCCGCTCGGGCGGCGAACGCCGGGCCTGGCCAACCTCGCGTTTCTCCGACGACCGGGCACCCTCCCGCACGCCGAATGGCTGCATCGCTGGCGCGACAAGCACACCGAGGTCGCCATCACCACCCAGGCGACCTTCGGCTACGTGCAGAATCTCGTGCTCGACCGCGTCACGAACGACGCCCCCGACATCGCCGCCATCGTCGAGGAACTCTTCCCCATCGAAGCGCTCACCGACCCGCACGCGTTCTACGGCAGTGCCGGTGACAACGCCGAACTGACGCGCCGAATCGGCCGAATGATGAAGAGCGTGGCCACCTTCGGCGCCGACCGCGACATCGACGTCGTACCGACCAGCCGCTACCTGCTGCGCTGAGCGGGCCCAGTCGCATTGCCCTGCGCGGCCGCATTGCCCTGTGTGGCAGCACTACCCAGCGCCACCGAAGCGCGCAGCGCCGAGCGCGCGGCCCGAACAGCCGGATGCTCCCCGGTACCCCGCCGATACGCCAGCAACGTCCGCCGCCGCGTCGCCAACGGTGTCAGCGTGACCTCCGCCGGGCACGTCAACGCCCCGAGCTCCGGCACCAACGCCACCCCCTGCCCCGCCGCGACCAGCGCGAGCACAGTGCCGAAATCATCGGCGTGATGCCGCACGTGCGGCGTGAATCCCACTGCCTGACAGGCCCGCACGGTCATCGTGTGACACAACGTGTCGGGAGTGCCTGCGATCCAGGAGGTTTCGCGATGCGCGCTCAGCGAGGCGTCGGACAACGCTGCCAGATAGATGGTTTCCTCGAGCAGCGGCTCGGTATCGAGCGCCGAATCCGGCTCGACGGGCACATAGTCGTATTCCTGCACCAGCGCGACGTCCAGTGTCTCGGCCCGCAACGCGGCGGGCGCGGTCGCCGGGTCCAGTTCGGTGACCATCAGTTCCAGTCCGGGATGATCGCGGCTCAACGCGACGAGCGCGGGGGACAGGATCGTCCGGACGGCCGTCGGAAAGGCGCCGATCCGCAACGTGCCGGTGAGTTCGGCACGGCTGGTGGCCAAGTCGGCGGCGGCCTGTTCGAGCACCGCGAGGATCGTCTCCGCGTGCTCGACGAGCGTCCGCGCGGCGGGGGTCAGCGTCACCCGCCGCCCGGTCCGCTCCAGCAGCGGCACACCGGCTTCCCGTTCGAGCGCGCTGAGCTGCTGGGAGACGGCAGAGGGCGTGTAGGCGAGCGCGTCGGCGACCGCCGCGATGGTCTCGCGATGCGCCAGCTCACGCAGCAGCCGCAACTTCCGAATATCGAGCATCAGTTCACCTTATGCTCGAATGTAGAAACGTGAACTAGACCTGAAGGTTCAACGAGGTCACGCTGGTATGCATGACGCTCGCAGGCCTCTTCGTCCCCCTGGTCACCCCGTTCACCGCGGACGGCGCGCTAGCGGCCGATGCACTGGCGGGCCTGGCACATTCGGCGCTCGCCGACGGCGCGACCGGTTTGGTCGCCCTCGGCACCACCGCGGAAACCGCGACCCTGAACGCCGCCGAGCGCCAACTCGTCGTCGAGATCTGCGCCCGCGCGTGCCGAGAACACAACGCCCCCTTGATCGTCGGCGCCGGATCCAACTGCACCGCCGACTCGATCGACGCACTCGCCGGCCTCAGTGCAGAGATCACCGCCGCGCTCACCGTCGTCCCGTACTACACCCGCCCCTCCGAAGCCGGTGTGCTCGCCCACTTCCGCGCCCTCGCCGCCACCAGCCCGGTCCCGTTGGTCGTCTACAACATTCCGTACCGCACCGGCCGCACCCTCGGCGCCGACACCTTGCGCGAGCTCGCCGCGGAGCCGAACATCATCGGCGTCAAGCACGCAGTCGGCGCCATCGACGACACCACCATCGAGCTGATGCGCACGCGCCCAGCCGATTTCGCCGTCCTCGCCGGTGACGACCTGTACGCCGCACCGCTGCTCGCCCTCGGCGCGACCGGTGGCATCCTCGCCTCCGCGACTCTCGCCACCGCCTCGTTCGCCGCCCTGGTGACCGCCTGGCGGGATGGTCCGATCGACGAGGCCCGCGCCCTCAGTCACCGCCTCGCCGCACTGTCCGCAGCCCTCTTCGCCGAACCCAACCCTGCTGTCATCAAGGCGGTCCTGGCTGCCGAGGGGCGCATCCCGAGCCCGGCGGTCCGCCTGCCGCTGCTCCCCGCGAGCGCCGCCGCGACGGCGGCCGCCCGCGCCGCGCTGGAATTTTGTTCTGCCGAATCCACTCAGAAAGTGCTGGTGTAGGAGGCGAAGAGATGGAACGCTGAAGCGGTGACTCAACCTCCGGATACTCAGGCGACGGGGCCTGATCCGACCGCCGACAAACTGGACGCGGCGGTCTTCAAGGTGGCAGGCGTGGTCGTGCTCGGCGCGATCATGTCGATCCTCGACATCACCGTCGTCAACATCGCGCTGCCCACGTTCCAAGCCGAGTTCGGGACGAGCTACGCCATCGCGGCGTGGACGATCACCGGCTATACATTGGCGCTGGCCACCGTCATTCCGCTGACCGGCTGGGCGGCAGATCGGTTCGGCACGAAACGCCTCTACATGGCGGCGCTGACGTTCTTCGTCCTCGGCTCGGTGCTGTGCGCCACCGCGTGGAACATCGAGTCGCTCATCGCGTTCCGGGTGATCCAGGGCATCGGCGGCGGCATGCTGATGCCGCTCGGCATGACGATCATGACCCACGCGGCGGGCCCGCAGCGGGTCGGCCGGGTGATGGCGGTGCTCGGTGTACCGATGCTGCTCGGTCCGATCTGCGGACCGATCCTCGGTGGCTGGCTGATCGAATTCCATTGGCAGTGGATCTTCCTGATCAACGTGCCGATCGGCATCATCTCGCTGGTCTTGGCGCAGATGGTGTTCCCGGCGGACAAGCCGGAGCCGTCGGAGTCGTTCGACTTCCTCGGCATGCTGCTCGCCTCGCCCGGTCTCGCGCTGTTCCTGTTCGGCGTCTCGTCCATTCCCGGTGAGGGAACGGTGCTGGCGACGAAGGTGCTGCTGCCCGCGATCATCGGCTTGGTTCTCATGGTGGCGTTCGTTTTCCACGCGCTGCGCACCGAGCATCCGCTGATCGATCTGCACCTGTTCCGCAACCGCGCGCTGACCTTCGCGGTGCTCACCATGGTGTTGTTCGCCATCGCGTTCTTCGGCGGGGCATTGCTGCTGCCGACCTACCTGCAGCAGATCCGCGGCGAATCGGCGCTGATGGCCGGCTTGCTGCTGATCCCACAGGGTTTGGGCGCGATGATCACCATGCCGGTCGCCGGACGGCTGGTCGACAAGATCGGGCCGGGCAAGATCGTGCTGGTCGGCATCACGCTGATCGCGTTCAGCACGGTGTTCTTCACCAAGCTCGGCGTGGATACCTCGTACCCGCTCATGCTCGGCGCGCTGTTCGTGATGGGTCTGGGCATGGGCTGCACGATGATGCCGATCATGACCGCGGCGATCCAGACGCTGAGCCATCAGCAAGTCGCCCGCGGCTCGACCTTGATGAACATCGTGAACCAGACCGCGGGTTCGATCGGCACCGCGGTGATCTCGGTGGTGCTGACCAACTTCCTGAACAAGGAGGAGTTCGCCAAGCCGGCGATCGCGGCCAACGCCAACCCGGAGTTCGCGAGCAAGCTGCCGCCAGGCGTGCTGGAGACCGGATTGAGCCAGGCCGCAACGGCATTCAGCCACACCTACATCGTGGCGCTGGTACTGACCGTCCTCACGTTGGTGCCGGCGTTCTTCCTGCCGCGGACCAAGCCGAAGAATCCGGAGGCGGTCGACGCGATCGCCACGGTGCACGTCTGACAGCCGCACCCTTTCTGGTTTCCCGCACACCGACTCGCCGCACTGACACGCGTGCGGATGCCACAGCGTGTGCGGGTGTGGCGACCGGGATCGAGTCGCGATACACATCGCGGCTCGATCCCGGTGTTCGCGGGCGGGGTATCAGCCGGGCAGATCCTCGATGGTCGCCGCTTCGTTCCTGGACAAATTGATGCCCAGGTTCGCCGCGGCGCGCTCCAGATCCTCGTCGTCGCCGTCGCGCATCTCGATCGCCATACCGTCCGAGGACAGCACTTCGACGTTGAGGCACAGCGACTGGAGTTCCTTGAGGAGCACCTTGAAGGACTCCGGAATGCCCGGCTCCGGAATGTTCTCGCCCTTGACGATCGCCTCGTAAACCTTGACCCGGCCCACGATGTCGTCGGACTTGATCGTCAGCAGTTCCTGCAGCGTGTAAGCCGCGCCGTAGGCCTGCATGGCCCAGCACTCCATTTCGCCGAAGCGCTGACCACCGAACTGCGCCTTACCACCGAGCGGCTGCTGGGTGATCATCGAGTACGGGCCGGTCGAACGGGCGTGGATCTTGTCGTCGACCAGGTGGTGCAGTTTCAGGATGTACATGTAGCCGACGGCCACCGGGTACGGGAACGGCTCGCCGGAGCGGCCGTCGAGCAGGGTGGTCTTGCCGTCCGGACCGACCATCACCTCGCCGTCGCGATTGGGCAGCGTCGAGCCGAGTAGTCCGGTGAGTTCCTCGTCGCGAGCGCCGTCGAATACGGGTGTGGCCAGATTGCTGTTCGCGGGTGCGGCGAGCAGTTCTTCGGGCAATGTCTCGGCCCAGTCTGGTGCACCTTTGACCTCCCAACCGGTTTTGCCGATCCAGCCGAGGTGGGTCTCCAGGATCTGGCCGATGTTCATCCGGCGCGGCACACCGTGGGTGTTGAGGATGATGTCGACGGGCGTGCCGTCGGTCATGAACGGCATGTCCTCGGTCGGCAGGATCTTGCCGATAACGCCCTTGTTGCCGTGGCGACCTGCGAGCTTGTCGCCGTCCTGGATCTTGCGCTTCTGCGCCACATAGACGCGCACCAGCTCATTCACGCCCGGCGGCAGGTCATCGTCATCGTCGCGCGAAAAGACCCGGATACCAATGACTTTCCCGGATTGACCGTGCGGCATCTTCAGTGAGGTGTCGCGCACCTCGCGCGCCTTCTCGCCGAAGATGGCGCGCAGCAACCGTTCCTCGGGGGTCAGCTCGGTCTCACCCTTCGGGGTGACCTTGCCGACGAGGATGTCGCCGTCGCGCACCTCCGCGCCGATCCGGATGATGCCGCGCTCGTCGAGGTCGGCGAGCACGTCGTCGGAGATGTTCGGGATATCGCGGGTGATCTCCTCGGCGCCCAATTTCGTGTCGCGAGCATCGACTTCGTGTTCTTCGATGTGGATCGAGGTGAGTACGTCCTCCTCGACCAGGCGCTGCGACAGGATGATCGCGTCCTCGTAGTTGTGGCCTTCCCACGGCATGATCGCGACGAGCAGGTTCTTGCCCAGCGCCATCTCACCGTTCTCGGTGCACGGACCGTCGGCAAGGACTTGTCCCGCTTCGACTCTCGCGCCCTCGTCGACGATCGGGCGCTGGTTCACGCAGTTGCCCTGATTCGACCGGTCGAATTTGCGCAGGCGATAACTCTTCCGGGTGCCGTCGTCGGCCATCACCGTGAGGTAGTCGGCCGAAACCTCCTCCACCACACCGGCTTTCTCGTTGACGACCATATCGCCGGAGTCGATGGCCGCGCGTAGCTCCATGCCGGTGCCCACCAGCGGGGCCTCGGATCGGATGAGCGGCACCGCCTGCTTCTGCATGTTGGCGCCCATCAGCGCGCGGTTGGCGTCGTCGTGTTCGAGGAAGGGGATCATCGCCGTCGCGACCGAAACCATTTGGCGCGGTGAGACATCCATGTAGTCGACCTCGGCAGGGGAGACGAACTCGACTTCGTCGCCGAAGCGCCGGGCGAGGACCTTCTGCTCGACCAGTCGCCCCTGCGCGTCGACCGGCGAGTTGGCCTGGGCGCGGATATACCGTTCCTCTTCATCGGCGGTCAGGTAGACCACTTCGTCGGTGGCTCGCCCCTCGACCACCTTGCGGTACGGCGTCTCGATGAAGCCGAACGGGTTGACCCGCGCGAACACCGAGAGATAGCCGATGAGGCCGATGGTGGGGCCTTCCGGCGTTTCGATCGGGCACATGCGGCCGTAGTGGCTGAAGTGGATATCGCGGACTTCGATGCTGGCCCGTTCCCGCGAGAGACCACCCGGGCCCAGCGCCGTGAGGCGGCGCTTCTGGGTGAGCCCCGACAGCGGGTTGTTCTGGTCCATGAACTGCGACATCTGGGAGGTGCCGAAGAACTCTTTGATCGCCGCGCTCACGGGGCGGATATTGATCAGGGTCTGCGGGGTGATCGCCTCG
Source organism: Nocardia sp. XZ_19_369 (assembly GCF_015355715.1). Lineage (NCBI taxonomy): Bacteria > Bacillati > Actinomycetota > Actinomycetes > Mycobacteriales > Nocardiaceae > Nocardia > Nocardia sp. XZ_19_369. The sequence goes on along the minus strand of NZ_JACVED010000009.1, from coordinate 336,223 downwards.
ATGTCCTGGGTCGTCATCCGTTCGCGGACAACGCGTTCCATGCGGGACAGGCCGAGCCGGACCTGGTTCTGGATCAGCTCGCCGACCGTGCGCAGGCGGCGGTTGCCGAAGTGGTCGATGTCGTCGACGGTGATCGGAAGTTCTACGCCGTCGGGCGAGTTCATGGTCTTGTCGCCGCGGTGCAGGCGGGCCAGGTACTCGATGATGGTGACGAGATCTGTTTCGGTCAGCGTCATCTGGTCGATGTGCAGGCCGAGCTTCTTGTTGACCTTGTAGCGGCCGACGCGGGCCAGGTCGTAGCGCTTCTCCTTGAAGAACAGGTTCTCCAGCAGGTGCTGCGCGGACTCCTTGGTCGGCGGTTCGCCGGGCCGCAGCTTGCGGTAGATGTCGAGCAGCGCTTCGTCGGTGCCCGTCGTGTGGTCTTTCGCCAGCGTCGACATCATGATTTCGGAAAACCCGAAGCGCTCGGCGATCTGCTCCACGGTCCAGCCGAAAGCCTTGAGCAGCACGGTGACCGGTTGGCGACGCTTGCGGTCGATGCGCACGCCGATCGTGTCGCGCTTGTCGATGTCGAACTCCAGCCACGCGCCGCGCGACGGAATGACCCGGGCGCTGTGCAGGTCCTTCTCGGTGGTCTTGTCGACCGAATGGTCGAAGTAGACGCCCGGCGAACGAACCAACTGCGAAACGACGACGCGCTCGGTGCCGTTGATGATGAACGTGCCCTTGTCGGTCATCATCGGGAAATCTCCCATGAAGACCGTCTGGCTCTTGATCTCACCGGTGTTGTTGTTGATGAACTCCGCGGTGACGAACAACGGCGCCGCGTAGGTCATGTCCTTGTCTTTGCACTCGTCAGCGGAGGCCTTGACCTCTTCGAACCGAGGGTCCGACAGCGACAGCGACATCGTGCCTGCGAAATCCTCGATCGGCGAGAGCTCGGCGAGCACCTCCTCGAGGCCGCCTGCGGAGCTGTCCTGGCCGCGGCCGGCGGCGCGGGCACGCCACTGCGGCGCGCCGATCAGCCATTGCAATGAATCGAATTGGGGGTCGAGCAGCCCCGGAACGTCGAGCGGCTCACGAATTCTGGCGAAAGACACCCGCTTCGGAGCGCCGGGGACACCGGCGATGACCTGGGCGTTGTGGGTGGCTTGGTGCGGGGAGACTGACACGGTGCGTCCTTCCACGACCTCATGCTGATTAATTGCGTGTGATCGCCTACCCGAACGGAACTCGCACACCATAGGAAGTGAGGACCACGTCATCGGTGGTGATCACAACGGATTGGTTCGTGGGGTCGGACAGGAGGCAGCCAGCGCAACGCATCAAATTACTCGCATATTCGCGGCAGCACAATAGGCATTCGACCATCGGGCACATGGGAGAGCCACTTCGAATGTTTTCCTCTGTGGGAATACTAACTCCGGGATGTTGTCCGCGTCAAGACTTTCGGCGAAATCAATGTCAGAAGTCGGGCCGGGGCAGGCGTTATGTGCCGACCTCGTCCAGGAAGTCCAGCACGAGCGGGCTTGCGATGGCACGGAATTCGTCGAAGTAGGCGTGCCGGGCGCCGGCGATCAACCGCATGCGAGCGTGCGGGATGCGCTCGGCGAGCAATGGTGCGTTCGCCGCCGGATTGAAGCGGTCCTCGGTGCCGTGCACGATCAGGGCGGGAGTTGCGATGTCCGGCAGTGCATCCCAGGCGTCGTGCCGGTTGCTGGCCATCAGGTGGCGGCGTTTGGCGTAGGCGGGCATGGTGGGATCGCCGACGGTGTTGTACGGACCGGTGGTGTGCGCGAGCCACTCCGGGGTGTACATCAGTTCCAGCAGTGCCTGATCGGCCGCGTCCCGGTCGGGTTGAATGAGCGACTGCCGAATCTCGGGACCGCGTTCGATGCCGTGTTTGCCGCCGGGGGAGGTGCAGCCGAGGACGAGGCCGTGCACCCGGTCGGGATGGCGGGCGGCCAGCCATTGCGCGACCCGGCCACCCATCGACGTGCCGTACACCGCGGCGCGTTCTACGCCCAGATCATCCAGCACCGCGACTACGTCGTCGGCGAAACCAGCTGTGCTGTAAGGCTCGTCGGGCTTGTCGCTGTCGCCGGTGCCGCGCCAGTCGAGAGTGACGGTGCGATACCGGGTTTCGAAATCTTCGCGGATCCCGTCCCACCAGTGATGGTTGTTGGCTTGCCCGGCGAGCAGGAGCAGCGGTGCGCCCTCGCCCGCGGTTTGATACGCGAGGCGAACTCCGTTGGCGGCCTTGGCATATGGCACAGTATCGGTCCTATCGCGTCGGTGGGTTGGTGGGGCGCATGCCGTCGAGGACCAGTTGCAGGCAGCGGCGCCACGCGGGTGTGCCGGTCGCCTCGCCGAGCAGCGACAGGGCCCACACCAGATGCACCACGTCGTCATCGGTCGCGTCGGCGCGCACCGCGCCCGCCTGCCTGGCCCGGTGCAGCTGCGTCGACAGGTGCGACATGCCGCGGTGGCAGGCCTCGGTCAGCTGGGCAGCGGCGGGATGGTTGCCGGTGAAGGCCTCGAGCAGCCCGCGGTCGGCGGTGAACTGATCCAGCAGCTCCTCGATGAAGCCGCTGAACGCCAGCCAAGCATCCGGTTCGGCCGCCGCACGCGCGGCGAAATCTTCCATCGCGGCGAGCCGGGCGGGCAGCAGTGCGTCGATGAGCGCGTCGCGGTGCGGGAAGTGGTTGTAGAGCGTGCCGATGCTGACACCCGCCCGGCGCGCGATCTCCTCCAGCGAACCGTCGAGGCCCTGCTCGGTGAACACACCGGCGGCCTCACGCAACAGCTTCTCGCGATTGCGGGCCGCGTCGCGGCGCAACGGTTTGGTCATGGTGACCATCCTACAAAAGTCGAGGGGCTCCTCGATTTCGTGCTAGGTTTTTAAATCGAGGGCTCCCTCAGTTTAGGAACAGGAGATCGTATGTTCAGCACACCCACGGCCGTGATCATCGGCGTCGGACCCGGACTCGGCATGTCCATGGCGCGGCGATTCGGCAGCGAGGGATTCCGGGTCGCACTGGTGTCGCGCAACGACGCGCGCCACGAGGGCTATCTGAAAGACCTTGCCGCGCAAGGTATCGACGCCACCGCACACGCGGCCGACGTCACCGACCGGGCCCGCCTGAAGTCGGTTGTCGCCGACGTAGCGAGCGATGGCGACATCGAACTCGCTTACTACGGACCGGCTCCGGCGCACCACCCCATTCCACTGACCGAAATCGACGCCGACACAGCGCGATCCGCGTTCGACTGGATCTGGCCGGCCGTCGACATGGTGCACGACGTGCTCCCGGCCATGCTGGCCCGCGGTTCCGGCGCGCTACTCTTCGCGGGCGGGCTCTCCAGCGTCCGGCCGATGCCCATGCTCGGCCACCTGGCGCTGCCCTCCGCCGCGCTGCGCAACTACGCCGTCACGCTGCATGCTGCTCTCGCCGACCGTGGGGTCTATGCGGGCACCCTCACCATCGGCGGTCTCATCGAACGCGGAGACATTCACAGCATGGTGACGGCCGATCCGGACCGCTACGGATCGCCCGACGGTCACACCCTCGATCCCGACCGGCTCGCCGACACGGCCTGGGATATGTACCGCAGCCGGGACCGGGCGGAGGAAGTGTTCGACGTGTTCAGCGGCTGAAGGTACCGCTCAGCCGTCGGTGAGGATCTTGGCGGCGGCTTCCAACCCCTCGGCGGTACCGACGACCACCAGCAGGTCGCCTGCGGCGAAGAGGAAGTCCGGGCCCGGTGAGGGGATGACCGCACCGCCCCGCATGATCGCCACGATGGAACACCGTGTCCGGCTGCGCATCTCGGAATCGCCGAGCGGGCGGCCGGCATAGGGGGAGTCGTCGAGAATCGACAACTGCCGGGTATTCACGCCGTCGAACTCGCGGTGCTCGTCCCGTAGCTGCGCGATCAGCTGCGGGGCGCCCAGTAAGTTGGCCAGCGCGGCCGCCTCCGACGCCGACAGCGGAATCTGGTCCGTGGCTTCCGGATTGTCGGCTTTGCTGACGATCAGATAGATCGTGCCGTCCTTGTGATCGATGACCCCGATCCGGCGGCGACCGCCCTTGACCGGAAAGTCCTTGCGCACACCGATACCCGGTAGGCGCGTCACTTCAACGTTCACCACACCAGCGTAACCGCGCCGGTCACGTGAGGTGTGGTCATGCTTATTCAACATAACCGATCGGTCGTTCGCGTTATATTTTCGCAGGTAGTCGGCCCAGGCCTGCGCCGCGCCTGGGCCGTTCGCACCCCTGCGCTCGGGTCAGTCCGAGGGACCCGCGAGGTGATAGCGCACCGTCGGACTCCAGAGGAAGAAGCCGTTGACGCCCGCGTCGTTCGCGGCATCTATCTGGGCGCGCACCTCGGCGGGTCCGTAGTTCACGCCCAAGCTGAAGTCCTGCAACCACGGGACGATCTGGGCGCCGGTGCCCTGGGTTTGGGTGCGGAAGTCCTGCAAGGACCGGAAGGTGATGTCGTAGGGCTGGGAGTTCGGGTTGGCGACACCGTATTCGCCGGGGTTCCAATGGGACGGGTACACCATGGGGGCGATGTAGTCGACGTACTTGGACATCAGCGGAATGTCCTGGGCAATCTGATCGGGACGGGTAGAGGCGATGCCGAACACGGCGGCACTTTGATCAGCGCCCGCGTCGCGCACCGGATCGCGGCTCTCCCTGAGGAACTCGGCGATGGAGACGGTCGGCGACACCGTGGAGCCGGGGAAATGCATCTGCGACAGCGCGCCGTCCGGACGCCGGATGTAGTCGTACATGATGCCGTCGAAGCCGAGCTTCGCCGCCTCGACCGCGAGATCGATGTTGTACTTGCGCATCTCGGGGCTCGCGAAGTTGGTGAAGGCGATCGGGCCGTACTTGCTGGAGTACGGCTGACCCGAGGGGGTTTGCACGACCCAGTCGGAACGCCCTGTCTGCCAGGCCCATTCGGCCATCGTCTTGTCCCGGAACGCGACGATCCGGCCCACCACGCGGATGCCCATGTCGTGCAATTGCCGCAGTGCGGTGGGGGCGTCGTAGATCGGGGTGACCGCGCCGGACTCGCGAGCGAGCGGCACCTGGGAGTCGTAGCCGACGACGCCGTCCTCGTCTTTGATGTCGAGCTGCACGGTATTGATGCGCCCGTCGCGGGCCATGGCCAGCACGTCCTCGCGCAGCCCGTCGTGCGCCCAGCCGTAGGCGGTCACGTGGACCGCCTTGATCTTGGGCTGCTCCACCGCTGCCGTGATCGCCGCGGTGGTCCGGTTTCCCGCGCCGTCCACGGCGACGACGTCGGCACCGGTCTGGATCCGGGGCAGTGTGATCTCGAACGCGCCGTCGGCGGCCGGGGTCACCGACTGGGTGCCGACCGAGACGCGTTCGGCGCCTTTTGCCTTGCCGCGCAAAGTAACCGGCTGGCGGTAGGAGGTCACGCCTGCGGGTTGGGTCAGTTCCAGGGCCGGTGGCTCGTTGTCCACCGTGAACGTCTTGGATACGCCGGGGCCGGTGCGCAGGAAGCCCAGCAAGCTCGGCGGGATCTCGGCGGTGAATTTGTGTTCGCCATCGGGCAGTGACCCCGGGCGGTACACCACGGTGTTGCCTTCGACGGTGCCGGTGACCGGTGCGCCGTTGAGCTCGAGTCGCATAGCGGCGGGGTCGTGTTCACCCGCGTCCACCCGCAATGTCGTGGCGGACAGGGCAGTCGCGCCGATCAGCGTGTTCGGGAGGCCGGCCAGGCTCAATCCCTTCGGTTCGGTACGCACCGAGCTGAGGGTCACAGAAGCGACAAGAATTGATAAGACTGAGATAACCAGGACCGCCGCCAACCGCCGGTGTCCTGTAACGCCTAGTCTTTCTAGCAACGCGCACACCAACTTTCGTCCGATGATGATCAACTATCGCGGGTTCGGCCCGCGGCCGTCGCTACTTTGCCGGTGTTTCGTGTGCAACGAAATGGTCGCGCTCGCGTACTGTTCGCGCGGTGGCGATGAACGCGACCCTCGGTGTTCGAGTTATGTTGTCGGTGCTGGTGTGCACGGCCGCCGCGGCCTGCACGGCGGACGCCGAACCAGTCGATGCACAGCGTGCGATGGCGGAAACGCCGCCGCCCGCGAGCAGCCCGCCGCCCGATCCCGCCGCGGTGGGCGCCAACGAGCTCGGCGTCGTGCCGATCCTGATGTACCACCAGCTGGCGGCCGCGCCGGACAGCGAATACGACCAGACACCAGCGAAATTCCGCGCTGAGCTCGATCGGCTGTATCGCGAGAACTACCGTCCGGTGACCGCCGCCGCGTACATCTCCGGCGCCGTCGACCTCCCGGCGGGCACCCATCCGGTGGTGCTCACCTTCGACGACTCCACCCTCAGCCAGCTCACCTTCACCGCGGACGGTCAGGTAGCGCCCGACACCGCCATCGGCATCCTCGAACAGTTCCGCACCGAGCATCCCGACTTCGCTCCCACCGCAACGTTCTACGTCAACAATGAGCCGTTCGGGAATGATCCGCGCGCGCTGCCCTGGCTGGCCGCCCACGGTTACGAGATCGGCGCGCACACCGCGAGCCACGCGAACCTCGCCCGGCTGGACAGCGCCGGAGTCCAACGCGAGCTGGCAGACAACGTGCGCGCCATCGGGTCGGCGGCGCCCGGTCGGGTACGGACAATGGCGTTGCCGCTCGGCATCTCCCCGGCCGACCGGGCACTGGCCACGGCGGGTAGCTGGGACGGCACGAACTATGCGTTCGAGGCGGTGCTGCTGGTCGGCTCGAACCCGGCACCGTCGCACTACGGCGACCTCGATCCCACGGCGGTTCCCCGAATCCGTTCGGGCGCACCGCCGGTCGACTTCGACTCCACCTACTGGCTGGACCGGCTCGCCGCGGATCCGCAGCAGCGCTACACCTCCGACGGTAATCCACAGCAGATCTCCTTCCCTGCGCGCTTATCCGGGACACTGAATTCGCGGTGGTCGGGTCAGGCCAAGCCGTACTGAGTGACTGTCGCTGGTGCCCAGTCCTTTACGTCAGCTGTACGAGTGGGCGGCTGACGCAAAGGACTGGCGGGGCATTCACCGCGGCGAACGAGCCGCGAGCTGGTCGAGGGCCGCTACCATCCGGTCGATTTCGGCGCAGGTGTTGTAGAAGGCGAACGACGGACGCACCGTCGCCTCCAGGCCGAGCCGGCGCAGGATCGGTTGTGCGCAATGATGACCCGCGCGTACCGCGATGCCTTGCTCGTTCAACGCCCGGCCGACCTCGATCGGCTCGTAACCGTCCATGACGAAGGAGAGCACGCTCGCCTTGTCGGCGGCGGTGCCCACCAGCCGGACCCCGCGCACCGCGGCGACCCGGGGTGTCGCGTACTCGAGCAGGTGGTGCTCGTAGCGCGCGATGGCGTCCATGCCGAGACGTTCGACGTATTCGATGGCCGCGCCGAGGCCGACCGCGTCGGCGATATTGCCGGTGCCCGCCTCGAATCGTCCCGGTGGCGGCTGGAACAGCGAACGCTCCAGGGTGACGTCGCTGATCATGTTGCCGCCGCCCTGCCAGGGTGGAACGTCTTGCAGTATCTCGGATTTTCCGTAGACCACGCCGATTCCGGTGGGCCCGAACAGTTTGTGCCCGGAGAACACGAAGAAGTCGGCGCCGATCGAGCGCACGTCGATGCTGGTGTGCGGGACCGATTGGGCGCCGTCGACGAGGGTGACCGCCCCGGCGCGCTGCGCCTCGGCGACGATCTCGCGCACCGGGGTGATAGTGCCGAGGGCGTTGGAAACATGCGTCAACGAAACGAGTTTCGTTCGATCGGACAGCAACCGGGTGTATTCGCCGAGCAGCAGCTCGCCGTTGTCGTCCACCGGAATGACCTTCAGCCGCGCGCCGGTCTCGGCGGCGAGCATCTGCCAGGGGACGATATTGGCGTGGTGTTCCAGGTGCGAGATGATGATCTCGTCGCCCGCGCGAATGTTCTTGCGGCCCCAGGTCTGCGCGATCAGGTTGATGCCCTCGGTGGCGCCGCGGACGAAGATGATCTCCTCCGCTGAGGACGCGCCGATGAACCGGGCCACGATGTCGCGGGCCTGCTCGTAGGCGTCGGTGGACCGCGCCGCCAATTCGTGTGCGGCCCGGTGGATGTTGGAGTTCTCGTGCTCATAGAAGCGAGTGATGCGCTCGATCACCGACCGCGGTTTCTGCGTCGTGGCGGCGTTGTCGAACCACACCAGCGGATGGCCGTTCACCTGTTCCCGCAGGATCGGGAAGTCGTTGCGCACCGCGTATACGTCGAACGGTGGGTGTGCGTCCGGCAGGCGGGTCGGCGCGGCGGTGCCCGTCGACGTCGGCGGATCCAGGAAGTAGAAGCTCGGTGCCGCGGACGACGTGGGTTCGGGAAAACGTTGCGGCGAAAGCACTTCGCGCAACGACGGTATCGCGGTCAAGAACGGGTCGTTGTGGATGCCCGCAGTACTGACCGGTGGGTGTGCGGGTTGTCCTGCGGCGTCGGCCATCGGCACGTCGCGCCCCCAGCCTGGCACCGACGGTGCGGGTGTGCTGCCACCCGGCGGTGTGGAGCCCGAAAGTCCCTGCGGGCCCGACGATGTACGGCCGCCGGGAACAGTGGTGCCATACACACCCGGCACGGACGGCTCCGGCGTGCGGGCGCCAGGCGGCGTGGCACTCGAGGAAGTTTTCGTGCCGGGCGCGGCCGACGGCGGGGTCGCGGTTTCTGTGGCGCCGGAGGCAGCTGAGGGGGTGCGGCCGCCGGGTGATGTAGTGCCGGAGGATCCTGTCGTGCCGGATGCAGCCGACGGCACGCTTGCGGGCGCAGTGACGCCAGTGACCCCCGGGACGTACGTCTCCGGCGTGCGGCCGCCAGGCGGCGTGGCACCTGACGTACCTCTCGTGCCCGACGCGGCCGACGGCGTGCTTGCGGGCGCCGTGATGCCCGCGACCCCCGGGACATAGGGCTCTGGGGTACGGCCACCGGGCGTAGCGCCCGAAACCTCCTGTGCGCCTGACGATGCCGCTACCGGCGGATGTCCACCGGGGTGCGGCGCGCCCGAGAACCCGGGCGCGCCAACCGCCGTCGCCGTCGGCACCGGAGACGGTACCGGCACGTTCGGTGGTGAGGTCGGCAGATCCGGTTGCGCCACACTCGGGCCCATCGATGCGGCGGGGAGTCCCGCCGACGCCGACGGCAGCGCCGAGAAGAAGGCTCCGGCAAGGCGATTCAGCGTCGCCTCGTCCGGCAGCATCCACTCGGCGCCGCCATCGTCGGATGGGCGCGAGATGTCAGCTCCGGTAGGTCGGTGCGTAGTCATGGAACTTGCCCACCTCGGCTCCGTCGAGCACTGCCACCGCATCGTCGGTCAGAATCGCCAGCGAGCAGTACAGCGACACCAGATACGACGCGATCGCGCTGCGATCAATACCCATGAACTTCACCGAAAGACCCGGTCCCTGTTCGCCGGCCAGACCCGGCTGATACAGACCGACCACGCCCTGCCTGGCTTCGCCGGTGCGAATCAGCAGGAACTTGGTCTTGCCGCGATCCACCGGAACCTTGTCCGACGGAATGATCGGAATGCCACGCCAGGTCAGGAACTGCGACCCGAACATGCTCACCGTCGGCGGCGGCACACCGCGCCGGGTGCATTCCCTGCCGAAGGCCGCGATGCCCTGCGGATGAGTAAGGAAGAATCCGGGTTCTTTCCACACCTTCGTGATCATATTGTCGAGATCGTCGGGCGTCGGCGGTCCGGCGATCGTCGCCAGCCGCTGCTTTTTCGCGGCATTGGCGATCAGCCCATAGTCAGGGCTGTTGATCAGCTCGCCCTCTTGGTGCTCTTTGATCGCTTCGATGGTGAGCCGCAACTGCTGAGCAATCTGATCGTGCGGGCTCGAATACAAATCTGAAACGCGCGTGTGCACGTCGAGAATCGTGTGCACCGCCTTGAGTCGATACTCGCGCGGGTCGCGTTCGTAGTCGATAAATGTCTCCGGAAGCGGAGACTCGTCGAAGTTATCGCACTGAATATCGACGGTTTGTTCGTGGGTAACCCGGTTGCGCCGGTAGATACCGGCCTCGACAGGAACCCAGTTCAGCAGATGAACCAACCACCGTGGGGTGATCGACTCCATCTGCGGAACGGTTTTCGTGGCATTAGCCAGTGTCCGGGCAGCATCATCGCCCAGCGCAACAGGCCGTGGAACAGCTTTCGTCATCGAACCACCTCGGGATCGGCAAATCCACCGTTACCAGCTCGATCATGCTAATCCCCGCTTTCCGTAATGCCTGTATCGACCCCATTGCCCGCCTTTCTCCGCGCGGCGCGGTCTTACCGCGTGGTGCGTTCGCCGCCATTGACCGCGAGCACCTGACCGGTTACCTGCCTGGCGGCGGGTGAGGCGAGATAGTGCACCGCGGCGGCGATATCGTCGGGAACGCCGGGGCGGCGAGTATGGGTGGCGGCGATCAGGGATGCGCGCCGTTCGTCGGTCAATTTGTCCCGGAAGAACTCCGTGTCGGAGATGTAGCCGGGGGAAACGACATTCGCGGTGATGCCGAGCGGGCCCAACTCGGCGGACAGCTGCGTATTCCACGAGGCGAGTCCGGCTTTGGCCGCGCCGTAGGCGCCCGCGCCTTTGTCCGCGGCGATCGAGCCGATGTTCACCACGGCTCCTGGATTCGTCAGCCGGTCGCGCAGTGCCGAGGTCATCAGCACGGCGCTGATCAGGTTGGCGTCCAGGTTGGCTCGCCAGGCGGCGGCCAGGCTCCGCAGGTCGGCCGGCGCGTTCAGGTCGAAGTCGGTATTGCCGCCCGCGTTGTTGACGAGCACGTGGATTTCGCGGGGGAGTTGATCGACCAGCGTCTCGATCTGTGCCGGATCGGTCGCGTCGCAGACGTAGGCCGTCGCGCCGAGTTCCGCGGCCGTGGCGTGCAGCGGCTCGGCCCGGCGCCCGGTGATCACCACCGTGTCGCCCTCGGCCGCGAAGGTGCGCGCGATGGCCCGGCCGATGCCGGTGGCTCCGCCGGTTACCACGATGTTCCGTGCCATGTGACTCTCCTTCATCGGGTATGTTTAGACCTAAACGTAGCTGGCGTTTAGGTCTAAACGCAACCGAGGAGTGGCATGGACGACAACGATCCCGTCGACGCGATCGCACTGGCTTGGCGGCGTGAGCGCCCGGGTACGCCGGTCGACGGCATCGGTGTGGTAACCCGAATCTGGCACTTGGCCAAGGTATTCGGCGACGATCGCCGCCGAGTGCTGGCCGCCGAGCACGCCGACACCGCCACCCTGGACCTGCTCAGCGTGCTCCGCCGCAGCGGCCCGCCATACCGCCTGACCACTCGTCAGCTCCAAGACCACACCATGCTCACCGCAGGCGCCATCTCCCAGCGCGTCGCCCGCGCCGAAGCCGAAGGCCTGGTCGCCCGCGCACCCCTGGACGACGGCTCGCGCGCCGTCGTCGTCGCCCTCACCCCGGCCGGCCACGACCTCGTCGAGCGACTGGTCGACCAGGTCCTCGGCCGCGAAGCAGACCTGCTCTCCGGCTTGACCCCCGAACAGCAGGCCGACCTGACCGACCTACTGCGCATCCTGCATCAGGACCTGATGTCCCGCCTCGGCAACCGCAAGATCACCCAGGTCGGTTCAGCCGATGCGTAGATGTCGTTGAATTTGTTGTGCAGCAGCTGAACCGGTGCGAAGCGCCATAGCGATGGTGCGGAGCGTTGGGGTGGTCGGCCAAGCGAGTGCCTGCTTCGCGGCGAGAACTCCGTTCAGCGCAAGGCTAGGGCGAGGAAGAAGTCGACTCGGTCTTCGAGGCGGGAGAGGTCGCGGGCGGTGAGTTCTTCGATGCGCTGGATGCGGTAGCGGAGGGTGTTGACGTGGACGTGGAGGAGGTCGGCGCATTTGGTCCAGGAGCCGGAGACCTCTAGGAAGGTTTCCAGGGTGTGGACGAGGTCGGCGCGGTTGTCCTGGTCGTAGGTGGTGAGGGGGTCGAGGAGGCGCAGGCGGAACATGCGGCGGACCTCGTCGGGGACCGAGGCGAGCAGGAGCATGTGGGTGGCGAGTTCGTCGTGGCCGACGACGCTGGCGGGTTGCAGGCGGCCTGCGGCCATGCGGCGGGCGTAGCGGGCTTCTTCGACGGCGCCGCGCAGGCCTTCGCCGTCGACCACGCCGCTGACGCCCACGGATAGTCGGCTGCCGCGTAGTCCGGGCTCCAAAGCGGTGACGGCACGGTTGATTTCGTCGATCACGGGGGTGTCCGGTCCGGCCGGGATCAGCGCGATCGCTTCGCCGTCCACGACACCGGCGGCAGGCCTTCTGCCGTACAAGATTTCGCGCAGCAGCACGCGTAATTCGCCGGGCCGCAACGTGTCATCGCCGGCGGCCGCGACGGCGATGTAGGTCTCGGCGGGCCCCAATCCGGTGAGTTCCAGCCGCGAAATGATCTCGGTCGGCTTGGCATCCGAGACGATGAGCTCGATGAGTTCCTGCGCGAGCCGCCCCTCGGCGCTCTGCCGGTCGTCCTGACGGGCGCGTTCCAGCGACACCACGGCGGCGAGCTCACCGGCCAGTGCGCGCCGCTCCTCGGGCCACTCGGTGTAATCGCCCTCGAACACCAGGAACCAGTCCGCGGCCCGCGAGGTGCGGTGCTCGTCCACCGCGAACAGGGAGAAGCGGCTGCCCTCGTGCAGCAACGCGCACGGCAGGCGACGGGCACTGAGAAACGCGGTGGTCACCTCGACCGGCGGTGCGGTGGCGGGCCCGGCCACCGCCCGCCCGGTGGACGACACCACCCAGCAGCGCATACCGAGGTCGCGTTCGATGAGCTCCAGCACCGAGCCGAGACCGGCGCCCGAGACGAGCTGGCGGTGCCGGTCCAGGATCGCGGTGAGATCCGCGGCCCGTCCGGTCGACAGATTGCGGGTGATCTGCTCGGTGACCGCGGCGAACGCGACCGTCTCCGGCACCCGGAACAGCGGAATCCGGTGCTTGCGACAGGCCTCGACCACGTCCGGCGGCGCACCGCCGTACCTGGCGTCACCCGCGGCCATGCCCGCCACGCCGGCTTGGGCCAGCGCGCGGACGAACACCTCGCTGTCGGCGGGGTCGTGGCGCCACTGCATGCCGGTGAGCACGAGCTCGCCGCCGGAGAGGTAGCGGCCGGGGTCGAGCATGTCGGTGGTCACCACCCAGCGCACGAACCGGTCCAGCTCTTCCTCGCCGGTGACGAGCTCTAGTCCCAGGTCCGCCATGGTCAGCAGTGATCGAAGGCGCACGGTGCGAAGGCTAACAGTCGCACCCCTGGTGAACGCCCTTGGACATTCGCACAAAGAGTTGGTTGTGAACTGGCGCACAGTTCAGATTTCTCGTTTCTAGCTGCGATGTTCCCCGGCGGGTGTACTTGCGGAACAGAGTGGCGAACCCCGACAGGAGGTCAGATGGCAGGCGACATCGGATGGCTCAACTCGTTGCCGCCGGACCGCGCCGTGCAGGAACTGCTGACCTGCTGCGCGTCCCGGCAGTGGGCGCAGAAGGTGGCGGCCTCGCGGCCCCATCCCGACGCCGCGAGCGCCACCGCCGCGGCCGTCGCCGCGGTGTGCGAGCTGAGTTGGCCGGATGTCGAGGAGGCGCTGGCGGCGCATCCGCGCATCGGCGATCGGGCCAAGGCCGAGTTGTCCGAGCGGGAGGTCGCGTGGTCGCGCGGCGAACAGTCCGGCGCCGCGACCGCCGACGCCGCCGTGCGGGCCGAGCTCGCCGCAGGCAACCGGGCCTACGAGGACCGGTTCGGTCACGTCTTCCTGATCCGCGCCACCGGCCGCAGCGCCGAGGAGATGCTCACCGAGCTGCGCAAGCGCCTGGCCAACTCGCTGCTCGACGAGCGCATCAAGGTACAGAGCGAGCTCGCCGACATCACCCGGCTGCGGGTGCGAAAGCTGCTGGGGGACAAGTGAGTTTGTCTACCCACGTGCTGAACGCGGTGACCGGGCGGCCGGCCGCCGGACTCAGGGTCCAGCTGTCCCGCGCCGACGGAACCGTGCTCGCCGAACGGCACACCGACGACGACGGCCGCATCAAAGACCTGCCCGCTCCCGAAACCGGCACGCACCGGCTGACTTTCGACACCGCCGAGCTCAGCCCCTTCTACCCCTCGGTCGCCATCGACTTCACCGTCGCCGACCCGGCGGCGCACTACCACGTGCCGCTGCTGCTCAGTCCGTATTCCTACTCCACCTATCGAGGTAGCTGAACAATGTCGATCAAGCTCGGTCCGAACCGATATGGCAAAGCGGAGACCCATGTCGTCGGCGTGACGAAAAACGGTGGCGTGCACGAGATCCGGGATCTCAATGTCGGCGTCGCACTGTCCGGCGACATGGACGAGGTGCACCTCACCGGCGACAACAGCGCAGTATTGCCGACGGACACGCAGAAGAACACCGTCTTCGCCTTCGCCAAGGAGCACGGCATCTCGTCGCCGGAGGCGTTCGGTGAGTTGCTGGCCCGGCATTTCGTGGATTCGCAGCCGACGATTCACCACGCGCGGGTCAGCGTCGAGGAGTACGCCTGGGAGCGCATCGTGCTCGGCGCGAGCAACGAGCAGCACTCGTTCGTTCGCTCGGGACAGGAGGTGCGGACCGCGCGGGTGCACTACGACGGCGAAAAGTCTTGGGTCGTCGCGGGTTTGCAGGGCTTGGTGGTGCTCAACTCCACCGGTTCGGAGTTCCACGGGTACCTGAAGGACAAGTACACGACGCTGCAAGAGGCCTACGACCGCGTCCTCGCCACCGAGGTCAACGCGGAGTGGCGCTACATCGGCGAACCCAGCGACTGGGACAAGACCTACCGCGAAGCCAGGCGCGCCATGCTGGAGGCGTTCGCCGAAACCTACAGCTACTCACTGCAACAAACCCTCTACGCGATGGGCGAGCGGGTACTCGCCGCCTGCGCGGAGATCGGTGAGGTCCGGCTGTCGCTGCCCAACAAGCACCATTTCGTCGTCGACCTGTCCGCCTTCGGCCTGACCAACGACAACGAGGTCTTCTACGCGGCCGACCGCCCCTACGGCCTGATCGAAGGCACCGTGTTGCGCGAGGACGCGCCCGCCGCCGGACCCGCGTGGGAGTGACGATGGACTTCTTGCGACCCACCAGCTGGGCGGACGCCCTCGACATCAAGTCGAACCGCCCCGACGCCACGCCCATCCAGGGCGGCACCGACATGATGGTCGAGCTCAACTTCGACAAGGGCCGCCCGAGCGCCCTGCTCGACCTCAATCCGTGCCGAGAGTTGTTCGAGTACAGCGAGATCGACGACAAGCTGCGCATCGGCGCGGGTGTGCCGTACGTCCGGATCATCAACCGGCTCGGCAATCAGTTGCCGGGTTTGGCCCAGGCTTCGCGCACCGTCGGCTCGCCGCAGATCCGCAACCGCGGCACCGTCGGCGGCAATCTCGGCGCGGCGTCACCGGCCGGGGACACCCATCCGGCGCTGCTCGCGGGCAACGCGGTGATCGAGGTCGAATCGGCCACCCGCGGCACCCGGATGATCCCGATCGACGACTTCTACGTCTGGGTGAAGAAGAACGCCCTCGAACCCGACGAGCTGATCCGCGCGGTCTGGCTGCCGCCGGCCGAAGGGCCGCAGTACTTTTCGAAGGTCGGCACCCGTAACGCCATGGTGATCGCCGTGTGCTCGTTCGCCGTTGCGCTGTATCCAGGTACCGGCACCGCGCGAACCGGCATCGGCTCGGCCGGGCCGACGCCGTTGCGCGCGAGGCCCGCTGAGGAATTCCTTGCCGCACAGCTGCCTTGGCACGATCCGGCCCCGCTGTCCGACAGCGTGCTGCGCGAGTTCGGCGCGCTCGTGTCGGCCGCGGCGGCCCCGATCGATGACGTCCGCGGCACCGCGGACTACCGCAAGCACGCCCTGTCTGTGCTGGCCCGCCGCACGCTGGGCTGGGCATGGACCGACTACCTGACAGAAAGGAAGGCAGCCTGATGCGCGTGACCTTCGACGTGAACGGTGCCACGGAGACCGTCGACGATGTGTGGGAGGGCGAGAGCCTGCTCTACATGCTGCGTGAACGGATGGGCCTTCCCGGCTCCAAGAACGCCTGCGAGCAGGGCGAATGTGGTTCCTGCACGGTGTATTTGAACGGCACGCCGGTGTGTTCCTGCCTGGTGGCGGCCGGTCAGGCCGAGGGCTGTTCGGTGCGGACGGTGGAGGGTCTGACCAAGGGCGCGCAGCTCGACCCGATGCAGGAGGCGTTCGTCGAGGCGGGGGCGGTCCAATGCGGTTTCTGCACACCGGGTCTCATCGTGCAGGCGCACGACCTCATCGAGCACAATGCCGATCCTTCCGATGCGGAGATCCGCGAGGCACTGGCCGGAAACCTCTGCCGCTGCACCGGCTACGAGAAAATCCTGGATGCCGTGCGGCTCGCGGCACAGCGAAAGGCGGCGGCGCGATGAGCAAGACTGTTATCGAGAACGCGTACATCGCGCCGGTCGTCGGGCCGGAGATCCCGTCCGGTTACCTGGTGATCGCCGACGGCAGGATCGAATCACTCGGCGCGGGACCGGCGCCCATCGTGCCCGACGCGCAACGCATCGACGGCACGGGCTGCCTGGTCACCCCCGGTCTGGTCAACACGCACCACCATCTGTACCAGTGGGCGACCCAGGGCATGTTCCAGGACTCGACGCTGTTCGAGTGGCTGACCGGCCTGTACCGCACCTGGGCGCGGATGGACGCCGACGTCGTCTACGGCGCGGCCTCGGCCGGTTTGGGCTGGATGGCGCTGACCGGCTGCACCACCAGCAGTGATCACCACTACGTCTTCCCGCAGGGGCGCGGAGATCTGTTCGACGCCGAGGTGCGGGCCGCCCGCGAGCTCGGCATCCGGTTCCATCCGTGCCGCGGTTCGATGGACCGTGGTCAGTCCGACGGCGGGCTGCCGCCGGACGAGGTAGTCGAGGATCGTGACGCGATCCTGCTGAACACTGCGGAAATCATTGATAAGTACCATGATCCGTCGTTCGACTCGATGCTGCGCGTCGCGGTGGCGCCGTGCTCACCGTTCTCGGTGAGCGAAGGCCTGATGACCGACGCCGCGTCGCTGGCGCGCAGCAAAGGCGTTCGGCTGCACACCCATCTCGCCGAGACGCTCGACGAGGAAGAGCACTGCCGCGAGCAGATGGGCTGCACGCCGGTCGAATACATGGAGAAGCTCGGCTGGCTCGGCGACGACGTCTGGTTCGCGCATGCCGTGCACCTGCACGACGCCGATATTCGCCGCTTCGCCGAGACCGGCACGGGCATGGCGCATTGCCCGAGCTCCAACGCCAGGCTCGGCGCGGGCATCGCCCGCATCACCGACCTGCTGGCGGCGGGTGCCCCGGTCGGCCTCGGGGTGGACGGCGCGGCGTCCAGCGAGTTGACCTCGCTGGCCGGTGAACTGCGCCAGACCATGCTGTTCCAGCGGGCGGTGCACGGCCCGACCGCGCTGACCGCGCGCCAGGCCTTGGAGGTCGGCACCTTGGGTGGTGCCCGAAACCTGGGTCGCCAGTTGGAGATCGGCAGCCTGGAACCCGGCAAGCTCGCCGACATCGCCATGTGGCGGGTCGACGGGTTCCGCGCCGCGGTCCAGGATCCGGTGTGCACGTTGGTCTTCGGGCCGACGCCGCCGCTGGCCCGGCTGCTGGTCGGTGGTCGCACCGTCGTGGAGAACGACGAGCTGCGCACCGTCTCGCACGACGCGGTCGGCCGGGCCGGCGCGGCCGCGCGGAATCGCCTGCTACAGGAGGAGTCTCGATGACCTCGGCTCGAACCACCCGTTTCCCCGGTGAGGTCGCCGCACCCGGCAAGGGCGGCGTCGGCGAGAGCCCGCTGCGGCCCGACGGCACCCTCAAGGTGAAGGGCGAATTCGCCTACTCCTCGGATCTGTGGATCGACGGCATGCTCTGGGGTGCGACCCTGCGCAGCCCGCATCCGCGCGCCCGCATCCTGCGCGTCGATATCGGCCCCGCGCTGAAACTGCCCGGCGTGCACGCTGTTTTGACCCACGAGGACGTGCCCGGCCGCAAGATGTACGGGCTCGACCACACCTGGGACCAGCCGGTGCTCGCCATCGACGAGGTCCGCCACCACGGTGAGCCGATTGCCCTGGTCGCCGCCGATCATCCCGAGATCGCCCGGCGCGCAATGGAAGCCATCGTGATCGAGTGGGAGGTGCTGCAGCCGATCACCGATCCGCTCGCCGTGGTCGCCGACCCGGAGCGGCACAAGGTGCAGGAGCGCGGCGGCATCACCCGGTATCAGCCGGTGCGCGTCGGCGACATGGAGGTCGGCCGGGCGCTGGCCGAGGTGGTGATCGCCGAGGATTACGAGGTCGGCATCCAGGACCAGGCGTTCCTCGGTCCGGAGTCCGGCCTGGTGGTGCCCGCCGAGGACGGCGGCCTGGACTTCTACGTGGCCACGCAGTGGATGCACTGGGACCTCACGCAGATCGGTCCCTGTCTGGATCTGGCCGAGGACAAGATGCGGATGACGCTGGCCGGCGTCGGTGGCGCGTTCGGCGGCCGCGAGGACCTGTCCATGCAGATCCACGCGGGCATGCTGGCGCTCTACACCGGCAAGCCGGTCAAGATGATGTACAACCGCGAGGAGTCCTTCTTCGGGCACGTGCACCGGCATCCGGCGCAGATGCGCTACGAGTACGGCGTCACCCGGGCCGGGAAGATCGTGTTCGCCAAGGTCCGGATCGTGCTGGACGGCGGGGCCTACACCTCCGCCACGCTCAACGTCACCGGCAACGCGGCCTCGCTCGCGGTGGGTCCCTACGAGATCCCGAACCTCGAGATCGACGCGTACGGCGTCTACACGAACAACCCGCCGTGCGGCGCGATGCGCGGATTCGGTGCGGTGCAGGCGTGTTTCGCGCACGAGTCGATGATGGACAAGATCGCCGAGGCGGTCGGGCTCGATCCGGTGCACGTGCGGCAGATCAACGCCGTGAGTCAGGGTTCCAAGATCGCGACCGGGCAAGTGGTGCACGCGCCGATGCCGATGGCCGAGATGCTCGGTCAGGCGCGCGACATGCCGCTGCCCGCGCCGCTGGATGTCGCCGATATCCGGAACCTGCCCGGTGGTGCCTCGCAAACCACCCACGGCGAGGGTGTTGTGCGTGGCATCGGTTACGGCGTCGGTATCAAGAACATCTGCTTCTCCGAGGGTTTCGACGACTACTCCACGGCGCGGGTCCGGCTGGAAGTCATCGGCGGCGAACCGGTCGCGCTGGTGCACACCGCCGCGGCCGAGGTCGGCCAAGGGCTGGTCACCGTCGAAGCACAGATCGCGCGCACCGAACTCGGCGTCGAGAGGGTCACCATCCATCCGGCCGACAACCAGGTCGGCAGCTCCGGCTCCTCGTCGGCCTCCCGGCAGACCTATATGACCGGTGGTGCGGTGAAGGCCGCGTGCGAGGCGGTGCGGATGCGCGTACTCGCCCTGGCCCAAGGACGTTTCGGCGCTGCCCGCGGACTTCGGCTGGTCGGCGGCAAGGTGGTCTCGCACACCGGTGAGGTGTATGCCGCGCTCGTGGATCTGCTCGGTGACGAAATCATCGAGGAGACAAGGGAGTTCCATCACAAGCCGACCACCGGCATGGATCCCGTGACGGGTCAGGGCGACAGCCACACCCAGCTCGCCCTGTGCGTGCACCGGGCCGTGGTGGATGTCGACACCGAACTGGGTCTGGTCAAAGTCGTTGCGCTGGACGCCGTCCAAGATGTCGGAAAGATCATGAACCGCTTGTCGCTGGAGGGCCAGATCCACGGTGGCTCCGCCCAGGGCCTCGGCCTCGCGGTCATGGAGGAAATTCAGGTCCGCGACGGAAAGGTGCTCAACCCGTCCTTCACCGACTACCTGATCCCCACGATTCTCGATATGCCGCCACAGCGGCTGGAGATTCTCGAAAACGCCGACCCGCACGCCCCATACGGGCTGCGCGGCGCCGGAGAGCCACCCACGCTCTCCTCGACTCCCGCGGTCGTCGCGGCCATTCGGGACGCATGCCGTTCCGCGGGAGGAACCGTGCACATCAACCGAGTGCCGGTGCGTCCGGAAGACATCATCCGGAGCAGTTGATCAACAGGGGTTGTGTCCGTCACGTGGGCACCGTGTCGCTTGCGACATCGCCTGCGTGACAACGCAACACAGACCCCACAACAGCAGAACCGAACCACGCGATCCGGCCATGACGGCCGGTTCGTAGGTCGGCTATGCCCCGAGGAGGGCACGCCAATGACCCAAGTCCAGACCCACTCCTCCGTCCCGGAGCCGGTCACCGGAAGATCCCCGCTCGACCGATTCTTTCGGCTGAGCGAACGCAAGACCACCGTCTCCCGCGAAATCCGCGGCGGTATCACCACTTTCGTCGCGATGGCCTACGTCATCCTGCTCGTCCCGCTGATCATCGGCGGGGTCAAGGACATCGACGGCAACACCCTGAGCATCGCTCAACTCACCACTGCCACCGCGTTTTCGGCCGGGCTCAGCACCATTCTGATGGGCCTCGTCGGCAACGTACCACTCGCCCTGGCGGCCGGCCTGGGCGTCGTCCCGGTGGTCGCCTTCCAGGCGGCCCCGCACATGACGTGGCCGCAGACCATGGGCCTGGTGGTGCTGATGGGCGTGGTCATCGTGATTCTGGCCGCGACCGGCCTGCGCACGATGATCATCAATGCCATTCCGCTGTCGCTGAAGAACGCGATCGGCGTCGGCATCGGCATGTTCATCGCGATGATCGGCCTGGTCTCGGCCGGTGTGGTCGGCCACGGTGCGCAGACCGGTCCGCCGGTCACGCTCGGCGCCGGTGGGCACCTTTCCGGGTGGCCGGTAGTGATCTTCGCCGTCGGATTGCTGCTCATGCTGGCACTGTTCATCCGAAAGGTGCCGGGCGCCATCCTGATCAGCATCGCCGTCGCCACGGTGCTCGCCATCGTGGTCAACTCGCTGGCGAAGGTCGATCCGAAGACGTGGGGTCCGGTGGTGCCGGAGACGCCGAAGGGGTTCT
Source organism: Nocardia sp. XZ_19_369 (assembly GCF_015355715.1). Lineage (NCBI taxonomy): Bacteria > Bacillati > Actinomycetota > Actinomycetes > Mycobacteriales > Nocardiaceae > Nocardia > Nocardia sp. XZ_19_369. Next base: position 315,114 of record NZ_JACVED010000009.1, on the reverse strand, counting down.
TCGCCGCGCCGGACTTCGGGTTGGTGCTCGATATCGACCTGCTCGGCGGATTCGCCAGGGCGGGTGGGCTGGTCGCGGGCGTCGTGCTGTTCACGCTGGTGCTCACCGGGTTCTTCGACGCCATGGGCACCGTGTTCGGGGTCTGTGACGAGGCGGGTCTGCTCGACGAGCGCGGCACCATGCCGGGCCTCGGCAAGGTGCTGACCGTCGACGGTATCGGGCAGGTCATCGGCGGTGTGAGCGGCGGCGCGGGCAACACCGTGTACGTCGAGTCCGCGACGGGTGTCGGTGAGGGCGCACGTACCGGGCTGGCCAGTGTGATGACCGGTGGATTGTTCTGTCTCGCAGTGCTGTTCACCCCGCTCGCGGCCGTGGTGCCGATCCAGGCCGCCGCGCCGGCGCTGGTGCTGGTCGGTGCGCTGATGATGACCCAGGCGCGCAAGATCGACTGGGCCGATCTGGAAGTCGCCGTCCCGGCCTTCCTGACGATCGTGCTGATGCCGTTCACCTACTCGATCACCAATGGTGTCGGTGCGGGCGTCATTGCCTTCGTGGTGATCAAGGCGGCGCGGGGCAAGTTCAGCGAGATCCACTGGCTGATCTGGGTGGTCGCGGCGGTCTTCGCCGGGTACTTCGGCATCGCGGCCATCGAACTGATGCTCGGCGGATAGAACGGCGGAAACAATGCGTGACCTCGCGGCAGAGCTCCTGCCCTGGCATACGGCGGGTAAGACCTACGCCGTGGCCACCGTGATCGGCGTCAGCGGCAGTGCGCCGCGGCCGCCGGGCGCCGCCCTGGCGGTGGATGCCGAAGGTGTTGTCATCGGCAGCATTTCCGGTGGCTGCGTCGAAGGTGCGGTGTACGAGCTCTGCCGCGAGGCACTGCGCACCGGGCAGCCGGTGCGCGAAACCTTCGGGTACAGCGACGACGACGCGTTCGCCGTCGGGCTGACCTGCGGGGGCAAGATCGAGGTGTTCGTCCAGATCGTCACACCTGCCGAGCACGACACGATCGAGGCCCTGCTGCGATCGGCCGAGCCGGTGGCGCTGGCCCGCGACCTGAACACCGGGGCCGCAATGGCTTTGGGGCCGTGGTGGATGCTCGGGGCAAGTTTCGATCCGGTGGTAGCCGCCGAAGCGCGGGCCATGCTCGACATCGGCGCGACCGGCGTGCGTGTCATCGGTTGCGGCGACCGGGAATTGACGGTCTTCGTGGAATCGTACGTACCGCCGCCGCGCATGATCGTGTTCGGCGCAATAGATTTCGCGGCCGCCGTCACGCGGATGGGCCGGTTTCTCGGCTATCACGTCACGGTCTGCGATGCCCGCCCCGTGTTCGCCACGCGGGCGCGGTTCCCCGACGCGCACGAGGTCGTCGTGGAGTGGCCCGACCGGTACCTCGCGCGCACCGCGGTCGACTCCCGGACCGTGCTGTGTGTGCTGACGCATGATGCGAAGTTCGATATCCCGTTGCTGGAGAAAGCATTACGGCTGCCGGTCGCCTATGTCGGCGCGATGGGTTCGAGACGCACGCATGAGGATCGGATGGCCAGTCTGCGCGCCGCCGGTCTCTCCGAAGCCGAACTGGCGGTGCTGCATTCGCCGATCGGACTCGACCTGGGCGGGCGCACTGCCGAGGAGACCGCTGTCGCCATCGCCGCGGAAATCGTCGCGGTCCGGCGCGGCGGCTCGGCCCGGCCACTCAATACCACCGACGGAGCCATCCATCGGGACCTGCTGCCGACCCGGTGACGGTATTCGGCTGGAGCATCATACGAATTCGACTTCGGAATGCTCGATCAGCTTTGGGTTGATCTCATCTATCCGAACACCGCGTAATCCACGCATACTTGATGAAATTCGATACAAAAGGACCCGATAATGCCGTTGATTTTCCTGAACGGTTCCGCCATGCGCGGAGGGCCGCTCAACCACCTGTTGAACGGTGCGCCGTTCGCCGGTGAGGCGAAAACCGCGCCACGCTACCGATTCTTCTCGGTCGGCGACCGTTTTCCCGGCCTCGACCCGTCGCCGGACGGCGGCTACTCGATCACCGGCGAACTGTTCGACGTGCCGCTCGACGTCCTGCGCGAAAGCCTGCTACCTGCGGAACCGCCGGAGCTGGAGCTCGGCGCGATCGAGCTGGACGACGGCAGGTCGGTCCTGTCGATGGTGTTGCGCAGGCCGCCGACGTCGTACCCGGAGCTGATCGACATCACCCGCATCGGCAGCTGGAAGAAATATCGAGAAGGAGCTGAATGAAGCATTACGCAGGGGAGTCCGGTCTCCCGAGATTCGACGTCAATTGCTCTATTCTTTTCACCGATCTACCGCTGCTGGAGCGTCCGGCCGCAGCCAAGGCGGCCGGTTTCGACGCGGTCGAATTCTGGTGGCCCTTCGGCGAGGATCCCACGCCGGGGGACAAAGAGATCGACGCGTTCGTGGGCGCTATCGATGAAGCCGGTGTGCAGCTGGTCGGGTTGAATTTCATCGACCTTATTCCGGTGGGGCGAGGGCTGGTCTCCGTCCCCGGTGAGATCACCCGGTTCCGCGACAACATCGAGGTAGCCGTCGGGATCGCCGAACGTACCGGCTGCCGGGCGCTGAATGCCCTCTACGGCAACCGCATCGCCGGCGAGGACCCGGCGAAGCAGGACGAACTCGCTCTGGAGAACTTGCGGCTGGCCGCTCGTGCCGCCGCTCGGATCGGTGCCGCCGTACTGGTCGAGGCGCTGAATGCGCATGAGTCGCCGCACTATCCGATCGTCGGCGCCGAGCACGCCGTGCGCGTGATCGAGCAGACCGGCGAGCCGAACGTGCGCTTCCTGTGCGACCTGTACCACCTGGCGCGCATGGACGAAAACCTGATCCAGGTGATCAAGACCTACGCCCAGCACATCGGCCACGTGCAGATCGCCGACGACCCGGGTCGTGGCCGGCCGGGGAGCGGTGAACTCGACTTCGACACGCTGTTCCAAACCCTCGCCGCCGCAGGTTATGACGGCTGGATCGGCCTCGAATACAAAGACCCCGAGCTTGATTGGAAGTGGATGCAGGCATGAGTGAGCGCAGCGAACGAATCATCGACACAGCGCCCCTTGGGCATGCCGGAGCCGAGCGAAGCGAGGCGCAGGCATGAGCAGTATCGGTTTTATCGGCTTGGGGATCATGGGTAGCCCGATGGCGGGCCACCTCGTCAAGGCCGGGCACGACGTGACCGGTTACGACATCGGCCCGAAGGGTCTCGAAAAGCTCGAGGAGGCGGGCGGTTCCGCTGCGGCCAGCGTCGCCGAGGCGGTCCGCGACAAGAACATCATCATCACGATGCTGCCGCAGGACGAGCACATCGAGCAGGTCTTCCCCGAGATCGTCGAGCACTCCGTCCCCGGCTCGCTCTACATCGACTTCTCCACCATCACCCCGAAGACCGCCAAATGGACGGCCGAGCAGGGCAAGAAGAACGGCCTGCGGGTGCTGGACGCGCCGGTCAGCGGCGGGGAGAACGGGGCGATCAACGCGGCCCTGTCGATCATGGTCGGCGGCTCCGAAGCCGACTTCGCGGCGGCCACCCCGATTTTCGAGGCGGTCGGTAAGACCTTCGCGCTGGTCGGCGGCAGCGGTGCGGGCCAATGCGTCAAAGCGGCCAACCAGCTCGTCGTCGGCGGCACGTATGCCCTGGTCGCCGAGGCGATCCTGCTGATGGAGAACCTGGGAGCCGACGCGGGCAAGGGCCTCGATGTGCTGGCCGGCGGTCTGGCAGGCAGCAAGATCCTTGAGCTCAAGCGCGAAACCATGCTGGCTCGCAACTTCGTGCCGGGCTTCCGGATCGACCTGCACCACAAGGACATGGGCATCATCCTGCAGGCCGCCCGCGAGGCCGAGGTGTCGATCCCGATGGGCGCGCTCACCGCGCAGCTGATCGCGGCGGGCCGCGCCATGGGCTACGGCTCGCTGGACCACTCCGGTCTGCTGCTGGTCGCCGAGGCGCTGTCGGGTCGAGGCGAGGCATGAGAATGCCCGCGCCGCCGCTCGCGCGGCACGAAGCCTGCGGCATCCGGCTGCCCGACGGCTGGGTGCGCAGCGAGAAACCTGCCGACCGTGCGAAGCCGCACGCGATGCAAACACGCAACACAAGCCAGAACAAGGAGCGTTGACCATGGCACGGATGCGTACCGTCGACGCCGCGGTCCTGATTCTCGAAAAAGAAGGCGCGACACAGGCGTTCGGGCTGCCCGGCGCGGCGATCAACCCCTTCTACAGCGCGATGCGCGCGCACGGCGGCATCAAGCACGTGCTCGCACGCCACGTCGAAGCGGCCTCGCACATGGCCGAGGGCTATACCCGCGCCACGGCGGGCAACATCGGTGTCTGCATCGGCACCTCGGGGCCCGCGGGGACCGACATGATCACCGGGTTGTACTCGGCCAGCGCCGATTCCATCCCGATCCTGTGCATCACCGGTCAGGCGCCGGTGGCGAAGCTGCACAAGGAGGACTTCCAGGCCGTTGACATTTCCTCGATCGCCGCGCCGGTCGCCAAGTGGGCGGTCACGGTATTGGAGCCCGCGCAGGTGCCCGGTAGCTTCCAGAAGGCCTTTCAGCTGATGCGGGAGGGCAGGCCCGGTCCGGTGCTGATCGACCTGCCGATCGATGTGCAGCTCGCTGAGATCGAGTTCGACATCGACACCTACGAGCCACTCGTGGTGCATCGGCCCGCGGCGACCCGGGCGCAGGCCGAGAAGGCCATCGCCATGCTGAACGCGGCCCAGCGTCCGCTGCTGGTGGCCGGTGGCGGCATCGTGAACGCCGACGCCGCCGAACTGCTCGTCGAATTCGCCGAACTGACCGGTGTTCCCGTGGTGCCGACCCTGATGGGCTGGGGCACGATCCCCGACGACCACGCGTTGCACGCGGGCATGGTCGGCTTGCAGACCTCGCACCGGTACGGCAATGCCACCATGCTCGAATCGGATTTCGTGCTGGGGATCGGCAACCGGTGGGCCAACCGGCACACCGGCGGGGTCGAGACCTACACCAAGGACCGCACTTTCGTGCACGTCGACATCGAGCCGACCCAGATCGGCCGGGTCTTCGCACCGGACTTCGGCATCACCTCCGATGCGGGTGCGGCGCTGCAGGTGTTCATCGAGGTCGCCCGCGAGCTCGCGGCGGCCGGCAAGCTGCCCGACCGTAGCGACTGGGCGGGGCAGGTCCGGGCGCGAAAGCAGCTCGGCCAGCGCAAGACCCACTTCGACAACGTGCCGATCAAGCCGCAGCGGGTCTACGAGGAGATGAACCGGGCGTTCGGGCCGGACGTCCGCTACGTCAGCACCATCGGGCTCTCACAGATCCAGGCGTCGCAGCTGCTGCACGTCTACAAGCCGCGGCACTGGATCAACGCGGGGCAGGCCGGACCACTGGGCTGGACGCTGCCCGCCGCCCTCGGCGTCGCGACCGCCGATCCGGATTCGACGGTGGTCGCGCTGTCGGGTGACTACGACTTCCAGTTCCTCATCGAGGAATTGGCGGTCGGCGCCCAGTTCAACATCCCGTACATCCATGTGCTGGTGAACAACTCGTACCTGGGTTTGATCCGCCAGGCGCAGCGCAACTTCTCCATGGACTACTACGTTCAGCTCGACTTCGACAACATCAACAGCCCGGAGGTCGGCGGCTACGGTGTCGATCACGTCAAAGTCGCGGAAGGGCTGGGCTGCAAGGCCATTCGGGTCTTCGAACCGGACCGGATCGGCCAGGCGCTGGAAGACGCCAAGAAGTTGATCGTCGAACACCGGGTGCCGGTGGTCGTCGAATGCATCCTCGAACGCGTCACCAATGTGTCGATGGGCTTGGAGATCGACAACATCGTCGAATTCGAGGAACTGGCGCAGTCCGCCGCGGACGCGCCCACTGCCACCGTCGCCATCGAACCGGAACCGGAACCGGTCGGAGGCGGCAGGTGAGCGGGCCGGACGCGCCCCGCTCGAAAGATGTGCGCGGCGGGTGGCGCGATGGCCATTGCGTCGTCGCCCCCGACAAGTTCAAGGGGTCGCTGACCGCGCCTCAGGTCGCCGCGCACATCGTCACCGGACTCCGCCGGGTACGCCCGGACCTCCCCGTCGTCAGCATGCCGGTGGCAGACGGGGGCGACGGTACGGTCGACGCCGTCGTGGAGTCGGGCTTCGTCCGCTTTCAGACGAGCGTCGCCGGGCCGCTGGGATTGCCGGTGGCTGCTTCGTTCGCGATGAGGGGCGAGGCGGCCGTGATCGAGCTGGCGGAAGCGTCCGGCCTGCGTCGGCTGCCTATTCGGCCGACCTTGCAAACCGCCATGACGGCAACGAGTTACGGCACCGGCGAGCTGATCCGCGCGGCCGCCACCCGCGGCGCGCGCCGGGTCGTGCTCGGTCTCGGCGGCAGCGCGTGCACCGACGGGGGAGTGGGCATGATGTCGGCCCTCGGCGTGCGCTTCCTCGACGACCACGGTCGCGAGCTGCCGCCGGGCGGTGCGGCGCTGAGCAGATTGGCGCGCATCGATGCCAGCGAGATGTTGCAGGTGCCGGTGATCGTCGCATCCGACGTGGACAATCCGCTGCTCGGACCGCGCGGAGCCGCGCACATCTACGGCCCGCAGAAGGGCGCGCGAAGTAGCGACATCGACGAATTGGAGTGGGGCCTGGCACGTTTGGCCTCGATCGTCGAACGGGATCTCGGCGCCGACGTCGCGGACCGGCCTGGCGCCGGTGCTGCGGGCGGGGTCGGCTACGCCGCGCTCGCCTTCCTCGGCGCGACGGTGCGGCCTGGCATCGAGCTCATTCTGGAGCTGATGTCGTTCACCGAGCAGATCGAGGGGGCCCGGCTGGTGATCACCGGTGAGGGCTCGCTCGATCCGCAGACCCTGCACGGCAAAGCGCCGGTCGGGGTCGCTCGAGCCGCGGCAGGCGCCACCGTGCCGGTCGTCGCGGTGGCCGGCCAGCGCTCGCTCACCGGCGAGCAGCTGCGCCGCGCCCACATCGAGCAGGCGTACGCGCTGACCGACCTCGAACCCGACCCGGAGGTCTGCATGGCGAACGCGGGACCACTGTTGGAACGGCTGGCCGGTGAGATCGCCGGGGCCTGGCTGGGAGCGAGCGCCCATGCATGATCTGGTCATCCGATCCCGGCGGGTCGCGCTGCCGGAGGGGATCCGCGCGGCCGCGATTGCCGTGCGGGACGGCAAGATCGTCGCGCTGGCGGACTACGACGCGGTGCTGCCCGCGGCGGCGACCACCGACCTCGCGGATCTCGTTGTGCTGCCCGGTCTGGTGGACTCGCATGTGCACGTCAACGAGCCGGGGCGGACCGAGTGGGAGGGTTTCGCCACGGCCACCAAGGCTGCCGCGGCGGGCGGGGTGACCACGATCGTGGACATGCCGCTGAACTCGCTGCCGCCGACGGTTACCGTGCCGCATTTGGAGACCAAGCGGTCTGTTGCGGCCGGGCAGTGTCATGTGGATGTTGCGTTCTGGGGCGGTGCTATCCCCGGCAACCTGTCGTCGCTGCGGCCGTTGCACGAGGCGGGCGTGGTCGGCTTCAAATGCTTCCTGTCGCCTTCTGGGGTGGACGAATTCCCGCCACTCGGGCTCGGCGAGGTGGAGCAGGTGATGCGGGAGCTCGCGGCGTTCGACGGGCTGCTCGTCGTGCACGCCGAAGATCCGGTGCGACTGCATGATCCGGTCGACGGGTCGTACCGCGCGTTCCTGGATTCGCGGCCGGGGGCGGCGGAAAAGGCTGCGGTGCAAGAGGTTATCGCGCTGGCCGAAGCGACCGGCGTGCGCGCGCACATCCTGCACGTCTCGGCGGCGGCCTGTCTCGAACCGCTGGCTGCGGCGCAGGCGCGTGGGGTGCGGATCACCGCGGAGACCTGCCCGCACTATCTGACGCTGTCGGCGGCCGAGGCGTCGTCCACCGCGTTCAAGTGCTGCCCGCCGATCCGTGACGCTGGTAACCAGGACGCGCTGTGGCAGGGCTTGGCCGACGGGGTGCTGTCCTGTGTGGTCTCCGACCATTCGCCGTGCACGCCCGAGCTGAAGGAAGGCGACTTCGCGACCGCATGGGGCGGCATCTCGTCGTTGCAGATCGGGTTGCCCGCCGTGTGGACCGCCGCCGCCGAGCGGGGCTTCCGGCTGACCGATGTGGTCCGCTGGATGGCCGCCGCACCCGCCGAACTGGCCGGGTTGTCGCACAAGGGGCGGATCGCGATCGGGTGCGACGCCGACCTGGTCGCGTTCGATCCGTGGGCGCCGATCACCGTCGATCCGGGCGCGCTGGCGCACAAGAATCCGATCACGCCCTACGGCGGCCGGGAACTGCGCGGGCTCGTGCACGCCACTTGGCTGCGCGGGCGGGTCGTCGGCAACGGCCACCCGCCCGCGGGCAGCCTGATCTCCTTGCACCACAACCGGATAGGGAACCATGTCTGACTTCACCAACCTGCCCGACCTGGCGCTGCGCACGCACCGCGCCGGGGTGGTCGCCGCGAGCGACGAGTCGTTCGAAGAGCGGGAAAACCTGATCAACCCTTGGGAACCGCGGTTCGCCGAGCACACCTTCGGGCCGAAAGGCCAGGAGTACGACGGTTGGGAGACTCGCCGGCATCGCGGGCCCGGCCACGACTGGGCGATCATCCGGCTCGGTATGCCCGGGGTGATCCGTGGCGTTGTCATCGACACCGCCTGGTTCAAAGGCAACTATCCGCCGTTCACCTCTGTTGAGGCCTGCCGCGCTCCCGGCTACCCGTCACCGTCGCAACTGGATTCGGCCGAGTGGGTGGAGATCGTGCCGCGCAGTGCACTGGGCGGCGACGCGAAACATGAACTGCCCGTTGCCGACGACCGCATCTTCACCCACGTCCGCCTGAACATCTTCCCGGACGGCGGCGTGGCGCGGCTGCGTGTGCACGGCGAGGTGGTCCCGGATCCGACCTTGCTCACCGGTCTCACCGTAGACCTCGCGGCCCTCGAAAACGGCGCTCGAACAGTGGCCTGCTCCAACATGTTCTACTCCGCCCCTGACAACATGCTCTCGCCCGGCCTGGCTCGCAACCAGGCCGAGGGCTGGGAAACCGCGCGCCGCCGCGACAACGGAAACGACTGGGCGGTCATCGAACTTGCAGCCCAGGGCGTTCCGGCACTGATCGAACTCGACACCACCAACCTGCTGTTCAACGCACCCGGCGAAACCCGCATCCTGGGTATCGATCACCAAGGCCCAGAGCCCCTGCCGTCCGCTGATGATTCCGCCTGGTTCGAACTGCTGGCGAGGACAACGCTGCAACCCGACACACCCCACCGGTTCCGGCTTGCGCCCAGTGATCGTCCGGCTACGCATGTCCGCGTGGACATCTACCCGGACGGTGGCATCGCTCGGCTTCGGGTCCTCGGCTCGCTCACCGCGGCGGCTGAGCGTGCGTTGAACTCGCGCTGGCTTCAGTAGTTCGTTGCAGGTGCGTGCAAGCACTCGGATCGGCGAGGCCGTTGCGGGGGTACCGGAGGACCCATGCGTCAACGTTCGAGAAGGTGTGCGTACCCAGGTTTTCCTCCGATAGTGCTGGGCGCGTGAGGTGGGGTTCCCGGCTTTCCCCTTACGGCTAGGTGCGTGGGGGCGGGTTCCGGCCTGGCTGGCTGGCTGTGGTGCCGATTTCGAGATGATCGGGGGATCGAGCAGAGTCAAATGGTTGTTCGTGGGGTCGAGCGGAGTCGAATGGTCGTTGGTGATGATCAACTAGCGACCATATGACTCCCGTCGATTGCGGGTTCTCGTGACGTGACCACAGCCAGATGACCACCTCGGGAACTTGACACCGCGTGACTGACAGCAGGGGGAAGTCGGGTACGGCAGGCGACGCGCTCAGCACTATCGGAGGAAAACCTGGGGAGGCGCGCCTTTTTCAGATCCCGCACCCCGGAACGGCCCTGCCCGACCTGGCGGTAGTGTCCGATCACGTGGATCGACACAGCCTGGGGGAGTGCGCACGATGACCGTTTATGACGCGACGGGGCGGACGTATGCGCTGACTCGGCGGCCTGATCCGCGGATTGCCGCGGCTATCGGAATGGCGCTGGAGGGCATGGCGTCGGTGGTGAATGTTGGTGCGGGGACTGGTTCTTATGAGCCGGGCCGGACTGTGCTGGCGGTGGAGCCGAGTCGGGTGATGATTGCGCAGCGGCCGGTGGGGGCGGCTCCTGCGGTGCGGGCGGTTGCCGAGTACCTGCCGGTGCGTAGTGGGTCGGTGGATGCGGCATTGGCGGTGCTGACTATTCATCACTGGGGTGATCTCGAGCGGGGGGTTGCCGAGATGGTTCGGGTTGCGCGGCGGCAGGTTGCGATTCTGACGTGGGATCATGCGGTGTTCCGGGAGTTCTGGCTGGTGCGGGACTATCTGCCTGCGGCTGCGGTGACGGACGCGAGGCTTGCGGTGTCGCTGGGGCGGCTCACGGGATTGCTGGAGAATCCTGCGGTGCAGGTGGTTCCGGTGCCGCATGATTGCGTTGACGGGTTCGGGGGTGCCTATTGGCGCAGGCCTGAGGCTTATCTCGACGAGACGGTGCAGGCGGGGATGTCGATGCTGGCGCTTACGCCGAAACCGATGCTGCAACAAGGGTTGTCGCGATTGAAGGAGGACCTGGCGACCGGCGCATGGCAGAACCGCTACGCCGACCTCCTCGAACGGCCGCACCTGGATCTGGGGTACCGGCTCGTCACCGCGGACCTGCCAGGGTAGGAAGTCACACGCCAGTGCGCCCGAGGGGCAGCAGGGCTCATCGAACGCCGGCCGACTCCAGCAGACGGGAGTGCCCGATCTCGCGGCCGATCCGGACGAGCAGTTCGGCCGTCAAGGCGGGATCGCGCGCGGTGTCTCGATCGGTGTAGTCGGTCAGCGCGTAGACCTCGGCGAAACCTGTTCTACCCCATCGAGTTCGAGGTACTTCGCTGCGCCCTGCGACGGCGATGACGGGGACCGGCCTGGCTCGCCGTGCGACGGCAGCGGGTAGCTTTCCGTGCTCGGACTGCGCATCGAAGCTGCCCTCACCGGTGACGACCAGATCTGCCTGGGCACAATGACGATCGAAGTCGAGCAGGTCGAGAAAGAACTCGGCCCCGGAGGTCATCCGAGCGCCGAGCAGCATGGCGGCGAAGCCGAGCCCGCCCGCGCTGCCTGCACCCGGGGCTGCGGCAAAGCGCGCGGCTCCGGGAAAGCCGTTGCGGGCCAGTGCTTCCACCAGGTGGTGCAGGCCCCGATCGAGCAGGCGTACCTCCGTCGGATCGGCCCCTTTCTGCGGACCGTACACGGCGGCAGCACCTTCGGGCCCGGTCAACGGGTTGGTCACGTCTGAAGCGAGCACGAGGTCGACCGACGGTAGGCGTACCGCTGCCGAGGTATCGATCGAGGTGATGTCGAGCAGTGCCCGACCGCTCGGCGGCAAGATCCGCCCGGTCCGATCGGTGAACCGAAATCCGAAGGCGGTCAGTAAACCCATGCCGCCGTCGGTGCCGGCGCTGCCACCGAGCGCCAGCACCACACGGCGCGGCGACAGTCGCAGTGCTTGCCGAATCGCCTGTCCGAAGCCGAGACTCGACGCGTCCAGGGGTCGCATCCGCCCGGCGGGGAGTGTGGCCAGTCCGCAGGTGTCGGCGACCTCGACGATCACCGTGTCGCCACGGACCGCCAGGGTGGTACGGCGCGGCGTACCCACGGCACCGGCGACGGTGCACGCCTTACGGGAGAACCCGGCCGCGACGGCGGCGGCGACACTGCCGTCACCACCGTCGGCGAGCGGGAGCTGCGTACTGTCGACACCGGCCCCGGCCAGCCCCTCGGCCAGCCGGCGCGCGACCGCCGCGGCGGTCAGGCTCCCCTTGAACTTGTCGGGCGCGACCAAGACCCTCATGCGTCGAGCACCCTGATCAACGTCGCCGCCGAGATCACCGTGGTCACCCCGCCGATACGTGTCGAGATCTGCGCGAAGGGCATCAAATTCATGCGGTTCGAGGCCGAAAGGATTGCCACATCACCGGTCCCGCCGAGACCGCTGTGGCACACCGTTACCAAGGAAGCGTCGACGGGATACATGCTGATCGCGCGCCCGACCCAGAAGCCCGTGGCTGCCATCGCGAGTACTACTGCGACGCAGGCCGCGACGTAACCCACCGAGAGCACACCCATAATGTTCTTCAACGGCAGATACAGCATGCCGAGACCGATCATGGTCGGGTAGATGAAGTATCGCGAGATGACGGTGTATATGCCGCGCACACTGTCCTCGACGGCGGGCGGGAAGACATTGAACAGCTTGCAGAGCACCGACATGACGATCACGAGCACTGGTGCCGGGAGATGCACGATCTCCTCCAGCAGTGTGGCCAGGACGAACAGGCCGCAGATGAGCAGCACGCCGAGCGCGTGGTTGCGGGCAGGGAAGTCGGGTTGCGGGATCGGCGGGGCCGCAAGGGGATCGGTGGGCACCTTCACCAATTGACCGCCACCGTCGAGTTGCGGACGGCGGTCACCGAGCCTGCGCAACAGCCCGGCGGTGATCACCGCGGCGATATTGCCGATGATCGCGGCTGGAATGAGTTCGGCGACATAGCTTCCCGGTGAGCCACCCAACGCCGACGCGTAGGCGGAGGAGAGTGGGATGACCCCCTCGCCGATGCCGCCCCCGATGATCGGCACCACGATGTAGAACAGCGCCCGATGGAAGCTGTAGCCGAACGCCATGGCGACGCCGATGCCCACCGAGACCGCCGCGGCCGTCCCGAGGACGAGCGGCGCGAAGATGCGGATCAACCCGCCGACCATCACCTTCCGGCTCATCCCGAGGATGCTGCCGACCACCAGGGTGCAGATGACGAAGTAGAGGAAGTTGGCCTCCTTCATCAACGAGTTCACCGCCGCCAAGGTGTTCTCGTTGAACGCGCCGAAGTACACCAGCACCGAGGGCGTCATCAAGCAGATGAGTGCGCCGCCACCGATTTTGGAGATGACCGGCAGCCGGTTGCCCAGCGGGCCCAGCAGCATGCCGAGGCCGACGATCACGGCGAGCCCGCCGATCATGTTCTCGGGTATGGCGTCGAAGAGCCCGGCGGCGAGGACCCCTGCGGTCAGGATGACCGGGACGATCAGCGGCATGCCGTCGAGGGTGGGCAGCGCGAACGACCGCGCGGGCCGTGCTTGCAGACTCATGACCGGCTCACGGGCGCCATCGACGTCGCGGACTCGAGCTGCGCACGCACCTGTCCGCCAACGGATTCCGTCGTCTGCGATCCGCCCATGTCCGGCGTCAACGCGGACTCGCCGCGGGAGAGCACTGTTTCGATGGCCGCCAGCACGGCGTCGGCGGCGTCCTGCTCGCCGAGGTGCTCGAGCATCATCGCCCCGCTCCAGATCTGACCGATCGGATTGGCGATGCCCTGTCCGGCGATGTCGGGGGCCGAGCCGTGCACGGGTTCGAAAAGGCTGGGAAACAGGCGCTCGGGGTTGATGTTTCCGCTCGGGGCGATGCCGATGGTGCCGGTGCACGCCGGGCCGAGATCGGACAGAATATCGCCGAACAGATTGCTCGCGACGACCACGTCGAACCAGTCCGGATGCAGCACGAAATTGGCCGTCAAAATATCGATGTGATACTTGTCGACCTCGATGTCGGGGTAGTCCACCGCCATCGCCGCGACGCGTTCGTCCCAATAGGGCATGGTGATGGAGATGCCATTGCTCTTGGTCGCCGACGTGAGGTGCCGCTTCGGGCGTCGCCGGGCCAGTTCGAAGGCGTACTTCAGTATTCGGTCGACCCCGGTCCTGGTCATCACGGTCTCCTGCAACACCGTTTCCCGGTCGGTGCCCTCGAAGATCTTGCCGCCGATGCTCGAGTACTCGCCCTCGGTGTTCTCCCGGACCACGTAGAAATCGACCTCGCCGGCCTGCCGACCGGCCAGCGGACTGGCGATGCCGCGCAGCAGCCGGACCGGCCGCAGGCTGACGTACTGGTCGAAGTGCCGCCGGAACTGCAGCAGGCTGCCCCACAGCGAGATGTGGTCCGGCACCACCTCGGGCCAGCCGACGGCGCCGAAGAAGATGGCATCGAATCCGGCGAGTTCGTCGAACCAGCGGTCCGGCAACATTTTCCCGGTGGCCACATAGTATTCCGCGCTGGCGAAATCGAATTCGGTGAAATCCACGGTGAAGTCGAATGCCGCGGCGGCCGCCTCCAATACCCGAACTCCCTGCGGCACGACTTCTTTGCCGATACCGTCGCCTGGAATGACCGCAATTCGGTGAGTTGCACCCATCGTCGCGTGCTCCGATCTTCTCGATAGCGCCCCTGTATTCGTTGTCTCGGGGTCGGTCACAACGGTAGGCTCGGACATTCCGCGGCAAAAGCACGGAACGCGAAAGAGACTGTTTCCGGAATGGAAAAGACGAGGAGGTCGCCGTGCCCGGCGCGTCCACCGACGACGTGACCTTTTTCGACATCGTCGCCCGCTCCCGCAGCCTGACCGAGGCGGCGCGGGAATTCGGGGTCTCGGTGTCGTCGGTCAGCAAACGGCTCGCGCAGATGGAGGCGCGGCTCGGGGTGCTGCTGGTGCAACGGAGCACGCGCAGGTTGACGTTGACGCCGGAGGGGGAGCGCTATGCGGCCGGGGCGTCGGTGATCGCCGCCCAGCTCGAGGAGCTGGAGGACTCGATCGCCGAGCAACGGCACGAACTGCGTGGGCGGGTGCACGTCCGGTCGACGATCGGCCTGGGGCGGGCGCACATCTCGGCGCTGCTCGCGGATTTCGTCGAGCGCAATCCCCAGGTGCAGGTGGATCTGGAGCTGTCGGCGCTGCCGCTCAATATCGCGGGCACCGGCTTCGATATCGACATCCGGGTGGGCGTGCTGCCGGATTCGCGATTGACCGCGACCCGCCTGTGGGTGAACCGGCGGGTGTTGTGTGCGTCACCGGAGTACCTGCGGCGCAACGGATCACCCGCGACGCTCGACGAACTCGATCAGCACAACTGCATCATCCTGCGCGAGAACGAATCCGACTACGCGCTGTGGCGATTCGAGAGCGGCGGAAAGGAACTCGCGGTCCGCGTGGCGGGCAATCTGATCAGCAACGACGGCGACGTGATCACCCGGTGGTGCCTGGAGGGTCGCGGGCTGGTGATGCGCTCGCTCTGGCACGTCGACCCGCTGCTGCGCGATGGTTCGCTGGTCCAGGTGCTTCCGGACATCCAGACGCCCAGCGCCGACATCTCCGCGCTCTACGCCGCCGCCGCACCGCTACCGCGCCGAACCCGGGCTGTGATCGATCATTTGAAGGCCGGGCTCGGCCGCCGGATCACCGGTGCGCCGCGGTAGCAGGAGCTGCTGTGACGCAGCCTGTTTCAGGCGTACAGCGCGACGAACTTGTCCAGCGACCGCTCGATATCGCCCTTCACCGCCCGCGCCACCCCGGCGCCGATCGGCCCGAACAGCGGCCTGCCGCCGAGCTCGATATCGACGGTCACCTCCGAGCCGTTGCCCTTTGGCGCCACCCGCAGTTCGAGACCGAGCTTGGTGCCGCCCTTGCCCGCCCCGGTGAGCAGCAGCCGGCGCGGCGGTTCAGCCGCCTTTACTGTCCAGGTCACGCGATTCCGCAGCCCCTTGACCGACGTGACACCGACGAGCTGGGTGCCGACCGTCAGCTGCTCGGGCACCTCGCTGCGCCAGGCCTCGTGCATCGTCAGCCACTTGTCGAGATCGGCCAGGTTGGACGTGTGCGACCACGCGTCCTCGGGCGAGATCGGCACATCCACGGAGACCTTCAGCTTTGCCATGGCCGCATAGTATCCGGTACCCGGGGTTCGGCGTAGTTGATGCGGTCCGGCGACGGCCTGCGCACCTGCAGACACCTACTGGCGCACCGTGCGCGGAACCTTTGAGCGCGGTCCGGCGACATGTGGGCAATCTCAGGGGTGGCGGCGCGGCGGACGACTCGGGTGCCGCAGGCCTAGAACAAACTGGACAGGCCAGCAAACTTCCGCGCGGAAGTAAACCGAATGCCCTGTTCCGCCAGGCCTTTCCGGGCGACATGCCGATAGGCACGGTTGACAGCCTGCACGTGATATGCGGCACCATTGATAGATCGGATGATGTGTCCTTTACTCCGACATCGGAAACGTCGCTGGTCAACGCGTGGCAAGCGGCCGTGATCGCTAGTGGCGCAGCATTATTGCGCATCGCGCGGCACCCGTCATCTGTTGTCTGCAAACGCAATCATGTGACCGGATCTGGCGAGAACTAGTTGCATTGCTGCTAATGTCGGTCCGTCGGGTTCTGGTAACTGTTCGGACACAATCTGTTGTTCGGCGGTTGCCGGTCCTCCGACGTGGACCAGATCCGACCAGGGTGTGCTGGTCGGCGTCGCGAGGAAGGCGAGACGAACCACCATGACCGACAGGCGATGCGGCCTCGTGCATACGCACTCGCAAGCGCTTCCAATCCTCGGCGCCAATCGACGACGAAAGAACTGATGAATCAAGATATCGCCGTGGTGCTTTCATGGGTCCTCGCCGCCGCTCTCGTAGTGGTGACAGCGGTGGCGTTGTACGCAGTGCATTACGCCAAACAGCAGCGAACCAGAGCCGAAGCACTCAGTAGAGAGCAACGAGCCGCCGAAGAAGCCGTCGAACGCTTCGCGACGACCACGATGCCGTCGGTAGCGGAGTCGATCAGACGTTTCGACAGCCCAGCCCCTACGGTCGAAGTGCCGCCGGGCCTGGAGAACTCGCGCATCGCGCAGGTGTTGCGGTGGATCGCCGAGCGCTACGCCGACGACCTGAGCCTATTGCGGTCCGAGACCAGGGAACACGCGAACCACGAGGCGCAGCAGGCGATCAAGTCCGCCGAGGAGGCGGTACGCGCCGAGGTGTCCAACGCGTCCAGACAGGCGACCAGCGCCGCCGTGCGCTCGTTCGGCACGTCGGTGGTCAGTCTCGGCGCCGACGTCAGCCAGGTGGTCAGCGCCGCGCTGCGCGAGCACCGCAAGGACGAGGTGTACGAGACCCTCACGCGGATCGACCACACCGTGCAGCAGATGATCCGGCAGGCGCAGTCCTACGTGATCGTCTGTGGTGGCCTGCCCGGCAGGCGCTGGCCCGCCCAGTCGCTCACCGACGTCGTCGGTGGCGCGGTCGGCCGCGTCCGCGACTACCTACGGGTGCGCCCCGGCCAGCTCGACCGGGTGGTCATCAGCCGTGCGGTGGAACCGCTCGTGCACACGCTGGCCACCCTGCTCGACAACGCGTTGCGCTACTCCCCGCCAACGTCTTTCGTGGATGTCAGCTTCCAGGAGGGGCACCACGGCGTCACCGTGATCATCGACGACGCGGGCGTGCGGATGAACGCCGAGCAGATGGAGGAGGCCAGGCAGGTGCTCGCGCACGAGCGCTCGGTCGACATCCACCAGCTCGGCCCCGCGCCGAAGGTCGGCTTCCCTGGTATCGCCGCGCTGGCCCGTCGCTACGGCTTCACCGTCTACATCGACGGTCCGAACGTCTACGGCGGCATGCGGGCGATGGTCTACATCCCCGAGGCCTTGCTGATGACTCCGCAGCCGGGCCAGGAGGTCGCGCCCACGCGTGAGGTAGAGGTCCCCGCCGAACCCGTTCCCGCTGCGGTCCACGCGAGCCCCGCGCACAGCGCACCGCAGAGCGAAGAGCCCAGTGAGAGTGAGCCATTCGCCGTGCACGAGATCACCAGCGGCGGCTTACCGAAGCGGCGCCGCCGGACGGTCGCGCTAGCCCCGGTCGGGCCGCGCACCGAACCCGGTCTGGCCCGCCCCGACGTAGCCGCGGCCTGGCACACCGGTTCCAAGAGCGGCCGCGCAGCCGCCACCGATCAGTCCGACAACTCCGATCACACGGAAGGGATGACATCCTGATGGCCACACCCGTGACCGACAGCAGCAACAAGCTGGGCTGGCTACTCGAAGACCTCAATGTCCCGGGCGTCAGATTCGCGGTACTGCTATCCGAAGACGGGTTACGGATCGCGCACTCGGTCGGCATCGAGCGCGACCAGGCGGAGCGCTTCTCCGCCGCCGCGTCGGGCCTGCGGTCACTGGGCAAGGCCCTCGGCGAGTTCTGCGGCGAGGGCGACAACGGTGTGCGGCAGAACATGACCGAGTACGACCAGGGCATGATCCTGATCACCGCCGCCGGTGACGGTGCGCTGCTGGGCGTGGCGACCACCCCGGAGATCGACGTGGCACTCATCGCGCACCGGATGAACGAACTCGCGGGCCGGGTCGGGCACGAGCTGGGGAGCCAGCCGCGCAGGCGTGTTGATGGTGGCGAATTGCCATGACACCACGGTCCCGGCGTGATCCCGATTTGGTTCGGGCATACGTGCGCACCGGGGGACGTACGCGTCCCACCCGCGAGTTGGACCTGGTCACATTGGTCCGTACCGCAAAGGACCCGTCACCCGGTGTCGCGCCCGATGCACGCCGGGTCATGAATCTCTGTAGCCGCCGGGGCACGCTATCGATCGCCGAGATCGCCGCGTACCTCGACCTGCCGCCGTCCGTAGTGAAGATCGTCGCGGCCGATCTGATGGACGGCGGACACCTGGTCACACCTACCCCGGCGGAAAACCTGCCGGAGATCGCTCTGCTCGAGGAGGTACTTAATGGGCTCCGTGCTCTCGCCGTCTGATCGTCCAGTCGACTATGTGCCGGAGACCGTTACCCGTTCTGTAAAGCTGTTGGTGGCAGGCAATTTCGGTGTCGGCAAGACCACCTTCGTGAGCAGCGTCTCGGAGATCGAGCCGCTGCGCACCGAAGAGACGATCACCGAGGCCAGCGTCGGCGTCGACGACATGATGGGCCTGCCCGGTAAATCCCAGACCACCGTCGCGATGGACTTCGGTCGCATCACGCTGAATCCGCAACTCGCGCTCTACCTATTCGGCACCCCGGGCCAGCAGCGGTTCGTGCCGCTGTGGGAAGAGCTGGCCCGGGGTGCGCTCGGCGCACTGGTGCTGGTCGACACCAGGCGCATCGAGAAGTCCGACGAGGTGCTCTCGGTGTTGGAGGAGCGCGGGGTGCCGTATTCGGTGGCGGTCAACCAGTTCGAAGGTGCCAAGCACTTTCCGCTCGGCGAGGTCCGGGACGCACTGGACTTGACGCCCGACACCCCGCTCACTTCTCTGGACGCGCGTGACCGGGGCACCTGCCTGCGGTCCCTGATCACGCTCGTCGAATTCCTGTTCTATCGTCAGGAGTCACGTCTTTGAGCACGCCTTCGCGTTCTTGCCCGGTTCAGCACGGATCGCCGATCGACACCGATGGTCCCCGTGTCTCGCTGTACTCGGAAGAGTTCGCCGCCGACCCGCACCGCGCCTACCGCGAGATGCGCCGCCAGTACGGCTCGCTGGTGCCGGTGAACCTCGCACCCGACGTACCCGCCACGCTGGTGATCGGCTATCACACCGCGTTGAGCATCCTCAACGATCCCGAGCATTTTCCGGCCGACCCGCGCACCTGGCAGAAGGGTGTGCCCGGTGAGTGCCCCATCCTGCCGATGCTGGAGTGGCGGCCGAACGCGCTGCGCAGCGCGGGCCTGGAACACGAGCGCTACCGGCAGGCCAACGTGACCGCCATCGGCGAGGTCGACCTGCACAGCCTGCACGCCACCGTCGAGCGGATCGCGATCCCGCTGATCAACGCGTTCTGCCAGGACGGTGCCGCGGACCTGATCAGCCAGTACGCCTTTCCGCTCACCTTCGCGGTGCTCAACGCCACGCTCGGCTGCCCGCCGGACATCGGCCAGCAGGTCGCGACCGGGATGGCCGCGATCTTCGAGGGCGTGAACGCGGACAAGGGCAATGCGATGCTCACCGACGCGCTGTTCGAACTGGTCACCACGAAGCGCAAGGAGCCGGGCGACGACATCACCTCCCGACTACTCGCGCACCCCGCCAGGCTCGACGACGTAGAGATGATCCACCAGCTGGTCACGTTGTACGGGGCGGGGATCGAGCCGCAGCTGAACCTTATTGTGAACACGCTGCTGCTCATGATGACCGATGATCGGTTCGCGGGAAACGTACTAGGCGGCAGTCTTTCGACCCGCGACGCACTGGACGAGGTGCTGTTCACCGACCCGCCGATGGCGAACTACTGCGTGTCCTACCCGCGGCAGCCGATCTTGATCGACGGCGTGTGGCTGCCCGCGCATCGGCCGGTGGTGATCAGCATGGCCGGCTGCAACAACGATCCGTCCATCAGCGTCGGCGAGTACGTCGACAACCGCTCGCATCTGGCCTGGAGTGTCGGGCCGCACTCCTGTCCCGCCAGGTCGATGGCCTACCTGATCGTGCAGGACGCCATCGATCAACTGCTCGACGCACTGCCCGAGTTGGACCTTGCCGTACCGGCAGATGAATTGTCTTGGCGGCCAGGTCCTTTCCATCGAGCGCTGGTCTCGCTCCCGGTAGTCTTCCCTAGGTCACCACCGTTGAACGTGTTTTAGGAGGACCCCGATGGACACCGAGCCGCTAGTCCTGGACCCGGCCGGCACCGACATCCAGGGCGAGGCCGCCCGGCTGCGTGAGCGCGGGCCGGCGACCCTGGTGGAGCTGCCCGGCGGCGTGCGCGCGTGGTCGATCACCGACGCCGACCTGCTCAAGCGGCTGCTCGTCGATCCGAAAGTGTCCAAAGACGCCAGGCAGCACTGGCCTGCCTTCGCCAAAGGTGAAGTGCCGCAGGACTGGCCGCTGTTCCTCTGGGTGGCGGTGAACAACATGTTCACCGCCTACGGCGCCGATCACCGGCGGCTGCGCAAGCTGGTGGCGCCCGCGTTCACGCACCGGCGCACCGAGGCGATGCGGCCGCGGATCACCCGGATCGTGCAGCGGCTGATCGACGAGTTGGCGGCGGTGCCCGCGGGTGAAGTGGTGGATCTGCGTGAGGGTTTCGCGTATCCGGTGCCGATCGAGGTCATCTCCGAGCTGATGGGTGTGCCGGAGTCGCTGAACCCGGGCCTGCGCACGTGCGTCGACGGTATCTTCGACACGTCGCTGACGCCGGAGGAGTCGCAGGCCAACTACATGGAGATGTATCGCATCCTCGCCGAGCTGGTGGCCTACCGGCGGGAGAACCCGAGCGACGACATGACCAGCCTGCTGGTTTCGCATCGCGACGAGGACGACGGCTCGCAGCTCACCGAGCAGGAGCTCATCGACACGCTGTTGCTGGTGATCAGCGCGGGCCACGAGACCACGGTCAACCTGCTCGACCAGGCGATCTACGCGATGATCACCCGACCGGAGCAGCGGGCGACGGTGCTCGAGGGCAAGGTCGGATGGCCGGAGCTGATCGAAGAGGCGCTGCGTTTCGAGGCGCCGGTCGCGCATCTGCCGCTGCGGTTCGCGGTGGACGACATCGAGATCGAGGGCGTGCGGATCGCGAAGGGCGAGCCGATCCTGCCCGCGTACGCGGCGGCCAACCGGGATCCGAAGGTACACGGGGAGACCGCCGACGAGTTCGACGTGAGCCGGGCGACCAAGGACCACTTGGCTTTCGGGCACGGCGTGCATCACTGCCTCGGTGCGCCGCTGGCCAGGCTGGAGGCCGCGATCGCGCTGCCCGCGCTGTTCGAGCGGTTCCCGAACATGCGGTTGGCGGCGGACCCGGCTGAGCTGGGCGCCGTGGCGAGCTTCATCTCCAACGGTCACGGCAAGCTGCCGGTGATCCTGCAGCCTGCGGAGTAGCCGAGCGGCGCAACGCTATTCGAGTGAGGGATGCCGTGATCGCGGCATCCCTCGCGTATTTCCGGGATGTGGTCAGGCCGGTGTCGAAGTCCGTCCGGCGCCTCCGTCTGAACTTCGACACAGGGCCTAGGCTTTGCGCGCCAAGCCGGTGACGATCAGTTGCTCCCAGACCGACAGCGCACGGTCCGGTGCCGCCTCGTCGACGGGCGCCAGATCCGGTCGCCAGTGCGCGCAGGGCACGATGCCGGGGTCGAGGATCTCCAGGTCGCCGAACAGGGCCTCGATCTCCTGGTCGGTCCGCCAGCGGCCGCGCCCGAAGGTCGACTGGAGTTTCTCCTCGGCGACGGCTGTCTCCCGGTTGCCGCCCGCGCGGAAGTGCGAGATGTAGACCAGACTGCCCGGCGCCAGCTGCTCGGACCAGTAGCGCACCACGGCGGTGGGGTCCTCGTCGTCGTTGAGGTGGTGCAGGATGGCGCTGAAGATGACGGCGACCGGCTGGTCGAAATCGATCATGTGGGCGACTTCGCTGTGCTCCCGGATGGATTGCGGGTCACGTAGGTCGGCCTGGAAGACGGTGGTGCCTGCGTCGGTGGCGAGCAGGGCGCGGCCGTGCGCGAGGACGATGGGATCGTTGTCGACGTAGACGACTCTGGCGTCGGGTGCGTAGCGGTGCGCGACCTGGTGCACGTTGTCCGCGGTGGGCAGGCCGCTGCCCAGGTCGATGAACTGCCGCACGCCGTCGCGGGCGATGTCGCGGACGGCGCGGACCAAGGCCTGCCGGTTGGTGAAGGCGATGGCCACCGAGCCGGGCAGGTTGTTCTTGAAGTGGTCGCCGATCGCGCGGTCGACGGCGAAGTTGTCCTTGCCGTCGAGCAGGTAGTCGTAGACCCGGGCGATGCTCGGCTTGGATTGGTCGATCACGTGCGTCAGGTCGGTCATTTCGTGCCCCCTCGTCCGATGCTGTTGTCGGTCTCATCGTAGGAGTCCGGGTGCGGCGGGGTAAGGGCTTCGGCGGCGAATTGTATTTGACCACAACGTGTTTCATTCAGTGACGGGTTGCGGGGGCATCGCCGGACGTTTGCTTGCCGGGGTGGCGGGTAGGCGATCAAGGTCCCGAATCCAAGGAGGTCACCCATCAGTTCAGACAGTTTCGTCGGCCGGCTGCGCAGTGTGGTGCTGGATTGCCCGGAACCACGCAAGCTCGCGGAGTTCTACGTCGACCTGCTCGGCCTCGAACTGACCGATGACGAGGACGACTCGTGGGTCGTCACCGTCGACAGCGAGGGCAGGCGGATCGTTTTCCAGCGGTCGCCGGAGTGCAAGCCGCCGCGGTTCCCGGATCCCGAAGCGTCGCAACAGATTCACTTCGATGTTTTGGTCGACGATATCGAGGCGGCGGAGCCGAAGGCGCTCGCGCTCGGCGCGAAACTGGTGCAGCCCAACGACAACGGCCAGTTCCGGGTCTACGCCGACCCGGTGGGGCACATCTTCTGCCTGATATGGCTGTAGTCCGCGGGGTTCAGCGGCAGCCTGCCAAGGTGGCCGACGCCAGCTCGGCCACCACATCGCCGACCTCGCGACGTCGACGAAAGGCGTTGAGCTGCCGCATCGCTCCGTTGCCTCGGGCCAGGACGGCGGCGAGGGAGTCGGTGACGAGCCTGCGGTCGCCGAGTTCGTCGAGTGCGGGACCGACGTAGTCGATGAGCTCGGCGAGGAGGTCGCGGGCGGGCACGATGCGGCCGCACATCGGGTCGAGCAGGTCGCCGTCGAGTCCGGTGCGGGCGGCCTTCCAGTAGGCCGCGCGCAGCATCTCGGCGCTGACGGACGGCCCAGAATGGTGCTGGGCCAACGACATTCGGGCGGTCAGCACCGCCGCGCGGACCAGCGTGGCGAGCAGGACGGTCTCCTCGATCGTCGCGGGCACATCGCTGACCCGGATCTCCACGGTGGGGAAGGTGGACGAGGGGCGGACGTCCCAATAGACCATCTTCTTGTCGAGGATGCTGCCGCTGGACAGCATGATGGCGACCATGGCGTCGTAGTCGCGGGCCGACTCGAAATAGGGTGGTGGGCCCGCACTCGGCCAGCGCCGCCACAGGATGCTGCGCCAACTGGCGAAGCCGGTGTCGGCGCCGCGGTAGATGGCCGAATTCGCGGTGAGTGCCAGGAACAGCGGCAGCCACGGCCGCAGGAAATTGCTGACCTGCAAGGCGGTATCGCGGTCGGGTACCGCCACGTGGACATGGCAGCCGCACAGTCCCTGCTCATGGGCGAGCATGCCGAAGGATTCGGCGATCCGCTGGTAGCGCGGGGTGTCGGTGACCGGGAACTTGTTCGGGACGGTCGGCGGAATGGCGACCGCGAGCAGCCGTGCGCCGTTCTTCTCCGCGCAGGCGGCGACGCCGCAGCGCAGGTCGCGCAGTTCCTTGGCCAGTTCGGCCGAGTCGGTGTGCACGCCGGTGCTGGTTTCTACCTGGCAGCGGGTGAGTTCGAGTTGCAGATCGATGCCGAGTTCGGCCGCGGTGTGTGCGACCTCGACGTTCTTCGCGGCGGGCGCACCGGTTTCGGGATCGGCGAGCAAGAACTCCTCTTCGACGCCGACTGTCGCCGCGGCTGCGTCCATGGCGGGGGAATACCCATCATTCGAGGTCGTACGCGTGTCGCGGCGCTCGCGGAGAGCACCGCGAGACCGAACGGCCTCGCGGGTCTCCGCAGCAGTACGTGCCGGAGTCGTCAGATACCGATCACGTCTAGCATCAAACGAACCCAGTGGCTGACCATCCCGATAATCATCGGACTCTCCTTTCACCACTTCGCTGGAAGTGCGTCGTAAGCACCAGATTGCCGCAGTATGGCGCGCCCCAAACGGCGATCGACCGGACGTCCACCGGACAACTCGTTCACCGCGCTGTCAGCTTGCGCCAGCGTTGCGGGGCGTCGCCGTAGCGGCGGTGGAAGGCGCGGCTGAACGCGGCGTTGGAGGTGTAGCCGACGTCGGCGGCGATGCGGGACACCGGGTCGGTGGTGGAGCGCAGCAGTTCGGCGGCGCGATCGAGGCGGCGCTCGGTGACGTAAGCCGAGGGGGCTCGCCCGAGCAGCCGGGTGAAGCGTTCGGCGAAGGCCGAACGGGACATCCTGGCGTCCCTGGCCAGGGTGGTGACGGTCCACGGCTTGCTGGGGTCGCGGTGGATGGCGGCCAGGACCGGGCCGAGTGCGGGATCCATGGCCGCGGTGAGCCAGCCTGGTTCGGCGTCGTGGCCGGCGAACCAGGCGCGCAGAGTGTGGATGAACAGCAGATCGAGTACCCGCGAGATCATTACCGCGGCACCGGGATTCGGGTTGGTCACCTCGATCAGCAGGACCGGCAGGATGGCCGCGAGCCACGGCCGGTCGCCGGGATCGGCGGGAATGTGGATGGCCGGGGGTAGCACCGACAGCAGTGGGGCCGCGATGGCTTCCTGGACCGCGAACGTTCCGGTGACCCAGCGCGGCGCTTCGGGGTCGGCGAGTTCGGTGTCGAGGCGGAAGGTGTCGGAATCTTGCAGCGGTCGCGCGGTCGCGCCGGTGCCGGCGTCGAGTGAATGGCCGTCGCCGCAGCCGAGCAGGACCAGGTCGCCCGGGCCGAGCAAAATCGGCGGTCGGTCGCCGACGCGCAGGCGGATGGTGCCGCGTTCCACGATGTGCAGCAGGCGGATTCCGTCGGGGATGGTCACCTCGAAGGGCGGCGGTGGTGCGAAACGGACGACCGTGTCGCCGTGCAGCCGGACGGTCTCCAGGATCTCCGAGAGCGCGTCGAGGTCGTCGGTCTGGGTGAACACGGGCGACGCTCCTGGAGTTTCGGCAAACTATCTCGGCTTCTGAAGCATAGCTTTTGCCTGATTGTCCACCTACCGTGGAGCTTGCTCGCCGCGAGAGTCCGTAGTCCCATTATCGAAGGGTTCGAAAAAGCATGCGTAACAACAGGTCCCGTGCTCGTGCGGCAGGTCGTGGCTGGCGGGGCGCCGTACTCACGGTCGCCGCGCTCACGCTGGGCATGACCGCGACGGCGTGCACCGCCTCCGCCGACAGCGACCCGAGTCCCGCGCCGAGCGGGAACAAGCCGGGCGTACTGCTGGTGCACGGCGCGTTCGCCGACGGGTCGAGCTGGAGCAAGGTCGCCGCGCAGCTACAGCGCGACGGGTATCAGGTGACGACGGCGGCGGTGCCGCTGCGCGGGCTCACCTATGACGCGGCCTACATTCGCAGCGTGCTGGACGGGTTGCCGGGCAAGACGATCCTGGTGGGTCACTCCTACGGCGGTGCCGTGATCACCAATGCCGCAACGGGTTCGGCGAAGGCGGCGGGGCTGGTGTATGTGGCGGCGTTCGCGCCGGATCAGGGCGAGCCGGTCGGCGCGCTGGATGCGAAGTTCGGTGGACCGGCTACCAAAATCGGTGTGCCGCATGAGTTTCCGCTGCCCGGCGGTGGGGTCGGTCAGGAGCTGACAGTGGCGCCGGACAAGTTCCACGACAACTTCGCGCAGGATCTGCCTGCGAGCGAGGCGGCGGTGCTCGCTGCGGCGCAGCGGCCGATCGCGGTGACCTCGTTCATGGAGCCGAGCGGGGTTCCGGCGTGGAAGTCGCTGCCGAGCTGGGCGCTGGTGGCCAAGGACGATCGCATGATCCCGGCGGACGGGCAGCGGGAGATGGCCAAGCGGATGAACGCGACGACCGTCGAGCAGGCGGGCAGTCACGCCGTCGCGTTATCGCAGCCGGCGGCGGTCACCGAGCTCATCGAGACCGCGGCGGGCACCATTCAGCCCTGAGCACGGGTGCGAACGCATCAGCGTTTCTCAGGGTGACGCACTCGGGTTTCTCAGGTCTGGTCAGCAGACTGCGTGGGCGTGAGTCATCTGGAGTTGCCGTTTCTCGTGCTGTTCGGCACGATCCTCGCCCAGCCGCTCGGTCGGCGGCTCGGCGTGGCACCGGCCGTGCTGATGACGGTGTTCGGCTGTGTGCTGGCCTTGATCCCGGCGGTGCCCGATGTGCGGGTCGCGCCGGAGCTGATTCTGCCGCTGCTGCTTCCGCCGCTGCTGTACGCGGCGGCGCGGCGCACCTCGTGGCGCACGTTCGCGCAGAACTGGAGTGCGATCGCGCTGCAGGCGTTCGGGCTGGTGATCGCCACCGCGGTGGTGGTGGCGGTGGTGGTGCATCTGTGGCATCCGGCGGTGCCGCTGGCCGTGGCGTTCGTGCTCGGCGCGCTGGTCGCACCGCCGGACCCGGTGGCCGTCGGCGCGCTGGCCGGTCGGCTCGGGCTGCCGCGGCGGCTGGTCGCGGTGCTGGAAGGCGAGGGGCTGTTCAACGATGTGACCGCGATCGTGCTGTACGGGATCGCGGTGCAGGCGGTGGTCACCGGGCAGTTCTCCGCGTGGTCGGCGGCGATGGACTTCGTGGTGTCGGCGGTGGTCGGTGTCGCGGTCGGGCTGGTGTTCGGCTGGGGCGGCAGCCGGTTGATGCGGCGGCTGGACGAGGCCGCGTGGCAGGTGGCGCTGGGTTTGGCGCTGCCGTTCGCGGCCTATCGGCTGGCCGAGGCCTGGGGTGGGTCGGCGGTGCTCGCGGTGCTGGTGTGCGCGCTGTATCTGACCGACGCGGCCAGCGATTTCGGTGACAGCGATTACCGGCTGGTCGGGGACTCGTTCTGGGCGATCATCGAAATGCTGTTCACCGGGATCGCTTTCGGGCTGATCGGACTGGAGCTGGCCACCGTGCTGCACGATGTAGGGCCGGAGTGGCCGCGCTTCCTGGGGGTCTCCGGCGCGGTGATCGGCGCCGTCGTCGGGGTGCGGCTGGTGTGGTTGATGGGGACGTGGGCGGTGTTCGGTCGCTGGTGGCGGCGAAAGGAGGCGGACGAGCCGTATACCTGGCGGGAGACGATGGTCACCTGGTGGGCGGGGCAGCGCGGGGTGGCCACCGTGGCGTTGGGCTTGGCGGTGCCGTTGACCACCGAGTCGGGGGCGGCGTTCCCGTGGCGCAACGGAATCTTGTTCACCGCTTTCGCCTTGGTGTTGTTCACCTTGCTGATCCAGGGGCCGACGCTGTCGCTTGTGGTGCGTGCGACGGGAGTTCGGGTCGATACGGAGTCGGAACGGTTGATGGAACGTCAGCTGTGGACTCGGATTCTGCGTGCTGAGCTGAACCGGCTGCAACAGGTGGCGCAGACCGAGGACCTGCCGGACGAGGTGTACGACCGATTGCATGTCGGGATCGAAAGACGCTTGGCCCGAGCCGATCCCGAAGCTGCCGACGATGCGAAGGCGGCGGCCGAGGGGAGTTTCGGGCTGAATCGCAAGCTCGATCGGATCAATCAGGAGGTGCTGGCGGCGGGGCGTACCGAAGCGATGGCCGCGCGGCGGGAACCGGGGGTGCCGCCGGATCTGGTCGATCGGGTGATGCGGCGGCTCGATCTGCGCTCGCCGTAGCGTTGCGCGGTGCTACTGGCTCGCGCTGTCGTGGTGATGGGCGGTACCGCCGGAGCGGGCGACACGCGGACTTCGGCTGGTGGAGGCGTTTGGGCCGCCTTAGCATCGCTGTAGCAAACAGCTCGGCGAAGCTCCCGAACGTCGGCGCGGTCTGCTGCTACCGTCCGACACCGTGACTTCGGACAGCGTGGAAGCAGCCCGATCGGACCGTCGTCTCGGCCTGCGGATGTGGCTCCTGCCGGTGGTTGTGCTCGGCGTGTTCATGGCGCTGCTCGGCACGATGTATCTGGCCTACGTGGTCGATCCGGAAGAGAACATGCACGACTTTCCGATCGCGCTGGTGAATCAGGACGTCGGTGACACGATCGGCGCGCCGGGGCAGGAGCGGCGGGTGGTCTTCGGGGACGAGGTCACCGAGGGGCTGAAGAAGGCGGTGCCGGCCGACAAGATCGACTTGCAGGTGGTCTCCGCCAATGAGGCGTCGCTGCGCATGCAGGACAACAAGGTGTACGGCACGATCCTGATTCCGAGCGACTTCAGCAAACGGCTGGGCATCCTCGGGGTCGGTAGCGTGATCCCCGGTGATATCGAGCGGCCGATCATCGCGTTGCAGACCAATCCGCGCAGTGGCGCGTTCGTGACCGAGATCGTCACGCAGATCGGTACGCAGGCCCTTGATCAGGTGAATACGCAGGT
The DNA here is from genome assembly GCF_015355715.1 of Nocardia sp. XZ_19_369. Classification (NCBI taxonomy): domain Bacteria; kingdom Bacillati; phylum Actinomycetota; class Actinomycetes; order Mycobacteriales; family Nocardiaceae; genus Nocardia; species Nocardia sp. XZ_19_369. The sequence goes on along the minus strand of NZ_JACVED010000009.1, from coordinate 286,183 downwards.
CGGTCAGCAGCTGACCGAGCAGGTGCGGGCGCAGTTGACGCCCCCGCCCGGCGGGCCGCCCGCGCCCGAACTGAGTGGCGCCAGCCGGGTTGCGCTCGCCGAGCCGCTGCAGATCGTCACCGAACCGTTCCATCCGTTGCCCAGCGGCACCGGGCAGGGGCTCACGGCGTTCTTCTACGCGCTGCTGCTCCTGCTGGCCGGGTTGGTCGGCTCGATGACCATCCACACGATGATCGATGCGCAACTCGGCTTCGTGCCGACCGAGTACGGGCCGTGGTTCGTGCATTTCCCGCCGACGCCGATCTCGCGCTTCCACACGCTGCTGATCAAGTGGGGCGTCATGGTGGTGACCGCGAATGTTGTGGCGGGGGTGTTCCTGCTCGTCGCGAAGGCGCTCGGCATGCCGCTCGATCATCCGCTCGGGCTTTTCCTCTACAGCGCGCTGGCCATCATCGCCGTCGGCGTCACCGGACTGTCGGTGCTCGCGGCCGTGGGGTCGGCGGGCCTGCTGATCAACCTGATCTTGTTCATCATTCTCGGGCTGCCGTCCTCCGGCGGCACCGTGCCGATCGAGGCGACGCCGAAATACTTCAGCTGGCTGGCGTCTTTCGAGCCGATGCATCAGGTGTTCCTCGGGGTGCGCGCGATCCTCTATTTCGACGCGAGCGGTCCGGCGGGGCTCAGCAGGGGCGTCTGGATGGCGGCGCTCGGACTGGCCATCGGTCTCGTGCTCGGCGTGGTGATCACGCGGTGGTACGACTATAAAGGCTTGCGCCGCAGCGGAACCGGTCGTCCGGTAGCGGAGTAGCACGTCAGGCGGGATTCCGGGCTGGCGCAGTGGTTGTGCCGGGCTTGTCCGTTCCTGCTTCGATGGGCATGGGTTCTGCGTACCCTGGGTCGGCGAGTCGCCAGTCGACCGCAGGTCAGCCGAATCCCTTCGACCAGAGAGCGTTTCGTGACTACTGCCCAGTTTTCTTTTCCGGTCCGCGATGTCGAGCGCAAGGTGCTCGACCGAGTCGCCGAGTTGGCGGAGGGGTTTCGGGCCGTCGCGGCCGAGTACGACGAGCGGGCCGAGATCGCGGTGGGGCACCTGACGGCACTACACGACGCGGACGTCGATCGGGCGGTGTTACCGGAACGCGTAGGCGGGCTCGGGCTGAGCTACTCGGCGTTCGGGCACGTGGTGTGCGTGCTGGCGAAGGCGGATCCGTCGACGGCGACGATCTGGACGATGCACGCGGGGGCCGGGGTCGCGCTCGCGGAATTCACCAAGGAAACGCTCGGCTCGTTCTTCGCCGACGAGTTCCTAACGGGCAAGCGCTTTGCCAACGCGCTGTCCGAACCCGCCAGCGGGAACCGATTTCTCAATCCGCAGCAGGACGCTGTTCCGGTCGCGGGTGGTTGGTCGCTGACGGGGGCCAAGCGATTCGTCTCGGGCTGTGAGATCGCGGAATACCTGCTGGTGAACGCACGCGTCGATGACGTGCCCGCGTTCTTCGGGGTGGTGCCCGACGAGACGGTGTCGACCATTCCGATCTGGGACACCCTCGGTCTGCGGGCGACGCGCAGTCAGCTGCTGTCGTTCGACAACACGCTGCTGCGGGCCGAATATCGGGGCCGGGCACCAGGGTTCGGGGACTTCGCGGTGATTCCGGCCGGACTGCCCGCCATCTCGCTCGGCATCGCCGACGCGGCGCTGGACGCGCTGGTGGAGCACGCGCAGGCGCGGGTGATCCTCGGTAAGCCGCTGTCGCATCAGCAGTGGGTGCAGTACGAGGTTGCCGACGTGCAGACCAAACTGGCGGCGGCGCATGCGTTGTACGAGCGGGCGCTGTGGGAGGCCGACAACGGAGTGCCCAGTTTCTTCCCCAATCTGTCGCGGGCGAAGTATCTCGCCAACAAGATCGCCGTGGACGTCGCGCAATTGGGTGTGCGGGTGGGTGGTGCGTCGGGCTATCTCAAAAAGTCGCCTATCCAACGCCATCTGCGTGATGCCGAGGCGGGGCAGCTGATGGCGTACTCGACCGAGGTGATCGCCGGCGAGATCGGCAGGTCGGTGCTCGGCGTGCCGGAAGGCGAGTAGCCAGGGATCCTGGGGTGCTGCCGTTCGGCGTTTCGATCAGCCGATCGAAGCTGAAAATGCAAGGGCGGCAAGCCTGCTGGTGTTCATCGGGCGCTGGTCGAATGGCCTGGCATCGTTCGCCAGGGAGGACACGTCATGACCAGCACCGACACACATGCCAACGAGCCGGCCACACACGCCAACGGCGCAGGCACGCGGGCCGACGCCACCGTGGCGTCCCGCGTCGACGAACTGACCACGGTATTCGAGCGTGGTCTGCAGGAGAACCTCGGCGTCGGCGCGTCGCTGGGGATTCGCTTGGAGACCGCGGGAGACGGCTATACGCGGTACTACCTGGATCCGAATCCGGCCACCATCAACGCCATGTTCACCGTGCACGGCGGGGTCATCGCGACCCTGATGGACACCGCCATGGGCAGCGCCGTCTTCACCAAACTCGGTGACGGCGTTGCCTATACGACGCTGGAGCTCAAGGTGAACTTCATCCGTTCGGTCACGCTGGACGGTTCGCGACTCACCTGTGAGGCCAACGCGATTCACGTCGGCAGGCGGACCGCGACGGCGGAGGGCCGGATCGTCGACGGCAACGGCAAGCTGATCGCGCACGGCTCCACCACGATTCTGGTGCTCAACCCGGAGCAGTGAGCTGCGCCGAATGGCCCTGCCCCCGAGACACACTCGGGGGCAGGGCCATTTCGCTACTGTGCTCAGGCGACGGTGCGGCACTCCTCGATGAAGTGCACCAGCTCGTCGAGCCGATCGGTGCGGGCGTCCACGGCGCGATCGAGCACCTTCACCAGGTGCTCGTACGCCTCGGTGTGGTCGTAGGACGCCACGTCGGCGATCTTCAACGCCCAGCGCCAGTACCCACGCATGGTGTCGGCCAACGGCATTCGGAAGTTGGCGATCACGTCGCGGATCGGTTCGACCGTCGCGTCACCGTGCACCCGCAGGTATCGGCCGACTACGTCGGCCATGAAGCTGAAATGCCGTGCCTCGTCGCGGGCCAGCCGCGCCAGGACCGAGGCGAGCACCGGGTCGTCGACGACGTCCCGGAGATGCTGGTAGTACATCTGGGTGGCTTTCTCCTGCACCAGCGCGTAGGCGAAGAACTGCACCGGATGGTCGTAGGGCAGGTCGAACGGTTTCTGCCCCTCGACCGCCAATTCCGTACGCAGCGCGCCACGTTCGGCGATACCGGCCGCTTCCTGGTAGCGGGTCAGTGCGCGTGCGTGCGTGTCCTCCTCCAAGGCCCAGCGGACGGTGAAGTGGTACAGCTCGCGGTTATGGATGAAGGCGGCCCGGTCGACGGTGTCGTCGACCGGGAAATACCGGTGGTACACCTCGAAATAGCCGGGCAGGTGGTCCTCGATCAGCGTGACGAACTGCACCGCCGACCGTTGCCCTTCGGTGAGCCTGCCCGCGTCCGCGCGGGACCAGTCGAACGCGGTCTCGACATCCCAGGCGCGGGCGGCGGGGGAGGCGGCGAGGAAGCCGTCGACCGCCGCGGCCACCTCGTCGACCGGGAGCAGTGTCGATTCGATATCCATGTGCCTCTCCTGACCCTCAGCGGGCGTTACGGCACGTCAGTGCGTAATGCTTTGTGGTGTAGCCCCATCCGGCGTTGGCGATCTCCAGGTAGTGCCGCAGCTTGGCGGCCAGGCCTGGCCCGTGCGCGTCGATGCGCTCGGCGGAGGCGTACACATTGGCGATCCAGTCGTCGATGGTGCGCCGGTAGTGGTCGGTGAGATCGTCCACCGCGATGATCGAGAAGCCCGCGTCCTCGGCGGCGGTCACCAGGTCCGACAGCGGACGCAGATCACCCCAGCCGAAGATGTCCTCGCGCACGAACTCGGTGCCGACCCGGGTGTCGAAAGCGGTTCGCGCCGAGGCATTTCGGAAGCAACTCTCCGAGACGTACAGTGTGCCGCCGCGGCGCAGCACCGCGCGGGCGCGCCGGAAGACCTCGCCGAGGTCGGGCATGTGCACGATCGAACCGAGCAGGGTCACCGCGTCGACACTGCGGTGCGGCAGGTCGAGCTGTTCGAAATGGCCGACCCGGGTATGGACCCGCTCGGCGACCCCGCGCGCCGCCGCCTGCTCCGCGATGTACTCGTGCTGGCGCGGTGCCGGGCTGATACCCAGTGTGTCGCAGCCGAACTCCTCGGCCATGAACAGGATCAGCGAACCCCAGCCGCAGCCGACGTCCAGGAGTCGCTCGCCGCCACGCAGGCCGAGCCGGTCGGCGACGAACCGGAGCTTGGTGCGCTGCGCCTGCTCCAGGGTGTCGGTGTCGGAGGTGTACAGCGCGGAGCTGTACTTGCGCAGCGGATCGAGGAACTGGCCGAAGATATCCGGATCGAGATCGTAGTGCTGGTTGGTGTCGGCGGTGACGGTCATGCGGCCGCCTCGCTCAGCGTCCGATCCACGACCTTGACGACATCGTTCAGGGTGGACAGGCCGAAGACGTCCTCGTCCTCCAGTTCGATGTCATAGGTGCGCTCGATCTTGGCGACCATGCGCAGCACTCGCACGGAGTCGACGCCCGCCATGCCACGCAGGTCGACGTCGGGCCGCAGGTCGGCCTCGGCGATGCCGGTCTCGGCGGCGGCGATCTCGGTGACGGTGCGCAGGATGTCGGCGGGATTCGTCATGAGTGAACTCCATTCGTAGAGAAGGTATTCGCGGCGGACAGCGCGTCGGAGAGCAGGGTAACCTCGTCGTCGCCCAGGGTGAGCTGGTGGCGCACATCGTCGAGCGCGAACCGCTGGTAGGTGGCGGTGGAGGTGGCGCAGACGGCGCCGTTGCCGTCGAGGATCTCGGCGGCGGCCTGGATCGGCCGGTCCGGTGCCGGTGCGGACAGTGTTGCGACACAGCGGTATTCGTGATCCACGAGCAGTGGCGTGAGGAACCGGGTGCGCTGGGACACCGTGAAGGCCGGGTAGTTGCGCGCGAGCACGATGAGATTGCCCATCACCTCGTCGCAGATCACGCCGATCAGGCCGCCGTGCACGACACCGGGATACGACTCGAACGCACGGCCGAGCCGGAAGGCGGCCTGCAAGCCGTCCGGGTGCGGGGTGAACGCCAATCGCAGGCCGCTCGGGTTGTGTGGTGAGCAGCCGAAGCAGTGGTAGTCGGGGATGACCGACCATGGGACCTGGACCGTCGCGGCCTGCGGTGCGGGCTTGGGCTGGTCAACGGCAAGGGAGCGGTCCATGGCGCTAAGCGATCGCGTCGGCCAGCGCGCGGCGGACCTTGCCATTGCTCGACAGGTCCAATCCCGTCATGTTGGCGAAGGTGCGGCGCACCTTGTCGTGCAGTACTTCCAGCTCGCCTTCCGCGGCGACCTGCTCGAGGAAGAGCTCGAAGCCGGTGTCGATGGTCTCGTGGTCGCCGAGTTCGCTGATGCCGGCTTTGAAGGTGCTTACCGGATGTTTGATCTTCGCCTCGGAGCTGTACACGTACAGAGTCTCGAGTACCGAGGGCAGCTCGTCTGGACGTTGTGCGAGTCGCTTCGTCGCGTAGTGGATGAATTCGCGTGCGTGGCCCGCCTCGTCGCGACTCGCGTTGAGCAACAAGCCTTTCAGTACCGGCTCCTGCACCCAGGCGGCTACCGCACGATAGATGTGGTTGACCGTGAGCTCGGAGATGATGTTGGTCGCCAGCGTGGCCGACGGCGTGCTGCCGGGGGCGTACGGCTCGCGCATGGCGTCGACCGCCTTGTCGTCGACGCTCTCGCCGACGGCGCCGAGCCAGGCGCGAAACGCGTAGTGGTGCTGCACTTCCTGGTAGCCCCACACGACCGCGAAGGTGGAGAAGTCGTAGTCGTCGACGAATTCGTTCATGAAGCCGTGCACGGCGGCGATGACATTGGACTCGCCCATCGTCGCGCTCTTGGCCAGTGTCACGTATTCGGGGCGGACCAGGGCGCGGTCGACGGTGTCGAGGTCCAGGTCGGCCAGTTTCCAATGCAGGCGCTCGTAATGGCGGAAGACTTCATAGCTGTGCACCGGTGACTCCAGTTCGGTTGTTGGCGAATAGCCTTGGTGGTCAGTGCTTTCGAGTGGCGACGAGCTCGCGGGCGGCGAGCCGTTGCAGCTTGCCGCTGCTGGTCCGGGGAATGCTGCGCGGCGCGACCGGATACACCTCGACCGCGGCCAGCCCGAGCCCGGCCGCGATCCGAGCCTTGATCCGGTCGGCGAGTGCCGCGGCGGCCGCGCCGGTCAGTTCGGTTTCGGCGATGAGGGCGATCACGTCGGCGCCGTCGGGGTCGGTGGCGGCCGTGCAGCGACCCTTGAAGACGCCGTCGAGGTCGCGGACTGCTGCCTCGACGTCCTGGGCGTAGTAGTTCACGCCGCGCACGGTGATCATGTCCTTGCAGCGGCCGGTGACGAAGAGTTCGCCGTCGCGCAGGTAGCCGAGGTCGCCGGTGCGCAGCCAGCCGGCGGTGAACAAGCCGGCGACCGTTTCCGGTGCCGCGGTCAGGTAGCCGTCGGTGACCGATGGGCCCTGGATGAGGATCTCGCCGACCGCGCCGTCGGGCAGCTCGCGGTATTGGTCGTCGTGCTGACGGTCGGGCTGATCGCTGTGTTGGTCGTCGTGCTGGCCGACAATGCGCAGCCGCAGGCCGTCGACGGCGGAACCGACGCCCGCTACCGCCCGCGCGCCAGGTGCGTCTGCGGAAACACGTTGTGCCTGTGCGTCGTCCGCGAGCGTCGCTCGATCGACCCACTCGAACAAGGGTTCTCGGCCCAAGGGCGGAAAGGCGACGGCGAGCGTGGCCTCGGCCATGCCGTAGACGCCGAACATGGTCGTCGGCGCGAAGCCCGCGGGCGCGAAACGCTCACAGAACGCGGTGACTACGTCGCGGGAGATCGGCTCGGAGCCGTTGAACGCGATCCGCCAGTTGCTCAGGTCGTAGTCGGGCACCCGCTCCGGCGGTATCGCGGCGAGCAGTGCCTCGTAGCCGAAGTTCGGCATGGCGGTGATCGTCGTTGCGCTGGTAGCGAATTCAGCGAGCCAGCGCGCCGGATCCTTGACGAACGCCATAGGCGACCAGACGTGCGCGGGGATGCCGCGCAGGATGGCCGAGAGGGTGCCGAACAGGCCCATGTCGTGGAAGAGCGGCAGCCAGAAACCGCCGGTGTCGGCCAGGTCCAGTGCGATGCCGGTACGGATGGCGGCCAGGCCGCTGAGCACGTTGTGGTGGGTCAGGCGAACGCCTTTGGGTGTGGCGGTGCTGCCCGAGGTGAACTGCACGATGGCGAGGTCGTCCGCGCCGAGTACGGGCAGCGGAACGTCTTCGGTGTCGGTCGCGCTGAGTAGTGTTGCGGTGTCTATCAATTCGACGTCTACCGCGTCTTCGAGCAGTGCGGCCAGGTCCGCGAATCGGTGCGACATCAGTACCTTGCGCATGCCCGCGGCCGCGACGATGGCGGCCAATTTTTGCGGGTAGCCGCCCAGGTGCCGCGCGCCTGCGGGCAACGGCAGGGGAGTGGCCGCGCCGCCTGCCGCGGCGACCCCGAACAGGCTGGTCAGGAACTCGGGCGCGTTGGGGCACAGGATGCCCACCGGCTCGCCGCGCGGGACGCCGCGGCGAACCAGTGCGGCGGCGGTCGCGCGGGAGCGCCGGTCGAGCTCGGCATAATCCACGGTCTCCGACACCGACCAGAACGTGGCAGGCACCGCTGGGTGTCCGGCCGCGATGTCGGCCATGCGGCCGTGCAGGGTTTCGACCGATTCCGCAGAATTCATGACTGCCACGACAACAGCGCATTGTGACGGCGCCTTGAACTGATTGTGAATTGCGGTGTTCGATAAAGAAGCGCGATCAACCAATCGCAGTGCACGATAAAGGAATTCGACTATTGCTCGATAGGAACGGGTGATCGCCGCAGCTTCCGGGTGTCGGGAAGGCCGACGATGTACGCGAAATTACTTGCACAGCCAGGAATTACGTGCCGCTGAATTTTTGCCGGCGCCGTCCTTTCTGTTCAGTTATCCAGCTATCCAGGAGTTGCCGGTGAGTTCCGACCATTCGGCGGTCGAGGAATTGACCCCGGTCCAGCTGGCGGTCATCGAGAGCGTCGCACCGCACATGCGGCACAACCCGTATGGCAGCTACGAGGTGCTGCGCGGCGCGGGTCCGTTCGTGCCGGGCCCGCACGACATGCAGCTGGTGACCCGCCACCACGAGGCGCAGGCGATCATGCAGGACCCGCGCTGGAGCCATGCGGAGGAGCCGCAACTGCTGCACGGCGACAGCGATGTCGAGCTACCCGGGTCGTTCCTGTGGATGGAGCCGCCGGACCACACCCGGCTGCGCGGGCTGGTGAGCAAGGCTTTCACTGCGCGGACCATCAGCGGCATGCGGGAGCGGGCGGAGCAGCTGGTCGAGGACCTGATGGCGAAGATGCTCGCGGAGCGGGACGTCGATCTGCTGGACGCGCTAGCTTATCCGCTGCCGCTGACCATGGTGTGCGAGCTGCTCGGCGTGCCCGCCGAAGCGCATGAGCACGTGCGGGAGATTTCGACGAGCATCGCGCGTGGTCTGGATCCGGACGTGCTGCTGTCGCCGGACGAGCTGGCCGCGCGGACGGCCGCCGTGTACGCCTTTCTGGACTTCTTCGGCGAATTGGTGGAGGAGCGGCGCAAAGCCCCGCAGGCGGACCTGATCACGGCGCTGGTGCAGGCCGACGACGCGGGTGCTCGGCTGACGTCCACCGAATTGCTCGGCACGCTGCTGATCCTGGTGGTGGCCGGGCACGAGACGACGGTGAACCTGATCGGCAACGGGGTGCTGGCGCTCATCCGCAATCCGGACGAGTTCGAGCGGCTGCGGGCCTATCCAGAACTGTGCGAGCCCGCGGTGGACGAGGTGCTGCGCTACGACGCGCCGGTGCACCTCACCACCAGAACCGCACACGACGAGATCACCCTCGCCGGCCGCACTTTCGCGCCGGGGGACGCGGTGATCGTGCTGCTCGCCTCGGCCAACCGGGATCCGCTGGCGTTCCCCGAGGCCGACCGCTTCGATATCGCGCGGTATGCGCGTGGCCGAAAGTCGGAGCGGCACTTGTCCTTCGGACTGGGCCTGCACTACTGCCTGGGCGCGCCGCTGGCCCGGCTGGAGATGCAGGTGGTGCTGCGCGCACTCACCGAGTGCGTCGGCGTCATGACCTTGCTCGAAGAACCGCCGTACCGGCCGAACGTGGTCGTGCGCGGCATGTCACAGCTTCGCGTCCGGCTGGAGGGCAGATGAGACACGGCCGCGCACTGATACAGGAGCCACGATGAGCACTGCTGTTCCCGCCGATGTCACCTTCGATGCGTTCGAGCCGAGCGAACGGGCCGACCCGTATCCGGCCTATCGCCGGGTGCGGGACGCCGCGCCGTTGTTCCCCTATGCCTTCGGCGATGTCCCGGTCACGTTGATCACCCGCTACGAGGAGTGTGCCGCGATCCTGACCGGCGCCGACTGGGGGCACGGGTACGCGGCGGGCATCAGCCCGTTCCGCGACACCACCGCCGCGATCCCCGGCTCGTTCGTCCGGATGGACCCGCCCGAGCACGGCCGCTACCGCAAGCTGGTGGCCAAGGCGTTCACGCCGCGGGTGATGGCCGAGATGGTGCCGCTGGCCGGGCAGGTGGTGCACGATCTGATTGCGGCGGCGGTGCGGCGCGGCGAGCTGGATGTGCTGAACGACCTGGCCGTGCCGCTGGCCGTGGCGATGGTGCCGGTGCGGCTGCTCGGTGCGGACCCGGCCGACGGTGCGCTGTTCCGGCAGTGGCAGTTGGCGATCGCCCGGGGCAGCGACCCGGATTCGCTGCTCGGCCCGGACGAGGTGGCCGCGCGCGGCACCGCGGCGATGGAGTGCATGGGTTACTTCGCACGGCTGATCCAGCAGAAGAAGGCGAAGCCGACTTCGGATCTGCTCGGCACCTTGGTCGCGGCGAGCGCGGACGGGCAGCTGACCGAGCCCGAGGTGATCGGTATCGCGCTGCTCACGCTGGTCGCGGGTATGGAGACCTCGATCAATCTGATCGGCAACGGGATGCTCGCGCTGCTGCGCAACCCGGAACAGCTTGCGCTGCTTCGGGACAACCCGGCGCTGATCGGGCCCGCGCTGGAGGAGATGCTGCGCTACGACGCGCCGACGCAGTTCACCATTCGGGTTGCGCTGGCGGACACGATGGTCGGCGAGCATCGGTTCCAGCGGGGCGACGGCGTGGTCGTGCTGACCGCGTCGGCGAGCCGGGACGAACGGGTCTTTCCCGACGCCGACATCTTCGACGTCACTCGGTACGTCGGAAATCGGCCCGCGCGTAAGCATCTCGGGTTCAGCCTCGGTATCCACTACTGCGTCGGGGCGCCGCTCGCGCGGATCGAAGCCGAGGCGGCGATCGGCCAGCTGCTCGCGCAGGCGCCGAAGCTGGCGTTGGCCGCCGAGGTGGTCGAATACCAGCCGAGTCTGATCCATCGCGGCATCATGGCGCTGCCGGTGACGCTGTGACCGAGGGACGGCATGCGGTCGTGCTCGGCGCGGGCATCGCCGGATTGCTGGCCGCCCGGGTGCTTTCCGAGCATTTCGCGCAGGTGACCATCGTCGAGCGGGACAGCGTCGAGGGGGCGGGCGTCCGACGGGGTGTGCCGCAGGCACGGCACCTGCACGGCCTGCTCGATCGTGGGCGCACCATCATCGAACAGCTGTATCCGGGATTCACCTCCGAGCTGGCCGGGCGCGGCGCGACCACCGCGGAGGCGCTGGTCGGAACTCGCTGGCACGTCGGCGGATTGCGGGTCGCGCCGACGTCGACGGGACTGACCTCGGTGATCGCGACCAGGCCGCTGCTGGAATCCGTGCTGCGGCAACGCACGCTGGCCACGCCCGGTGTTCGGCTGTGCGAAGGGGTGGCCGGTGGGCTGATCGGCGACGCCGATCGGGTGCGCGGGGTCACGGTCTCCGGTGCGTACGGGGCGCAGGCGCACGCGGCGGATCTGATAGTCGACGCGAGCGGGCGTGGCTCGCGGGCGCCGATGTGGCTGACCGCATTAGGCGCACAGGCTCCTGCGGAGGAGCGGCTCGAGGTCGACCTGGGGTACGCGTCGCGGATGTTCCGGCGCACACCGGGGCAACTGGGCGGTCACTCGTCGGTGATCATCTCTACCGGCGCGAACGGCCGTGGCGGCGGGGCGGTTCGGGTCGAGGGTGACCGCTGGCACGTCACGTTGGCCGGGATGCTCGGCGACCATCCGCCGACCGATCCGGAGGGGTTCGCGGCGTTCGCACGCAGCATTTCGGCGCCGGACATTCACGACCTCGTGACGTCGTCCGAGCCGCTCGATGATGCTGTGCCGCATCGCTTTCGGGCGCCGGTGCGTCGCAGGTTCGAGCGGCTCGCCGCAGTGCCTGCGGGGTTTCTGGTGCTCGGTGACGCGCTGTGCAGTTTCAATCCGCTGTACGCCCAGGGGATGGCGGTGGCAGCCCAGCAGGCGCTCGCTCTGCGTGATTGTCTTGCCGACGGTGCCGAGGCGGACGAGCTGCCTGCCAGGTTCTATTGCGCCGCAGGCAAAGTGGTGGACGTCGCCTGGCAGCTCGCCGCCGGCGCGGACCTGAGCCACCCCGGTGTGCTCGGCCCGCGCACACTACGGACCCGCCTCACCAATGCCTACGTGGCGCGCGTGCACCGTGCCGCACATGTCGATCCGCTGGTCGCGCGGACGTTTCTGCGCGTGGCCAACCTGGTCGAGCCGCCGACCGCGCTGCTGAGCCCGCGCATGGTGCGTCGAATCCTGCTGCGCGGCAATGGAAAAGCTGCCAGCGTCGCCGAACTCGGCGGGCAGACGTCCGTCGACCGTACCCCGATCCTCATCGAGCCGACGAGGTGACGCACCGCATCGTCGCGGGCAGGCACCTCCCTATCCATTCCGAACGCTGACGCATTCCGAACGACTGGCGGCACCTGCTCGGTGCGCCGTACAGGAGGGACCACCCGACATGGATTCGTCGCACGCGAGCACGGTTGTCGCGGAACAGGATTCCGTACAGACCGCGATCGCTCACTTGTTCGGCCCGGAGGGCCGAGCCGACCCGTATACGCCCGCGCGGGTGCTGCGCGAGGCGGGGCGACTGCACCAGACCCCGCTCGGCCATCACCTGCTGACCCGCTACGAGGACTGCGTCGCGGTGCTGTCGACCACCGCGTGGAGCCACGCGGAAGAGGCTGCGATGATGCACCCGACGGTGTCGCCGGAGGACGCGCCCGAGGAACTGCCCACCTCGTTCCTCTGGATGGAGCCGCCGGACCACACCCGGCTGCGCAATCTGGTGACCAAGGGCTTCACCCCGCGCATGGTGACCAGGTTGCGGCCGCGCATCGAGGAGCTCACCGAGCAACTCGTCGACAAGGCTTTGGCGGCAGGCGAATTCGACCTGGTCGAGTTCATCGCCTACCCGTTGCCGCTGATCATCGCGTGCGAGCTGATCGGTGTTCCGCCGGAGGCCTACAACCAGGTGCACCAGTGGTCGCAGGATCTGGCGCGCGGTTTCGACCACGACTACACGCTGCCGGAGGAGGCGTTGCGGGCACGTAGCGCTGCCTCGCGCGGATTCATGGGCTACTTCCGGGAGCTGCTCAACGAGCGGCGCAAGGATCCGAAGGATGATCTGCTCAGCGTGCTGTCGCAGGTCGAGGACCGTGGTGATGTGCTCACCGAGCAGGAGTTGCTGGCCACCTGCATCACCACTTTCGTGGCCGGACACGAGACCACCGCGAATCTGATCGGCACCGGCCTGCTGCAGCTGATGCGCAATCAAGATCAAATCGCCGCGTTGCGTGCGCGTCCCGACCTGTGTGCCGCGGCGCCGGACGAACTGCTCCGGCTCGAGCCGTCGGTGCAGATCACCACCCGGGCGGCGACCAAGTCGATCACGGTGGCCGGCCACGACTTCGAGCCGGGCGATGGCGTTGTGGTGCTGATCAATTCGGCCAATCGCGACGATGACGCGTACCCCGACCCGGATCGGGTCGACGTGGCGCGGTACTCCGATCCGATGAATCCGGCGAAGAAGCACCTCGGGTTCAGCCTCGGCATCCATTACTGCCTGGGCGCGCCGCTGGCCCTGCTGGAGATGGAGGTGCTGCTCGAGGTGTTGCTGCGTAAGGTGCGGGATATCGAGGTGCTGACCGACACGCCGCCGTATAAGCCGAATGTCGTGATCCGTGGGCTGGAGTCGTTGCCCACGCGAGTTACGCCTGTCTAGTCGGCCTCGGGTCGAGATGCGAGACCCGGTGCCGGAGGGGCACCGGGTTCGCTCGCTTATGCCCCGGGGCAGAGTCGCCTCGGTGCGTTGTCGGTCTCGAGCTTCGCGTCTACGCAGCCCGCGGGGAGGTCTTCGTAGGTTTGTGTGCCGAAGTTGGCGGTGACCGTCAGTGTGCCGTCGCCGAATGTGCTGCGTTGCACCAGATGATCTGCGGTGAGCCACTGGAAGTCGGTCATCGGTGCGGTGCCGGCTGCTTCGTGCAGCGGTGCGAAATACTGTTGCAGGCGGGCGATCTCGGCGCCATGGGTGGTGAGTTGCTCCTGGTCCAGTACGAGGTTCAGGGGGGTGTTGTTCAAGATCGAAGTCAGCGCCCGCATCGTTTGTTGTTGCGGCAGTTTGTAGTACGGCAACTCCCAGCGGTCCAGGTTGATCACCGAGTCGTGCAGCACGGTTTCGTAGAGCGGGACTCGGTAGGCCGGGTCGAACATGGCCTTCGCTACAGCTGCGGGTAGTTCGGCGGGCTGGAAGAAGTTGCGCGGGGCGCGCGCCGGCGCCCAGCCGCCCCAGGTTTCCTTGTCGCGCTCCGCCTTCCACAGCAGATCCGAGACCGGTGTCTGGGAGCCGTGGCTGTAGGCGAGCACCGTGCTTGCCCACGCGCCTGTCGACTCCGAGCCGAGCACCTGCTTGCGGTCCTCGGCCAGGGCGCGCATGCGGGACAGCCGGTTGGTGCGGTCCTGCTGCTGGTTCATCGGGTGCTGGGGGCTGTAGTCGTCGAAGAACTCGCCTGCGGCGTCGACGTCGAGGAAGTAGGTGTTCGCGCCGTTGGCGGTGATGCTCGCGTACCTGTCGTCGAGCAGGCGCGGATGTTGGGCCAGGGCTTGGGAACTGAGGTAGCAGCCGCGATTGCCGAAGCCGGTGCGCGGCTTGCCGTCCGCGTCGTGCACGCAGCCGGTCGGCCACATCGGGTCGGGCCAGCGGGAGCTCGGGTTGTCGGCGGTGGCCGGGTCCTGGGCGTTGGCGTACGAATCGTAGGGTCCGGCAAGGTATCCGGCCTGTTTGGCGGCGTCGATGGCCTCGCGGGTCATCGGGTCGTCGCCCGCGTCGTAGCCGAGCCACATGCGGGTCAGGCCGAGGTCGCGCATCTTGCGGATGGCGTCGGGGGTGCGGCCGTCGCCCCAGAGGTAGGCGTGGAAAGCGCCGAGGAGCTGGGAGATCGCGGGGTTCTGCTGGATCTTGTCGGTCAGGGATTTGAATTGGCCGTGTTGCATCAGCCAGGCGCGGTAGTCCTTGGCCGCGGCAACCGGTGACGCGTCGGTCAGTGCGAAAGTGACTGTGTAGTCACGGGTATCCGCTCTGGCCGCGAAGTCGTGTTCAGCTGTTGCGCGGAGTTTCCCGCCGACTGAGTTGACCGTCAGGGTGGTGCCGATGTCGGTGGGGGCGAGGTAGCTGACGCCGCGGTCGCCGATGCGGTAGGCCCAGAACGGCATGGTCAGTCCGGCGGTCAGGTCGAGCGGATTGTCGATGAGGGTGGCGTCGGGGGAGTTCCAGAAGGGGTCGTCGACGGGGAGCGACAGTCCCTCGCCGCGCGGGAGCTGGAGGGCGCCCGCGGCGGGGTCGGTGCCGGTGACCGGCCAGGCCAGGCGCTCGTCGCGGTCGCTGTGCAGGACGACGCGGAGGCGGCCGTCGGCGGCGTCGGCGGAGGCAGTCAAGCCCTTGTCGGGGTAGGTCCAGGTGGCCAGGTCGCCGGTGATCCGGATCGGACCTGCGGCGCCGAGCCCGGGCGCGCCATCGGAGATGGCGATGCGTGCACCGTCGTCGACGAGTCCGGTGATCGCCAGTGATGCGGTGTCCACCTCCGCCTGGCCGCCGGCGATCGGTACGAGCACGTGGTCGCCGCGTTGCTGTGGTCGCGTGTTGTCGGGGTTGCTGTCGCAGGCGGTGATAGTGAGGCCCGCGATCAGTAGAACGGTGGTGAAGGCGATACCTCGGTAGGTGTGTTCGATGCTCCGACGTCTCATGCCCGGCACGTTGCCGAAGCCGGATGAGAGTTCGATGAGACGACATGAGGGTCCCCGGCCTGCGCGGATCCGATCCGTAGTATCCGGAAGATGCGCGTGTTGGTGGTGGACGACGAGGACGCGGTCCGGGAGGCGCTGGTGCGCGCGATGGACAGCGAGGGTTATGAAACCCGCGCTGCGGGGGACGGTGCGGCCGCGCTCGCCGAGATCCAGCGGTGGCAGCCGGAGGTGGTGCTGCTGGATGTGCTGATGCCGTTCATGGACGGGCTGACCGCGTGCAGGCAGTTGCGCGCGCGGGGGGATCGCACTCCGATCTTGATGCTCACCGCTCGCGATGCGGTCGCCGATCGGGTGGACGGGCTCGATGCCGGCGCGGACGACTACCTGGTCAAGCCCTTCGACCTGGATGAACTGCTGGCCAGGGTCCGCGCGTTGGTTCGGCGCACCTACCCCGATGACGGTGCTGTGCTGTCCTGCGCGGATCTGGTCATGGACACCACCGCGCACGAGGTTCGACGGGGCGCCCGGCTGGTGGAACTCAGTCGCACCGAGTTCGCGCTGCTGGAGGTGCTGTTGCGCAACGAAGGTCAGGCGCTGCCGCGGGAGACGCTCATCGAACGCGTGTGGGGGGCCGGGGTGGGTTCGACGTCGAACTCGCTCGAGGTCTACATACGGTATCTGCGGCGCAAGCTGGAGGCCGACAACGAACCCCGGCTGATCCACACCTTGCGCGGTATCGGCTATCGGCTGGCTCCGCCGTGAGGCTGCCGGGTTCGCTGCGTGCCCGTATCGCGCTGTTCTGCGTGGTCGCGATTGCGGTCGCGCTGGCGGGGATGGGAATGGCGGCCTACGTGGTGGTCGCGCATGAACTCGACCGTTCGCTCGACCTC
The DNA here is from genome assembly GCF_015355715.1 of Nocardia sp. XZ_19_369. Lineage (NCBI taxonomy): Bacteria > Bacillati > Actinomycetota > Actinomycetes > Mycobacteriales > Nocardiaceae > Nocardia > Nocardia sp. XZ_19_369. Next base: position 269,925 of record NZ_JACVED010000009.1, on the reverse strand, counting down.
GGACTGCGCCGGGAAGCCACCCGGATCAGCCGTACGGTGGCCACCGACCCCGAGGTGGCGACTGCGTCCGGGCCGTGCCGGTACCTGACCGCGCCGAGCTGCGTACAGGTGGTGGGCGCGGACGGGCGGATCGAGTCCGAGCACGACCCGAACCAGCCGCTGCCGGTCGATGCGGCTACCGCAGCGGTAGCGGCAGGCACGCGACCTGCGTACTTCAGTGATATCCGGCTCGACGGGTATCCGCTCCGGATGTACACCGCGCCATTGCGTTCCGGTAGTGCGGTGCAGATCGCGCAGCGCGCTGATCCTGTGGATACGAGCCTGCGCCGCGTCGCCTACGCCCTGCTGGCCGCGGCGGCGGTCGGGACGTTGCTCGCCATCGGGGCGGGGTTCGTTGTCGCGCGTCGGGCCGTCGCGCCGGTCACCACGCTGACCAGGGCCGCCGAGCGCATCGCGAGCACCAGGGATCCGCGCCAGCACATCACCGTCACCGGACCCGACGAATTGCGCAGCCTGGCAAGCAGTTTCAACACCATGCTCGACGAGCTCGATCAGGCGCTGACCGCCGAGCGGAACTCCCGTGCGGCCCAACACCGTTTGATCGCCGACGCTTCGCACGAACTGCGCACGCCGCTGACGGCCCTGCGTACCAACATCGATCTGCTGCGCCGGGCCGCCCGCCTCAGCGGCGAACAACTCGATGAAACAGCGTCCGCCTTGCGTATTCAGTCCGAGGAGCTGTCCGGTCTGGTCACCGATCTCATCGACCTCGCGCGTGCCGACGACCCGGCCGCCGCGCCGGAATCCTTCGAGGAACTACGGCTCGACCTGCTGGTGGCGGACTGTGTCCGGACCGCTGAACGGCACTGGCCGACACTGACATTCGAGTCCGAGCTCGAGCCGGTCACCATCAGCGGTGCGCATGCTCGGCTCGTTCGCGCTGTCACCAACCTGCTCGACAATGGCGCCAAATTCAGTCCACACGAAGGCGTCGTCCAGATTGCGTTGCGGCACAACGAATTGACCGTGCGGGACCATGGGCCCGGGATACCGCCGGAAGATCTCCCGCGCATCTTCGATCGCTTCTACCGCTCCACGACCGCGCGGGCGAAACCCGGACACGGCCTCGGCCTGGCCATTGTCCAGCAGGTAGCGGCTCTGCACGGCGCCGAAGTCACCGCCGAATCCGCTCCGGGCGGCGGCGCGCTCTTCCGGCTCACCTTTCCGTCGGCGGACTGAGCCACCGGAGGATTTCCGCTTCTTCGAAAATCCCCAGATTTGCCGCTGGCGTGCTGAGCTCGGAAGGAGAAATATAGGCGTGCAACCGCCAGCGGGAGCGGCGATTCGAAGCCGGGCCGCGTCCGCTGTTCGCCACGAGATGGGAGCGGACTGTGCACGAGGTCACCGATACCCCTGAGGCGCCGCCCGGTGCGGCCGCGGATGAGCTCGCGGAGCGCTACACCTGGGAGATCGTCCATGACGGGGTGACCGTTGATTCGGGGGAAAGCCGACTAGGCGAACCGCATCCGCTGACCGGTAGCACTGCGGGGCAGTACTACGAGGTCGCGTGCGGACTGTTCGAGCAGGCCTGCGACACGGTGGTGGAGGAACACCGGTACGAGGTGATGATGGCGCGCGTCGACGGGAACCCGGAACCGCGCCCGGTCACCGTGGTCACCGTGCTGCTGCGCTATGCCGACGGCAGCGTCGCGATATCCATGACGGCTCATCCGCGGCATCGGCCGATCACCGACAAGGACATGACGGAGTACCGGGAATACCTGGAGTGGGCCGAAGAAGACCATCGCCGCTTTCTCCAGCGCAAGACACTGACCGACGAAACCTTCGACCTGCCATGGGAATCCACCGAAGAGGAATGGGTTCCGGACGAAGCGATCGATCAGACCGACCCGCGGTTGACTCGAATCGCCGAACTGGAAGGCGAAGCCGCCGACATTCGTGCCGAAGTTTTCGATCCGGATCATTGCCGCGAACTCCGGTTCCGTGCCGAGGAGAAGCTGCGTGCGGCGCACGCAGCGGCAGTTGAGGCGGAGGCCGGCGGGGATGACGCGGCACTGGCCGCAGCCGAGCGCGAAGTTGTCCGTCGCACCGAACGTCTCGCCCGGTGGACGACTCTGCTCACCGAAACGACTGCCGCGTACCTGCAGGCAGCGGCGCTCGACGCGGAGGCCGCCCAGGTGCGGCGTGCGATCCAGGCCGACAACCAAGAGGCCGAAGCCGGATCGGTGAGCGAAGGCGAGTAGTCGGGCGGGCCTGCCCCGCTGTTCCGGTGCCTACCGAGCGATCGGCAGGCACCGGGCTGGTTCACAGCGCGAGTAGCGCTCGGTGGCCGATGCGCGGATCGGCCAACGGGCGCAAGGCGATTCGCATCAGGGCGAGGGCGTTGTCGTCGCCTGCGATGCGGTTCGCTTTCAGGGCCCCGCAGGCGAGACACTGGTGCACCAGCTGCCATTCGCCGTTGTCGCGGGCGGACATGCTCACCGCTTCCATCCGGCCCCGGCACTGCTCGGCCCGGTCGCCGGGGACGCGTCGGTCCACGTGGCGGCTGGACAGGCAGTGCGGGCAGTGGTTGCGGTGGGCGGTGCCCGGCGCGGTGACGGGCACGTCCATGCGGCAGCCGACGCAGCGGAACGCGTCGCCGGATTCGCCTGCGCGGCCGTGCAATACGTCCTTGGTGCGTTGTGGGCGGCGGACCGCCGGTTTCCTTCGTGGCATGTCGCACCTCCCTACAGATCGCCGAAAACTTCGAGGGGGAACGGAGGTTCGGCGAGCGGGCGGACCGCCATGCGCATCAGGATGAGCTGGTTGTCGTCGCCGCACACGGGGTGCAGCGCCAGCTCGTGACAGCGGGTGCAGCGATGCACCACGGCCCATTCGCCGGTGCGCAGCACGGCAATCGACAGCGGCGCCATTCTGGCGCGGCAGTCGGAGGTGCCGCCCTCGACGTGGTCGTGGGTGTGCCGTGAGTTGAGGCAGCTCGGGCAGTGGTTACGCCAGCTGTTGTCCGGCGCGAGCGTGGCCACGACGAGGCCGCAGCGCACGCAGGTGAAGGTGTCGGTACGCAGCGATGCGCTGGGACCGTGAGAGGTGTTGTCTGACACCCGGATTACTCCTTTGCTGAGGGCTTGATGCAGTTACAGCAGGAGCAGGCCGAGCGCGCCTCGGAAGTATTTAGCGGCGGTTGGCTGTGCGGGCGTGGGCGGAACCGGTGCGGCTCGGCGCCACGCGGTGAGGCGCGCTCGGCGCGGTCCGGGTCATAAACACTCTTTCTTCCGTGGGCTGTCAGCCCGGGCAAACCGATCTCTCGGGCGCTCTACCAGCGCGGCGGCAACCGTAGCAACGGGTCGGTCGCCGTCGCCACTGATTTTGCGGGCGGCCTCGCTGTCCTGTCGGCGATCGCGGCCGATCGCCCGGCTACCGTGTGCCGCAACGGGGCGGGTTATGGCCTACCTATAAGGAGGTTGCCCGTGATTCAGTGCGGTAATTCCGGATGACGAGGGCCAGGCAGCCTGCTGCCGCGAGCGCCGCCACGCCAAACATCGAGGGGTAGCCGAAGCCCGCCTGCTCGTGTAGGAACGACAGCAGAGCGGGCACGCCGAAGCCCAGATAGCTCACCGAGTAGAACACTGCGGTCAGTCCGGCCAGATCGGCTGGGGTGGCGATGCGTTCGATCTCCTGGAGTCCGGCGACCAGACCGATGCCGTATCCAGCGCCGAGTACGACGGCCGTTGCCAGGGTCGCCCACAGTGTCAGCGCGCCGGACGCCCAAGCCGCCGTGATCATTCCGCAGGTGACGAAGGCCAGTGAGACGACTGCCGCGCGTGCGGTGCCGGGTTTGTCGATCCGCCGGGCCACGGACTGGATCGCGAAACCGCAACTGAGCGTGATGACTCCGACGAGCGCCGAGAACGCGATGGGTGCGCCGTGGATGTGCGGCGCCATCAGAGTCGGCATGACCGCGTATGCCGTGCCGGCGGAGGTGAACAACCACAGCGCGACAGGCAGTGCGACACAGCGGAATCGGCGATGTCCGGCTGCGGGCACCTTCAGGTCATCGCGCAGGCGGCCCGGGTTCTCTTGGGGGACTACCGTTTCCGGTGCCCGTGCCGCCCACAGTGCGGCGACCAGGCACAGTGCGACGTTGATCAGATAGGCGAGTGTGTTGGGCCACGGCGCCCACTGTGCGAGCACTCCGGCGAAGCCTGCGCCGACCGCGAAGCCGCCGGTGAGGCTCATAGCCGAGCGCCGCGCGCCGGTGCCGCCGGGCAGTGCGGGACCGAACGGCGGTTGCGCGAGTTCCTTCAGCCAGCTGCTGCCGACCGCCATGGCCAGTCCGAGTGCGATCCCGCACAGCACCCGACCGGCGGAAAGCGCAGGCACAGAAGCGGATCCGAAGGCGAGTAGCAGCGAGCCCGTCGCACTGACCAGCGGGGCCGGACGCAGCAACGCGCGGCGGCCGTACCGGTCGGACAGCGGCCCGCCGATCAAGAGCGCGGGCACGATGCCGAGGACGTAATAGAACAGCAGCAGATCCACCGTGGTGATGGGCAGACCGTGGTTTTTGTACATCACCAGGAGCGGGGTGAATTCGTTGCCGCCCCAGGCGATGGCGAACATCGCGGCGGCGACGCCCCACCATGCCTTCGTGGCGGCGGCCTTGGTGGCGGTGGGCCGGAGCGCGGTGGTCAGCGTCGTCATCACAGCCCCCGTAGTTCTAGCTGGTGCACGCCGGAGAGGTGCTCGGCCAGTGCGGTGGCGAAGCGGTCCACCTCTCCGGCTTCGATCAGACCGGCCAGGTGTGCGTGCTGCTCGATGATCCGGTCGATGTCGATCGGGCCGCGGCGCAGTGCGACGCTGTTCATTCGGCGCTGCCGCTCGCGCAATGAGTCGTAGAAGCTCGCCAGCAGGGGGTTGCCCGCCGCGATCACGTATGAGCGATGGAAGTCGGTGTCCACCAGGGCGAACTGGTCGAGGTCGCCTGCCGCGGCCAGTTCGCGTTGCCGGTCGAGCGACGAACGGAACAGCGACGTCAGTGCTGTCCGGTCGGTGCCTGCCAGCGCACGCACTGCGGCGGCCTCGACGACATAGCGGGCGTAGGCGACGTGCTCGGCCTCGTCGGGCGGGATCGGCACCACCAGTGCGCCGCGCTTGGGGTAGAGCTTCATCCAGCCTTCGGTTTCCAGCCGCAGAAAGGCCTCGCGTACCGGGGTCCGCGACGTGCCGAGCTCGGCGGCTATCTCGCCTTCGCTGATGAGTTCGCCACCGGACAAACCGCCGGTCAGGATGCGTTCCTTGACCTCGCGGTAGGCGTGCTCGGCTGATGAATACGTCTTAGACACAAGTTGTATCTTAGGCAGGATTTAGCGTGAACCGACTGTGAGGTTTGTTACCGCTGCGGTTGCGTGTATCCGGCCGCCACGTCACTTAGCTCGTGAACGAACTGGCCAGCCAAGACGGGCGCAAGGTCGAGGGGATGTGCGTGAGGTCGAGGGATGTGCGTGAGGTTAGGGGCGAGCGTGAGGCGGCGGGAGGTGCGTGGCGAACCTTCAGTCGGCTGCGCTGCGGCCAGTTGGTCGAACATCTTGCGGGCGAGGCCCGCCAAGCTGGACCTGTACTGAGGATTCAACCGCGCAGCAGCCAGTTCAAAGAATTATCTTCATACATCTAGACCTGATCTTGCATGATCTTCATAATTTTACCTGTAACGGTCCATATTATGCGGATCGACTATCGACATCCATCGACATTCAGGAGCGCAGGTGAAGATCGGGGTCCCCCGCGAGGTCAAGAACCACGAGTATCGGGTTGCGATTACCCCGGCCGGTGTGCACGAGCTCGTTTCCCGCGGGCACGAGGTGTACATCGAGACCGGTGCCGGTCGCGGGTCGGCGTTCGAGGACGAGGCATACACCGTCGCAGGCGCGCGGGTGCTGAACTCCGCCGACGAGGTCTGGGGCACCGCCGAACTGGTGCTCAAGGTGAAAGAGCCTGTGGCCGAGGAGTATTCACGCATGCGGGAAGGTCAGGTGCTGTTCACCTACCTGCACCTCGCGGCCTCCAAGGAATGCACCGATGCGCTGCTGAGCTCGGGCATCACCTCGATCGCCTACGAAACGGTCACCGGCCGGGACGGATCGCTGCCGCTGCTCGCCCCGATGAGCGAGGTCGCGGGCCGGCTGGCCCCGCAGGCGGGCGCCTACCACCTGATGCGCAACGGCGGCGGCCGCGGCGTGCTGATGGGCGGCGTGCCCGGCACCCCGCCCGCCAGCGTGGTGGTGATCGGCGCGGGTGTCGCGGGCGGTAACTCGATCGCCATCGCGCACGGCATGCGCGCCGAGGTGACCGTGCTCGACCTGAACATCGCGCGGTTGCGCGAGATCGACGCGCAGTACAAGGGGCAGGTGCGGACCATCATGTCCAACCGGCTCGAGGTCGAAAAGGCCGTGCGCGAAGCCGATCTGGTGATCGGCGCGGTGCTGGTGCCCGGTGCGAAGGCGCCGACGCTGGTGTCCAACGACTTGGTCGCGCAGATGAAGCCGGGCTCGGTGCTCGTCGACATCGCCATCGACCAGGGCGGTTGCTTCGCCGACTCGCGTCCGACCACGCACGCGGATCCGACCTACCGGGTGCACGAGTCGGTGTTCTACTGCGTCGCCAACATGCCGGGCGCGGTGCCTTACACCTCGACCGTCGCACTCACCAATGCCACTCTGCCGTACGTTGTTTCGCTGGCCGAGCACGGCTGGCGCGAGGCGGTGGCGGCGGATCAGGGCCTGGCGAGCGGTCTCAGTACGCATGGTGGTGTGCTGCTGTCCGCTTCCGTCGCGGCCGCGCACGGTTACGCGGCCGAAAGCCTGGTTGCGTAACACGTTTCGCAGGGGCGGCCGACCGGTGGATCGGCCGCCCTTGTCATGTCGTGGTGTTCGTCCGTGGCCGCATGTGCTCGAAGATGAGGATCGTCTCGGTGGACGCGACCGCCGGATGCTCGCTCAGGTTGTTCAGCACGAACCGGCGCAGCTCGTCGGTGTGCGAGGTGGCGACGTGGATGAGGTAGTCGTCGGCGCCCGCGATGAAGTACACGTTGAGCACCTCCTCGAACTCCGACATCTGCTCGCCGAACTGGGCCAGGTGCTGGCGGGCGCTGGCTCGCAGCCGCACCGCGATCATGGCCTGCAGGCTGCGACCGAGCGCGGCCGGATCGATGTCGGCATGGAATCCGCGAATGACGCCGCGCTCCACCAGGGCGCGTACTCGGCCGAGGCAGGTGGACGGGGCGATGCCCGCCGCGGCGGCGAGCGCGTTGTTCGTCATCCGGCCGTCGCGCGCGAGCTGGTCGAGCAGGATCCGGTCGATATCATCGATCGGAACACCGGCCGGCGGGTGGATCGGCGGTGCGGGTGGAGTCGAGCCGCCGGGTGAATCATTCTTCCGCATTCCTCGACGGTACAGAATCTTGTTCGTAAATCCTGCCTTAGTCCTGAATTATCTTCGATAAATCTGAAATGTTACTGTGCTCACTCCCGCCACGAGGTGGCGGGGAGGCCGTTGAAGAAGTCTTTTCCAGGCAGCACGCGTAGTCGCCACGGGCGTAAGCGCAACAGGCTGACACCGGGTGAATCCGGCCCGTTCCAGCCGGGGACGCCGATGCCGCCCGGGTCGTAGCCGAGCGGTGGGGGTGTGCTGCGGAAGAGTTCCCACAATCTGGTCTTCGTTTCGAGGTCGCCGACCCATTCGGCCGCGCACTCCGCCAGGCAGGTGTCGTGCGTCGGGACCCAGTAGTTGCAGGACACGTACGGGCTGTGCGCGAGGTGGGCCAGCTTGGCGGGGGTCTGACCAGTGAAGATCCAGCCCGTCAGCTCCTGGCCGTCCCACTCCCAGATCGGATGCAGGACGCGGCTGCGCGGCCGCCCGGCCGGATCGGTCGTGGACACGGTGCACCAGACGATGCTGTGCGCGAGCTCCACGAAAGCTGGTGCGATATCGCCCAATTCGGTCACATCGGCCACCATAGCCGCCGAACCGTGTTTCAGCCCAGTGGACGAGGATGCGGGCGAACCTGTTCGAGCTGAGCGGCGACCGTCAGGATGGTCGTTTCGCCGTTGCTCGGGCCGATCAGCTGCACCGCCAGCGGCAGGCCGTCCGCGCCGACGCCTGCGGGCAGGGATGCCGCCGGGTGACCCGTCACGTTCCACAGCGCCGTGTAGGCCACCATCGGGATGGACCGCAGTTGCGCGCGAACCGTATTCGCCCCGTCGAGCACGCCGATGCGCGGCGGGCGGCCCGCGAGGGTGGGGGTGAGCAGCAGGTCGCAGTCGGCGAAGACGCGATCGACCTTGTGCGCCACGGCTTCTCCCTGCCGGATCGCCCATTCCACGACAGGCCGCCGGGCCCAGGCGCCCAGCGCGACAGTCTGGCGGGTGCGGCGTTCGAGCAGCTCCGGATGCTCGACATGGTCGACTTCGGCACGGACCCCGCCGAAGAACTGCGGAAAGAAGGCGTGCAGGGACTCGGGGTAGTGCGGATCCACCTCGAAGACGGAATGACCGAGATCGGCAAGGAGTTTCGCGGTCTCCAGGACCGCGCGTACATGCTCTGGGTCCGGCTTCGCCAGCGGGGAAGGCGATTTCGTGCTGTACCCGATCCGCAGACCCGTGGTGATTTGCCGCGCGGCCTGTTCGAACGACATCACCGGGTCCGGTGCGGTGAACCGGTCGCCGGGGGTGTTGCCGCGGATCACGTCGTTGACGACCGCGGAGTCGAGCACGCCGCGGGTCAACGGTCCGGTCACGCCCAGCGCCCACCAGAGATGCTCGAAGGGCGCGACCGGCACGCGTCCGCGCTGTGGTTTGAGGCCGAACAGGCCGCAGCAGGCCGACGGGATGCGGATGGAGCCGCCGCCGTCACTGCCGATCGCGACCGGGACCAGGCCCGCTGCGACCGCCGCTGCTGAGCCGCCGCTGGAGCCGCCGGTGGTCCGGGTTCGATCCCACGGATTGCGGGTCACGCCATAGGTACTCGACTCGGTGAACGGCCACTGGCCGAACTCGGGCATCGTGGTCTTACCGACGATGACGGCTCCTGCGGCCCGCAATCGGCGCACGACTTCGGCATCGGCCTGCACGGGGGTCGAGTTGGCGCGGGTGCCGAAGGAGGTCACCGCACCCGCGACGTCGATCTCGTCCTTGATCGCAATAGGAATGCCGTGCAGCGGGCCGACGGCGCCTGCGGCGCGCTCCCGGTCCCGCTCGATGGCCTCGGCACGAGCCTGTTTGTGGCGCACGCGGGTGAAAGCATTGAGGTCGGCGGCCGCGTCTATGGCGTCCAGCGTGGCGGTGACGAGGTCGTGCGTGGACAGTGCGCCCTGCTCCAGCAGTGCGCGCTGTTCGAGCACGCCCGCGGATACGACGTCCTGGAGATCCATCTGCCACCGCTCCTCTCGGCCACGCCGCGACGCGTGACCAGCACGACCGAGCCGTCGTGCCGCAGCCCCGACAGTAGATAGCCGTATGACCATTTCGCAATCAATACGGATGCGAATCACAGAGAGTTCAGTGTTCTGGCGAATTGTGTGCGTGAGATGTCGGACCCGTACCAGGCCTTGTGGTAAAAAGCCAGGTCAGAGCGGATTCGGTATGCCGAGCGGGGTTTCCAGAAAAGCGCCGCCGAGGTGCTGCGGCGCGGTTGCCGCCGCGGCGAGAATCTCCGGAGCGAACTTCTCGGCATCGTCGAGACTGCGGTAGCCGAGCTCCTCGGCCTCGCGCAGGGAAACGACCGCGCGCGAATTCTTCGATACGCCCCACAGCACCCGGAAGCCGGGGCTGTTCGCGTTCAGGCACGCCTCGAACAATCGGGCGCAGTCGTCGGGGGACAGCCACAGCGACAGCCCGCGCACATCATGCGGCCGCTCGAAGCACGACCCGATCCGGATGCACAGCACATCCATGCCGAACCGCGAGTGATAGAGGCTGCCCAGCGCCTCGATCGCCGCCTTGCTGAATCCGTAATAGGTGTCCGGCCGCGGCGGTGCCTCGCCGGCAATGCCGTCCGGGCCTACCTCGCCGACTACCCGGTAGCCGACCGCGTGATTGCTGGAGGCCAGCACGATGCGGGAGATGCCCGCTTGTCGTGCGGCCTCCAGAACCGTATGCGTGCCATCGACATTCACCGCGAGCACGCGTTCCCAGCTGTCCTCGCGGCTGATCCCGCCGAGATGAATGATCGCGTCGACGCCGCAGCACGCGACGGCCATGGTGTCGGCGTCGGTGAGCGATCCGGTGACGATCTCCACTCGCTCTTCCGGTGCAGGAGTAGGGAGTTCGGCCAAATCCAAGAGGCGCAGAATGCGATCGGGGCGACGTAGGCGTGATCGCAGCAGAGTGCCGATACCGCCACCCGCACCGGTGACGAGAATCCTGTGCGAACTCAAGCGGTACCTCCGTCCGATACGTCGCCGAGAAACAAGCTGGGTGGGTGGCCATACGGCCAACCCACCCAACCGGCCCGAGGAGCTGGCGTCGGTGCCCCTCGGAGTTCCTTCAGATAACTTCTGCCGTCTCCGCCGAACCCTTGCGCTCCAGCTTGGAGTGCGTGCGGGAGTAGGCGAAGTACACGGCGAGTCCGACGACCAGCCAGACCGCGAATCGTGCCCAGGTCTCCCACGGCAGCGACCAGATGAGGTACAGCGAGAAGCCGATGCCGATCAGCGGGACCACCGGCATGAACGGCAGCTTGAACTCCCGCGGCTCATCGGGCCTGGTGCGCCGCAGCACGATCACGGCGATCGAGACCACGATGAAGGCCATCAGGATGCCGATGTTGGTGAGCTCGGCGACCACGGTGATATCGAGCAGGCCGGCCATCACCGCGGCGCCGATGCCGACGATCCAGGTCACCCTGGTCGGCACCTTGCGCACCGGATGCGTCTTGGCGAACCACTCGGGCAGCAGCCCGTCGCGGCTCATCGCGTACCAGACGCGGGTGACGCCGAGCATGAAGGTGAGCACCACGGTGACGATGCCGACGATGGCGCCGATCGCGATGATGTTCGCGATGCCGGGCATGCCGACCGATTCGAACGCGGTGGAGAAACCGCTCGTCGGGCTGATCTCGGTGTACTTCTGCATGCCCGTCAGCACCAGCGTGGCCAGCACGTACAGCACCATCGCGATGGCCAGGGAGTAGAGAATGGCCTTCGGCAGGTGCTTCTTGCCGTCCGTCGACTCCTCGGCGGCGGTGCTCATCGCGTCGTAGCCGAACACGGCGAAGAACACGGTGGCCGCGCCGGTCCACACCGCGGCGCCGCCGAACGGGAAGTACGGGGTGTAGTTCGAGCTGTCGATGTGGAAGACACCGAGCACGATGATCAGCACGACCAGGGCGACCTTGATGACCACCGCGACGGCCTCGAACCGGCCGACGCTGCGGATGCCGCGCGACAGCAGCCATGCGGTACCGAGGCAGAACAGCATTGCGAACACGTCGACCACGTGGCCGTCGCCGGTGCCGCTGGCGCCCAGCATCCAGTTGGGCAGATCGATGTTCACCTGCTCGAGCAGGAACTTGAAGTAGCCGGAGACGCCGATGGCGACCACCGCCGCCACGGCGATGTACTCCAGCAACAGATCCCAGCCGATGAACCAGCCCGCGAGCTCGCCCAGCGACACATAGCCGTAGGTGTAGGCGGAACCCGCCTTCGGCACCATGCCGGCGAACTCGGCGTAACAGAGCGCGGCGGCGGCGCTGGCGACACCGGCGATGAGGAACGAGATCAGCACCGAGGGACCGGTGACGGAGTTGGCGACCGCGCCGGCCAGGGTGAAGATACCCGCGCCGATGATGCCGCCGACGCCGATCGCCGTGAGCTGCCACAGGCCGAGCGACCGGGCCAGCTGCTCATCGGCAGGGCTGTCGTCATCGATCTGCCCCATGGGTTTGCGGCGCAGCATTTGACTGCGCAACTCCGCAATGGACATGTGCTTCCTTTCGTCCTCCGCGCTCCGCAACGATGCGTAACGCAGATCACACTTCGAGCTGTGGTTACTAAATACGACCACAGCGCGACTGTGATCGGCGAGTTGGCCAAATATTGTTCAGCGTGGTTGGCCAACCGGACGGGCGCGGTGCGACCGCGCCGCCCGTCAGCGCTGGCTACCGGGTTTCAGCGAGCGCAGGAAGAACGCGACATTGGCCGGACGCTCGGCCAGCCTGCGCATGAAGTAGCCGTACCACTGGTCGCCGTAGGGCACGTAGACGCGCAGATGGTTGCCCTCGTCGACCAGCCTGTGCTGCTCGGCGTCGCGGATGCCGTACAGCATCTGGAACTCGAACTCGTCGGGTTTGCGATGCGTTGTCTCGACGCAGTTGCGCGCGGCCTCGATGAGCGCCGGATCGTGCGTGGCGACCATCGGGTAGCCGTCGCCGAGCATCAGCAGGCGCAGGCAGCGCAGGTAGGACTCGTCGACGTCGGCCCGGCTTTGGAACGCGACGGAGGCCGGTTCCTTGTAGGCGCCTTTGCACAGCCGGATCCGGGAGCCGGGGCCCGACAGGTCGCGGCAGTCGCCCTCGGTGCGGCGCAAATACGCCTGCAGGACCGTGCCGAGGGTGGGGAAGTCGGCACGCAGCTCACCCACGATGCCGAGGGTGGAGTCGGTGGTCGTGTGATCCTCGGCGTCGACGTTCACCCAGACGCCCGCCTCCTGGGCTGCCGTGCAGATCCGGTGCGCGTGCTCCAGGGCGATCGCGTGCCCGTCCCTGGGCAGCGACTGGCCGAGCGCCGAGAGTTTGAGTGAAACCTCCAGCGGTCGAACCGATTCCGTGTCCGCGGTGATATCGAGGCGCGCCAATGCGGACAGCATGTGCAGGTAGTGCGTGACCGTGGTGCGGGCCTGCTCGATCTCGGTGGTGTCCTCACCGAGATAGTCGATGGTGACGTAGCGGCCGGAGCTGATCAGCGTTTCGACCGCCGCCACCGCTTGGTCCGCGGAGTCGCCCGCGACGAACCGGTCGACCAGCTTCTTGGTCGTCGGCATCCTGGTGATGGTGCGCTCCATGCGCGGTGAACGGGACGCGGCCAGCATGGCGGGCCGCAGCAGAGCGGAGAAGGCCATCAGAGCTCCTGGTGCGGGTAGCGGTGATCGGTGGCCGGGACGAACGTTTCCTTGATGGTGCGGGCGGAGGTCCAGCGCAGCAGGTTCTGTGCCGAGCCTGCCTTGTCGTTGGTGCCGGAGGCGCGCGACCCGCCGAAGGGCTGCTGGCCGACGACGGCGCCGGTGGGCTTGTCGTTGATGTAGAAGTTGCCCGCCGCGAAGCGCAGGCCCTCGGTGGCGGTGGCGATCGCCACGCGGTCGTCGGCGATGATCGCGCCGGTCAGCGCGTAAGGCGAACCCTTGTCGACCAGGTCGAGGGTCTGCTCGAAGGAGCCGCGGACCGAGTCGTCGTAGACGTGCACGGACAGGATCGGGCCGAAGTACTCGGTGTGGAACGCCTCGTCGGTGGGGTCCTCGCCGAGCAGGACGGTCGGGTCGACGAAGTAGCCGACCGAATCGTCGGCGTGCCCGCCCGCGGCGATCGACAGACCCGGGGTGGCCTTGGCGCGGGCGATGGCCTCGGCGTTCTTGTCGAAGGCGCGCTTGTCGATCAGCGCGCCGCCGTAGTGGCTGAAATCGGTGACGTCGCCGTAGCTCAGGGTGGCGACCTTGTCGAGGAAATCGCGGCCCATCTTGGCCCACACCGACTTCGGGATGAACGCGCGGGAGGCGGCCGAGCACTTCTGGCCCTGGTAGTCGAACGCACCGCGGATCAGAGCAGTGGTCAGCACGTCGGGATCAGCGGAGCTGTGCGCGACGACGAAGTCCTTGCCGCCGGTCTCGCCGACCAGGCGCGGGTAGGCGTTGTAGTCGGCGATGTTCGCGGCGACCGAGCGCCACAGGTGCTGGAACGTCGCGGTGGAGCCGGTGAAGTGGATGCCGGCCAGTCGACGGTCGGCCAGGGCGACATCCGAGACCTTCGGTCCCGCGCCGTTCACCAGGTTGATCACACCGGGCGGCAGGCCGGCGGCCTCGAGCAGTTTCATCGTCCAGTAGGCCGCGACCGACTGGGTCATCGCGGGCTTCCAGACCACGGTGTTGCCCATCAGCGCGGGGGCGGTCGGCAGGTTGCCCGCGATGGCGGTGAAGTTGAACGGGGTGATCGCGTAGACGAAGCCGTCCAGCGGGCGGTATTCGACCTTGTTCCACACGCCGGAGGAGGAGATCGGCTGGTCGGTGAGGATCTGGCGCGCGAAATGCACGTTGAAGCGCCAGAAGTCGACGAGCTCGCACGGGCTGTCGATCTCGGCCTGGTACGCCGTCTTCGACTGGCCGAGCATGGTTGCGGCGGCGATGGTTTCGCGCCACGGTCCGGCCAGCAGATCTGCGGCGCGCAGGAACACGGCGGCCCGGTCCTCGAACGACAGCGCGCGCCAGGCGGGTGCCGCGGCGGTGGCCGCGGCGATCGCGTCCTCGACGTCGCTGGGCTTCGCGGTGGTGAGGGTGCCGAGCACGGCGGCGTGCTTGTGCGGCTGCACAACCTTGATCGTCTTGCCCGAACTGCGCCGGTGCTCACCGCCGATGACGTGGTGCACCTCGGTCTGGGTCGCGCCGAGTTCGGTTAGTTTCGCCTGCAACCGTGTACGTTCCGCACTACCGGGGGCGAAGGTGCCGACCGGCTCGTTCACCGGACGCGGTGTGGACACGATGGCGTCCATAGTTCCTCCTGCTGGATGTGGCATTTGTGAGGTCAGCCGAAGTCAACACCGGAAAAGTGCCCGGGAAATGGGCCGAAAGGACAAAGATGGGATGAGTGTGTTGTCGAGTTGGCCGAAAGGCGTAGACGTGGCTGTTGATAGTGGGCTTGTTGCCGCGGACATCGACCTGTTCGGTTTGGCGCAGATCGTTGCGCAGAACGCGGGTGGCATGGTGTCGATCGAAGACCCGCAGTCTCATGTGCTGGCGTATTCGGCCTCCGATGAGGCGGCCGATCAAATGCGGGTGATGTCGATCTTGGGTAGGGAAGGGCCGCGCGAATACTTGGCGGTCCTGCGGAAGTGGGGAGTGTTCGACCGGCTGCGGCGGACCGACGAGGTCATCGATGTGCCGGAACACGAGGAGCTGAACATCAAGCGCAGGCTCGCGGTGAGCATCCGGCATCCCGCCGACGGTGCCGCGCGGGCGCCGCGGGTGCTCGGCACGATCTGGCTGCAGCAGGGTGTTCGGCCGTTCAAGCCGGACGCGGCGGAGATTCTGCGCGGTGCCTCGGCCATCGCCGGCCGTCTCATTTCGCGCAGCCTCGACGCGCCGTCCACCGAAGCGCTGCTGGTGCAACGACTTTTCAGTGAGGGCGGGCCCGTCGATGTCGTGTCCGTGGCGAGTGCGCTGAACCTGCCGATGACCGGGCCTGCCGCCGTGGTCGGCTTCGCGCTCACCGCTACCGAAAGTGCGCCCGCCACCGAACCTTCCGCGCTGGGCAGCATGCTTCGCCTGCGCGCCAGCTCATTTCGCAACGACTCGGTGACGGCCACCCTCGGCGAACGGGTGTATGTGCTGTTGCCGAGTTACAAAGCCGCGCACGCTGTTACGGCGTGGACGCGCCAGCTGGTCGAGCAGCTCGAATCCAAACGGGGGCTGGCGCTTCGCGCGGCCATCGCCTGCCCGGTGCCCGACCTGAGCAGCGTCGCCGGGGCCAGGCGCGAGGTCGACCGGGTCCTCGACAGCACTATTGCCACCTACCCCCGCGGTCGGGTCACCACCCTCGCTGAATCTCGCACCGCGGTGCTGCTCGGCGAAATCCTCGACCTCGTCGGTACCCGCTCCGAACTGCATGACCCCCGCTTGCGAACCCTCTCTGACTACGACCGCAAGCATTCCGCGAGCTTGCGCGAAAGCGTCGACATCTACCTGCGCGAACACGGCGACGTCCGTAACGCAGCCACCGCACTCCAGGTCCATCCGAACACGTTGCGCTACCGCATCCGTCGGGTCGAGGAGATCCTCCGCATCGACCTCACCGACCCCGCCGACCGGCTGCTGCTGGAAATTCAGCTCGCCCTGCACCGTCGTGAACACGGTCGCGAAGGCGGGTCCTCGACTCGCTGATCGGCGGTGATTCGCAGTGCGCGAGTTGCCGGGCATGGCTAAAGGGGGAGTATTTCGTGGTCGTGCTCGGTGTTTCGCTGGACTCGGGAGTTGTTCGCTCGTAGCCGGTCAGATCGGGGGAACTAGCACTTTCCCTTGGCCGCGTCCCGGATTCCGGCAATGGTCGACTGGCGGTCCGCCTCGCTGAGAGTCGACCATTGTGGGGACTGGGGGAGTAGCGCGATCGTGTCCTCTGCCGTCCTGTTCGCGGACTCCTCGCTGGCGGCCTTCAACTTGCTCAATACCGGCAGGTAGTTCTCGCACGTCTTACCCCGCACCACGTCGTTCGCCGTGGTTGTCGGCGCGGCATCGGTGCTTGTCGTAGAACTACACGCCGACAATGCCAGAGCAACCCCAACGGCCAGCAGGGCAATGCTTTTCATCACGATCTCCTCATCAGAATGGGGAGACCCTACCCGCCCCTACCGCCCTCGTCCACGCGACAGCGAGCTCGCTGCTCGTTCAGTGCGCGACCGTCGCAAAGTCGGTCTGTCGCACGTCGAATGTTCAGGGGACAGACACCGTAGCTGCTGGTTGCCAGACTCGGGTGAATACACGACAGCGGGTCTAGGCGGCGCGGAACCACCTCTACACCCCGCGACACGGTGGGAGCGAATATGGCCGACGAGAAGATCTGGCTCGAACGCGAGATCAAGCGGTTGGAAAGCGAGTCGGCGCGGTTGGAAGTTTTCTTACGGCAGCGTCGTGCTGAGCTTCATCGGGCAAGCACCTCCCGCGACAGTCAACATGCACAGGGACAGTTGGCGAAAGCGGAGGCCGACCTGCGAAACACGAAAACTGCGCTTGCGAATTATCGGCAGAACCTGCGCCGATACTGAAAGGCCGCAAGAGTTTTGGCGTGTTTCCCCTGCTGTTTTCAGGTCTTCAGCAAGCGGTACACGATGAAGGTCGGCACTCCGACGACTCCAGCTAGTTCGTCGGGCCAACGCTCGAGCGCCTCGCTGCTCGGTTGAGGTTCGACTACTCGATCGACGACAAAGCCAGCCCGGCTGAAGTCCGTGATGACGGCAGACAGCGGGCGGCGCCAGAAATGTTGGGTGACTTCGACGCCGTTCTTGGTCCAGGTATCGCTGACGAGTTCGGTATCGAAATACCCGCCATGTTGGGTCGGTAGCGCTGGCCCGAACGGATGATCTGCGGACAGCACCACCCAACCTCCCGGACGTAGTGCAGACGCGAAGGATCGCAGCGGAATCGTCCAGTCACGCAGGTAGTGCAGCATGAGCGAGCATGTGATTCCGTCGAAGGAATTCGGGTCGACCGGAAGAGGTTCGGCCAGATCAGCCACAAAGAAGCGGCCCCCACGCCCTGCACACCGCCGCTCGGCCTCTTCGACCATTCGTGGGCTTACGTCGACTCCGGTCACTTCCGCACCAGCATCGAGCAGCCACTCGCATTGTGCGCCGGAGCCGCAGCCGGCGTCGAGTACTGCCGCTCCGTCCAAAGGGATGGGCACCAATTCACGGACAGCCGGCCGTTCCAGTCCTCCGTTGAAGGGCCCCGAGTCGGTCGCGGATGACCACACCGGCGCCAAGCGGTCGTACTCCGCACGGGTGTGGCGGGCATGCGCAACTGGATCGGATGACAGGGCGGTACTGGACGACAGAGCCGGATCGCACGGCATATCCGAAGACATGGGGACATCATGACAGCCCGGTCGTCCCGGCTGGCGTCGCACTGACGCCAGCCCCGAGCGGCTCACGCAGCGCCGATCAACCGCTGTTCTTGCCGCGTCCGCTCATGTTTTTCGTTCTCCTCGTGCTGTTTTCGCTCATGGATACGCGAGAGCGCTTCGGCGAGGAGTTCGCCCGGGCGGTGACGATTATTGATTTGTGGCTGTCCACTGGGATTGATGTGTGGTGGTCCGATCCACGCGACCCGCCCGGGGTGCGCCGATTCCGGTCCGAGGACAACCGTTTTCCACCCGCCCGGCCCGTCGTGAACCAAGGCATGGCACTGGTCGCAAGCCAGCGTCTCGTTGCCGATATCGGTCGGCCCACCCTTGTTCCAGTCCATGACGTGGTGGATAGCGCACACACTCGCGGGAGCATCACAACCGGGACGCGAGCAGCCGCGTACGGCAGCGATCAACGCCAATCGCTGTGCGGCAGAAGCCAAACGTTTGGTGCGTCCTAGATGCAGCGGCAGACCGTCGGTGTCGAACACCATCAAGAACGGCTCCGACTCCGCAGCCAGTTTCAGTGCCTCGCTGATCGGAACCATGCCGCCGGTCGCGGTGGTCGCGACCCCGGCGGCTTTCTCGACATCCGCGATGTTCATCGTCAAGATCGTCGAAACCGGAAGTCCGCGATGCGCTCCCAGCTTCTCCGGCGCGACACAGTGGCGCAGCAACGCGAGAAACCCGTCATGGGTGCGTTGCGCAGCGCTGCGCGCGTCGCGCCGAGCGGCGGTAGCAAGTTGATCTTGATCCACGAACCCGTCTTCTCCCGAGGGGCTTTCGGGATCATCGGGGTTATTCATACCGGGCCGGGCAAGTTTCGCCATGCAAGGGTCCAGCAGTGCACGCAGCGTCGGGGTTATCTCACCCTTGATCGGCGACATCCCGTCCGCACGCTGACGGCCGATGGTGATCCCCCGCATGCGGGCCCGGTCGGTATCGTCGGTGCGTACCCCGTCCGGGTCCAGGTAGGCAAGAACAGCCTCGCCCACCTTGGCGATGTCATCGGGCGACCCGGTCCGGGCGAAGTCCGCCAGAAGTTGTTCTGCAGCTTCGAATTCCGCATTCGCCGTCGAACCCGGCACGCGCTTCATCACCGCTGCGATCTGACGCGCATGGTCAGCCGAGATCTCACCGTCGACTTGCGCGGCGGCGGTGCTCGGCAAGCGCGGTGCCCGCACCTCGCCGGCCATGTCATGCCACGACCCGAGCGACAACGCTGCAGCGACCCGCGCGCCCGCTTCGGCGTTCGACAGGCGCAGCGTGTGCATCAGAAACTTCTTAGCGGTGCCGGTTCCCGTCTGGTTGGGGAGGTTTCGGTCCGAGGCTTCCACGATCAGCCGATGCCCGACCGCCACCAGCCGCCGAGTGGCCTGCTCGACATCGCGCAACAACTCGATGATCTTGTCGTCCGACATGGGTGTCAACGGCCGTTCGAGAAGATCGGCAACAGCACCCAGCAGCGGATCAGCGACCCGCCCCTGATGCTCTTCACCGCTCGAACTCATGTACTAGACCCTATCGACCTGAGCCGAAGAGATCCATAGAAAACCCCATCTGATCTGCGGTTTTTCACAATCTGTGTGTGAACATCCCAGCGCCGCCGACCTATTCCCCATTTCGACTGGGGAGCGACGGTAGCGGCCCGTCGTGCCATGCTTCGATGGATGTTCGGAAAGTGGTGGCAGACAGCACGGACGATGCGAAGATCCGGTCCGATTACTGGATCTTTGGTACTGGCCGCCGGTTTGATGATCTCGGGTTCGGCGGCGCAGACCACAGCGCGACCGGATACGCCGGAGGATTCCGCCCTCACCGTCACCCTGCCTGATCCGACGCTCGACCAATCGGTCGAACTCCCGCAGACCGACCTGGGTACCGACAGCGGCGATCTCGGCGAAACCGATACGGGCACAACCGAAGAAGACCCGCTGGCCCTCGACCCGCCCATCGAGCCGCTGGATTCCATACCGTCGACAGATCCGCTGGACTCGACGCCGATCGAACCGGTGGACTCGACGCCCATCGAGCCCGTGGACCCTGCGCCACCCATCGATCCCGTGGCGACGTCCACCGATCCGCTGGCCGCCGCGTCCACAACAGAGCCGCCGACGACCACCGATCCGCCCCCTTCGACCACGACAGAGACTCAGACACCCACGACCA
Source organism: Nocardia sp. XZ_19_369 (assembly GCF_015355715.1). Lineage (NCBI taxonomy): Bacteria > Bacillati > Actinomycetota > Actinomycetes > Mycobacteriales > Nocardiaceae > Nocardia > Nocardia sp. XZ_19_369. Next base: position 249,870 of record NZ_JACVED010000009.1, on the reverse strand, counting down.
CAACAGAATTCCCGAGAATCCCCTTGGGGCTATCGATCGAGGTGACAATCGACATCCAAGGCAGGCCGGTCCCGTGCGTCACTTGCCCACCGCTGCCCACCTCTTCGACTCCCCGTCAGTCGGAGTTCTGCCGGTCCACCTCACCACAGACGACCACACAGCGCCCCGCCACATCGACGACCACCACCACGCCGCCCCGAACATCGACCACGACAACAAGATCCACTACGAAGCAGTCGATCGAGTCCGGCCGCACGACGACACCGACAACTAGCCGGACCGTAACCTGCCACCCCACGCCGACGACTACCTCGACAACCAGCCCGTCTCGAACACCTACTGTCACAACCAGTCCCACCCGACCAACGCAAACCACCCCGCAGTCGACCCAACCCACCACACCACGCCGGTGAGCTACCACCCGCCGAACAGCCCGCGGTACAAGACCGCGGGCCATCGCATCACTTGCGCGACAACAACATTCAGCAGCTGAACGCGTAGGTCGTACCAGCCGACGTAGCAATCCCGGTCCGAGTGTCGACCACAATCACCGTCGCCGCACGATCCCGCGGGATCTGGCAGCGCACATCGGCCAGCGCCGCGGTCTCCCTGGGCAAGTTGCCGTTTCCATCGGTCTGCCGGTCGCCGAGCGCCCGCAAACCATTGGTGTTCACTCCCGCCGCATAGAACTCCAGCCGAGCGTTCGGCGACAGCCCACTGGCCTTGTCCACGAAGATCCAGCCACCGAGCTGATGCTTCTGCGTGCGCACGTGCACCTTGCCAACGGGCAACTGCGACGCGTCGGCGAAATGCTGTGCGCCCTGGCTGTTCTGGGCCCGGGCGCGGTCCCGGCGATCGGGTGTCACGCAGACGTGGTCAGCAGGCCGCGTCTCCCGCCAGACGAACCCTTGTTTACAGGTGTCCGGACCATAAGCGCCACCGTTCGGCGAACGCCGGGTACCGGCCTGAGCGTTCTCGGCGTGCGCGGTGTCCCGGTCGCCGGGGCGCACGCACACGGTGTCGCCGTTGTAGGCATCCCGCCAGACGAATCCTTGCTGGCAGGTGTAGGGCCCGTAGGGCAGCGCGGACGCCGGCGCGGGGAGGAGGGCGCCGAAACCGGCCACCGCCGCGATTCCCAGCGCGATGGGCAGTACGCGCAGGGGGCGAGGTACGGAGGTGCGGAACATATCTGTGGTCCTTTCAGGCATTGACCAGCCGGTTTCGGCTGAGAACCACTGTCGCCGCACCCACCAACGGCCCACTAACGACGCACCAACGGCCTCAGTCCGGCAGCACCAGCGTGAAGGTCAGCGCGTAATCCCCGATCCGGATCACCGCACCGTCGGTGAGTGCGACGCTGTCCACGATGCGCATGCCGTCGACGAAAACTCCGTTCGACGACAGCAGATCCTTGATCACATAGGTGAGCCCGTTGTGCAGGATCGCCGCGTGGTGCCTGCTGACCTTGCCGTGTTCGAGCACGATGTCGTTGTCCGGCAGCCGCCCGATCCGGGTGATCGTGCCCATGATCGCGTAGGTGTCACCTGAGCGTTCGCGCAACAGCGCCGTCGGCCCGCCGGAGCTCTGGTCCACGATCGTCGTCGCACGCAACGACGCGACGGCCGCCTTCGCCCGAATGTCCACGGGTTCCTGCCGGAGGATGCGCCCCTCCAACTCCCGAATGGGCAGGCTCGGGTCGATGCCGAGCTCATCGGCGAGCGTGGCCCGCAACCGGCGCGCCGCATCGAGCGCGTCCGACTGACGGCCGTCCACATACAATGCGGTGATCAGCTGCTCCCACAGCGGTTCGCGCAGCGGATACTCCGCCGCCAGCAGCGCGAGCTCGGAGACAACGGCCTCCGCTCGCCCCTCCGCGATATCGGCCTCGGCCCGCGCTTCGATGGCACTGAGCCGATCGTTGTCGAGCGCCGCCGCATAGGAGTCGGCGAAACCGAGCCCGCGCAGATCCGCCAGCACCGGCCCGCGCCACTGGCCGAGCGCGCTCGACAGCAACTCGCTGGCAGTCCGGAAACGCCCCGCACTCAGCGCCCGCACGCCCGCCTCTTTGCGCACCCGGAACCGCTGCACATCACTGGCCCCGTCGGCCACCGCGACCCGGTAGCCCGCACCCACCTGAGCGAGTATCGCGCGCGCATCGAGTCCATTGTCGCGCAACGGCTTCCGCAGATTCGACACGATCGTATGCAGACTCACCTTGATGTCCGGCGGCGGGTTGTCCTCCCATACCGCCTGCGCCAGTGCCTCCACCGACACCGGCCGATTCGCGTTGCACACCAGATATGCCAGTACCGCCCGCTGTTTCGGGCCACCGAGGGACTGCCCGACACCGTCGATCGTCAGCTCCACCGCACCGAGCACGCCGAACCGCGCGCGAGTTTCGGGCATAGCGGCACTCCTCACGACGTGACACCGTCCACACGTCGCCTGTGAGCGTACCGAGCCAACCCGGTGATCAGAGCGGCAATCACACAAGAAACGCGCGTCCCGAAACCCTTCCGTGCCCAGTGTTATGCCTGGCCCGCAACGTTTCCGGCACTATCCGGAGCATCGGGGGCTTGCTCTCCGGTGTCCGATCGGGGATGCTGGATGGTCACGGGATTCGCGATAGCACACTCCGCCTCGCGACCGGGGTCGGTTCATCTGCCCGCAACGGTCCCGGCAACATCTGTGCGATCGCGGTTCATCCGGGGTTACCCGACGCCGCTTACCTTTCGGGGTACGCGGAAAAGGAGCCGGCGGCATGGAGTTCCGACATCTGGTTTCATTCATCACGATTGCCGAAGAGCTACATTTCGGCCGCGCAGCGCAGCGCTTGCATCTCACTCAGCCCAGTCTCAGCGCCCAGCTGCAGAAGCTGGAGAAGTCGTTGGGCGTGCAATTGGTCGCACGCAACTCGCACGAGGTCAAGCTGACCCCGGCGGGCCGGGAATTCGAGAGTCAAGCCCGGATCATCGTGGCCCAGATGGACCGGGCCGCCCAGGTCGCCAAGGCGACTGCGGAGGGGCGAGCGGGCACCCTCAACATCGGCTACAACCTGCCCGCCAGCAGACATGTGCTGCCGGACGCGTTGATCAAGATGACCGAGCAACACCCCGACATCGTGGTGTCGCTGTGGGAGAAACGCACCGGGCCGCAGCTCGCCGCGCTCGCCGATGGCTCCCTCGACCTGGCACTGGTGTACGGCCACCCGAGCACCACGGATTTCCGGTATCGCCGACTGCTGCACCGGGTCCCGCTGGTGGCCGTCGTCGGCCGACGACATAGGTGGGCCGACCGGCCCGGCGTGCCGTTCGCCGAACTGGAAGGCCAGGAGTGTGTGCTGTTCGCTCGCGAACAGTGTCCGGCCATGTACGACTCGATCTTCCGTGCGGCCGCGGACACCAGGATCACCCTCTCGGTCGCGCAGACCGCGGACGATCCCGGCGCGACCGCGCACATGGTTTCGGTGCGCCCGCTGGTCGGCTTCGCTTCGCTACCTCGGGCGATTTCGATGGGTATGGGTGCGCCGGGCAGCAGCTCGGTGGCGGTCAAATTGCTCGATCCGGTGCCCACCTTGGATTTGTTCGCGGTGTGGCGTGCGGACGAGACGAATCCGGCGGTATCGCTTTTCCTGGAGTGCGTGGAATCCCCGGAACCGGCACGCATCGATATTGCCCGCGCGTTGTCGGCCTAGTCTCGTCGATAGGCCATGACATTCGCGCGGTAGGAACCGCGATATCGACCGGACGGTAATTCGCTGCGGGCGACCACAATTCAACATTGTGAACACACTGTCTGTCACCGCGGTGTCCAGCACCGAGAATGGAATCGACCTTCCGGACGACGCGAGTTTGTACTCGGTGATTTCCGGTGCGGCCGCCGAGCACCCGCAACGACTTTCGCTGTGCGGCGCCGACGGAACGCAACTCACCTGTGCCGATGTCGACCGGCAATCCCGCGCGCTGGCCTCGGCGCTGGCGGCGCGCGGCGTGGCGGCGGGGGATCGGGTCGCGATCCTCGGCCGCACCAGCCTGGAGTGGGCGCTGCTCGATGCCGCGCTGCTCGCACTCGGCGCCGTCGTGGTTCCGGTCTACCCGACCTCCTCGGCGTCGCAGATCGAGCACATCCTCACCGACAGCGGCAGCGCGTTCTTCGCCGCCGAGGACGAGACGGACGCCGTGCGACTGAAAGCGGCAGGCGCGGGGGAGGTGTGGACGTTCGCACAACTCGCCACCTGGGCCGCCGGTGCGGTTGACCCCGATCTCGCCGACCGCATCGCCGCGGTGCGCGCTGACGACCTGGCCATGATCGTCTACACCAGCGGCACCACCGGAGTGTCCAAGGGCTGCTTGATCACCCACCGCAACATGTTCGTCTCCTCGGTGAACACGGTGCGCCAGACCGGCGCCATGTTCGACGGGACGACCGTGCTCGCCCTGCCGCTGTCGCACGTGTTCGGCCAGACCATCCTGTTCGCCTGCCTGGCGGGCGGCAGCCGCACCCACCTGCTGCCCGGCATTCCCGACCTGGTCCCGGTGCTGCCGACGCTGCGCCCGACCTTCCTGGCGCTGATTCCGTTCGGGCTGGAGAAGATTCGCAAGTACTGCCGCACCATGCTGTCCGGCACCGAGGAGCAGGAGGCCGTGGCGCGCGGCCTGGATATCCTGCGCGGGCAGGGCACCCCCGAGCCGGCCGATCATCCGGTCGCGGCCGCACTCGGCGGCAGGCTGCGCCACGTCATCTCCGGTGGCGCGTCGCTCGACGATTCCACCACCGGCTTCTACGCGGGCTTCGGTGTGCTGCTGCTGAACTGCTACGGCCTCACCGAGGCGGCGACCGCGGTGACCGTCAGCGCACCGGAGACCAACCGCCTCGGCACGGTGGGCAGGCCGATCCCCGGCACGTCCGTGGCGATCGCCGATACCGACGGTGAGGTGCTGGTGGCCGGCCCGCATGTCTCGCCCGGCTATTGGGGCGCCGCGGCCGACCAGTCCGTCGTCGACGCGCAAGGCTGGCTGCACACCGGCGACATCGGTGAACTCGACGCCGACGGCCACCTGCGCATCACCGGCCGCAAGAAGGAGATCCTGGTGACCTCCGGCGGCAAGAACGTCGCGCCCGCACCGCTGGAGGACCGGGTGCGGCTGCACCCGCTGGTGAGCAACTGCATGGTCATCGGCGACGGCCGCGACTTCGTCACCGCGCTGGTGACGTTGGATCCGATTCAGGTGCTGCGCTGGCGCGACAATACCGCCGACCGCGATCTCACCGCCGCCATCCAGTCCGCGATCGACGACGCGAATTCCCTTGTCTCCCGGCCCGAGTCCATTCGAGCATTCCGCATCGTAGACGGTGATTTCACCGTCGAGGACGGATTGTTGACTTCCTCACGAAAACTGCGTCGAGCCGCCATCGCGGCGGCGTATGCGGCCGATATCGATTACCTCTACCGGTCGCGCCAACCCGCGTTATAGCGCTACCCGATCGGGTGCGGCCGCCATCGGACTGCGTAGATAGCCCACGCCGATCGCCCGATGAAATACGGCTGCCTCCGGTGGTTTTCCCCCTGGGTCGGCCACAGACTCGATTTCAGTATTCGACTACCGGAAAGTGATGCCACCATGTACGACGTCATTGTTGTCGGAACTCGGGTCGCGGGTGCTCCGCTGGCCATGCTGCTCGCCAGGCAGGGCTACCGGGTCCTCGCCGTGGACCGGGCGACCTTCCCCAGCGACACCCCCTCGACCCACTACATCCACCAGGCCGGTCTCGGGCTGCTGCAGTCGTGGGGCTTGCTCGACGAGGTGGTGGCGTCCGGCACCCCGCCGATCCGCCACCTGAACTTCTCCTACACCGACATCGTCATCAAGGGCTTCGCCGATGTGTCGGCCGACGGCATCGACGCCGTGTACTGCCCGCGCCGCACCGTGCTGGACAAGATCCTGGTGGACGCGGCCGGTAACGCGGGCGCCGAAGTGATCAACGGATTCACCGTCAACGAACTGGTTTTCGACGGCGACCAGGTGGCTGGCCTGCGCGGCCAGGTCGGCGACGGCGCCGAGCAGGAGTTCCGCGCCAAGCTGGTGATCGGGGCCGACGGTTCGAATTCGACGGTCGCGAAGGCGGTCGGCGCCGAGGTGTACGAGGGGTCCCCGGCGGCGTGCTTCATCTACTACTCCTACTACGACGGCGTCGACTGGGGCATGCAGCACCGCACCGGCTTCGGCGAGCAGCAGTTCGCCGCCTGGCCGACCAATGACGGGCTTTCGCTCGTCGCGGTGATGCGCAAGCGGGACCGGTTCCGCGAGTTCCGCACCGATCCCGACGCGGGCGTGCAGGAGATCGTCTCCCAGATCGACCCGGAACTCGGTGCGCGCCTGCAGGATACGGGCAAGCGGGTCGAGCAGTTCCGGCCGATGCTGTACCCGGACAACTACCGCCGCCGCTCGTTCGGCCCCGGTTGGGCGCTCGTCGGTGACGCGGGCTACCACAAGGATCCGTTCACCGGCTGGGGCATCACCGACGCGTTCAAGTCCGCCCAGCTGCTGGCCGACCTGGTCCACCAGGGCCTGTCCGGTGCCCGCCCGATGGCCGAGGTGCTCGCCGAGTACGAGCGTGAGCGCGACACCCAGAGCGCGAGCACTTACGAACTGACGCTGAGCATTTCGGAGCTCACGCTGACGCCGTACTACGACTCGGTATTCCGCGCCACCAGCTACGACGCGGAGTACACGAAGGGCTTCTTCGGACTCATCGCCGGCATCTACTCGCCGGAAAAGTACTTCGGCGAACAGGAGCTGGCCGACCTGTACGAGAAGGTCGACTTCCCCATGGCCGCAAGGCATGTCACCAAGGACGGGGTCATCGCATGAGCATCCCCGGCCTGACGGCATTGGGGGACAGTTTTGTCGAGGGCCGCGGCGACGCCGCGGCCGGGGGCGGCTACCGCGGCTGGGTACCGAGACTGGGCGGCCAGCTCGGCCTGCGCCCCGCCGCGGTGCGCAACCTCGGCGTGCACGGCGCGACGACGACCGTCGTCGTGGAACAGCAACTGCGCCGGGCAGTTTCGGCCAGGGCCGCGCTCTTCGGCGTGGTCGTCGGCGTGAACGATCTGGTCAGCGACTTCGACGCCGACCGCTTCGAACGCAACCTCGCCACCATCTTCGCAACGCTGCGTTCCAGCGGCGCAACAGTTTTCACCGCCAGCTACCCGGACATCCCGGCCCGGCTGCCGGTGCCGGACAACTTCCGTGCGCTGCTGCGCGCCCGGTTCGACTTCGCCAACACCGTGCTCGCCGATGTCACCGCCGACACCGGCACCCTGCTGCTGGATATCGCGACCCAGCCGGACTGGGCGTTGCCCGAGGTGTGGACCGCCGACGGCCTGCACCCGAGCTCGCTCGGTCACCACCTGTTCGCCGCGGGCGCGGCCGAGCTCATCGCGTCGCGCACAGCGACCACCGTCGCCGCCTGATCTTTCCATCCGGTTCGAGAGGAACTTTCGTGACAGACGACAGACGCCTGGCGCGCAACCCGATCGCCATCGTCGGGATGTCCGGGCTGCTGCCCAACGCGCACAACCATCGTGAGTACTGGCAGAACATCGTCGACGGCGTGGACTGCACCACCGAGGTGCCCACGTCCCGATGGAGCCTCGACGACTACTTCGACGCCGATCAGGACGCCCCGGACAAGACGTACTCGCGCCGCGGTGCTTTCCTGCCCGATATCGAGTTCGACCCGCTCGAGTTCGGCCTGCCGCCGAATCAGCTAGAGGTGACCAGCACCATGCAGACGCTGAGCCTCGGCGTGGCCCGTGATCTGCTCATCGATGCCGGTGCGGTGGATTCCCCCTGGTACGACCCGGGCCGGACCGGCGTGGTGCTCGGCACCACCGGCCCGGTGCCGCTCATGCATCCGCTGGCCGCCCGGCTGTCCACGCCGGTGCTGAAGGAGGCGGCGCGCTCGGTCGGACTGTCCGATACCGACGCCGACGCCATCGCGGACAAGTTCGTTGCCGCCTTCGCGCCGTGGGAGGCGAATTCCTTCCCCGGTCTGCTGGCCAACATCACGGCGGGCCGGGTCGCGAACCGGTTGGGCCTCGGCGGCATCAACTGCACCGTCGACGCGGCCTGTGCGGCGTCGCTGGCGGCGCTGCGGACGGCCATCGCCGAGCTGCAGGACGGCCGGGCCGACATGATGATCACCGGCGGCGTGGACACCGAGAACACCATTTTCATCTACCTGTGCTTCAGCAAGGTCGGTGCGCTGTCGTCGAGCGGGCAGATCAGCCCGTTCGCGGCGGACGCCAACGGCACCCTGCTCGGCGAGGGCATCACCATGCTGGCGTTGCGCAGGCTGGAAGACGCACGGCGCGACGGCAATCGGATCTACGCGGTCATCCGCGGTCTCGGCTCGTCGAGCGACGGCCGGGCCAAGAGCATCTACGCGCCGCGGGCCGGCGGTCAGCGGGTGGCGCTCGACCGGGCCTACGCCGACGCGGAGTGCTCACCCGCCGATGTGGCGCTCATCGAGGCGCACGCCACCGGCACACCGGTCGGCGACAAGACCGAGCTCACCGCGCTGAAAGGCCTACTGGCCGAGGCTACTTCGGAGCCGAGGTTCGCCGCACTCGGCAGCGTCAAGTCGCAGATCGGGCACACCAAAGGCGCCGCGGGCACGGCGAGCCTGATGAAGCTGGCGTTCGCACTGCACCAGAAGGTGTTGCCCGGCACCATCAATGTGTCGGCGCCTAATCCGGAAATCGCCGCCCCGGACGCCCCGTACTACGTCAATACCCGCACCCGTCCGTGGATCCGCGATCCGCAGCGCCCGGTGCGCCGGGCCGCCGCCTCGGCATTCGGCTTCGGCGGCACCAACTTTCACGTGGTGCTCGAAGAAGCCGACGCGGCGCGCACCGAGCCGGTACTGCACCGGACCGCGCAGGCACACCTCTGGCACGCCCCCGATGTCGCCGCTCTGGTGGACGCGGTGCGCAGTGTCGACCCGGTCGACGGTGGCGACATTCCGGAAGACCACGCGCGCATCGGCTTCGTGTCGGTAGACGACGACAACGCCGAGCATCTGCGCGCACTCGCCGTCGACGAGCTGGTCCGCAGGCCGGATGCGGCGGCGTGGGATCACCCGGAGGGCGTGTACTTCCGGGCCGCCGCGCTGCCGGACCGCAAGGTCGGCGCGCTGTTCGCCGGCCAGGGCAGCCAGTACGTCGACATGGGACTGGATGCGGCACTGAACATTCCGGTGGTCGGCGCGGCATTCGACGCGGCCAACACCGCGTTCGCCGGTGCACCGACCCGGGTGTCGTCGGTCGTCTTCCCACCGCCCGCGTTCGACGAGGACACCGCGCGGGAGCAGGAAACCGCCTTGCGCCGCACCGAATTCGCGCAGCCCGCGATCGGTGCGCTGTCGGCCGGGCAGTTCCAGACGCTGACCGGGTACGGGTTCCGTGCCGACGGCTACCTCGGCCACAGCTTCGGTGAACTGACCGCGCTGTGGGCCGCAGGCGCGCTCGGCACCGAGGAGTTCTTCGAGCTCGCCAGGGCACGCGGCGTGGCGATGACGCCAGAAGAAGGTGTCGAAGCGGGCACGATGGTGTCCCTCGGCGCCTCCAGGGCCGTCGCCGAGGAACTGATCGACGGTGTCGAGGACGTGTGGATCTGCAACCACAACGCACCCGACCAGGTCGTCATCGGCGGCGGCACCGAGGGCGTCGCCGCGGTGGTCGCGCGCAGCGCCGAGCGCGGCGTGGCGACCAGGGCGCTGCCGGTCTCCGGCGCGTTCCACACGCCCTACGTCGCGCACGCGGTGGCTGCGTTCGCGAAAGCCACCGCCACGGTGTCCATCGGCGTGCCGAACGCACCCGTCTACGCGAACACCCCGGACGCCCACTACGGCGACGACGTCGCGGCCAACCGCGCCCTGCTGACCGAACAGCTCAGCAAGCCGGTCGAATTCGCGACGGCATTGACGGCGATGCGCGCGGCAGGCTGCACGGTGTTCGTCGAGTTCGGCCCGAAACAGGTGCTCACCTCCCTGGTGCGGCGCACCCTCGGCGACGACGTGGTCGCCATCCCGACGGACTCCGGCCCGATCGGCAACAGCGATCTCGCGCTGGTCCGGGCCGCGGTGCGGCTGGCCGTGCTCGGCTTCGGCCTGCACGGGATCAACCGGCATGCGGCACCGGTCGCGGTGCGCCACAAGCCGAGTCGCCCGATGACCGTGACGATGTCGGCACCCGAGTACGTGCCCGAGAGCCGGCGCGCGGCCTATGCCGCGGCGCTCGACGACGGCTACCGGGTCAGCGTGGCGGCGCCGACTCCCACACCTATCGACACCGTGGTCGATCGCCGGCCTGAAACACCGGCCGTGGCTCAAACTTTCACCGAACCAACGGAGACCACCGTGTATCAATCCCCGCAGCCCTACGATCCAGGCGCGGACGCATTGGACAGTGCGCTCGTGCAGCACCTCCAGACGCACCGCCAATTCCTCGACGGGCAGTTGGACATGGCCCGCGGACTCGCCGGCGTGCTCGGCAACGGATCGCTCGACGAGGCGACGGTGCGCGCCATCGAAGCCGTCAAGGATCACGGCGTCGCGATCAGCGAAAGCCATTCGCGGGCCAGCGATGTGCTCGCGCAGTTGGCCGAGCTGGAAAGCGGTTTCGCACCGGCGCCGCGGGTGGCGGCCCCGGCTACTCGTCGGGTGGCGTCCGCTCGGCAGCCCGCGATCGAGTCGGCACCGGAGCGTCGGCCGCTCGCCACTGCCCCGGTGGCGGCCGAACATCAGCCGGTGGAAAGCGTTGTGCCGCCGGTAATAACGGATCGCCACTCAGTGGAAGCTGCTGCGGCACAAGATGTCCCGGAGCCACAGCGCAACGGCCACGGTTCTCACACCGACTCGGCCCAAGCGAACGACCAGGTCTCCGCCGAGGCGCTACGGCAGGCGTTGCAAGAGGTGGTAGCTGAGAAGACCGGCTACCCGGTCGAGATGGTCGACCCCTCGATGGATCTGGAGGCCGACCTCGGCGTCGACTCGATCAAGCGGGTCCAGGTGATCGGCGCGCTCCAGGAACGTTTCCCGCACCTGCCGAACCTCGGCCCGGAGCAGCTCGGCACGCTGCGCACGCTCGACCAGATCGCAAGCCTACTCGGCGAGTCCGAGCCGAACGGAGCCTTAGCCGTTCCGAATGGAGCCACAGCTGCTCAGAACGGAACGAATCAGTCCGGCCTTCCCGCCCCTGCGGCACCGGCCGACGCTCCTGCTTCATCGATCGCTACAGGTTCGCCTACCGGTGACATCCTGCGCCGCGCACTGCAAGAAGTGGTGGCCGAGAAGACCGGCTACCCGGTCGAGATGGTCGACCCGTCGATGGACCTGGAGGCCGACCTCGGCGTCGACTCGATCAAGCGAGTCCAGGTGATCGGCGCACTCCAGGAACGGTTTCCGGACTTACCGAGCCTCGGCCCGGAACAGCTGGGCACGCTGCGCACCCTGGATCAGATCGTCGACGAGCTCGCCACGTCGGTGGGCGGTGATGTCCACCCAAAAGCTGAGGCCGCGGCCGAAACGCCGCGGCACGCCGTCGAACTGATCGCCCTGCCCTCGCTGGACCGCGCGGACGCGCCCTACCGGGAAGGTGCCACGGTCGCGCTGCTGGATCTCACCGGCGCGGCGGAGCCGGACTGTGCCGCACTCGAATCCGCGTTCGGTGCGCTCGGCTGGGTGGTCCACCGAGTCGACGGCTCGGGGGACCTGCCGCAACTCACGTCGGTAGATGTCTGCCTCGTCCTCGTCGGCGGTTCCGCCGACTGGAACTCGGCCCAGCAGTGGATCGGCGCGACCATCCTGGCCGCCGGTCAGGCCGTGCCGCTGATGCGGCATACGGACAATCGGGCATGTTTCGTCACCGTCACCCACCTCGACGGAAAGCTGGGGTTCGCGGGCACGGCGGATCCGGTGAGCGCCCTGCTCGGCGGAGTCGGCGGCATCGTGAAAACGCTTGCGGCCGAGCAGCCGTCGCTGTTCTGCCGCGCATTGGACCTCGACCCGGCCCTGGCACCGGAACAGCTCGCCGGCCTCGTGACGGCCGAATTGTTCGACGCGGCACGGGATACCCTCGAAGTCGGGATCGACGCGACAGGTCAGCGGTGGACGCTGATGCCGAGCGCTTACGCACCCGCCGCGTCCGTCACCATCGTGCGGCCCGGCACCGAGCAGCAGCCGAGCCTGCTGTCGGCAGGGGATGTCCTGCTGGTCACCGGCGGCGCACGGGGCGTCACGGCGACATGTGTCACGGCGCTCGCGAAGCGTTGCGAGGCGCGGTTCGTGCTACTGGGCCGCTCGCAGCTGAACCCCGACCCCGACTGGGCGACAGGCGTTTCCGACGACGAACTCAAGCCCGCAGCGGTCCGCGCCCTGGCCGGTACCGGCGCGAAACCTCGCGAGATCGAGCGCGCCTGTGCCGAGGTGCTGGCCGCCAGAGAGATTCGGGCGACGCTGACCGAATTGGGTTCGCGAGCCGAGTATCTCGCGGTGGATGCCACCGACGACGTCGCGGTTCGTGCCGCACTCGCGCCGTGGCGAGACACCATCACCGGTGTCGTGCACGGGGCCGGGGTACTGGCGGATTCGATGATCACGGACAAGACCGCCGAATCCATCGCGCGAGTACTGGAGCCCAAGATCGCCGGACTGGCCACCGTACTCGCCGCCCTCGGCGACCTGCGGCACCTGGTGCTGTTCACCTCGGTGGCCGGCCTGTTCGGCAACGCGGGCCAGGCCGATTACGCGGCGGCGAACGAGGCTCTGTCCCGGTTCGCGGTGAGCTGGCGGCGCCATCATCCCGACTGCCATGTCACCGCGATCGACTGGGGCGCCTGGGACGGCGGCATGGTGACGCCCGCGCTCCGCGGTCACTTCCTGAGCCGCGGTATCGCACTGCTCGACCCCGAGGTCGGCGCGGCGGCGTTCACCGAGCAGTTCACGGCGGACCACCGTGAGGACGTCGTGGTCCTGGTCGGCCCCGCGAACGGCCTGTCCGGTGACAGCGCCGTAGAGGCGAGCGCGCTCCGTGCTACCCGGCTGCTCACCGGACTCACCGACGATCCGATCATCCAGGCCCATCGAATCGGCGACCACATCGTGCTGCCCGCCACCTTCGGCCTCGGCGCGATGATCAACCTCGCCGAGCGCAGCCTGGTAGGACAGACCGTGGTCGGCGTCAGGAACTTCCAGGTCCTGAAGGGAATCGTGTTCGACCACCCGGTGGCGGAACTGGAACTGGAACTGGTCCCAGGGAAAGCCGAGGCGGGCCGGACAGTGATCGAAGCGAACATCCGCGGCGACCAGGTCCTGCACTTCCGCACCACCCTATTGCTCGCCGCCGAAACGGACGAGCCGCCGTTCCAGCCGATCCCGAGCGGACCGGCCGATGACCGCAATATCTACCGCGACGCCATCCAGTTCCACGCCCCGGCGCTACAAGGCCTGCGCCTGGTGCGGGCCGCCGCCGACGCCCTCGTGTTCGAATGCTCGCTCCCGGCAACGCGAGTGGCCGACGGTGCCTACGCGGGCCGCCTGCACGACCCGGTCCTCGCCGACCTGATCCTGCAGGGCCCACCGGTTCTCGGTCACCGCCTCCTCGGCGGCGCCTGCCTGCCCCTCGGAGTCGGCCGAGTCGACTACTACCGTCCGCTGCCCGCGGACGAGCCCTTCCTGCTCACCGTGCACAACCCGCGCACGGGACGGGTCGACGCCCGCATAGACGCCACTGCGACAACGATGGAGGGCACAGTGCTGCAACGTTTCTCGGACGTCACCGTGGTGACGACACCGGACCTGACCGCGAAGTTCCAGACCTCGGTGCGGCGGTGGATGGCATGACGGTCCTCGAATTCGACGGCATCGCCTTCGATCCGGTGGGCGGTGGCCCAGCGGTGGCCGATGACGGTGCGCGCACACCTCGTTCGCTGCGAAACGAGCCGTCACAAGAGAACTCGCCTGTCGGGGAACGCGAACCGGTGGCTGATGCGACGGCGACCGAGAGCCACCCGACCACTCCGGCGATGCCTGACCGGACCGCTGCGGCAGCTGACCGGCGCATCGCCGAGTCGACCCAAGCTGTCGACAGCGGAGCCCGAGTACCGAACCCGCTCAGTGAGGTTCGAACCGGCGTGGTGACCGCCCACCGCGCGGCACTGGCGGCCCAGTTGGCGTTGCAGCGCGCCGTGTGGCAAAGAACCTTGCGGCCGGCGGCCCGCGGCACGATCACATCCGCCCGCCCAGCCGTGGTGGACGCCGAACCAGTTGTCACCGCATCGGAATCGGCGTTCAAGCCGCTGGCCCGCAGCCGACGTGCCGACCTCGATGCGGCCGCGTTGCGGCGGCTCACCGAGGGCGACGTCGTCGGTGTCTTCGGCCCCGACCACCAGCGCCCCGGCGTCACCTCGGCGGCGAGGCTCGCCACGGCCGGTCCGTTGGTGCTCACCGAGGTCACGACGATCGAACTGCGCGGTGGCACCGGAAGAGGCCGCGTAGTCGCGCGATTCGACGGCGACGCACGCGCGGCGGCGGTGCAGGCGGCGGAGGTGTTCGCCCTGTTCACCGGCTTGCCCCTGTGCCTGTCCGGAAGCACCTTGGCCGCGCAGGTCAATGGTTCGCCCGCCGGGCCGTCCACCGGAACGGTGGAGCTCGTCGTCACCGAGATCGACCTGATACCAAGACCACGCGTCACCGCAACGGCGAGTATCGCTGGTACACAGGAGAACTTGCAGGTCACCGTCACAGCAGTCGAGCTCGCCGGCACCAGCGTCGGCCCGGGCGAAGCCGCACCAGGCTTGTTGCTCAACGAGTTCCACATGACGCACCTGTCCCGCGGCGACCAAAGCATCGCCATGGGCCCGGAATTCGCGGAATACACCGGCGTCCGGGCAACCCGCCTGCCCACCGGCGGCCTGCTGCTCGTCGACCGAGTGCGCGAGTTCGACGGTGCGCGAGGCCGATTGGACAGCGCGGCGTACCGCACCGAGTACGACTCACCCGCCGACTCCTGGTACTACGGCGACACCGCCAACGAGTCCATGCCGCACTTCGTCTACATGGAAACCTCACTGCAGGCCGCGCTGCTGATGGGCTATTACGCAGGCCCGACGCTCACCCAGCCCGGCGTCACCCTGAGCCTGCGCAACCTCGGCGGCACGGCGACGGTACTGCGGCAGATCGACTTGCGCGACAAGACGATCGAGCAGGCGTCCCGGCTGCTGTCGACCACCATCCTGCCCGGCTCATCGCTCCAGACGTTCGACTACACGCTGAGCGTGGACGGCGAACCGTTCTACACCGGCGAGACCATGTTCGGCTACTTCAGCGACGAAGCCTTGGCGAACCAGACCGGCCTGGACGCCGGACAGTCCGCCCCGACCTGGCTCGACGAGCACCCGGACGCGCCGACCCGCACCATCGACGTGGCCACGCGCCGCGCCGACCCGCACGCCCAGCTGTGTGCCCGCCGGACCTTGGCCCTGATCGACCACATCGACGTGGTCGACGGCGGCGGCAAATACCAAGCGGGCTACCTGCATTCGCTGCGCGCGATCGACCCGTCGGACTGGTACTTCGACCGGCACTTCCATCTCGACCCGGTGATCCCCGGTTCGCTCGGCGTGGAGTCGGTCATCCACGCGGTCCAGGAGTGGCTGGTCGACGCCGGATTCGCCGACGAGCTCAGCGATCCGGTCTTCCGCATCCCCGCCGACATCCCCTTCAGCTGGCGCTACCGCGGCCAGTTCCTGCCCACCGACGGCACGGTGGAACTCGAGGCGCACATCAAGGAGGTGCGGCGCACCGCCCACGGCGTCACGGTCATTGTCGACGGCTCGCTGTGGAAGCCCGGCCTGCGCATCTACGAACTCATCGACCTCGCGGTCGAACTCGGCGAGCGAGAGGACGGCCGATGACCACGTCCCGGATGGGCGTCCTCGCGGAAACAGCTGACGACATCACCGCCATGCTGCTCGACGTGCGGCGGCCGTGCTGGATCGTGCGCCACGACGGCCGGGTGGGCGCGACCTCGGACGAGGGCATCGTCGCCCGCTCGGAGGTGCTCACGGCGGTCGCTCCGCTACCGCCGCAGCTGCTCGGTGACAAACAGTTCCACGCCACCCATGGCGTCCGCGCCGCCTACGTGGCAGGGGCGATGGCCAACGGAATCGCTTCTCCGGCACTGGTTTCGGCGATGGCACGGGCAGGCTACCTCGCCTCCTACGGCGCCGCAGGCGTGACGCCCGCAGCGGTGGATGCGGCACTGGCCGAGCTGAGCACTACGTTGCAGGGAAAGCCATTCGCCTGCAACCTCATTCACAGTCCATCCGAACCGGCGCTGGAGCGGGCGATCGTCGATTCCTGTCTCCGCCATCAGGTGCGCTGTGTGGAGGCCTCGGCCTTCATGGGCCTCACCGCCGAGGTCGTCCGCTACCGGGTCGCCGGGCTCGGAGTGGATCGGCATGGCCAGCTCGAGGTCCGGAACCGGCTGATCGCCAAGGTGTCCCGCGTCGAAGTCGCCGAGCCGTTCCTGCGCCCCGCACCGACCAAGCTGCTGCGCCGACTGGTCGAGGCCGGTGACGTGACGGCCGAGCAGGCGCGGCTGGCCGAGCGGGTACCGATGGCCGACGACATCACCGCCGAGGCCGACTCCGGCGGGCACACCGACCGCAGGCCGCTCCTGGTGCTGCTGCCGGAACTGATCGCCGCGCGCGATCGGAGCACCCTGCCCGCCGCCGCGGCGGTGCGCATCGGCGCCGCGGGTGGCATCGGCACACCGGCCGCTGCCGCCGCGGCGTTCGCCCTCGGCGCCGCCTACGTGGTGACCGGCTCGATCAATCAGGCCACCCGCGAGGCCGCCCAGTGCGACACCACCAAACAGCTACTGGCCCAGGCGGATTTCGCCGACTGCACGATGGCGCCGTCCTCCGACATGTTCGAACTCGGCGTGCAGGTGCAGGTGCTGCGCCGGGGCACCATGTTCGCCGCCCGCGCGCAGCGGCTGTACGACACCTACCGCGCCTACGCCGGCCTCGACGACATCCCGGCGGATCTGCGCCGCGAGCTCGAGGCCACGCTGTTCCGGCGGCCGCTGGACGCGGTGTGGCAGGACTGCGTCGGCTACTTCACCGAGCGCGACCCGGCGCAGTTGGTCGGCGCGGCCGAGGATCCGAAACGCAAGATGGCCCTGGTGTTCCGGTGGTATCTGGGTCTGTCTTCCGGCTGGAGCATTCGTGGCGAAGCCGACCGTGTCGCCGACTACCAGGTGTGGAGCGGGCCGGCGATGGGCGGCTTCAACAACTGGGTCGCCGGCACCTATCTGGCTGCGCTCAGCAATCGGCACGTCGCCGATATCGCCGACCAGATGATGCTCGGCGCCGCCTATCTCACGCGCATTGCCCAGCTACGCACGGCGGGCGCACGGCTACCCGCCGGCTGCACCCGATTCGTTCCGCGACCGATGGAGCAACGATGACGACACTCGAAACCGGGCCGGACACCCGGACCTCCTGGATGGTGTGCCCGTCCTGCGGCACCATGATCTACGCGAAGCGCTACGACCGGGCCGGCCGCGTCTGCCCGGACTGCGACGGTCACGGCGTGCTGACCGCCGACCAGCGGATCGCTTCGCTGGTGGATCAGGATTCGGCCCAGCGCCTCGAACCAGCAGCGACGGTGCGAGACCCGTTGGGGTTCAGTGACTCCCGCGGCTATGCCGAACGGCACGCGGAGGCGCAGCGCCGCACCGGGATGGCCGACGGCGTCAGCTGCGTGCGCGCGACCATCGGCGGCGCCCCGGTCGTGCTGGCAGTTATGGACTTCCGCTTCCTCGGCGGCAGTCTCGGCACGGCAGTAGGCGAGGCGGTGACCACCGCCGCGGAAACCGCGCTGTCCACCCGCGTGCCACTCGTGCTGGTCACCGCGTCCGGTGGCGCGCGCATGCAGGAGGGCATCCTGGCCCTGATGCAGATGGCCAAAACCAGTCAGGCCCTGCGCGATCTGGACGATGCCGGTGTACTCACCATCTCGGTGATCACCGACCCCACCTACGGCGGCGTCGCGGCCTCCTATGCCACCTCCACCGACATCATCATCGCCGAACCCGGTGCGCGCCTCGGTTTCGCAGGCCCGCGGGTGATCCAGCAGACCATCGGCGAAACCCTGCCCGCCGGCTTCCAGACCGCGGAGTTCCTGCTCGACCACGGCGTGGTCGATATGATCTGCCACCGCTCCGCGCTGCGTGACCGGCTGGCCCGGCTGCTAGCGCTGGCCGCGGACAGTCCACGGCGGATCGAATTCGTGGCGGCCACTCCACCGGTGCGGACGGATCCGGCAAAGCTGCCCATCCGGGACGCGTGGCAAAGCGTCCGCGCGGCAAGAGAATTAGGCCGACCGACGACGCTGGACTATCTGGCGGCAGCGTTCGACGAGTTCGTGGAGCTGCACGGCGACCGGCTGTCCACCGACTGCCCGGCGATGGTCACCGCACTGGCCCGCCTCGACGGCGCACCGGTCGTCGTGATCGGAACACAGAAAGGCCACACCGCATCCGAGCTGTCCAAGCGCAATTTCGGAATGCCGACCCCGGGCGGCTATCGGAAGTCCGCACGGGCGCTGCGGCTGGCCGCGAAGCTCGGAATTCCCGCGATCACCCTGATCGACACCGCGGGCGCCTACCCCGGCGTGTCAGCGGAGGAGCAGGGCCAGGCGGTCGCGATCGCCGAGTCGTTGAAATTGCTTGCCGGACTGCCTGTCCCGGTGGTCGCCGTGGTGACCGGCGAGGGCGGCAGCGGGGGAGCGCTCGCCCTCGGCGTCGCCGACCGGGTGCTGGTGCTCGAGAACGCGGTCTACTCGGTGATCAGCCCGGAGGGGTGTGCGTCGATCCTGTGGAAGGACGCGTCCGCCGCCCCGCGGGCGGCGGCCGCACTACGGGTCGACTCGACCTCCCTGCTCGAACTCGGCGTGGCCGATGCGGTCGTGCCGGAACCCGACGGCGGCGCACACCGCGACCCGGCCGCCGCTGCCGCACACCTGCGTCAGGCGCTGCGGCATGCCGTCGCCGGACTCGGCGGGCTGCCCCTCCGGCAACTACTCGACCAGCGCCACGAGCGCTTCCGGGCCTTCGGCCTGCCCACGAACCATCAGGAGATGTCATGACCACCGCGACGCATCGCGACTCGAGTAGCAGTGGCGAAAGGGAGACCGACACGCCGCTGTCCGTGGCAACCGAGCCCGTCGGCCGGGCGCTGCCCGCGACCGACGCCGACCATGCACTCGCCGTGCTGTCCAGGCACGCGCTGTCCGTGCGCGCGCAGACGGCGCCCACGTCGGTGACGGTCGCCAATGGTCCACTGATGCTGCGGATCAGCTGGGATGCGGCGTCCGCGCCGACGACCGCGACACCACCGCCGACCGATGCGCCTGCCCCCGCGCCCAGCGAAACAACCACGGACGCCACCACTTTCACCGTTGTCTCGGAAACCGTCGGCGTCTTCTACCGCTCCCCGGAGCCGGGTGCCGCACCGTTCGTCACCGAGGGCGACCCGGTGCGCGCGGGCCAGCAGATCGGCATCGTCGAGGCCATGAAGCTGATGATCCCGGTGACCGCGACCCGCGAGGGCCGGGTGGCCGAATTCCTCGTCGACAACGGCGAAGCGGTCGAACACGGCGCACCCCTGCTGGTGCTCGAGGTGGTGCGGTGACCACCCGGACGATCCGCAAGGTACTCATCGCCAATCGCGGTGAGATCGCCGTCCGGGTCATCCGGACCTGCGCCGAACTCGGCATCGACACGGTGGCGGTGTACTCGGTCCCGGACGCCGATTCCGCCGCGGTACAGCTCGCCGATCAAGCGGTCCGGATCGGCCCCGGTCCCGCCAAACGCAGCTACTCCTACATCCCGGCGATCATCGAGGCCGCCAGGGCGACCGGTGCGGACGCCATCCACCCCGGATACGGGTTCCTTTCCGAGGACCCGGACTTCGCGGAGGTCTGTGCCGCCGAGGGTTTCCTCTTCGTCGGCACGCCCGCCGCGGTCATGGCCGAACTCGGCGACAAATCGACAGCGCGCACCCTGATGGCCGCGGCCGGACTGCCGCTGCTACCGGGCAGCCGCGAACCGCTCGACACCGCCGAGGAGGCACAGGCACTCGCCGACGGCATCGGCTACCCGGTGATCATCAAGGCGGTAGCCGGTGGTGGCGGCCGCGGCATGCGAGTCGTGCGCGATCCGGCCGATTTCGCGGGCGCGTGGCAGCAGACCCGCGCCAACGCCACCGCCGTCTTCGGCGACGGCAGGCTCTACGTCGAGCGCTACCTCGACTCCGCCCGGCACATCGAGGTCCAGATTCTCGCCGACAGCCACGGCACGGTCGTCCACCTGGGCGCGCGAGACTGCTCCCTGCAACGCCGCCACCAGAAGCTCGTCGAGGAATCGCCCGCTCCCGGCCTGTCCGACGAACTCGTCGCGCGCATCGGTGCCGCCGCGGTGCGCGGCGCGCAAGCCGTGGGTTACGTCGGCGCGGGCACCTTCGAGTTCCTGCTGGACCCCGAGGGCCGTTTCTACTTCATGGAGGTGAATTGCCGTCTCCAGGTGGAACATCCGGTCACCGAGATGGTCACCGGCATCGACCTCGTCGCCGAACAGCTCAAAATCGCCTCCGGGCTACCGCTGACCCTGTCCACCGAATCCGCCACCGCGCGCGGCGTGGCCATCGAATGCCGCATCAATGCCGAGGACCCGACCCGCGAATTCGCACCCGCTCCCGGCACACTGACCGAGTGCGTCCTGCCCGGCGGCCCGTTCGTTCGCATCGACACCCATGTGGGCCCCGGCTACGCCATTCCGCCGCACTACGATTCCCTGCTCGCCAAGATCATCGTCTGGGCGCCGGACCGCCCCGCCGCCATCGCCCGCATGCGCCGTGCCCTGGCCGAAACCCGGATCAGCGGCAAAGGCATCGCCACCACCGCCGAGTTTCTGCACGACATCCTCGACCACCCGCGCTTCCGCGCCGCCACCCACGACACCGCACTCATCGGCACTGCCACCAGTTCTGGGGGCACCAGGATGGCCAGTTGAATTGCCACCTACGGATCCGTAGGCTCGCGGAGGTTGTCGCGCTGGCGGTCGTGCTCGAGCCAGCGCCAGGTGAGCCAAAACGTCTGAGGGGTAACGCAAATGGGGAGAAATCTCACCCAGCTCGAGCTGCTCACGGAGCTCGAGCCCGTCGCCGAGGAGAACGTCCATCGGCATCTGTCGATGGCCAAGGCCTGGCACCCGCACGACTACGTGCCGTGGGACGAGGGTCGTAACTTCGCCGCGATGGGCGGTGTCGACTGGGACCCCAGCCAGTCGCAGTTGTCCGAGGTCGCCAAGGCGGCGATGATCACCAACCTGCTCACCGAGGACAACCTGCCCTCCTACCACCGGGTGATCGCGGAGAACTTCTCGCAGGACGGCGCGTGGGGCACCTGGGTGGGTCGCTGGACCGCCGAGGAGAACCGGCACGGCATCGTGATGCGCGACTACCTGGTGGTCACCCGCGGCGTCGACCCGGTCGAGCTGGAAAACGCCAGGATGATCGCGATGACCACCGGTTTCGATCCGCTGGCCGTCGCCAAGTACGGCACCATTGATCCCAGCGAGGTCCCCGATGCCGGGTTCCTGCTCGGCGTGGCCTACGTGACCTTCCAGGAGCTCGCCACCCGCCTGAGCCACCGCAACACCGGCCGGGTGTGCAACGACCCGATCGCGGACAAGATGCTGCAGCGCATCGCTGCCGACGAGAACCTGCACATGATCTTCTACCGCAACATGTGCGGCGCCGCCCTGGACCTCGCGCCCGACCAGGCGATCGAGGCGATCGCGTTGACGCTGATGAACTTCCAGATGCCGGGCGCGGAGAACCCGAACTTCCGCCGCTACGGCGCGCTGATGGCCAAGCACGCCATCTACGACATGCGCCAGCACCTCGAAGACGTGGTGATGCCGGTACTGCGCATCTGGAAGATCTTCGAGCGCAACGATTTCACCGCCGCCGGCGAGCAGACCCGCGAAAAATTGGCGGAGTACCTCGCGAAGTACGAGCGGGACATGCTCAAGTTCGAGGAGCGCCGCGATCGCATCGCCGCACGCCAGGCCAGCAAGCGCGACTCGGCGGCGCTCACCACCACGCTGCGCTGAATCAGCAGCGGTCGCGTCCACAGACCAGGCACAGCCCGGCGAGGGTGTCGCGGAGTGCTACACCCTCATGCCGCAGCGCTCGAAGACCGGACCGCCTGGTCCGGGACTTGAATGCGCGGCAGGGCGACGATCAGGACGACGCCGGTGAGGATTCGCCAGACAACGAAAGGATCGATGGCGAGGCGTTCGGCGGTGCCCGCACCGAGGCCGAGGTGGTCCGGGGCGAGGCTGGCGACCATGCCGAAGACGGTGACGACGATCAGCGCGAGAGTGGCTGCGGTATAAGCGCGATGGGTTCGGTAGAGGCGAGCCACCACGAGCATGATCACGAGCCCGGACAGGAGCTCCAGATAGGCACCGGCCGGGTGGAGTACCGCGCGTAATTGGTTGCCGCCGGGAACTTCGCCCGCACTGCCGGGAAAAGTTCCGACCAGGACTATGCCGACGCAGTTGATCACGGCAAGGTAGGGGATTGCCCGTGCTGCTGGGCTTTTGGGCAGCAAGGGGAGCAGCAGCAGGGCTGCCCCGAGTACCAGAACGCCGAGTAGGACGAACTCAGCGGACATCAGCGCGTGCCACGGTGAACAGATATAGCGGGGCGTCGTGGCACCGTATTGCGCCATGTCACCGAAGCATTCGGGCACACCGAGGTCGCTGATCATGTTCTCGGACCAGCTGTAGGAGTGCGGTTCCTGCCATCGGCCGCCGACGACGAGCTGAGCGATGTAATAGGTGACGGTCAGGATCAGCAGCGCCGCACCGGCTTTCAACCGGCCGGTCATGCGCGGCAGGTCGTGGCCGGCACGGGCGCACCCGTGAAGCGGTCGTTGATCCACGCCGTCACCAGATCGCCGCGGGCCCGCCAAGCCTCGTGCCCGCCCGGCAGCACGTGGTCCACCAGGTTGATGCCGAGCCCGCACATATCGGCGACGGCCTGGTCACCCCAGGCGGTATTGACCAGGTCGTCCTTGTCGCCGCGCGAGATGAAGGTCGGAATGTCGGTCGCCACCTTGGGCAGGTTACCGGCGGCTTCGTAGTCGGCGAGCGCCTGCCGAGCCGCGTCGTCGACGAACTGCGCGGCCGCAGGCGTCGCCGCCTGTCCGACGGCGAAGTCCTTCAGCGTGGACTGCCCGGTGCAGAGCCCTTCGAGCCGCGGCGCCGCCGACAGCAGCGGTCCGTGCAGGACCTTGTCGTACGAGTAGTCCGGATTGTCGTAGCGGACGGCCGCCACCAGGTAGGGCAGCAGCAGGTACTGGCCGATGGTCAGCGTCTGCGACTCCGCGGCCAGCGCCAGTTCGCTGCGCAGCGCGGGGGACAGCAGCACATTGCCGAGGATCTTCAGCTCGGGCGCGTAGGTCTTCGCAGTCTCCGCCGCGGACTCGGTGGCCCGCCCACCCTGCGACAACCCGACCAGCACAACCTCTTTGGACACCGGCAGGCCCAACTGCTGCGCGGCCCGGACCGAGTCGAGCACGTCATACCCGGAGGACTGCGCATGCAGATACGGCGCCGAACCAGGGCCGTCAAGACCTTGATAGTTGGTCATCACCACGGCCTTGTGGGCGTCGAGCAGGTTGGCGACCGTGACGTCGTTGCCGAACAGCCCGGGATCACTGGTCGGCGCACAGCCGGTGGCAACCCCGGAGGTGCCGTGCCCGTAGGCCACCAGCGGCCAGCCCCCGTCCGGTGCGTTCCCCTTCGGCAAGTACACCGCACCCGACACCTCGATCGGCGTGTTGTCCGGAGAGGTCGAGACGTACCGGAAATAGGTCGCCGACTCCGCGGCAGCCGAGATCTTGGGACCACCATTGGTCAGCGGCCGCTGCGCGAGCAGCGTGCCCGGCTTTTGCGGCGCTTCGGCCGCGGTATCCGAGGAAGACCCGCAACTCGCGGCGACCAGCACCGCGGCCGCCGCCAGCGAAACCCACGTCAATGCTCTCTTCGGACGCACGTCCCATTCGCTCCTTCGACTCTGCCGCGCACCTCGTTCGATCCCCCGCATAGCCACTGGCTGTGTGCCGACGATGGGCCGGTCGACGCACCTGCCGTGACAGTCCAGCAAGATCAGGATGTCCTGTGATCGCGGTCTCCGCACCGCTGAGTGACCGGAATCTCAGTTTGCCTATCGATTCGTTACCGACCAGCTGAAACTACTTAAGCCCCGACCGGACGAAGGCGTTCACGATGTGGCGCTGCAATAACAGGTACAGCACCAGCACGGGCAGACAGGCCAGGCTCGCCAGCGCCATCATCGGCCCCCACTGATCACCCTCGGTGCCCATGAAGCTGCGCAACCCGAGCTGGAGCACGCTGTTGGACTGCCGCAGCACCACCGCGGGCCAGAAGTACTCGTTCCAGGCATTGATGAACAGCAGGATGCCGAGCGCGGCCAGCGCGGGCCGCAGATTGGGCACCACCACGGTCCACAGGATGGACCAGGACGAGCGCCCGTCGATCTTGGCGGCGGCGACGAGCTCCTTGGGAAAACTCGCCATGTGCTGACGCAGCAGCAGCACCGCGAGCGCCGAGCACAGCGTCGGCAGCACGACGCCGATCAGCGAGTTGATCAGCCCGAGCTGGGTGAGCAGCACGTAGTTCGGCAGCATGGTCACCTGGAACGGCACGAGCCAGGTGCCGACGAACGCGAGATACAGGACCTTCTGGAAGGGGAATGTGTACATCGCGAACGCATAGGAGGCCAGCAGCGCCACGAGCAGCTGCCCCGCCGCGGACAGCGCCGCGATGATGAAGGTGTTGCCGATCAGTCCGAGCACATCGACCTTCGCGGCGGCGTCGGTGTAGTTGGCGAACGAGATCGGCCACGGGATCGGGGACAGCGAGGTGACGTCCTCCGGCCTGCGCAGCGACGTCGCGAACAGCCAATAGATCGGGAAAATACACACCACGGCGGTCACCGCGAGCAGCAGATGGCTGCCCGCGCTGCGCAGTCGATCAATCATCATGGAAGGCAACCTTTTCCGAGATCCACACCAGGATCCCGGCGATCACGCCGAATCCGGCGAACAACAGCACACCAGCCGCCGCGCTGAGCCCGGCGTCGAAGCTGTGGAAGGCGTAATCCCACAGCAGGTAATAGATATTGGTGGTGGCCTGCGCGGGCCCGCCCTGCGTCATCGAGTCGATGAGCGGGAAAGTCAGGACGGGACTGAGCAATACGGTGGTGAGGACCAGGAACATCACCGTCGGCGACAGCAGCGGCAGGGTGATCCAGCGCCGGATCTGCGCCGGACTCGCCCCGTCCACCCGCGCCGCCTCGTGGTAATCGCCACTGATGCCGGCCAACCCGGCCCACACCACCAGCACCGAGAACCCGAGCAACTGCCAGCCGGTGATGCCGATGATCACCAGGTGCGCGGTGCTCACGTCGTAGACCCAGTTGCGCTCCGAGCCGAGCAGCTGATCGACGAACCCACTGCCGGGATGCAACAACCACCGCCAAACAGCCGCTGCCGCAACAGGAGCCACCAGGAACGGCACGAAAATGAAGGCCTGGTAGATCGTTCTGGCCCGTCCCTGCACCCGCTGACTCGCCAGCGCGATGAGCACCGGCAGCAGCACGGTGAACGGCAGCATGCCCACGATCAGCGCACCGGTGCGACCGAGCGAGTTCCAGAACGCCGGAAGCTCCATCAGCCGTTCGTAATTGACGGTACCCACCGGCTTCATCGGCGAGGTCGGCAGCAGATTCCATGAGTAGGTGGACAATTCGAACGCCTGCACCAGCGGCCGGTAGGTCCAGACGACGAGCAGGAACAGCGCGGGCGCCAGATACAGGTACGGCACCACGAGCCGCCCCGCCCGGCGGAACCGGGCGAGGCGGCGCGGCGGCGCCGGGACGGCGACCGGCGCGGTCACTTCCTCGGTGGCACGGGAGATGTCGAGGACGAACATCGACCTACCCGGCCTCCGCCGCGGCCAACGCGGCGAGCTGTTCGAGCACGTCCTGTTCCGTTCTGTCGTACAGGGTTTCGGCAGGAGTGGCCTCGATCGCGGTGGCAACCAGGGTCGAGCCGAGCAGATCGATCCGGCTGTAACCGAATCCGAGCAGTCCGCGGTGCCGCCCGATCGGCGCGATCGGATCGATCCGATACGACAGCGCCGGTCCGATCCAGACCGGGATGCCACCGAGCGCGGCCGCACCGGTCAGATGGTTGTGCCCGCAGATGATCAGCCGCACATCCGATCCCGCGAGCACCTCGTCGAGCAGTTCCGGCTGTTCGAGCCGCAGATACTCGGTGGCCGCGATCGGCGACGGGATCGGCGGGTGGTGCAGCACGAGCAGCGTGCCGTGCCGCGCGGGCTGCCGCAGCTGCTCGGCCAGCCAGTCCAGTTGTTCGGGCTCCAGCCGTCCGTCGTGGCGGCGCGGGGTGGTGCTGTCCAGTGCGATCACCCGCAGCCCCGCGACGTCGGTGACATGATCGTGGGTGAAGTCGGGATCGGCTGTGGCGCAATCGGTATCGAGCAGTTCGGTGCCGAAGGCCGCGCGGTCGTCGTGATTGCCCATCACGTACACCGTCTGCGCGCCGAGCTCGGCGGCCACCGGCTCGACCGCGTCGCGTAGCCGCCGGTAGGCCTCCGGCGACCCGTTGTCGGTCAGGTCACCCGAGAGCACCAGCGCGTCGATCCGCTGCTGCGAGGCCCGTAGTTGTTGCAGGACGTGCGTGAGGTTTTCGTAGGTGTCGACCTTGCCGTGCACCCGTTCCCCGGCGGGCCGGATGTGGGTGTCGGTGAGCTGGACGATCGTGACCGGCGGGTTCATGACGCGGGCAGCAGTTTGGCGGCCTGCTCACGGGCGGCGCTCAGGGTGGACTGGGGATCCTTGCCCTGGAACACGATCGCCTCGACCGCGTCCATCATGCCGTCGCGGATCTGCAGATAGTTGGTGCCCGGCATGGAGATCCACGGCTCCATGTTCGCCAGCTGCGCGACGTTCGGGGCCAGCAGCGGATTCTTCGCCGACCACTCCTTCAGCCCGTTCGGATCGTCCATCAGCCCCGTGCGCAGCGGCAGATAGCCGATGCCCTGCGAGATCTTGGTATAGGCGGCTTCGCTGGTGAGGAACTTGATCAGCTCCCAGGACGCCCGCTGCTTGGCCGGGTCGTTGGACAGGACGTGCAGGGACGCACCGGAATTCGTCGGCACCGTCGGCTTGGCCCCGAAGCTCGGCATGGGCGCCGAACGCAGGTCCCACTTGTCCTTGGCGCCGGTGGTGAAGGTGCCCTGGATCGCACTCGTCTCCAGAATCATGCCGATGTCGCCACGCGCGAACGCCTCGTAACCCTGCTTCTGGTTCAGCTTCGGCATGCTGCCCGCCTCGACGAGCTGTTGCTGCTGCCGCGCGACCTCGACCACGGGCGCGTCGGCGAAGGTCAGCGTCTTGCGGTCCTCGGAGATCACCCGGCCGCCATTGGACCGGACCAGCGACTGGAAGCACCAGTCCTTGGCGGTCTTGGTCAGGCAGTCGACATAGATGCCGCCCTTGCCGGTCTTACCGGTGATGGCCGCCGACGCCTCGGCGACCTGCTGCCAGGTGCTCGGCGGCTTGGCGGGATCGAGCCCGGCCGCGGTGAACAGCGAGGCGTTGAAGTACAGCACCGGGGTGGAGAACACGAACGGCACGCCGTAGGTGTGGCCGTCCCAATCCGCGAGAGTCCTGGCCTTCGGCGCGTACGGGTGCTGGGCCCCGTCGAAGTTGCGCTGCACCTCCTGCTGCGAGACCAGCGTGTCCAGCGGCTTGGCGCCCAGCTGATGGATGGTGTAGTCCAGGTCGCTGAAACCGAGCTGCGCGACGTCCGGCGGGGTGCCCGCGACCGTCTGGTTCTGGATGCTGGAGATCGTGTCCGTGGCCGGGTTCGGGCTGTTGCCCTGCGGCTTCTGCGCCGTCACCTTGATGTTCGGGAACTTCTTGCCGAAGTCGGCGATCAGCGTGTTGAAGGTATCGGTCCACGCGCCCGCGAGCCCGTAGTTGTAGGACTCGAACACGATGGACACCTGCTGATCCGGTGTCAGGTCCGGGATCTGCGCGGTGCTGGAGTTCGAATCGGTGCTGGTGCTCCCGAGTCCGCCGCAAGCGCTGAGCGCGACGGTGGTTGCGAACACCATGCCCAAGATGGGCGCGGTGCGTTTCACGGTGTTCTCCTCATTATTGGGGGTGTCGGACGGCGTTGTCACGAGTCAGGCGACAGCTACGGGTTCCTCGACGCTGTCGGCTACCGAATCGCGCTGCGGCTCTTGCCATGTCATGCGCAGGCCGGTCGCGGGATCGAACAGGTGGAGGTGCGCGGGATCGACGCGCAGCCCGATGCTGTCGTCGGCGTGCACGTCGGCGGGGCGCGGCGCGCGGACGCAGAGCGAGTGGTCGCCGGTGGTGCAGTGGATCAGTTCCTCGCTGCCCAGGTTCTCGACCATGGTGACTCGGCCGCGGATGTGCGCGGCGGTCGCGTCGATGCGCAGCTGCTCGGGCCGAATGCCCGCGATCACCTCGAGGTTCGCCCCGAAATCAGCGGCGGTGATGGCCAATTCGACGTCGATGCCGTCGGCCACCAGGAACAGCCGGCCGTCGCGTTCGGTGACCACCCCGGGGAACAGGTTCATCGGCGGGGCGCCGAGAAACCCGGCGACGAAGGTGGACCGCGGCCGGTCGTAGAGCTCGGTCGGCGTGCCGACCTGCTCCACCCGCCCCTCGTTGAGCAGCGCGATCCGGTCGGCCATGGTCATCGCCTCGACCTGATCGTGGGTGACGTACAGGAACGTCGCTCCCAGCCTGCGGTGCAGGGCGATCAGCTCCGCGCGGGTCGCACTGCGCAGTTTGGCGTCCAGGTTCGACAGCGGCTCGTCCATCAGGAACGCACCGGGATCACGAACCATGGCCCGCGCCAGCGCGACTCGCTGCCGCTGCCCGCCCGAGAGCGCGGCGGGCTTGCGGCGCAGCAACTCGCCGAGCCCGAGCACGGCGGCCACCTCGGCCACCCGCTCGGTGATCTTCGAGCGCGGAGTGTGCCTGGCGCGCAGCGGAAAGCCGATGTTCTTGGCCACCGTCAGATGCGGGTAGAGCGCATAGCTCTGGAACACCATCGCCAGATCGCGCTGCTGCGGCGCGCGGTGCGTGATGTCGTTGTCGTCCAACAGGATCAGGCCGTCGGTGGGATCCTCCAGGCCCGCGATCATCCGCAGCAGCGTGGACTTGCCGCATCCGCTCGGCCCGAGCAGCACCAGAAACTCGCCGTCGGCGATGTCGAGGCTCACCTCGCGCACCGCGTAGGTCGCGCCGAATTGCTTCGACACCTTGTCAATTCGCAGTCTTGCCACCAGTTCTCCTCAGCCGGGCAGTTCGCCGGCGACAATCCAGGTCGCGACACGGGCCGCGATCGCCGGGGAATCCTTGACCCAGGTGAAGTGATCGCGATGCGCGACCGGCGAGTCCTCGTCGATGTGCCACTGGGTGACGCGGGCGTTCGGCATCCGGGAGACCAGGAAGTCGACATTGGACTTCGGGCCGAGCACATCGTCGGACAGCGAGACGACCAGTACCGGCGCCGTCATATCGCGCAGCAGCGAGTTGTACTTGCGCGCCGAACCTTTCGGCCGGTAGAAGCTGGTCAGCGAGTGCATCGCCCAGTCGCGCATCACGCCGCCCGGCATGGGCGCGGGGATCAGCACGCCGCCCGGCCAGTGGCCCTTCCAGCGCGAAACCAGTCCGATCCACTGGATCTGACTCAGCGCCTCGAACCAGCGCCGCGGGCCGAACGCCCACCAGAACACCGTGCCGGTGCCGATGACGGTCACGCCGGCGACGCTCTCGGGTTCGGCGGCGGCGAACAGCAAGGCCACCTGCCCGCCGAGGCTGTGGCCGAACAGGTGGATCGGAGCGTCCGGAAAACGCTGCCGCACCGCGGCCACGATCGCGGGCATGTCGATCTCCAGCATCTCCCGATAGCCGAAGTCGCGGTGCTGCCCGAGTTCGGGCTGTGCCTCACCGTGTGCCCGCAGGTCGCAGGTGGCGACCGAAAGCCCTTGGGCATTGAGCTCTTTCGCCAGCAGCAGGTAGTTCTTCGCCTTCATCGCCATGGCGGGCAGGATCAGCACCACCGGCGCGTCGGCCTTCTTGGCAGGCAGGAAACGGACGGTGAAGGTGACACCGTCGGCGGTCGAGACCGTCGTCGATTCGAGCGCCGCGAACTCGGCGCCCTTCTTGGCCGCCGTTGTCATCGGTCCGACTCCGGGATCGTCACGTCGCAGACGTAATCGAAGGTGAACTTGGCGACGACCACCTCGCTGTCATCGACCAGTGCAGCCTTTCCGGACAACTCGAACCGATTCGACACGGTCGCGGCCAGCACCTCGGCGAGCTCGCGCTGGTCGACGGTGGCGATCGCGCGGATCCGGCCGATGGCGGGCTTGCGGTAGGACGCCGTGCCTGCCCGCAGCACCAGGCGCTCGATGGTGGACAGCCGGGGCGCGGCCGCGCCGACGAACGCCGCCGCGCCGCCGATATCGGCGGCGGTGAACAGAGCACCCGCGTGCACGGTGCCCATGTGATTGCGGACGGAGTCGACGGCCGGGATCTCCACGACGGCGCGCTCCGGGCTGATCTCGGTGATCCGGGTGCCGACGTGGCGGCCGAACGGCACCATGTCCTGCGACACGGCCCGCAGGTATTCGTAGTCGACGGCGGCACCGTCGAGTTCGGGGTAGGCGGCGGCGAAGCCGGCGAGCTCTCGTGTGGTCATGCGGTTCTCCCTTTCAGCGATTACGCAGCGCGCGGCGAGCGATGGACCAGCGCAGCACTTCCGACGGCCCCTCGTAGATGCGGAAAGCCCGGGCCTCCACCAGGAATCGGGCGACCAGGTAGTCCTCGCAGACCCCGAGGCCGCCGTGCAGCTGGACGGCGCGGTCGAGCACCCGCCAGACCGCCTCGGAGACGAAGGTTTTCGCGATCGACGCGTCGTGGCGCGCCTGCGACGAGGTGGGGCCCTGTGCGTCGATGGTCTCCGCGGCGGTGCGGATCACGCCGCGTGCGGCGGCGAGGTCGATCTCGTTGTCCGCGACCAGACCCTGGGCCAGGCCGTGCTCGGCGATCGGGATGCCGAAAGACGTTCGGGTGCTGATGTGTTCGATGGCGAGCCGGTGCGCACGCACCGCGAGCCCTAGCCAGTTCATGCAGAACACCAGCCGGGACGGGGCGAGCCGCACCTGCGCGAGCACCAGTCCCTGGCCGACCTCGCCGAGCACCGCGGAGTCCGGCACCAGGCAGTCGACGAAGGTGACCTCACAGTGTCCGCCCGGAGCGCTGGTGTGGTCGAGCGTCGGCATCCGGCGCCCGACCCGCAGACCCGGGTTGTCCTGGTCCACCAGGAACATCGTCGGCCCGTCACCGGTGCGCGCGACGCAGATGGTGAACGCGGCCCCCTGGGCGCCCGTGGTGAAATGCTTGGCGCCGTTGATGACCCAACCACCGTCGGTCTCCTCGGCGACCGTCTGCAACATGCCGGGGTCGGAACCGGCGCCGGGGGCGGGTTCGGTCATCGCGATCGCCGAACGCACCTCCCCGGACGCCAGCGGCGCAAGGTAGCGCTCCTGTTGCTCAGCATTCGCTACATGGGCAAGCAGATGGATGTTGCCGTCGTCGGGCGCCCAGGCGTTCACCGCGATCGGGCCGAGCAGGCTGGCCCCCGCCGCCTCCAGCACCTGGGCCTGGGCGCGGGTATCCAGGCCCAGCCCGCCGTACTTCGGGTCCGACAGCGGCCCGAACACCCCCGCCTCCTTGGCCTTCTTCTGCAGGTCGAGGCGCAGCGCGTCGTCCATCACCCGCCCGTCGACGATGACCTCGCGTTCCACCGGAACGACCTGGTCACGAATGAACCGGGTGGTCTTGTCCACCAATTGCCCCACAGTCGTCATGGCGCAAGTTTCAGGGCGCGGCCCCGGCGGCGTCGGCGGCGATAGTCAACGTCGATTGTGCGAATCGACTGCTGATTCGCCCGTCCCGTAGCCAGCGGATGTCCGAGACGGTGAGCCGGAGGACGACCGCAGGTGAGGGACGAGATGACAGAGTTTCCGGTACAGGTGTCGGCGCGCCGCGACGAGGCCGAGGGAGTGTTCTCACTCGAATTGGCCGCACCCGACGGCAGGGAGTTGCCGAGCTGGACGCCGGGTGCGCATATCGATGTGGAAGTAGGCACCGCTGGTGTCCGGCAATATTCGCTGTGTGGTGACCCGGCGGTGACTGATCGTTGGCGCATCGCGGTGTTGCACGAGCAGGCCGGTCGAGGCGGCTCGCAGCATCTGCACCGTACCGCGCTACCCGGTTCGGTGCTGCGAGTATCGCTGCCGCGCAACAATTTCGAACTCGTTGAGCGCGAGAATTACGTATTTGTCGCGGGTGGCATCGGAATTACGCCCATCATGGCGATGGTGGCCGCCGCCGACGCCGCGGGCGCACGCTGGTCGCTGTACTACGGCGGCCGGTCCCGCGGGCACATGGCGTTTGCCGACGAGCTCGCGACCACTTATCCGGCCGCTCGGTTGCTGCCACAAGACGAGCACGGTCTGTTACCCATCGCCGACATCCTGGCCGAGCACAGCGCCGCCGCCGTCTACTGCTGTGGGCCCGAACCCTTACTCGCCGCGGTGGAGGCCGAGGCGGCGCGGCGCGGCACACCGGTGCACCTGGAACGGTTCGTGCCACGACCGATGGAATTCGCGCCGAACGGGTCGTTCGAGGTCCGATTGGCACGCAGCGGCAGAACTTTCCGGGTCGGCGCGAACCAGTCCATCGCCGACGTGCTGGAGCGGGCCGGGATCGGCATCGTCACCTCCTGTCGCGAAGGCACGTGCGGCACCTGCGAAACAGCCGTTCTCACCGGCGATATCGACCATCGTGATTCGCTACTCACCGCGGCGGAGCAGGATCGCGGCGACACCATGATGCTGTGCGTCTCGCGAGCGCGGTCGGACCTGCTCGTCCTTGACCTCTGACCTGCTGCGGCGGGGTTTTCGCTGTGTTGCGGATGTCGATCGGCTGGATTCGTGCTATCGAGGACGGATGAAGCCGACTCGGTCGTCGTATGACGTGGTGGTTGTGGGTGGTGGTCACAATGGGTTGGTGGCTGCCGCGTATCTGGGGCGGGCCGGGCGTTCGGTGCTGGTGTTGGAGCGGCAGGCGGGTACGGGGGGTGCTGCGGTGTCGGCTGCGGTGTTCGACGGGGTGGATGCGCGGTTGTCCCGGTATTCGTACCTGGTGAGTTTGTTGCCGCGGCAGATCATCGATGAGTTGGGGTTGGCGTTCGTGACGCGGCGGCGGCGGATCTCGTCGTACACGCCGGTGGGGGCGGGTGGGCTGCTGGTGGATACCGGGTCGGCGGAGCGTACGCGCGAGAGTTTTGTGCGGCTCACCGGTTCGGATCAGGATTTCGTTGCGTGGCAACGGTTTTACGCGAGGACGGGACGGCTGGCCGAGCGTGTGTTTCCCACGTTGACGCGACCGTTGCCGTCGCGCGCGGAGTTGCGTCGGGTGGTCGACGACGACTTCGCCTGGGCCGCGTTGTTCGAGCGGCCGCTGGGGGAGCTCATCGAGTCGGAGTTCGTCGATGACACGGTGCGCGGTGTCGTGCTCACCGATGCGTTGATCGGCACGTTCACCCAGGCGCACGATCCGACGCTGCGCCAGAATCGCTGCTTCCTGTATCACGTGATCGGTAATGGCACGGGGGACTGGGATGTGCCCGTGGGTGGCATGGGCGCGCTCACCGATGCGCTCGCCGACGCGGCCCGCGCCGCGGGCGCGGAAATTGTCACCGACTGCCCGGTCACCGGGATCGAAACCGACGGCCGCACCGCCGAAGTGAGCTATCCGGACGGAGTGGTCGGCGCGGGACACGTGCTGGTGAACGCCGCGCCGACCGAACTCGCCCGGCTCATCGGCGCACCGGCGGAGCCGAAACCCGAAGGCGCGCAATTGAAGATCAACATGCTGCTTACGAGACTGCCCCGGCTGCGGGATAGTTCCGTGGATCCGAGGGAAGCGTTCGCCGGGACCTTCCACATCGGCGAGTCCTATTCACAGCTGGACCGGGCCTACGGCGAGGCCGCGATCGGCCGGATTCCGTCGGCGCCACCGTCGGAGATCTACTGTCACACACTGACCGACCCGTCGATCCTGTCACCGGAGCTGGCCGCACAGGGCGCCCACACCCTCACCCTGTTCGGATTGCACACCCCGGCAAAACTTTTCGCCAAGGACCCAGCGGGTGTGAAGGCCGAACTGGTGAAAGCAACCATCGCCCAGCTGGATTCGGTGCTCGCCGAGCCGATCAGCGAGTGTCTGGCCGTGGACGAGCGCGGTGCACCGTGCCTCGAGGCGAAGACCCCGCTCGATCTCGAACAGGAGGTCGGCCTACCCGGCGGCCATATCTTCCACCGCGACTTGGCTTTCCCCTACCGCACCGAGGACGACGCGACCGATCCGGCCGTGCGCTGGGGCGTCTCGACCGGCCACCCCAATGTGTTCCTGTGCGGCGCGGGCGCGGTCCGAGGCGGTGGGGTCAGCGGCATCCCCGGTCACAATGCCGCCATGGCCGTCCTCGAACCACGTCCGTAACGTCAGACCTTCGGGGCTAGCGCGATCTTCGCGCTGCGTCCCGGGCTCTCCGTGGCCACGGCCGCGTCGGCCGCCGAATCCAGCGCATAGGTGGCTTCGACATCGAGCCGGAGCACCCCCTGCGCCGCCGCGGACACGAGTTCGCCGATCAACCGCCTGCGGTCCTCCGCCGAGGTCTCCTCGATCCGCTTGGAACCCCAGAAACCCTTCACCACAATCTGCTTGAAGATGAGTTCGCCGGGACCGAGCGTCAACGGCTGACCGGACAGCGCACCGAACGAGATCAGCTGCCCCTTGGGCGCGAGCAGGGCCATCGCATCGCTGGCCGCCCGCCCACCGACCTGGTCGACCGCACGCACGATCGGCGCGCCGGAGGTGCCGGCAACGGCCTCGTCCCGCCAGCCCTCGGCCTCGGTGTCGAACACCGGCTCGAAGCCCGCCGACCGCAAGGCCTCGACCGACTTCGGCCCGCGCACCAGATTGAGCACGTTGATACCGCGTTGCCGCGCAAGCACATTGACCAGCCGCCCGACCGCGCCGTTCGCGGCGTTGACGGCGATCCAGTCACCCGCGGCCACCTCGAGATCCTCCAGCAGCATCAGCGCACTGAGCGGCATGGCGAGCAACTGGGCGGCGGTCTCGTCGGACACCGCATCCGGCACCGGCACCACCTGACCGGCCTTGACGACGAAATAATCGGCCCACACGTTCTGCGCGCCGGACACGGTAACCCGTTGCCCGACAGTCAATCCGGTCACACCGGCACCGAGCGCGTCGACCCGGCCGACCCCTTCGGTCCCCGGGATCGCGGGCAGCGGCGGCTTGTAGCCGTACACCCCGCGCACGATCGCCAGGTCGTGATTATGAATGGGCGCGAGGACCAGCTCGAGCCGCACCTCGCCCTCGCCCGGTTCGGGCAGCGGCCGTTCCGCCGTGGTCAGTACGTCTTTGGGCTCGCCGAAACTCTCGATGACTACCGCACGCATGCTCTGCTCCTTCGTTCAGTCTTCGGCGACAACGACGTCGACGTCGATGTTGCCGCGGGTGGCGTTGGAGTACGGGCACACCTGGTGTGCCTTGTCGGCGAGGGCTTGAGCTTCCTCGCGGGACAGATGCGGCAGCGACACCTCGAGGGTGACCGCCAGGGCGAACCCGCCCGCGTCGTTCGGCCCGATGCCGACCTTCGCGCCGACGGCGGAGTCGTCGATGTTGGCCTTGGCCTGCTTGCCGACCAGCCGCAGCGCCGAATGGAAGCAGGCCGCGTAACCCGCCGCGAACAGCTGCTCGGGGTTGGTGCCCTGGCCGCTGCCGCCCATTTCCTTGGGCGCGGCCAGGTCGACGTCGACCTTGCCGTCGGTGGTGCGGGCGTGTCCGTTGCGGCCGTCGCCGGTCGCCAAGGCTTCCGCGGTGTAGAGGATCTGCATGTCTATTCTCCTTCGTTCGATGAAGCCGGCAGTTCGTTCCCTGAGGCCGCCAGTGCGGCGGTGAGCCTGCGCAGGGTTTCGCGCAGCGCCAGGAACTCGTCCATGGAAAGGCCGCAGGCCGCAGCCATTTCGGCCGGTATATCGCGGGCGTGGGCCCGCAGCTCGCGCCCGCGTTCGGTGAGCTGGATATCGACGCGTCGTTCATCGGCGGCCGAGCGCCTGCGCTGCACCAGGCCCGCCGCCTCCAGCCGCTTGAGCAGCGGAGACAGCGTGCCGGAGTCCAACGCGAGCGCCTGGCACACCTCGCCGACGCTACGCCCGTCCTGTTCCCACAGGGCGAGCATCACCAGGTACTGCGGGTAGGTCAGCCCGAGCCGTTCCAGCTTCGGCCGGTAGACCGCGGTCATCGCCCGGGACGCCGCATACAGCGGGAAGCAGATCTGCTCATCGAGGGTCAGATGATCGGTCATGTCCAACAACGTAGTCCGCAATTATATTGTGCACAACCAAGCTCACTGTGTTCCCGGTCACCGCCTCGAACGTCGAAAGATGTAGAGTGTCGGAGCCCACTGGGCTGGCGAGAAGCGCCCCCGCGCGTTCGGCGGAACGCGCGACTCGTGTCCAATCTGACTCTTCGGTGTTTATGTCGTAATTCGCCGACGCGGGCCCTTGGACGCTTGTACAGTCAGCCGCAAGTACCACCTCTCGAGGAGCCGCATCATGGTCCGCGAAAGCGATCGGCTGATCCGCACCGATGTACCGCATTCCGCACGAATCTGGAATTACTGGCTCGGTGGTCAGGACTTTTACGAAGTCGATCGGATAGCCGGTGAGTCGGGCGAATCGGTGTATCCCGAAATCGGCACCATGGCGCGGCAATCGCGGAAGTACTTGATACGCATGGTGCGCTACCTCGCCGCCGAGTGCGGCATCCGCCAGTTCCTCGACGTGGGCACCGGATTGCCCACCATGCAGAACACGCACGAGGTCGCGCAGAGTGTCGCGCCGGACTCCAAGATCGTCTACGTGGACAACGATCCGCTCGTGCTGGCCCATGCCCGCGCGCTGTTGATCAATACCACCGACGAAGGTGTGACCGCTCTGATCGAAGCGGATTTCCACGACACCGATCAGGTGGTCACCGAAGCGCGCAACATTCTGAACTTCAACAAACCGATTGCCGTGATGTTCATGGGTGTTCTCGGCCACGCACGCACCTGGGACGACGTTATCCGGATCACCGGCGCGCTGCAGGAAGCCATTCCGTCCGGAAGCTATTTCGCAATGTATGAGGGCACCAACGAAGATCCCCGGCTGGTGCGCCTTTCGGATTATTACTCCAAAACTGGTGCCGTTCCGTACTATGTGCGCAGCGTCGACCAGGTCCGCGAAGTCTTCAAGAATCTCGAGTTGGTGCCGCCCGGCATCGTGCCGGTCAACCACTGGCACCCCGAGGATCCCGAGGCCGTGAACACGGAACCGCCGTCGGCCGCGTGGGGCGGCGTCGGCCGCAAAGCCTAGGTGGCCCGGCCGCCGATGCGCTGCGTGAGGCTGTCCGCGGTGATCCGCACCCGGCCTGCCAGCGGCGCCCAGTCGGCCGGACACGGCGTGGCCTCGCAGTGATGGCGCAGCGTGACGCTGATCGCCGCGATCGGGCGCTGGTTGTGATCGAAGACCGGATAGGCGACCGAGGCGAAACCCGGTGTCACATGCCCGTCTTCACACGCCCACCCGCGCTTGCGCTCGACCGTCAGGATGCTGCGCAGCGACGCCAGCGAGTTGGGTCCGCGCTCGGTGCGGCGGACGAACGACGACGCCGAGGGGAACAGCGCGCGGATCTGCGCGGCAGGCAGGTAGGCGAGGATCGCCCGACCACAGGCCGTCAGATGCGCGGGCAGCCGCACCCCCACATTGGTGACCAGGGTTTCCGGCCGCGACGGGCGTTCCTTGATGAGATACAGCAATTCGTTGCCGTGCAGCACCCCGAGATGCGCGTTGTGCCCGACCTCCTCGACCAGTTCGCGCAGCAGCGGCCCGGCCAGCCGCTCCAGCGGATCGTGGCGCAGATACGCGGAGCCGAGTTCGAACGCGGCGATGCCGAGCCCGTAGCGGCGCTCGCTGGGCAGCCGGGTGACGAAACGGGCCGCCTCCAGCTCGCCGAGCAGGTGGTAGGTGGTGGACCGGGGCAGCCCGAGTTCGCGCGCGATCGTCGAGGCGGAGATGGGCCCGGCCCGGCCCGCGAGTAGTTGCAACACCGCCAAGCCGCGGCGCAACGCCGGGACGTCGCTGCTCGTTCCCATGCCATCTCCTCGGCGAGTCTTGGATATCAGACAGATTCGGACCGACCCTCATTCTCCACTGCCCGCCGCGACGGTGGAATGGTGCCCATGCCCGAAACTGCACAGCTACCGACCGTCGCCCTCGACGGACCGTTGACCGGGGAGCAGGTCGTCGCTGTCGCGCGACTCGGTGCCAAGGTCCACCTGAGTGCGGCCACCGAGGACCGGCTGGCCGCGGCCCGGGCGCACGTCGAAGCGCTCGCCGCGGGCACCGTGCCGACCTACGGCGTGTCCACCGGCTTCGGCGCGCTGGCGACCCGCCACATTCCCGAGGAGAGCCGCACCGCCCTGCAGCGTTCGCTGATCCGTTCGCACGCTGCCGGAGCGGGTCGTCCGGTCGAGCGCGAGGTGGTTCGCGCGCTGATGGTGCTGCGGTTGCGCACCCTGGCGACCGGCCACACCGGGATCCGCCCGGAGACCGCGGCCACCCTCGCCGCGCTGATCAATGCCGACATCACCCCGATCGTGCACGAGTACGGCTCGCTCGGTTGCTCCGGTGACCTCGCGCCGCTGGCCGCGGTGGCCCTCGCACTGATGGGCGAGGGCGAAGTCATCGATGCTGCCGGAAATGTGTCGGACGCGGCAACGGCCTTGCGCGCCAACGGCATCAAGCCGGTAGTGCTGGCCGAGAAAGAAGGGCTGGCGCTGACCAACGGCACCGACGGCATGCTCGGCATGCTGACCCTCGCGCTCGCCGACCTGCACATGCTGCTCGACATCGCCGACCTCACCGCGGCCATGAGCGTGGAGGCGCTGCTCGGCACCGACCGGGTGTTCGCCGCCGACCTCCAGGCGCTGCGCCCGCACCCGGGCCAGGCCCGCTCGGCCGCGCGGATCGCCGCCGCCCTAGCCGGTTCGGAGATCGTGGCCAGTCACCGTGGGCCGGACTGCAATCGGGTGCAGGACGCCTACTCGCTGCGCTGCGCCCCGCAGGTGCACGGCGCGGCCCGCGACACCGTCGCGCACGCCGAGCTGGTCGCCGGTCGCGAATTGGCTTCCGCCGTAGACAATCCCGTGGTGCTCGCCGACGGCAGACTAGAATCCAACGGCAACTTCCACGGCGCGCCCGTCGCCTACGTGCTCGACTTCCTCGCCATCCCGGTGGCCGACGTCGCCAGCATGGCCGAGCGCCGGACCGACCGGATGCTCGATGTCGCACGCTCGCACGGCCTTCCGGCATTCCTCGCCGCCGACCCCGGTGTCGACTCCGGGCACATGATCGCCCAGTACACCCAGGCCGCCGTGGTGAGCGAGCTCAAGCGCCTGGCGGTGCCCGCGTCGGTGGACTCGATCCCGAGCAGTGCGATGCAGGAGGACCACGTGTCGATGGGCTGGTCCGCCGCCCGCAAACTGCGGACCGCGGTGGACGGCCTGACCACCGTGCTGGCCGTCGAATACCTCACGGCCGCACGGGCGTTGGACTTCCGTGCGCCGCTGCGCCCGGCCCCCGCCACCGCCGCGGCCCGCGCGCTGCTGCGCACCAAGGTCGACGGCCCCGGCCCCGACCGCCACCTCGCTCCCGAGATCGCCGCGGCCGAGGCACTCATCCGTTCCGGCGAACTCACCCGCGCGGTCGCCCCCCACCTGGCGTCCTCGAACGGGTCCTGACTTTTCAGACATCTGCCGCGGCGCTGCCCCGCTCGCGGCGAAATTTCATCGGAGGTTGGTTCTATGAGTCGGATAGTCCGGGCGGCGCGCGGCGCGCAGCTCACTGCCAAGAGCTGGCAGACCGAGGCGGCGATGCGGATGCTGCACAACAATCTCGATCCCGAAGTAGCCGAGCGCCCAGAGGATCTGGTGGTGTACGGCGGCACCGGCAAGGCGGCCAGGAACTGGGCCAGCTTCGACGCGATCACGCAGAGCCTGACCACCCTGGAGTCCGACGAGACGCTGC
The DNA here is from genome assembly GCF_015355715.1 of Nocardia sp. XZ_19_369. Lineage (NCBI taxonomy): Bacteria > Bacillati > Actinomycetota > Actinomycetes > Mycobacteriales > Nocardiaceae > Nocardia > Nocardia sp. XZ_19_369. The sequence goes on along the minus strand of NZ_JACVED010000009.1, from coordinate 209,348 downwards.
TGGTGCAGTCGGGCAAGCCGGTCGGCGTGTTCCGCACGCACGAGTGGGCGCCGCGGGTGCTGATCGCGAACTCGAATCTCGTTGGCGACTGGGCGAATTGGCCGGAGTTCCGCAGGCTCGACGCGCTTGGGCTGACTATGTACGGGCAGATGACCGCGGGCTCGTGGATCTACATCGGCACCCAGGGCATCCTGCAGGGCACCTACGAGACCTTCGCGGCGGTGGCGGACAAGCGCTTCGGCGGCACCCTCGCAGGCACCCTCACGCTGACGGCAGGCCTCGGCGGCATGGGCGGCGCGCAACCGCTGGCGGTCACCATGAACGACGGCGTCGCGCTGGTCATCGAATGCGACCCGGCCCGGGCGCAGCGGCGGGTGCAGGAACGCTACCTGGACGAGATCGCGACCGACCTCGACGACGCGGTGCTGCGGGTGACGAGCGCGCGCAGGCAGCGAAAAGCGTTGTCCGTCGGCCTGATCGGTAACGCGGCCGAGGTGCTGCCGCAGCTGCTCGCGCGCGGCCTCGATCCCGAGATCGTCACCGACCAGACCTCCGCGCACGACCCGCTCGCCTACCTCCCGCGCGGCATCGCGGTGGCGGACTGGACCGACTACGCCACGAAGAAGCCCGACGAGTTCACCGAGCGGGCCCGCGAATCGATGGCCGAGCACGTCGACGCCATGCTCGGCTTCCTGGACAAGGGCGCCGAGGTCTTCGACTACGGAAACTCGCTGCGCGGCGAGGCCGCCCTCGGTGGCTGCGCGCGGGCCTTCGATTTCCCCGGCTTCGTCCCCGCCTACATCCGCCCGCTGTTCTGCGAGGGCAAGGGCCCGTTCCGCTGGGCCGCGCTCTCCGGTGACCCGAAGGACATCGCCGCCACCGACCGCGCCATCGTCGACCTGTTCCCGGAGAACGAATCGCTGCGCCGCTGGATCCGGATGGCGAGCGAACGTGTTGCCTTCCAAGGGCTCCCGGCCCGCATCTGCTGGCTCGGCTACGGCGAACGGCACCTGGCCGGCTTGCGCTTCAACGAAATGGTCGCCAGCGGTGAGCTTTCGGCGCCGGTGGTGATCGGGCGCGACCACCTCGACGCCGGCAGCGTCGCCTCCCCGTACCGCGAAACCGAGTCGATGGCCGACGGTTCCGACGCCATCGCGGACTGGCCGCTGCTGAACGCGCTGCTCAACACCGCGTCCGGCGCGACGTGGGTGTCCATCCATCACGGTGGCGGCGTCGGCATGGGCCGATCCATCCACGCCGGGCAGGTCTGCGTGGCCGACGGCACCGAACTGGCCGCGCAGAAGATCGAGCGCGTGCTCACCAACGACCCGGGCACCGGCGTGATCCGGCACGTGGACGCGGGCTACGAGCGCGCCAGCACCGTGGCCGCCGAGCGCGGCGTCCGCATCCCCATGCACGAGGCGCCGTGAACCACACCGGTGAGCACGGCACGACAGGAGCAACGCGGTGGGCGTGAATGAGCTGATGGGCGAGATCGCCGGCGTCGGACGGGACGCCCGGCGCGGCGGCTACTCCCGGCACGTCTACGACTACGCAGACTTCGAGCTGCGCGACTGGTTCATCGACCAGGCACTCGACAGCGGACTGGACGTGAATACCGACCGCAACGGCAACATCTGGGCTTGGTGGGGAAATCCAGGCAGCGCCGCGGTCGTCACAGGAAGCCATCTCGATTCGGTCCCCGGTGGTGGCGCCTACGACGGTCCGCTCGGCGTGGCCAGCGCGCTCGCGGCGGTGGAGATATTGCAGGGCAAGGGCTTCACCCCGGCCAAGCCGCTCGCCCTGCTGGTGTTCGCGGAGGAGGAGGGCGGCCGATTCGGCGTGCCGTGCCTCGGTTCCCGGTTGCTCACCGGTGCCATCGACGCCGATCGAGCGCGAAACCTGCGGGACACCGACGGCGTGACGCTCGCCGAAGCGGCCGTGAAGGCGGGCCACGACCCGAAGCGTTTCGGCGCCGATCCCGAATCACTGGCCCAGATCGGCTGTTTCGTGGAACTGCACGTGGAGCAGGGGCGGGGGCTCATCGAGTTGGACAGCCCGGTCGCCACCGGCAGCAGCATCATCGCGCACGGGCGCTACCGATTCTCCTTCTCCGGGCAGGGAAATCACGCGGGCGCCACCCGGCTCGCCGATCGGCACGATCCGATGCTGCCCGCCGCGACGGTCGTGGCCGCCGCACGCCGGGCCGCCGCCGCGATGACCGACGCGCGCGCCACCGTCGGCAGGCTGGTGCCTACTCCCGGCGGTACGAATGTCATCGCGTCCACCGTCGATCTGTGGCTGGACGCCCGTGTTTCGGGGGAGGGCCGTACCGCGGCACTGGTCGCGGACATCACCGAAGCGGCGCGGGCGGCCGCCGAGGCGGAAGGGTGCGAGCTCACCGTCACCGAGGAGTCCTATTCGGACGACGTCGTTTTCGACGAAACGCTCCGGAGCCGAATGGACAAGGTCCTCGGTGGGGTACCCGCGCTACCGACCGGCGCGGGCCACGACGCAGGCATCCTCGCCGCGCACGTCCCCTCCGGCATGCTGTACGTGCGCAACCCGACCGGCATCAGCCACGCCCCCGAGGAGTACGCCGAGCCCGCCGACATCGACAGCGGCGCACAGAGTCTGGCGCGGGTGCTCGAGGAACTGGCCGGATGACCGTCTACTGGGCGGAACACGCGTGGCTGCCGGACGGACCGGCCGCGGCGGTGGCGATCGAGGTGCACGGGGCGGTGATCCGGTCGGTGACCCTAGACGCCGGCCGAACAGGCACGGTGCTGCCCGGCCTGACGATCCCCGGCTTCGCCAACGCGCACTCGCACGCCTTCCACCGTGCGCTGCGCGGACGCACGCAGCACGATCAGGGCACGTTCTGGACCTGGCGGGAACGCATGTATGCCGTTGCCGCCCAATTGAATCCCGACTCCTACTACCGCCTGGCGCGCGCGGTGTACGCCGAGATGGTGTTGGCGGGATACACCAGCGTCGGCGAGTTCCATTACCTGCATCACGCTCCTGGGGGCGCGCGCTACTCGGATCCCAACGCGATGAGCGCGGCACTCGCGGCAGCCGCCGAGGACGCCGGTATCCGCCTCACCTTGCTCGATACCTGTTATTTGGCAGGGGGATTCGGTGTCGAGCTGGGCGAGCATCAACGTCGATTCAGTGACGGCACAGTAGACGCGTGGGCCGAACGTGCCGCCGCGTTCGTGCCGAAACCGGAGCTGGTGCGGGCGGGCGTCGCGGCGCACTCGGTGCGCGCGGTGCCCGCAGCGGCCCTGCCGGTGATCGCCGGTGCGGCCGAGGGCCGCCCGGTGCACGTCCATCTCTCTGAGCAGCCCGCCGAGAACGCCGATTGCCTTGCCGCACACGGCTGTTCACCGACCGAACTGTTGGCGGAGGCGGGCCTGCTCGGCCCGCAGACGGTCGCGGTGCACGCCACCCACCTCACGACCGCCGACATCGCCCTGCTCGCCGACGGCGGCACCCGCGCGTGTTTCTGCCCCACCACCGAACGCGACCTCGGCGACGGCATCGGCCCCGCCCGGGCGCTCTCGGACGCCGGCGTAGGCCTGTGCCTCGGCACCGACAGCCACGCGGTGATCGACGCCTTCGAGGAGTGGCGCGCCCTCGAACTCGACGAGCGCCTCGCCAGCCGGGCCCGTGGCCGTTTCACCCCGGCCGAGCTCTACCGCGCCGCCACCGACCACGCATCCATCGGCTGGCCCGAGGTCGGCCGGATCGCCCCCGACGCCGCCGCCGACCTGGTCACCATCGATCTCGACTCCATTCGCACGGCGGGCACTGCACCCGCCGCCGCCCTTTTCGCCGCGACCGCAAGCGACGTCCGCTCGGTGCTCGTCGCGGGCCGCCCCGTCGTGTCCGAACACCGGCACCTGCGAATCGAACGCCCGGAAACCGTGTTGCGCGAAGAAATCGAGGCACTGTGTCGACCCTGATCACCGGTATCGGCGAACTCACCACCAACACCGAGGACGGCCCGCTGCACGACGCCGCGGTCGTGCTCGACGGCGACCGCTTCGCCTGGATCGGCCCGGCCGCTGCCGCGCCCGCCGCCGACGACCGCATCGACCTCGACGGCCGGGCCGCCCTGCCCGGCTGGGTCGACAGCCACACCCATCTCGTCTTCGCCGGTGACCGCACCGCCGAATTCGAAGCCAGAATGGCCGGGCGGCCGTACCGCGCGGGCGGTATCGCCACCACCGTCGCCGCCACCAGGGCCGCCTCGGACGACGAGCTGTCGGTCAACCTGGCCCGCCACATCGCCGAAGCGCGGCGCCAGGGCACCACCTGCCTGGAAACCAAAACCGGCTACGGGCTCAGCGTCGCCGACGAACTCCGCTCCGCCCGGCTCGCCGCGGCCGCCGCCGACGAGGTCACCTTCCTCGGCGCGCACCTCGTCCCGTCCGACATGGACGCCGACGCCTACGTCGACCTGGTGTGCGGGGAGATGCTCGACGCCGTCGCCCCCTACGTGCGCTGGGCCGATGTCTTCTGCGAGACAGGCGCTTTCGACCAGGACCAGTCCGATCGGGTGTTGCGCGCCGCGCACGCCCGCGGCCTCGGCCTGCGCGTGCACGGCAACCAGCTGGGGGAGGGCCCCGGCGTCCAACTCGCGGTGCGCCACGGCGCCGCGAGCGTCGACCACTGCACCTACCTGACCGACGAGGACATCGAAGCGCTCGCCGCCTCCGACACCGTCGCCACCGTGCTACCCGCCTGTGACCTGTCTACCAGGCAGCGCCTCGCCCCGGCCCGCGCCCTGCTCGACGCGGGCGCCACCGTCGCACTGGCCACCAACGCCAACCCCGGCAGCTCCTACACCACCTCGATGGCCTTCTGCGTCGCCACCGCCGTACTGCAGATGGGACTTTCGATAGCCGAGGCCGTGCACGCCGCCACGGCGGGCGGCGCGCGGGCACTACGCCGCGACGACGTCGGCGTCATTCGGGTCGGTGCCCGAGCGGACCTCCAGGTCCTCGACGCCCCCTCGGTCACCCACCTGGCTTACCGCCCCGGCGTGCCATTGACCTACGCGGTCTGGCGGCTGGGTCGTGCGGTCCGCGTCCCGATGTTCGACTGAGCTGCCGGGGCCGATGCCCTTCTTGCCCAACGAGATTGCCAACGAAGCAGCACAGTCGGACGCGACAACGGCCACCTGGCGCGGCGCCCGAAACTGGCCGGTGCACCGCGGACCAGATGGCCGCTGGATCGGTCGCCGCCAACCCGACGGCGACGATCCGCGAACGCACGAACGGCGATCGGTGGGTAGGCCACCGATCGCCGGTCGTGCTTTATAGATGTGTCATCGCGAGAGCGAGTTGCGCAGATCGGTGATCGTGGCGCGGCGCTCGTAGGCGATCCAGGCGAAGATCGCGGCAAGCACCAGCGGGAAGATCGCCATCGCCGGCTTGTCGGCGATGAAAGCCTGTGTCGCGGCGGCGAGCACGGTGAGCACGGACAGACCCGCGGCGGCCAGGGCACTGAGCCGCGGCACCATCAGACCGATACCACCCGCGACCTCCACCACGCCGATGAAGATCAGCAGCCCGAGCGGGATGGTCAGATTCTCGGGGGCGTTCTCCATCAGGGTGTTCGGGATGACGAGCTTCGGCCCGCCGGAGGCGATGATGAAGAACAGGCCGAGCAGGATCTGCAGGGTCCACAGCACACGGTTCCGGACCTTGCCCGGACGGTAGGTGGCGTTGTCGGAGAAGTTGGCGGTGGGGTTCGCGGTGGTCATTTCTGGTCCTTCTGGTCGGTCGCGCTGGGTTGGAAGCGCGTTCAAGGGATAGGACGGAGCCCCGCGCGAGAACTAATCGCTGTCCGCGAGAAATTTTTTCGCACCGCCTCGGATGAATCCGGAAAGCGGGCCACACCGCGCGGTTGCGGTGTGGCCCGCCTGTACTCAGGGGTGGGTGTTTGCGTCAGCAGACTCCGCTGCCGCTGCCGTCGGAGCCTGGCGCCCCTGCGACCAAGCCCGGTCCGCCGTTGCCGCCGCTGCCGCACGCGCCGAGGGTGCCGGTGCCGGTCTGGGCTCCGCCGTTGCCGCCGTTGCCGCCTGCTCCGCCGGTGCCGAGGGCACCGCTGCCGCCGTTGCCACCACGAGCGCCCGCACCACCGTTGTTGTTGGTGCCGCTGGCGTTGCCGCCGTTGCCCGCACGCCCGCCCGCGCCACCGGTTGCCACGGCAAGGGCGTTACCGCCGAGGCCGCCCGCACCGCCTGCCGCGCCTGCGCTGCCGGAGCCGCCGTTTGCACCCGCGCCGCCGTTGCCGCCTGCGCCGCCCGCGCCGCCTGAGCCCGCGGTCGGACCGCCGAGCCCGCCGGTGCCGCCGGACCCGCCTACACCCGAGGCGCCGAGTCCGCCAGTGCCGCCGATGCCGCCCGCGCCACCGGCTCCGCCGCCGTAGCCGTTGCCGCCGTTGCCTCCGTTACCTCCTGGACAGTTCTTGGCACCGGCGCTGCCGTTGCCACCCGCACCGCCTGCTGGATTGGTCGGGGTGCCCGGTGCGCCGTTGGCGCCGTGGACGGTGACGCAGGCAGCCGCGAAGGTCGGCGGTGCCACGGCGATCATGGTGCCGGTGGTCAGCACGAGGCCGCCCAGCAGGGCAGCGATGCGGGTGCGTGTGGTGAGCGTTGTATTCATGGTCGTTCTCCGATTGCTGAAGCGCTGATGCGCTGGGGCCGATGTATCGGCACCGGCCGAGCTGGCGAGATTTGATGCCTCCGGTTCGACACGGAGGAATGCGAGTACGCGTGCCACGGCGTATTCACCGGCTCATCGATTCAATCGACAAGTCATTGATTCGCCGTCTTCGTCAGCGTTGGAGATCGAGATTCAGCGGAGAGTGTTTTGCCGGTACGATTCCAGCCGATCTATGAAACATGTTGCCGTCGGGAAACTTTCGGTAACATATTTTTGCGGCGTGTGTCCGTGATGTGTCTCGATAGAATATCGAAACATTGACACACTCGTACAGTCTTCCACGCTTTGACTCATCTGCCAGCAATGGAAACATTGATGATGTCGCCGGCTGGAGCAGTGAACTCAGCCTACGCGCTTCCGGCAGCGATTACTATGCATCGAATAACCGACAATTCAACTGGGGAATTCGGCGCATCCTCGGCTATTCCGCATAAGGGCGCCGTGCCGAAGGACGAAACAGTCTGCGGCCAGGAGTCCTGGTGCTCACCGCGCCGGGAAGCGAAGGACGCGATCGTCATTCGGGCCTGGATCGCCGCGACCATCGGTGTTGGAGGTGGTGAGCCAAAGTGCTCCGTCGGGCGCGACCATGACTGTGCGTAGCCGACCGTATCTGTCTCGCAACATATCTCGGGGCCGCCCGACGGTGCCGTCGCGCAGCGGCACGGTCCACAATCGGGCACCGCGCAACGCTGCGACATAGAGTGTGTCTCCGGCGATCGCGATGCCGGAGGGTGACGCCTCCGCAGTAGTCCACGTCGTCAACGGTTCGACGTATCCGCGGTCCGTGCCGCCCTTCCCCTCCACCGCAGGCCAACCATAGTTGCGTCCCGGCTCGATCAGATTGATCTCGTCGAATCGGTTCTGCCCGAACTCCGCCGCGAAGAACCGCCCGGTGCGGTCCCACGCCAGTCCCTGCACATTGCGATGCCCCAGGCTGTATACCGGCGATCCCGGGGTCGGATTACCCTGCGCGGGTTTTCCTTCCGGCGTCAGCCGAAGAATCTTCCCGTTGGGGCTCGCCGGATCCTGCGACCGCGCGGTCTGTCCCGCGTCGCCGGTCCCGACATATAACATCCCGTCCGGCCCGAACGCGATCCGCCCACCGTTGTGATTGCCGGCCTTGGCAATCCCGTCGAACACCACTTCCGGCCGTCCATCGAGCCGGAATCGTACGATCCGATTGTCGGTGTCCCCGGTGAAATAGGCGTAGAGGTAGCGGTTTTCGTTGTACTGCGGTGACAACGCCAATCCGAGCAGCCCACCTTCGCCACGCGCGACGACGCCGGGCAGCTCATAGACCTGTTCCGGCGGGTGACCCGGCCCGATCCGCAGAATCCGCCCGGTATCCCGCTCGGCCACCAAGGCGTTGCCGTCGGGCAGGAAGGCCAGCCCCCACGGCACCTCGATGCCGTGCGCGATCTCCTCTGCGGCTCCGAGATCGGCCGCGCTCGAGGGCTCACTGGGCGCGGTGCTGTGCACCGTCGGGGGAGCGGGTTCGGTCCGGTCCGCGCTGTCGCACCCGCACAGCACGACGACCAGAAATACGGTGCCCACCACACCGACCGCACCACGACGCGCAAACATGACATTCCTAATACCCATGTGGGCACCTCCGACACCATTTCCAGTGCCCGCGGCGCGCGGGACGAAGCCGCATCGGTTGGCCGCGCAGCACGGGCGGTAGCCTGACCCAGTCTTGTCCCCGAACCACGTTGAGGTCATGGAACTTCGTCAACTGAGGTATTTCGTCGCGGTGGCCGAGGAGCTACATTTCGGCCGGGCGGCGGAACGACTGATGATTGTGCAATCGTCGGTCAGCCAGCAGCTCGGCCGGCTCGAACGCGAGCTCGGTGTGGTGCTGCTGGAACGCTCGCCTCGTAGCGTCCGGCTCACCGAGGCCGGGGCGGCGTTCCTACCTGCCGCGAAGAAGGTGCTCGCGGCGGAGAAGCGCGCGCGGACCAGCGTCGCCGACTTCCTCACCCCGCCGACCGTGCTGCGCATCGGGACCAGCCGGGGGATGGGCGAACGGCTGGAGCGGCTGCTCGTCGCCCTCAAACAACACGCGCCCGGGGTGAAGGTGGAGTTGACCTCGGCGGCCCTGGGGCAGCGACTGCGCAAAGTGTCCGAATACGAATGGGACGCGGCCTTTCTGCGCGGCGAGGTGACCGCGCCGGAGGGCGTGGAGCAGATCCCGGTGTGGTACGACGAACTGGTCGTCGCGCTGCCCGCCGACCACCCCTCGGCCACCGACCGGTGTGTCGATCTCGCTCAGCTCGCCGAGCTGCCGCTCTACCTGACCAACCGGCAGAACAACGCCCTGCTCGACGATCTCGTGCTGACCGCCTGCGGCAAGGCGGGATTCGAACCGGTCTTCGGCCCCGAGCAGGTGTCGATCCAGGACACCCTCGCCGCGCTCGGCGCGGGCGCCGCAGGCTGGACCGTCCTCTACGCCCCGCACGCTCGCCTGCTGCACAGCAGCCGGGTGGCCTTCCTGCCGGTCTGCACGCCCGGCGTGCTCGCGCTGCCCACGGTGCTCGCCGTGCGCACCAACGCTATGGAGCGGTTGCAGCCGCTGCTGGCGGCTTGCCGGGACGTCGCACTCGGCGATCAAACTCCGTAGCGCACCGTCGGCCTTGTGCCGATCGGCGGACTTGCGCTACCTTCCAAGAGAACGAAACCGTACCGTTCACTTGGAGGATCTGTGGTCCGGGGCGCGGAACGCGAACAGGCGATACTCGCCGCCACCGTCGAGCTGCTTGGCGAAATCGGTTACGCGGCAATGACAATGGACGCCGTCGCGGCTCGGGCGCAGGCGAGCAAGGCGACCATCTATCGGCGGTGGCCGGGAAAGCCCGCCCTGGTGAAGGCCGCGATGGACGCGCACGACGTGGCGTACGTGGCGGAGATACCGGACACCGGGACGGTGCGCGACGACCTGATCGCAGCCCTGGTCGCGTTGACCGCGCAGGTAGACGACCACTACGTGACCATGATGACGGGCCTGATGCATGCCATGCGCGTGGATTCCGAACTCGGCGACGCCCTGCGCGCCCACGTGGCCGACGAGGACCTCGGCCCGTTCCGCACCGTCGTCGACCGCGCCGTCGCGCGCGGCGAACTGCCCGAAGGCGCCGCGACCGAACTGGCACACCAGGTATCGGAGGGGCAGATCATGCGCCGGATGTTTCTCGGCGAGCCGCTCGACCGCGCGTTCCTCACCGACCTGGTCGATGAACTACTGCTCCCGATCCTCACGCGCACTTTTTCGACGAAGGAAGACAGATGACGACCACCGAGGTCCTGATCGTGGGCGCCGGCCCCACCGGGCTCACGCTCGGCTGCGAGCTGGCCCGGCGCGACATCGACTGCCTGGTGGTGGACAAGGCGACGCGGCTCTTTCCTGGATCGCGCGGAAAGGGTTTACAGCCAAGGACTCTGGAGGTCTTCGACGATCTCGGTGTGCTCGACGCGGTGCTGGCGGCGGGAGCGCCGTTCCCGTCGTTCCGCATGTACCAGGGCACACAGATGCAGTGGACGCGGACGCTGCACGACATGCTCGCGATCGCACCGGTCGAGCGTGACCACGGCGTGCCGTATCCGGACGCGTGGCTGCTGCCGCAGTGGCGCACCGACGAACTGCTCAGGGACCGGCTGCTCGAACTCGGCGGCCGGGTCGAAATGGCCACGGAGCTGATCGATTTCGTCCAGGACGACGCAGGCGTCACGGCGACGCTCAGCCGTAACGGCACACTCGAACGAGTACGCGCGCGGTATCTGGTCGGCGCGGATGGCGGCGGCAGTTTCGTGCGCAAGGCGCTCGGCGTCGGCTTCGAGGGCGAAACCTTCGAGACCGAGCGGACATTGATCGGCGACGTCAGGGCCGAGGGACTGACCGGCACCTATTGTCACATCCTGACCACCGGCGATGTGCAGGAACGCTTTTCGCTGTGGTCGATGCCGGGGACCGACTACTACCAGTTCGTCGCTTCGATGACCGCCGACGAGGTGCCCGAACTGACGGTGGCGGCCGCGCGGAAGATGCTCGACGAGCGGTCCGGCCGATCGGACATCCGATTGTTCGACCTGAATTGGATCTCGGTGTACCGCGTGAATGTCCGTATGGTGGACCGCTTTCGAGTGGGCCGGGTGTTTCTGGCGGGCGACGCGGCGCACGTGCATTCATCGGCCGGTGGGCAGGGGCTGAACACCAGCATCCAGGACGCCTACAACCTCGGCTGGAAGTTGGCGGCCGTGCTGTCGGCGCCCCGGACGGTTTGCTCGACACCTACGAGGACGAGCGGTTTCCGATCGCGGCACAGGTCCTCGACGTGACGACACACTCGCACCGTCGCAATTTCCGCGCACCGGAGCCAGGGGAGGGGAGCCCGGACATCTTCCAGCTGAAGCTCAATTACCGTGGCGGACCGCTGGCCGTGGATCTGCGCGAGAACCCCGGCGCGGTGCGGGCGGGTGATCGTGCGCCCGACGCTCAGTGCGCGGCGGGCCGCCTGTTCGATCTGTTCCGCGGTCCCCATTGCACGCTGCTAGGGTTCGGCGCGGATACTGCCTCGTCGGTCGCCGAAGTCGTTCGTGCACAAGGTGATCGGGTCCGAGCGCGAGTGATCGAACCGAGTATTGCCACCGACGCCACATTCACCGTCGGCTCGGCCTTCCGCAACTACGACATCGATCCGGCTGGACCAGGCACGCTGGTACTGGTCCGCCCCGACGGCTACATCGGCGTTGTGGCAACAGATCCCGCGCCGATCCAGGACTACCTGACCTGGTGACCCGCCGCCCGATCAGCCCAGATGTGTTCCGTACCAACCGAGTACACGCCGCCAAGCCTCCTCGGCGGCCGCAGGCGAATAGCGTGGCCCGGTGTCGTTGAAGAACGCGTGATCGGCATCCGGCGCGACCCAGATCTCGTGCGGCGTGCCCGCCCGCTCGAGTGCGGCCGTGGCGGCCGGGCGGGTCGCATCGATGCGAGCATCCTTCGCCGCGTAGACCCCGAGCACAGCGGCTTTGGACGCAGCGAAATCGCCGTTGTCGGGGAAGGGCCCGTAGAAGGGCGTGGCAGCGGCGAGGGCGGCAGGCCCGGCGGTCAGCAGGAGCCAGACCAGGCCGCCGCCGAAGCAGAAGCCGGTGGCACCCAGCTTCTTGCCCGGCACCCGCCGCCCGAGTTCGTCGAGACCGGCGCGCAGGTCGGCGAGCAACTGCTGCTGCGGGGTCTTGCTGAGCTCGGCGGTCGCCGCCGCCGGATCGGTGAACGTCGCGGTGCCACCCTTCGCGGACAACAGGTCGATGGCGAGGGCCGAGTATCCGGCTCCGGCGAATCGCCCTGCCACCGAACGGATATGGTCGGTGAGACCCTTGTTCTCATGGATGACGAGCACGCCACCGCGCGGCTCCGGACTCCCGGCCCAGGCACCCTGCAATTCGCGATTGTCCGGTCCCTGGAAGGTAATCGGCGTAGTCGGCAGGGCGGAGCTCGACCCTGGCGGCGCGGATACCGTTGTGGGAGCGGGTGGTTGTGAGCTAGCGGGTTGCTCGTTGTCCCCGCTGGAACAGGCGGCGAGCAAGGCGGCCGCCGCGGGAACCCCGAAACCGAGTAGCCCGAGGCGGCGTAGCGCCTCCCGGCGATTCAAGAGGCCGTCGGCATGATCGGCTGCGATTTCTTCCGCGATATAGCGCTGCAGCGGCGTCATGCCCACCAAGGTAGGCCTCGCCGCAGCACTCCGCGCGGCTTTGCGGGCAACGGCGCGACTGAGCCGCGCAGCAGTGTCGACCCGGCGACATTCTTAAACCCAACCGCTTGGTATCTCCACGCCGAATTCGGGCAAATGCGATATCGCACAACCGGATAGCCGCCTCGCGACAACCCGACAAACCGACCGGGCCGTACCTCCCGGACATTTGCGAACAGATTGCTATGTTGTGCCTCGACATTGCGAAGCCCAATCAACAAGCGGCACATCGGTCGAGGAGAAGGATGTTTTCGGGGCAGCAAGTGGCACAACGGTTTGTCCGTGCGGCTCGACTGGCGACGGTCCTTTCGATGGTAGTGGTTGGCGGCGGGTTTGCGATGGGCTCTGCCACGGCCCACCCCGGCACGCACAGCGAACGCTGGACGGCACTGCACGACGGGCCACAGCCGTACGCCGACGTGCACATCGACTGGGACGTGCCGATCCGGATGAGCGACGGCGTGGTGCTGAAGGCGAATGTCTACCGCCCGGTGAACGCGGACGGCGTGGTCGAACAGCGTCCACTGCCGACCATCGTCAACCTCACCCCGTACACCAAACTGATAGCGAACCTGGTCGACTCGGCGCTGGCTGCACCTGGCCTGCAGCCGCTCGTCCTGGACTCGCTGCGCCGGATGAACCTTACTGGGACGCCGATCAGCGGCTTCGGCGATCTACTACACGCGCTCGACGGCGGCACCGTGCAGACCGTCCTCGGCCTCGACCGCAACCTGATTCGCAGCGGATACACGCTGGTCGTCGCCGATGTGCGCGGCACCGGCTTCTCCCAGGGCATCTGGGACACCCTCGGCGCCCGCGAACAGCAGGACACCCGCGAAGTGCTCGAGTGGGCCGCGGTCCAGCGGTGGTCCACCGGCAAAGTCGGCATGAGCGGCGGCTCCTACGCGGGGATCAACCAGCTCCGTGCGGCCGAGAACGCCCCGCCCGCACTGAAAGCCATCTTCCCGGTGGAGCCGGGCAGCGACCTGATGCGCGACGTCGTCGCGCCCGGCGGCGGCGTCGGCACCACCTTCCTGCCGCTCTGGCTGAGCAATGTGAACCAGTCGAAGCTGATCCCCGACGTGCGCTCGATGCTCAACGGCACCTTCGACTGGCGCTGGTTGAGCGACCGTTTGGCCGATCCGTCCACCAACGTCGACCTGCTCACCCAGGCGTTGCTCACACCGTCGCTCGACCAGATCCCGCAGACGCTGGCCGCCGCGCTGGACGACGACAGCGACTTCCGGCAGGCCATTCTGGGCCATCCGGAACGAATCACGGTGCCCACCTTCGTCTATGGCGGCTGGCACGACATCTTCGCCAACAGCGCGACCACCCTCTTCAACGCGATCCCGTTGCCTGCCAACAAGAAACGTCTACTGGTCGGCGACACCTATCACGCGAATCCCGGCGCGGGCACCGGCGCGCCCGGCGGCCCCGCGCGACTGGACGTCTTGCAGCGCGTGTGGTTCGACAAGTGGCTCAAAGACATCGACCACGGCATCGACGGATTCGGCCCGGTGACCGTCTGGGAGCAGGGCGGCGGCTGGGTCACCATGAAACAGTTCCCGCAGACCGACATGACCCACCGACGGGTCTACCTGTCCGCCGAGCCCAGCGGCACCGCCGAAAGCGTGCACGACGGATCCCTGTCCGCGACAAAGCCCGCCGCATTTCGCACGCTGACCGTCGCCCCCGGCCTCACCGCCGTCTGCTCCCGCGACACCGCCCAGGGCGCCGCAGGCATCACCGCGGTACTGGACATGTGCGCCAAGGACTCTCGCATCGCCGAACGCAACGCACTGACCTTCACCAGCCCACCGGTCACCGAACGGACCACCCTCTCCGGCCCGATCAACGTGCACCTCAACACCGTGCACGACGCGACCGACGGATACTGGGCAGTCACCGTGAACGACGTTGCCCCCGACGGAACTTCGACCGTGCTGAGCACCGGCCAACTCACCGCATCGATGCGCGCCGTGGACGAGGCGAAAAGCACCCGCGCACCCAACGGCGACTACACCGCCCCCTACAACCCGATCACCCTCGACACCCTGCTGCCCGTGGTACCCGGCGAACCCGTCACCCTGGACATCGCCGTCATCCCGATCCAAGCCGCACTCCAGCCCGGACATCGACTACGCGTAGACGTCTTCGCCGGAAACTCCCCGAAAGGACTGCCTTTCCGGCCCCTGCTCAACAACACCGAACTGAAACCGCAGTCCCTGCAACTGGATCCGGCCGCGCCGAGCTTCGTGAATCTGCCGACCAACAGGCCGCTGGGGTGATGCTGGCCGAGCAGCCACTGGCATCTGGTGACGGCCACGGGCCGATCGACGCCCCCGACGCATGGTGCTGGTCTATCGGACCCCCAGCGCGTCGAGCAGGATCGGCAGCGAGCGGTGAAAGTTGTCGTGCCAGTACGGCGGGCTGTGGGTGCCGGCGGTCAGGTGGGTGGTCACGGTGGCGTGCAATGCCTGCAAGCGGTCGGCGACCAGCCGGGTGCTTTCACCCATGACTGCCTCGGTCGGGTCGACCATGCTGGCGGGGAATTCGCCCGCGAGCCTGTCGATTGCCGGGAAGAGGGATTCACGTGGCAGGTCCGGCGGGTCGAATTCACCGGGAGAGCCGTCACCGCTGGATAGGTAGACGGGGATCCCCACCAGCTTGCCGGCCAGATGGTAGAGGTCGTTGGCCATCCATCGCGCTCGTTCGCGAACCGGGTCACCCCACAATGCGGTGCCGTCGATATCGAGGAAGGTAGCGGCACCGAGGACCACCTCGGGGCGTCGAAGCGGGTGCAGCCAGCCGCTGTAGCTGGCGGCGGCGCCGAACATACCGGGCCGCAGGGCGGCGTATTTCAGTGCGCCGTAACCCCCTTGGGAGATACCCGCGATCGCCCGCTTCCGGCTCGCGCCGAAGTCGCGTTCGAGCAGCGGAATCATCTCGTCGAGGTGGAAGGACTCGATTCTCGACCCGCCGGCGGCCCAGTCGGTGTAGAACCCGAACATCGGCATTCCGGGAATCACGATCAGGACGTCTCGCAGCTGCGCTGTCTCGGCAATGCCGGTGTCGGTGGTCCAGCTGGTGTGGTCGCCGTCGCCGCCAGGCAGCAGGTACAGCACCGGCCAGGTGCGCTCCGGGGTGCGATCGTGCCAGCCGGGTGGGGTGAGCAGTCGAACCGTGGTGTCCTGCGCGAGGGCATTCGACCGCACGGTGAGATCGACAGTACGTTCGTCGAGGCGCTGCTGTGCAACCGTCTCGATTTTCCCGCTGTGACCCGCAACCGGCCGCTCGGGAGCCGTCGTCGATGACGTGCACGCTGACGTCGCGAAGGTCGCGGTCAATGCGAAAAGTGTTGCACCCGCCCGGAATCGACGACGAACCATATCGATCATGACGTCGACGCTACGGATCTGCCGAGTGCGCCCGCATCGGGAACCACCCCGATGCGAACCCCGATTTCACAGTCGCGTGGACTCGCTCACGCGACATGGCCGGCCGCATGAACGCCACCGCCATCGAAGTCCCCACCGGCAATGCTCGGTGCGCCCGAAGCGCTCAGCGAATTCATTGCCGGCGCTGCGGAGTAGCCGGCGCCCGCTCACCGTCGAGCGCACACCCGACTACCACCCGAGCCCGTTTCGGTCCGCCGCTTCGTCACCTGGCCGATGAGCGACCATGCGCCGCTTGATCGTTGATCAGGTGCGGCTGGCGCGGACGATGCGGGAGTTCAACAGATCCGGGTCCGGGCCGAGCTCGGCCCGGCCGATGAAGTCGGCGAGCACGTCCGCCGAGTTGCGGTCGTCGATGTGGGTGAAGCCCGCGGCACGCAATTCCGCCGTCATCTCGGGCGCAGTGAAGTAACTCAGCCACGGCTCGCCGAGGGCGGCGACCCGCTCCGCCCTGGCCGCGAGTGCCGCCCGATACTCGGGCGCGGCCGCCGACGGCGGGCCGATGTAGTCGGCGACCAAACGCACCGGGGCCGCGTGCTCGGCGATGTAGCGCAGCGTGCCCCGGACTGTGTCCGGGGCCAGGTACATCACGACACCCAGCCAGAGGAAGACGGCGGGTTCGTCGCGTGCGAAGCCCGCCGCCGCCAAACCCTGCGCGAGCGTGGCGGTTTCGAAGTCGACCGGCGCGAAGGTCAGCGAATCGGGGACCTCGATCGCGGCCTCGGCCAGCCGCCTGCGCTTCCACGTCTGCGTCGCGGGATGATCGACCTCGAACACGCGCAGCCCGGCATGCGGGTTGCGGTAGGCGAACGTGTCCAGGCCTGCGCCCAGGCTCACCGCCTGCCGCACTCCGTCGGCCACCGCGTCGGCGATGGTGTCCTCGGCAAAGCGGGACCGGGCCGCCAAACACAGGCGTCGTAGCCGTTGCAGAGCGGCGTCGGCCGCCGATTCGCCGGGCGGGGCGACTGCCGCCTCGCTCAGCTCCTCGGTACGCACCCCCGCGGTCGCCGCCGCCAACGGGTCGGTGAGTACCCGTGGCTCGGGTGCGACCTGGTGGTAGGCGCGGGCGTACGCGGTGGCGAGGGCCGTCCGGCTCGGCTGTCCGGTCTCCATGGGGCGTCCGATCTCGCTGCGGTCAGAGCTGCGCTTGCACCTGTTCGGCGATCAACTCGAGGTGGTCGAGGTCGGCGAGGTCCAGAATCTGCAGGTAGATCCGCTGTGCGCCGATCTCGGCGTACCGGCCGATCTTGTCGACCACCTCGGCGGGCGAACCGGCCAGCCCGTTGGTCTTCAGCTCGTCCACCTCGCGGCCGATCGCCGCGGCCCGCCGCGCCACCTCGGCATCGTCGGCACCCACGCAGGCGACGAGCGCGTTCGAGTAGACCAGGTCGTCGGCCCTGCGTCCCCGCGCCTCGGCGGCCGCGCGAACCCGCCCGAACTGGGCAGCGCTGTCCTCGATCGAGGAGAACGGCATGTTGAACTCGGTCGCGTACTGTGCGGCCAACCGCGGCGTGCGGGTGGCGCCGTGTCCGCCGATCAGCACCGGCACGGGATCCTGCACCGGCTTCGGCAGCGCGGGGGAGTCGGTCAGCTGGTAGTGCTCGCCGTCGAAGTCGAACTTGTCACCCGGCTTCGTCGACCACAAGCCGGTGATGATCGCGAGCTGCTCCTCGAACCGCGCGAATTTGTCTGCGGGGAAAGGGATTCCGTAGGCGGCGTGCTCCTCGGCGAACCAGCCGCTGCCGAGCCCGAGCTCCACCCGCCCGCCCGACATCTGGTCCACCTGGGCGACCTGGATCGCCAGCGGTCCGGGCAGCCGGAAGGTGGCAGCGGTCACCAGCGTGCCCAGTCGGATCCGCTTGGTCTCCCTGGCCAGCCCGGCGAGGGTGATCCAGGCATCGGTGGGGCCGGGCAGGCCATCCGCGCCGCCCATCGCGGCGTAGTGGTCGGACCGGAAGAACGCGTCGAATCCCAGGTCCTCGGTGGCTTTGGCCACGGTCAGCAGCGTGTCGTAGCTCGCACCCTGCTGCGGCTCGGTGAAGATGCGCAAGTCCATGATCACCATGGTGCCCGAGAACGTTTCCATCCGGTACGGCCGGGGGCCCCGGGATGATGGGGTGCGGATTGGAGAGTGTCGATGAGTGAGTCTGTCTCGGGGATTGTGGCCTATCCGGTAACGCCGTTCAGTGCCGATAGTGGCAAGGTCGATGAGGAGGTGCTGCGGGCACTGGTGGATCGGCTGGTCGACGCGGGAGTGGATGCTGTTGCGCCGCTGGGGAGTACGGGGGAGAGCGCGTACCTCGACGATCAGGAGTGGGCGGCGGTGGCATCAATCTGTATGGAGCAGGTCGACGGGCGGGTGCCGACCGTGGTCGGGGTGTCGGAGTTGACCACGGCGGGAACGATTGCGCGCGCCCGGCTCGCCGAACGGCTGGGCGCGACAGCGCTGATGATGTTGCCGGTGGCCTACTGGCGGTTGACCGAGAACGAGCTGCGCAGGCACTTCACCGCGGTAGCCGAGGCGGTAGCGCTGCCGATCATGGCGTACAACAATCCCGGCACCAGCGGCATCGACATGTCGCCGGAGTTTCTGGTGGATCTCGTTGCGGGCGTGCACAACATCACGATGATCAAAGAATCCAGTGGTGATATCGCGCGGATGCGCCGGATCGCGGAACTCGGTGGGATGAGCGTGCCGTTCTTCAACGGCAGTAATCGGCTCGCGCTGCAAGCATTCGACGCCGGAGCGGCAGGATGGTGCACGGCCGCAGCATGTTTGGTGCCCGAGCAGATCGCCGAGGTGTGGCGACTGCTGCGAGCTGGCGAAACCGAAGCGGCAACAAAGCTTTTCGAACAACTGGAGCCGTTGCTCACCGCGTTGACCCGCGACGGACTGCCGAGAACCGTCAAAGCGGGACTGCGTTCGCTCGGCATCGACGCCGGCGACCCGAGACCACCACTGCTGCCGGTGGACGACGACACTCGCCGCGCGATCGCCGAACTGATCACTGCCGCCATACCATGACGCCCAACCGAAGCTCGCACGCGTGGGGCTGTTCTAGCGCCCATGGACCCGTTCAGATCGAATTGGTGTAGTACCGACGTGCCCGGTCGGACCGGTTGGAGTGCCGGCATGCTGGGCTAGACCGGTTGGAGTGCCGGCATGCCGGGCCAGACCGGTTGTAGTGCCAGCGGGCCCGGCCGGGCCGCTCGTACTGCCGACGTGCCCGACCAGATCAGCTGACGCCCGCGCTAATGTCGGTTCAGGCATGGCGCACCACCCTCAGGTGGCGCGCAACGAGCAAAGGAGCCGGTGTGTCGGAGCGAGACCTGCCTGTCGTCGTGGTGATGGGGGTGTCGGGGTCCGGCAAGTCGACGGTCGGCCGCGCGGTGGCCGCCGAACTGGGCGTCGAATACGCAGAGGGCGACGACTTCCATCCCGAGGCGAATATCGCGAAGATGGCAGCCGGGATCCCGCTGGATGACGACGACCGGTGGCCCTGGCTGGACGCGGTTGCCGCATGGATGGCCGAACGCGGCGAGCGAGGCGGCGTCATCACCTGCTCAGCACTCAAACGCGCCTACCGTGACCGACTGCGCGCCGCAGCACCCACCGCGTTCTTCCTGCATCTCACCGCGCCCCGCGAAGAACTCGCACACCGAATGGCCGACCGCACCGGACATTTCATGCCGTCGAGCCTGCTCGACTCCCAGCTCGCCGCGCTCGAGCCGCTGGCCGACGATGAGCGCGGCACCGCAGTCGACGCAACCGAAGATCCGGCGGAGCTGGCACGCGAGACGGCGGCAGCGTTGCGCGGGTGACGCGGCAGCGTTGCGCGGGTGACGCGGCAGCCGGACGCGCGTGATGACGCGGCAGCCGGACGCGCGTGATGACGCGGCAGCCGGACGCGCGTGATGACGCGGCAGCCGGACGCGCGTGAGGACGCGGCCGGGACGCACGTGACGACGCGGCCGGGACGCACGTGACGAGGCGCCCGGCTCCCCGAGTACGTCGCCTGATCTACACCTTCGCCGTCAACTCTTCGGTGATCGCCCCGCAGAAGTCGGCGAGATCATCGGGATTGCGCGAGGTGATCAGCGCCCAACCGCCCTCAGCGGAACGCACCACCGGTTGATCGACCCACCGTCCGCCGGCGTTGTTCACATCCGTGCGCAGCGAGAAGTACGACGTCAGCGTCTTGTCGGGCGTGAGACCGGCCTCCACGAGCAACCACGGCCCGTGGCAGATCGCGGCAATCGGCTTACCCGCCGCGGCGAACCCCTTGGCCAGCTCGACCGCCCGGTCTTCCGCACGCAACTTGTCGGCGTTGACCGTGCCACCGGGCACCACCAGCACGTCGTAGTCATCGACCTCGACCTCATCGAACGCCGAATCCGGCTGCACGGTGACGTCCTTCTCGGTGTCGTGCTCGAACGTCTGCACCTGCTCGTTCTTGGGCGCGGCATGCACGACGGTGGCACCCTTTTCCTTCAGCTCCCGCTGCGGTACCAGCAGCTCATCGCGCTCTACACCCGTGTTGGACGTGATGATCAGTACGCGCGTCCCATTCAGTTCGTCCGACATGCCGACTACTCCTTTCATTCGTCCCAGGAGTAGGCGTGCCGCGAAAACGGAAAGCTAAACCCGCTGGCGGCCACCGAGTCGGGAAAGCACCGCGAAGGCGACGTGGGCACTGCGCCCCGGACCACAGGCTCCAGCGCAGGTCGGCCTAGGCAGACGCGTCGCGATCACGTGCAGGTCCCACCGGACAGACTCGACAGGCAGACCCCGGAGATATCCGAGATCAGCAGTCCCGCGCCGACGAGCAGCGAGCCCACCGCGACCACCCCGAACAGCCCGACCCACAGCAGCCCGGGCAGGTGGGTGAGGCGGGCGAGCTGGTCGGCGTCGGAGGCGACGTCCTGCTGGTAGCGGCTGCGCAACTGCCGGGAGCGACCGCGCTGCAGTTCGATCACCGGCCGTGCACCCGCGAGCAACAGGAACCAGGCGCCGAGGTAGGCGAAACCCGCCTGCAGCGTGTCGGTGCCGAACCAGGACACGGCGAACACGGTCGCGCCGACCGCGAACACAGTCAGCATGCCGTAGACATTGCGCGTCATGATCAACACCCCGGCCAGCAGCAAGATGGCGGTCCAGAGCATCAGCGTGATCCGGCTCGCGCCGAGCAGCGCGGCGAACCCCAGCCCGAGCAGCGGCGGCGCGGGATAGCCCGCCATCGTGGTGAGAATCATGCCGAGCCCGTAGGGTTTTCCGCTCGACACGGTGAGACCCGAAGTGTCCGAATGCAATCGGATGCTGTTGAGCCTGCGCCCGGTGAGCAGCGCGACCAGCGCGTGCCCACCCTCGTGCGCGATGGTCACGATATTGCGGGTGAACCGCCACAGCGGGGTGTATCCGACCAGTACGAGCGCCACCACCCCGGCGCCTGCCACCAACCACCACGGCGGCTGGGTTTGGGTTGTCGTCAGGCGGTCGACGATGGAGGTGCCACGTTCGACCCATTCGGCTCTGTCCACCGCCGCACTCTAACGGTTACGGCCGCACCGGGCGCGCCTCAACCGGCGGCTGACATCTCCGCTTGGAGCTGGCGCTTGTAGATCTTTCCGGCATCGTCGCGGGGGAGTTCGGCCACGATCCGCAGCGCCTTCGGCACCTTGTACGAGGCGAGCTGCCCGACCAGCGCCGCGCGAATACCTTCCTCGGTGAGCTCTGCTCCCGGACGCGGAACAACTTGCGCGGCAACGGCTTCGCCGAGATCACCGGCGTGCGGGATACCGAACACCGCGACATCCTCGACACCGTCCAGCGCCATGATCGCGTTCTCGATCTCGGCGGGATAGATGTTCACCCCACCGGAGATGATGAGCTCGCTGGACCGCCCGGTGAGATAGAGGAACCCGTCGTCGTCCAGGTAACCGCGGTCGCCGACGGCGAGGAAACCCGGCACCGGACTCGCTGATTCATCGGTGTCATGGAGGTAGCGGAACCGCGGCCAGTAATCGGCGCCGCGCACGAACACCTGACCGGTCTCGCCCGCGGGCAGCGGCTCGCCCGACTCATCGACGACCACCACCGCCGCACCGTCCGCCGGACGGCCGACGCTACCCGGATGCGCCAGCCACTCTTGAGCGGAGATCCACGTGATCGTGCCCGCTTCGGCACAGCCGTAGTACTCGATCAGCGCATCCCCGAACCAGTCGATCGCAACCCGCTTCACCGCAGGCGGGCACGGTGCCGAGGAGTGAATGATGTGGGTCAGGCTGGACACGTCGTAGCGATTGCGCACGTCCTCGGGCAGCGACAGCAGCCGGGACAGCATGGTCGGCACAACCTTGGCCTGATTGATGCGGCGCTCGTCGACCAGCCGCAGGAACTGCTCGGCATCCCAGCGCGTCATGATGGTGAGGTTGGTGCCCACCCGCATCGCCAGCGTCGCGATCCCGTTCGGACTGGCATGGTACAGCGGCCCCGGAATCACCGCCTGCCCGCGCGGCGTGAGCCCGAGCCGCTTGGCCGCGCTGCCCGCGATCGTCAACCACTGATGGGGCGTCATCCGTTCGCGCAGTACACCTTTGGGGCGTCCGGTGGTGCCGGAGGTGTAGATCAGTCCGGTCGAATCGTCGCGCGCGCCCTCGATGCGGCCCAGCGGCTCGGGGTGGCTGTCGATCCACTGTTCCAGGGTCGGGTGCCTGCCGGTCGGCTCGGCCAGCGCCGCGTCCAGGCCGGCCTCGGCGAGTAGCTCGCGCGGCATGACGATCTCGAGAATGGTCGTATCGTCCTGCGGCACAGCCCGTTCCACGATATCGATGAACTCGGTGTGTGCGACCACCAGGCTGGCATTGCTGTCGCCGAGCACGTGCGCTACCTCGGGCACCTGCCAGCGGGTATTGATCGGCACCGCGTTCGCGCCGCACGCCGCGACGGCCAGCGACACCTCGAGGAACTCGATGTCGTTGCGGACCATGATCGCCACGCGGTTCCCGGGCTGCACTCCCGCTTCCGCGAGCGCGGCCGCCAGCCGTCCCGCGCGCTGGTGCGCCTCGGCCTGCGACCGGACGCGTCCCGCGCAAGTGATGGTCGGGGTCGATGAAGCATCATCCATGATTCGCAGTCTGCCACTCCGTCAGCAACCTCGTAGCACAAGCGGGTCACGAGGTTTTGGTGAGGGTTCCCGTCATGTCGCCGAGTACTCCGTGGGTGGTGTACGACAAGGTGCCGTCGGACTGTAGCCGGACGGTGGTGGTCGCCCCTTCGTCGTTGCAGCCGCCGCCGTCCTCGGTGAGTCGGGCGATCAGCGTGAGTGTGTCCGACGACGCATCCGTGAGTGTTTCTGCTCGACCGCATTTCAGCCCGATGACATTTCCGGTGTTGGCGGAACTGCCGATTTCCGTGCCGAGCGCTCCGTCGTTGAGCGTCAAGACGATGTCGTAGCTACCGAGTTTGTCCTCCACGACGCCCTTCCATTCGCCGATGAACGCGTCCGGGACGTCGGCGGCGGGAGTGCCGGGGGAGTCGGTGTATTGGGTTTCGGAACCGGCGGGGCCGCGGGCGATCTGTTTGGTGATCACGAAGGCGGCGACGGCGACTGTGAGGCACAGGGCGAGCGCGGCGGCGATGATTGCGGCGCGACGCTTGGGTCGTGGTGCGGGGTGCTGTGCGTCCGGCGGGTTGGCCGAGACATCCTGTGCGCCACGGGAATAGGTCTGGTCGGACGGGTTTGCGGACTGCCCGGCTATGAAGGTCGTATGTCCCTGCGACTGCGCGGTAGGTCCCGACATGTGTGTCGTCCGCCCTGGCGAAGGCGTGGTCTGCCCTGGCAGGTGCGTCGTCTGCCCTGCCGGGTACGGGGTCTGACCCGACAGGTGTGTCGTCTGCCCCGGCGAGTTCGTGGTTTGTCCTGGCGGGTGTGTTGTCTGTCCCGTTGGGTGCGCGGTCTGACCCGACAGGTGCGTTGTCTGCCCTGACGGGTGCGCGGTTTGTCCTGGCCGGTGCGCGCCCTGTCCTGGCGGATGCGTTGTCTGCTTGGGCGAGTCTGTGGTTTGTCCTGGCGGTTGCGCGGCCTGCCCCGGCGAGTTCGCAGGCTGCCCCGGCAGGTGTGCTGGCTGCCCTGACGGATTCGGGGTCTGCCCCGTTGGGTGCGCCGTTAGTTGCGGCGAACCCGGCTGCCCTGGCGGACGCGGCGCACCCGGCGGCTCGCCCGCATCCTGCCACCACGAGCGCGGCGCGAGTTCGGCTTGCCCGAACCCTGGAAGACTTGTGGCGGCCCGCACATTCGGGTCGAGAAATGCCTGGGCCACCGTGTCGGCGGCGCGCGCCGAATCCGCGTCCATCTTGCCCAGCGCCTCAGGCACGTCGAACGGCCCGGAGTCCAGATCGAGCAATTCCACTGCGCGCCTGCTGACCTCCTCGAGCGCCGGACCGGGGAGCCAGCCGCCGCGGCCGGGGATGCCGAGGGCTTGCAGGTCGGCGATGATCCGCTCGGGGGTTGGGCGCGCGGCGGGGTCCTTGGTGAGGCAAGCCGCGATGAGCGGCCGCAGTCGATCCGGCACCCCGTCGAGCTCGGGCTCCTCGTACACCACCCGCCACAGCATCTGCACCATCTCGCCGACCCCGAACGGTCCGTGCCCGGTGGCCGCGAACACCAGCACTCCGCCGAGCGCGAACACATCGCTCGCCGGGCCGACCGGACTACCGGTCACCTGTTCCGGGCACATGAATCCCGGTGAGCCGATGACCTTTCCGGTGGTGGTGAGCTGACTGTCCTCGATCGCCCGCGCGATGCCGAAGTCGATCACCTTGGGCCCGTCGAGGGCGAGCAGCACGTTGGACGGTTTGAGGTCGCGGTGCACCAACCCCGCCGCATGCACGGCGACCAACGCCTCGGCCAGTCCATGCGCGAGCACCAGCAGCGGGCTCTCGGTGAACGACCCGTACTCCTCGACCGCCTCGGTCAGCGAGAACCCCGCCACGTAACCAGTCGCCAGCCACGGCGGGTTCGCATCGACATCGGCATCGAGGACCTGCGCGGTGAACCGGCCGCCGACCCGTCGCGCCGCCGTCACCTCGCGGCGGAAACGCACCCGGAACTCGTTGTCACCGACCAGATCCGGCCGGATCACCTTCACCGCAACGGTCCGCCCACCGGCATTGCGCCCCAGATACACCCGGCCCATCCCGCCCGCACCGAGCACGCCGAGTAGCCGGTAGTCGCCGATCCGGGTCGGATCGTCTGCGCCGAGCGGTCGCATCGCGATGCGGCTCCCTTCGAATGTCGAACATCGAAAGGTTACCTACCGCTTGCCACGCTGTCTGGTTCAGTTGCCCGATTCACCAGGCATGCGTCACCGTGTCGCGCCTACGTGGCCGTTGCGCTGGACAGCGGCGCCGAACGGTCGTGCCGCACATACCTGGCCAGCAGGAAGGCCGCGATCGCCGCGGGGATGTTCATGAGCACGCCGTACACCGCGCCCGGCACCGCCATCGCACCGTTGTGCAGTACCGAACTCGCGATGGCGATGGCGATCGCACCGTTGTGGATGCCGATCTCCATGGCCGAGGCGATCGCCTGATCAGCATCGATCCCGAACAGCCTTGGCACGAAATACCCCACCGCCAGGCTGATCACGGCGAACAGCAGACTCAGCGAAGCGAGCTTGCCGATGTTCTCGGTGAGCGTGCTGAAGTTCTTCGCCACGGCGGCGAGCACGACCAGCGCGAGCACCACGATCGACAGGATCTTGACGTTTCCGCGCATCCGCTCGGCCCACGCGGTGAACCGGCGGTGCACCCACATGCCGATCGCCACCGGCACCAGCACGATCGCGAACACCTGCGCGAACTTGTCCGGCCGCAGCCCGAACGACCCGTCGCCGTCCATGAACCGGCTGAACGCGAACGCGACGATCAGCGGCATGGTGAACACCGCGAGCACCGAATTGATCGCGGTGAGCGTGATGTTCAGTGCCACATTGCCGCCCGCGATGTGACTGAACAGGTTGGCCGACGGTCCGCCCGGCGACGCGGCGAGCAGCAGCATGCCCACGGCGAGCGCCCCTTCGAGGCGGAACAGATAGATCAGCCCGAGGCAGACCGCGGGCAGCAGCACCATCTGACAGAGCAGCGCGATCACCGCGGCTTTCGGGTAGCGCAGCACCCTGGCGAAATCGTCCACGGCCAAGGTCAATCCGAGCCCGAACATCACCAAGGCCAGGGCCAGCGGCAGGAACACCGCGAAAATCGTTGAACCCATGCGGATCTCCTCCTCAGCCGAGCGGTCGGCCCACACGCAGCCGACACCGAGTGACGACGTTATCGATCCGCGGCGCGCGTCGCCAGTCCAAATACTGTGGGCAGAGCCTTAAGATTGCCGCCGATTCACGCTGTGACGACCTCGCCGTCGGCGGCAGATCGGCGCGCGGATTCCAGCACGCGCAGTGTAGCCACGGCGTCGCGCGGGTCGACCGGAACGGGCCCACCGTCGAGCAGAGCGGTAGCCAGTGTGGCGTAGAAGGCGGGGTAGTCGCCTGCGATGGTGGGGACCGGCTCCACGGCGGACTCGGCACCGAAGACGCCCCAGTGCTCGGATTCGACTGTGCCCCAAGGCTTACCGTCGTCCGGGCGGCGACCGGCGCGCAACGCGCTTTCCTGCGGATCCAGACCGTAGCTGACATACCCCGCCTGGGAACCGAGCACCCGAAACCGCGGACCCAGTTGCGGCGCAACAGCACTCATCCAAAGGTGCGATCGAACGCCCGAGGTATGCGTCAACGCGAGGAAAGCGTCGTCATCGGTCTGCACGCCCTCGCGTCGCTGATCCAGCTCGCAGTACACCGTTGCCACCGGCCCGAACAGCGTCAGCGCCTGATCGATCAGATGACTACCGAGATCGAAGAGCAGCCCCGCGCCATCGGCGACGCCGCCCATCTCCCGCCAACCGCCCTTCGGCACCGGACGCCAGCGTTCGAAGCGCGACTCGAACCGCCGCACCTGCCCGAGCCGGCCCGCTTCGGTGAGGGCGCGCACCGTCAGGAAGTCGCCGTCCCAGCGACGATTCTGAAAGACAGTCAATGCCAGCCCGGCTTGCTCGGCTCGCTCGACCAAATCCTCGGCCTCGGCGACCGAGACCGCGAACGGCTTATCCACCACGACCGGCAGCCCTGCATCCAACGCCTGCCTGGCCAGCGGCGCGTGCGTCCGGTTGGGCGTAGCGATCACCACGAGATCTATCCCGGCGGTATTCGCGAACAGTTCGTCGGCCGTAGCGACCACCCGCACACCGGGATGTTCCCGCTCGGCCTGCGCCTTCCGCTCGGCCGACGAGGTGACCACCACCGCCACCCGCAGCCGCGGATCGGCGGCGATCAGCGGCGCGTGGAAAACCGACCCGGCCAACCCGTACCCGAGAACAGCGACCTGGAGCGTCATGCCTCGACGCTAGCGGATCGTCCCAGGAATTCGGGCCATGCCCCGAAGGGCCGCTGACTACCGCTCACTACTGCCCGTCGGCAACTGTGAGGCAACCTTAGTCTTGCTTACGACCTCACCCGCCTTGCGACCCCTCAGGTCAGCAGGAGTGCGGATGCTTCCATTCGGAAATAGGTCTGCCGCAGTGCATTCCGCGGCCACACCCGCCCGTGGCGGCTGTGTTTACACCGTATTCTCCTGGCAAATTTCGGCAATTACTCAGCAAATCTGTGAGCAAACTTAAAGCGTTTCCTAACGGGCAAAACGGAAATAACTCTGCGTGACAGAGGTCACGAGTGTGCATTTTGGCGACGCGTATTCCCGCTAGTTACCGTCAATTCGTGGGCTCTGAGGTGGAGCTTTACGGAATATTTGCAATACACCCGGTGACCTGCTGCAACGTGCCTTCAGTTGCCTGATCCGGGGTTTGCTGTCGAAATACTGGCCAACCTCACCTACGTTTGAAATGTCGCTTAGTCAATGCTGATAAGGCGTTCGATATCGCCCCTTCTGTAGAACCAACGGAGGCCGCACATGCGTGTGCCGCTGATTACGGCGAAGAAAACTCGGACAGAATTGACGTCCCGGATCCCGGGCAAGGTGGTGCCACGCCTGTCCACCGACATGCTCACCCGCCTGCCCGTCTCGGTCGCCAGGCCGGGCTTCGCCCCGCGCAGCCTGACCGCCGGGATCCTGCACCTCGGCTGCGGCTCCTTCCACCGCGCGCACCAGGCCCTGGCCACCCAGCACGCGATGAACGAGACCGGCGATCCACGCTGGGGCATCACCGCCGTCGCCATCAACCGCCCGACGGTCGTCGACGCGCTGCGGGCGCAGGACCACCTGTACACGACGCTGCTGCACGAGGACGGCGCGGCACGGGTGGAGGTGGTCGGCTCGATCACCGAGGCCGTGCACGCCCCGACCGACCTGATCGGCGTGCCGCAGCGCATCGCCGACCCGCGCGTCAAGATCGTCACGCTCACCGTCACCGCCAGCGGTTACTGCGTATCGCCGGTCACCGGCCGGTTGGAGGTGGACTGCCCCGGCGTCCGCCACGACGTCCGCTTCCCGACCAGGCCGATCACCCCGATCGGCATGCTCGCGCAGGGTCTCGAACTGGTCCGCCGGCGGGGCAGCACCCCGCCGGTGATCATCAGCTGCGACAACCTGTGCGCGAACGGCAGCACCCTGCGCCGTGCCGTCATCGATTTCGCCCTGCTGCGCGACGACCATCTCGCCGAGTGGATCGCCAGGCACGTGCAGTTCCCGAACAGCGTGGTGGATCGCATCGTGCAGCCGACCGCGCCCACCGACGCCGCGGTCGCCCGCAACTGGCTCGGCGGCATCGAGGACCTCGCGCCGGTCTCGGCCGAGCCGTTCATGACCTGGACCATCGAGGATTTCGACGGCGAGCGCCCGCAGTGGGAACTCGGCGGCGCCCAATTCGTCGCCAACGTCAAGGATTACGAGCTGGCCAAGCTTCGCCTGCTCAACGGCACGCACATGCTGCTCGCCTACCTCGGCGGCCTCGCGGGCCACCGCACCATCGCCGAAGCGACGGCCGATCCGGCACTCGCGGCGCTGGCCCGCCAGTTCATGCTGGACGAACAGGGGCCGACGCTGGCCCTGTCGGCCGCCGAATTACGCAGGACCGTAGACGATTTGATGCGCCGCTTCCGCAATCCGGCCATCGCCCAGGACATGACCCGCATCGGCCGCAACGGCTCGGACAAGATGATGCCGCGCGTCGTCGACGCCCTGCGCGACAACATCGCCGCAGGCAGGCCCACCCCTGGCGCGACCTTGCTGATCGCCGCGTGGATACGGTGGTTCACCGCGAGCCACGCCCCCGGCGCGGTGATGGAGCTGATCGACCCGAGGGAAGATTCGCTCGCGGTGCTGGTCGACGCCGACCCGCACCGCTGTGCGCAGGCGTTCTTGCAGCGCACCGATATTTTCGGCACGCTACCGGAGCTGGAGAACGTGCAACGGCAGGTCGGTGACGCCTTGGCCGAAATGACCCGCGACGGTGCCGCGGCCGCGGTCCGGCGCCGGTTGGCGCCGCAGTCGGAAGGGAGCATGGGGTGAACGCCGAAAGCCCTGTTCGCGCAGTAGTTTTCGATATGGACGGGTTGCTCATCGACTCGGAGAGCCTGGCCATGGAGTCGCTGGTCTCCGCGGGCGCCGAGCTCGGCTACGAGATGGCACCCGAGTTCTGTCGCAGCATGATCGGCGTGCCCGCCGACCGCTGCCGCACGCTCGCCGCGGCCGCGTACGGTCGGGGATTCCCGCTGGAGGAGTACTTCGACCTGCACGAGGTGCACCTGCGCCAGCTCGTCGACGGCGGCAGGCTGACCACCAAGCCCGGCGCGGTGGCGCTGCTCGACGCGCTCGACGCGCAAGGCGTGCCCAAGGCGATCGCGACGTCGTCGTCGCGGGAGCGCGCCGACCATCACCTGCAACTGGCCGGCATCGCCGACCGGTTCGAGGTGGTCGTGACTCGACAGGACGTGACCAAGGGCAAGCCCGACCCCGAGCCGTACCTCAAGGCGATGGCGGCGCTCGGCGGTGAGGTGGAAACCACACTGGCGCTGGAGGATTCGACCAACGGCCTACGTGCCGCCTGCGCGGCGGGCCTGCGCTGCATCCTCGTGCCCGATCTGGTGCAGCCGACCGACGAGTCCCGCAGGCTCGCGCACCGGCTGTACCCGGACCTGCATCAGGTCATCGAATACCTCGCGGTCGCCAATGCGGCCTCGACCGCGTCGACCGCATAGGCGAGACTGTTCCGAGCTAACTCGAATCTGTCGGCGGACCTGAAAAGGATCTCTCGTGGTGCGGATAGCTCGACCTGTCTTTGTCGTGTGTGCCGGAATCGTGGTGGGCGTCGCCGGATGCGCCTCCGACGGTGGTGCCGGGTCATCGGAGACCCGCGTGCGCAATGCCGCGCCGACCACCTCGAGTGCGCCCGTCCGCTGCGGCGTCGACCTCTCGGCGCCGGTGGTCCAGTCGGCCATCGCCGCGCTGCCCGCCGAACCGGTCACGCACGCGCCGTGGTCCACCGACCCGCGCGGCTTCGAGGGGAACTTCGACCCGTGCGCCACCTTGTCCACCGTGATCATCACGGTGCAAGGGGCGACGGGGAGTTCACCGAACCAGGCCTTGCTGTTCCACAAGGGGGCCTACATCGGGACCGCGACGCCCGAGGCGCACGGGTTCACGTCACTGGACGTCGACCGCACCATCGACGACACCGTCGGACTGACCTACAAGACGCCAGGCAGCTGCAGTGCCTGCCCGGACGGCACCGTCACCCATGTCCAATTCCGTTGGGAGGGGCAGAAAGTGCGGATGATCGGTACTCCGCCGAAGTAGTCGTACGGTTGGTGTGCCGCACATGACGTGCTGCGCCTATACCGCACGACCTCCCGCACCCGGCTCGATGTGACGCATTCGGGCCGCGGTGTGCTCACACGACTTGATGCGCGGCGCTCCCACAGTTTGCCGCACACTTTTTGATTTGACGCACACGAATTCGCATGCGATTCCTTGTGCGGCAAATCAGAAAGTGTGCGGCAATGGTGTTTTCCCGCTTAGGGTTCCGGCTCGTCCGACCAACGCTGCACCCAAACCTGTAGTGGCGCAAGCGCTGCGACGAGATCGAGACCGTCCGCACTGAGCTGGTAGCCGTTCGGCTCCGCGGCGATCACCCCCGCCTCGCGAAGTTCCCGCAGCCGATCGTTGAGCACGCTGGCCGATACGCCGCCGCACAGCGTCTGCAACTCCCGGAACGTCACCGCCCGCCCGTCCCGCAACTCCCACAGCACCCGCAGCGCCCACCGCCTGCCCAGCAGATCCAGCAACACCATGATCGGACGCCCGGTCTGCGACCCGCGCACCGGCCTGCCGACGGCCGGAGTCTTGCCTGCTTCGGATTCCGAAGCTACCATCGCCACCATCCTTGCTCTTGTTTCCGAAGCAAGGATACACCGCCGTCCGATATGAGGATCGACCATGAGCACCGAATCTATTCCGCGCATCACGCCACTATCCCCGCCGTACGCTCCTGATATCGAGGCGCAACTCCGCAAATGGATGCCACCCGGCACGGCCATCGAACCCCTGGCTCTGTTCCGCACCCTCGCCCTTCACGACGACCTCTTCAGCCGAATGCGCCCCCTCGGCGCAGGCATCCTCGGCCACGGCCGCCTCCCACCCCGCGACCGCGAGATCGTCATCCTCCGCACCTGCGCCCGCGCGAACGCCGAATACGAATGGGGCATCCACGCCGTACTCCAAGCTCCCGAGGTCGGCCTGACCCCCGGACAGATCGACGCCACCGTAGGCAACCCCGACCACCCGGCGTGGTCACCCAACGACACCACCCTTATCCGCCTGGTAGACGAAATCCACGACACCGCAACCATTTCCGACACCCTGTGGCCAGACCTGACCAGCCACTACCGCGACGACCAAATCCTCGAACTGATCACCACCACCGGCTGGTACCGCCTACTCAGCACTGTGATCAACACCGCCCGCCTCGACCACGAAACCTGGGCTCGCCGCTTCCCCGCGTGATCTGCGCAGGCCCCATTCGGTCCTAGCCTGGCTGACCGCCGCCGAGTACTCCTGCGGGGACTTGGGTCTCGCCACGTCTGGCGTGAGTCCGGGTGGCGCTCACGCTGATCTGGCCTGGCTGGCATCCGCCGAATACCCCTGCACGGCCCTTGGGCTCGCCACTTCCCGGCACGACCCGGGCAGCTTTCACTCGGTTCTGGCCTGGCTGCCCGCCGCCGAATACTCCTGTTCCGGACGGCCGGTGCTGCCGTAACGCAGGCTCATGCGGAGGGTGCCGGTGCCGACGAGGGTGGCGAGGTAGCGCTGGGCGGTGGCGCGGGAGATGCCGATGGCGGTGGCTACTTCGGCGGCGGAGAGGGGGTGGCCTGCTTCGAGGATCGAATGCAGGACAAGGTCTTTGGTGGGGGAGGCGACGGTGGTGGGGGCGCTGGCGGTGGTGGTCGGGCGGAGGGCTTGCAGGGCGGCGTCGACGCGGGCGTTGTCCACCTGCGGGGTGGCGAGGACGCGGCGATAGCGGGCGTAGGCGGCCAGTCGGGCGGCGAGTTCGGTGTGCGGGAAAGGTTTGACGAGGAAAGCGAGCGCACCGGCGGAGAGGGCGGCGCGGACTGCGGTGCTGTCGGTGGAGGCGGTCAGCACCATTGCGTCACAGCGTAATTCGCGCACGAAGTCGATACCGGAACCGTCGGGCAGATAGACGTCGACCAACGCTAAGTCGACCGGGCCCGCTGCCAGCACATCCCGCGCCGCGGCCAAGGTGTTGGCAGTCCCCGCGACGGCGAAACCCGCGATGGAGTCGACGATTCCGGCATGCAGGTCGGCGACACGAAAGTCGTCGTCGACGACGAGAACAGTCAAATCTGATGGGGCCATGACACCTTGCTGTCTACGAGCACTTCGGGAATGCGGGCATTGAATTCGGCACCGGTCAGCGGGGGAGTGTCGCCGCGCGGACTGGCCAGCCGCACGTCGCCGCCGTGCGTGCGGGCGATCTGACGAATCAACGCGAGACCGACACCGCGTCCACCGGGGACGTCACGGCTGTCGCGGGTGGAGGTCCCCTCGGTGAACAGCACATCGATCAGCTCCGGCGCGACACCGTCGCCGCTATCGGCCACCACGATATGCAAGGTCGAATCTTCCTGCACCAGTTCTACTTCCACTTGCTTGACCGGATTGCCCGAGGCCCGCACCGCCTCGATCGCGTTGTCGAGCAGGTTGCCGAGCACGGTCGTCACATCGACGGGATCGACCAGGCTGCCGTCCACCCAGGTGTTGGGCCCGAGGGCCAGTTCGACGCCGCTCTCCCGCGCGTGCGCCGCCTTCGCCGCGAGAAACGCTTGGAGGTAAGCATCATGGATCGCGTCGATGCCGGGCGCGGCAGCCCCGAGCGGCCCCGCCCCGATCATCTCGTCGATCGACCGCGACGCCTCCTCGGTCCGCCCACCGTGCAGAAGTCCGCTGATCAGGTGCATCTTGTTGGAGAACTCGTGCCGTTGCGCCCGCAACACCGTGCTCATCGACTGCACCGCATCGAGCTGGCGGGTCAACGCCTCCACATCGGTCCGGTCGCGCACGGTCAGCACCGCACCCAGGTCGCGCCGGTCCCGATGCACCGGCCGCGCGGCCACCACGACGATATGTGAGCCGACCGTTGCCGACGCGGGTTGCTCGTCGAGCCCGCGGAAAACCTCCAGTACCCGTGGCGTCAGCCCGATCTCGTCCACCGGTCGCCCAATCTCCGCGTCGATCCCGAGCAGCCTGCGCGCCTCGTCATTGACAAACGTTGTGCGCCAAGAAGAATCGACCGCGAGCACGCCCCGCCCGATGCCGTGCAATACCGCCGCTTGTCCGCGCACGAGCTCAGCTAGTTCCGCGGGCTCCAACCCGAGCGTCAGCCCGCGCCAACGACGCGCCAGCAGCATCGATCCCGCGATCCCGACCAAAAGCGCTGCGCCGACGAGCAAACCGGCGGTCCGCAAGTCGTCGAGCAACTGATCACGCACCGCCTCGGTGGAAATACCGACACTCACCGCGCCCACAATTCGGTCCGAATCAGGTTCGAGCACCGGCACTTTCGCCCGCACCGAGTCGCCGAGCGTGCCACGCTCCTCGGCGATCACCTCGCGCCCGGCCAGCGCACCGGAGGGATCGGTGCTCACATGCTCGGTGAGCCGTGCCGCGTCCGGATGCGCCAGCCGAATCCCGGAATCATCGGTGATCACCACGAACAAGGCGCCGGTCCGCTCCGTCGTGTCGACGGCGATCCGTTCCAGCGGCCCGGCGGCGAGGCGCGCACGCAGCAGCGGGTCGGCGCTGATCGCCCCGGGCGCGTACCGGGTCACCTCGTCGCGCACCGCGGGATCGGCCGCGACGGTGCGCGCGATCGCGAGGGCCCGCTGCCCGTATCCGTCGCGCAGCCGTTGATCGCTGAGGTAGCCGAAAACCGCGAAGGCGACGCCGAGGGTGAGGGTGACCACCACGATCTGCAACAGCAGAACCTGCGTCCTCAATCGCACGGCCCGCGCGCCCTCAGTGGCCATTGGCGCAGCATAGACCACCGCGCCGAGCGTGAGCAGAATGCGCAGAACTAGCGAATCGGCACTTTGCACGGCTTGTGCGCACAAGCTCCGCGGTGTGACCCGGCCCACGTACGGTCGCTCTACCTCGATCTCGCAGGAGCTACACCATGACCAACCCACTCATCGAGCTGCGGAGCGCGACGAAGCGTTTCCCCGGCACCGGTGGCGGCATCCACACCGCCGTGCAGAACCTCGACCTTGCGGTCCGCCCCGGCGAATTCGTCGCTGTCGTCGGCCCGACCGGCTGCGGTAAGTCGACCACCCTGTCCCTCGTATCCGGCCTCGAACCCGCCTCGGCGGGCCGGACGCTGGTGCGCGGCAAGGACGTCACCGGCATCCCGGACGGCATCGGCTACATGTTCCAGCTGGACGCGGTGCTGCCGTGGAAAACCGTGCTGGACAACGTCGCCCTCGGCCCGCGCCTGCGTGGTGCGTCGAAAGCCGATGCGCGGCAGCAGGCTTCGGTGTGGGTGCACAAGGTCGGGCTCGCTGGGTTCGAGACCTACTATCCGCATCAGCTGTCGGGTGGCATGCGCAAGCGCGTCGCGCTGGCGCAAACCCTGGTCAACGACCCGGAGATCCTGCTGATGGACGAGCCGTTCAGCGCGCTCGACGTGCAGACCCGCCAGCTCATGCAGGACGAACTGCTGCGCGTGTGGGCGGGCACCGGCGCGGCGGTCATCTTCGTCACCCACGATCTGGAAGAGGCGATCGTGCTCGCCGACCGGGTGGTCGTCATGACGGCCAGCCCGGCGACCGTGTGCGGCGACTTCCCCGTCGCGCTGGAGCGCCCGCGCAATGTCGAAGAGGTGCGGCTCACCACCGAGTTCCGCGATATCTACAAAGAAATCTGGGAAACGCTGCGCGACGAGGTCGATGCGGCTCGAGCCAAGGGAGCCTCCCGTGTCGCATGACGTCCTCGAAAAGGATGCCGCCCCGGCGCCGGTGCCGGAGAACGAGACCGAGGAGCAGATCCTCGCGCGAGTGCGCACCAACGCCCGGCGCGTGCGGCTGCGTACCTGGGGTTTGCGCATCGCGCTGGTCGCCGTGTGGCTCGGCTCGTGGGAGCTCACCGCCACGCTGTGGATCGATCCGTTCTTCTACTCGAAGCCGTCGCTGATCTGGGAACGCTTGGTCGAATGGTTCACCGAGGGAACCCAATTCGGTTCGATCTGGCTGCAGATCTTCACCACCGTGCAGGAGGCCGTGCTCGGCTTCCTGATCGGCGCGGTCGCGGGCGTGGTGCTCGGCACCCTGCTCGGCCGCAGCCGGTACTGGGCCGACGTGCTCGCGCCGTTCATCAAGGCGCTCAACGCGGTTCCGCGCATCGTGCTCGCCGCGCTGTTCATCATCTGGTTCGGGCTCGGGCTCAGCTCGAAGGTCGCGACGGTGGTCGTGCTGGTGTTCTTCGCGGTGTTCTTCAACGCGTTCACCGGTGCCAGGGAGGTGGACGGCAACGTCATCAACAACGCGCGCATCCTCGGCGCCGGTAAGCGTCAGGTGCTCACCGCGATCGTGTTGCCGAGCGCGACTACCTGGATCCTGTCCAGCCTGCACACCGCCTTCGGCTTCGCCTTGATCGGCGCGGTGGTGGGTGAATATGCCGGTGCCAGTAAGGGTTTGGGCCTGCTGATCAGCAACGCCCAGGGCACCTTCGATTCGGCGGGCATCTACGCCGGCATGATCATCATCACGGTGATCGCGCTGCTCGCGGAGTGGGGGATCGGCCTGGCCGAGGGCAAGCTGCTGAAATGGCGTCCCTCGCAGGCACAGTCGAGTCACGGGATCTGAGCGATGAGGTACATCAAGAACTCCGCGATCGTCGTCCTCGCCGTAGCGGCGCTGCTGGCGGTGACCGGGTGTCGCGAGTCGCGCACCATCCCGATGTCGGACGGGCGACCGCAGATCACCATCATGGTCGGCGGTTTGGAGAAGGTGATCTACCTGCCCGCCATGCTGACCAAACAGCTCGGCTTCTTCGAGAAGAACGATATCGACGTCTCGCTGCTCGGCGAGCAGTCCGGCGCCAACGCCGAAACCGCCTTGCTGACCGGCGATGTGCAGGCGGTGGTCGGCTTCTACGATCACACCGTCGACCTGCAGGCCAAGGAGCAGTGCCTCACCTCGGTGGTGCAGTTCGCCGACGTGCCCGGTGAGGTGGAGCTGGTCGCCAAGGCGGACGCAGGCACCATCAAGTCGGTGCGCGATCTGCGCGGCCGCAACCTCGGTGTCACCTCGTTCGGGTCGTCGACCGACTTCCTGACCCAGGCGCTCACCGGGATCGAGGGCATGACCACCAAGGACTACACCCGGGTGCGGGCCGGCGCGGGGCAGACGTTCATCGCGGGCATGAACCACAACGGCATCGACGCGGGCATGACCACCGATCCGACGGTGGCGCAGATGGTCAACTCGGGGGAGGCGGAGATCCTGGTCGACATGCGCACCGAGGCGGGCACCCGGGTGGCGCTCGGCGGGTTGTACCCGGCGACCTCGCTGTACATGCGTTGCGAGACAGTCGAATCGCACCCGGACATCGTCCGCAAGCTGGCGGCGGCGTTCGTGCAGACCTTGCAGTGGATCAAGCAGCACACCCCGGAGGAGATCGCCGCCAAGATGCCGCCGCAGTACGCGAACGCCGGAAAGGACCTCTACGTCCAGTCGATTCGTGACTCGGTCGGCATGTTCAACGGTGACGGTCTGATGAAACCCGAAGGGGCGCAGAACGTGCTGAACATCCTCGGCAAGTACTCGCGCAATGTGGCGCCGGTGCGTGACCGGATCGAATTGCACAAGACATACACGACGAAGTTCGTGGAGGAGGCGCTGCGCACCAACCAATAGTGCTGTAGCTGTTCAGGTCCCGCGCTCATGTTTCGACGGAGCGCGGGACCTGCTGTCTGTGGCCGGATTTTGCGTGCTGCCGACGACCCCTTGACGGATGGTTATCGGTTGATAACCTGAATCCAGAGGTTATCGATCGATAACCATGCAGGGAGGTCCAGTATGTCTACGCTCAGCACATCCGGCACCGCGGAAGCTCTCGCGGCACTGCAGCAGTACCGCGACGACGATCCGCCCGCGCTCACCCTGCCGCCCAGCGCCTACACCTCACCCGAACTCTGGGAAATGGAACGCGAGCGGATCTTCAACCGCTGCTGGTATCTCGTCGCACACGTCGATCAACTCGCCACCACCGGTGACTACGTTGCCGTCTCCATCGCCGGCGAACCGGTGGTCGTCACCCGTGCGAAAGACGATGCGCTGCACGCGATGTCACCGATCTGCCGCCATCGACTGATGCCGCTCGTCGAACCGGGCGCGGGCCGCACCGACGCCTTCACCTGCCAGTACCACCTGTGGAAGTACGGGCTCGACGGACGGCTGCGCGGCGCGCCGTACATGGGCGGCAACAAGCAGTTCGAGCCGAAGGACTGCCGGTTGCCGCAGTTCGCGGTCGCGGAATGGAACGGCTTGGTCTTCGTCAACCTCGACGCGAACGCCGACCCGATCGGCGCCCACCTGGACCTGGCCGCACACCAGTTCGCCGACTACCGGTTGACCGAGATGGTGCAGGTCGACACCTGGTCCTACGAGTGGCAGACGAACTGGAAGAGCGTGATGGAGAACGGCCACGAGAACTATCACGTCATCGGGTTGCACCGGGAGACGCTCGAGCCGTTCATGCCCGGCGGCAGTGACATGTTCGTCGAGCAGTACTCGCCGTGGGTGCTGCACGCCAGGATCCCGTTCGCCGCGTCGGTGGCGCCGGAGGTGTTGACGCTCAACGAGGTTCAGCAGGCCAACGGCATGGTGCTGCTGACCTTCCCGTCCAGCGCCTTCGTCGGGACCGGTGACCAGATCGTCTGGTTCAGCTTCCTGCCGACGGCCATCGATCGGGTGCACGTGGTCGGCGGCGTGCTCACCATGCCCGAGCTGGTCGGCGTGTCCGAGGCGGTGACCAGAACCCAGCAGGCGGCCACCGCGATGATCAACAACGAGGATCGGCTCGGGCTGGAAGCCGTCCAGCGCGGCGTCTCCTCGCGGTTCGCCGAACGCGGGCACCTCAGCCCGAAGGAACAGCCGGGTGTGCTCGCGTTTTATCGGAACCTGGCGCACGCAATGCTCGGCGACGAAGCGAACGGCCGTTAACCTGAACCGTATGCCCGCGGAAACTACCCGATCGAGCCCGGCGGCCGAACGCATCCTGCGCACCGCCGCCGAGCTCATCGCGGCGCGCGGCTTCTCCGCTACCTCCACCCGCGACATCGCGGCCGCGGTCGGGGTGCAGCAGCCCGCCATCTACAAGCACTTCTCCGCCAAGGACGACATCCTCGCCGCGCTGGTCCGGCTCGGGTTGGAACGGCCACTGGCGCTGGCCGACGAACTAACCGCCGTGTCTGCGCCCGCCGTGGTCAAGCTGCACCGCTGGCTACGGGAAACGCTGCAGCACCTGCAGGACTCGCCGTACGTCCTCGCCTCCATCCTCACCTCGCCGGAACTCCAGCGAGAACGGTTCGTCGACGAGCTGGAGCTCGTCTCGCGGCTCGACCGGGTGATCATCGCCATGGTCGAGACGGGGCAGCGTGAAGGTGATGTGCGGGCGATGAATCCGGTCTCCGGAGCCCGATTGGTTCAGGCCTTGTTCGACGCGCTGGCGCTGCCGGAGATCGCGGTCAGCCCCGCGGAGATCGTCGAGTTCGCGCTGATCGGGCTGCTCGCCGAGCCCGGTCGACTAGCCGAGATACAACGCGCTGCGGACGAGCTGGTGGCGACCGAACCGGTCTCGATGGCCTGATCTGTGGGGTACGTGTCCTTGTGGACATCTCCCCGCTGATCGAGACTGGGTGCATGGAGTCCAGTGGTGACGTAGTGGTCGCGGTATCCGAGGGTGTGTTGCTGCTCGACGTTGCCGGACCGATTCAGGTGTTGCACTGGGCCGGCCATCGGGTGCGGTTCGCGTCGCCGGATGGGCGGGACGTGTGCACCGACGTCGGTGTGCCGCTGAGTGTTTCGTGTGCCATCGAGAATTCGACAGGTTCCATCGATACGCTGCTCGTTCCCGGATACGCACCGGAGGAGCCGGTTCCGGCCGACCTGGTTCGATCGGTGCGGGCGGCCGGTGCGGGCGCGCGGCGGATCGCCTCGGTCTGCACCGGAGCGCTGGTCCTTGCCGAAGCCGGACTGCTGGACGGGCGGCGGGCGACGACGCACTGGTTGGCCTGCGATCAATTGGCGCAACAGTTTCCGGCCGTCGAGGTCGACCCGGATGCCATCTTCGTCCGGGACGGATCGGTGATCACCTCGGCGGGCGTCACCGCGGGTATCGATCTGGCGCTCGCACTGGTGGAAGAGGACCACGGCGTCGAGGTGGCACGCTCGCTCGCCAAACATCTGGTGGTGTTCCTGCGCCGTCCCGGTGGGCAAGCGCAATTCAGTGTGCGGGCCAGCATCGGGATGCCCCGCAGCAGTGGGCTGCGCAAGGTCGTCGATGCCGTCGTCGCGGACCTGTCGGCCGACCACGGTCTGGCCGCCATGGCCGGCCGTGCCGCGCTCAGCGAACGCCACCTGAGCAGGCTGTTTCGGCAGGAAACCGGTATGACGCCCGCGCAGTACGTCAAGCAGGTCCGCGTGGAAGCCGCGCAAGTACTGCTGGAGACGAGCGACGAACTAGTCGCCGCTATCGCTAGGCGCAGCGGTTTCGGATCCGAAGAGACCATGCGCCGCACCTTCGTCGAGGTGCTCGGCACGACGCCGAGCGACTACCGGAGTCGATTCCGCACCACCGCTCCCTGACTTCACACCTTCGAAATCCAATCCGTACCAAGGAGTTCAGCCATGTCCTTATCTCGTCGCGCCGCCATCGGTGTGGGAATCGCCGGGACCGCCGCCGCGTTGTCGCAGACATCCGCAGCAGCCCAACCGAACCCGCTCCCGCTACCGTCGACCCCGTTGGCGGACAAGGCAATTGCGTTGATCGACCGGACGTTGACCCCAGCCTTACGCAACCACAGCGTGCGCGGATTCTTCTTCGCCCGCGCGGTAGCCGACCGGCACGGCCTACGCCCCGGCACCGACTACGACGAAGAAACCATGTACCTCATCTGTGTCCTGCACGACGTCGGCCTTGCCGAAACCCCGAGCAGCGACCAACGATTCGA
The DNA here is from genome assembly GCF_015355715.1 of Nocardia sp. XZ_19_369. Taxonomy (NCBI): domain Bacteria; kingdom Bacillati; phylum Actinomycetota; class Actinomycetes; order Mycobacteriales; family Nocardiaceae; genus Nocardia; species Nocardia sp. XZ_19_369. The sequence continues at coordinate 168,597 of NZ_JACVED010000009.1, read as the reverse complement.
GATAGACGGCGCCGACCAAGCCGCGCTGTTCCTCGAAGCCAACGGTGTCACCGACACCCGAGTCGACACCATCTGGGACGCCATCGCCACCCACACCACCGGCTTCACCGATTCCCCCGTCTACCGCCGTCGCCGCCCAGCGGAATCCTGGCTGGCCGTAGAAGGCATCGGCATCGACGTAGCCGGCGCCCCCACCGACCTACCCCCCGGCTACGCCGACCAGGTCCACGCCACCTACCCCCGCCTCGGCGGCACCCGAGTCCTCACCGAAACCATCGAAGCCCAAGCCCTGGCCAACCCCCGCAAGGCACCCCCGGCCAGTCTCGCCGGGGAAATCCTGCGGCTGCGTCACCCGGAAATAGCCCAGTTGAGTTGGGACGACATCGTGGCCACCAGTGGCTGGCACGACTGATCGGAGCGCGATAGCCCGGGAAGGTGCTACTCGACTGGCTTGCAGCGGTAGGCGTCCACGGGCAAATCGCAGTCGCGCTCCTTACTGCCCCGACGTCTTCTGCCCCGACGTCGCAGCGATTCGGTGACCCACCGTCGCTCGACGTGAACGGGGGCGCCCGGTTGGGCGCCCCACTCAGGTCGTTGCAGTCGTCAGCTGCTCGCCGGTGCGGCGTCGACGGTGTCCTTCGCCTTGAGCTCGGCCTTCCATTCGCGGAAGCCCTCTTCGGTGCGTCCACGGCGCCAGTAGCCGGAGATCGAGGCGGCCCATTCGGCGGTGACGCCGCGTTCGCGGCGCACGTACCGGCGCATGTCGTGCATGACGGCCTGGGCTTCGCCGTGAATGAAGACCTGGACCTGGCCGTCGCGCCAGGGCGCCTTGCGGACGCTTTCCGCCAGGACTTCACCCGGCGACTGGGTGCCGCGGTGCAGCCAGGTCAGTTCGATACCCTCGGGCTTCTGCAAGGGGAGCTCGTCGTCGGGGCCGGCGACCTCGACGAACGCGTAGCCGACGGCGGCCGGGTCCATCGCCTCCAATGCGGCGGCGACGGCGGGCAGTGCCGCCTCGTCACCGGCCAGCAGGTGCCAGTCGGCGTCGGCGCGAGGGGAGTAGGCACCGCCGGGGCCGTACATATCGATGGTCTCGCCGGGCTGGGCCGCCGCGGCCCACGGTCCCGCGATGCCCTCGGCGCCGTGGTACACGAAATCGGCCGCGATCTGGCCCGCGTCCCGATCGACCGAGCGGACGGTGTAGGTGCGCAGCACCTCGATCCCGTCGCGCTCGAAGATGAACTTGACGTAGGCATCGGTGAACTCGCTGGTCTGGAACGCGGCGAAGCCGGGGCCGCCGAGGTGCACCCGGATGAGGTGCGGGCTGAGCCACTCGGTGTGCTGCACGGTGAGGGTGGTGCGGGGTCTGGCCATAGGTAGTCCTCCCACTATCACAATTAGGGTTACCTTACTTACCCTACTCCGAGTTGATCTCGAACGAAATCACGCGTTGTTCGGCTCATCGTGCGAGCAACCGCTGACGAACCCGCCGCGGCCGTCCAGGATGACGAACATGACCCAGACCGTGCCGACGCCGACCCACCTGGTGCAGCAGCGTTACCGAGACCCCGAGCCTACCGAACCCGCCCGGTGGAACGAGGTATTGCAGGTGCTGCACGAGCATCGTTCGGTGCGGCGCTATCTGGCCGACCCGGTGTCCGACGACACACTGCGCCTGCTGATTTCGGCCGCCCAGTCCGCGCCGACCTCGTCGAACCTGCAGGTGTGGAGTGTCATCGCGGTGCGCGACCCGGAACGCAAAGCGCGGCTCGCGGCACTGTCCGGCAATCAGGCGCACATCCTGCAAGCGCCCGTATTGCTGGTCTGGACAGCCGATTTCGCGCGCGTACGTCAGCTCGCGGACGACCGGAACGCCTCGCTGGACGGCGCCGACTACCTCGAATCCAGCTACGTCGGGTTCATCGATGCGGCCCTGGCCGCGCAGAACGCGGTCGTCGCCGCGGAATCCCTCGGCCTCGGCACCGTGTATCTGGGGGCGCTGCGCAACAACCCGGAAGACGTTGCGGCGGAACTGAAGCTGCCCCCGCAGGTGTTCGCGGTCTTCGGGCTCGTCGTCGGCCACCCCGATCCGACCGAGGATGCCAGGGTCAAACCGCGGCTACCCCAGGCAGCGGTACTGCATCGCGAGACCTACGACCTCGCCGGGCAGCGCGAACACGTCGCCGACTACGAAGGCAGAATCGCCGAATTCTATGCCGAGCAACAACTCTCACACTCCTGGACCGAACGTGTACTGGCTCGCCTCGGCTCCGTGGCGGGACTCGGTGGTCGTGACCGGTTGCGCAAGTCGCTGGAGAATCACGGCTTCCACCTGAAGTGACCGTCGGGCTCGCGTGAGCCGTATCGAAGCAGCGAATGTGGTCTGCGGCGGTTGCACCGCCAGAACGGAATCGCCCAGCGTCTGTCACATGATGGCCGCTGCGGAGGGTGACTCCTGATGGCCTTGGCAGGGTCGATCACATGGCATCCCGGCCCGGTGGCTGTGCGCGCCCCGCAGTGCGAGAGGTCTATTCCAACGCCGGACCCCCAAAGGCCGGCCGTGCGCCGATCCCCAGCACCGCGAACCCGTAGGCTGCTCGGCGCGTAGCGAGGCACCTGACCTGCGGTGTTCCCCTCATCGACCGCCGTGAACTACGCCCGCGCCCACCGGGACCGGTAGCGTGACGTGCTGATCGATCCCAGAACATGCGATGATCCCATGTCATGTGTCCGGGGTCACCGACCGACGATCCCGGGCGTCGCGTCGTTGCCGCACGAGAGAAGGACCGCACTATGACAGCCGCCGACAGTCATTTATCGGACGCTGGAACGCACGATTCGACCGGCACCGGGGACTCGGAGGGCTATTCGCGCGGCCTGAGCCCGCGCACCATTCAGATGATCGCCATCGGCGGCGCCATCGGCACCGGCCTGTTCTACGGCGCGGGTGGCGCGATCGAGCAGGCCGGACCGGCCCTGATCCTCGCCTACCTGGCCGCGGGCCTGGCGATCTTCGTGATCATGCGGGCGCTGGGGGAGCTGCTCACCTATCGCCCGGTCTCCGGCAGTTTCGCCGAGTACGCGCACGAATTCCTCGGCCGCTACGCGGGTTTCGTCACCGGCTGGTCGTACTGGGCGGTGTGGGTGGCGACCTGCATGGCCGAGATCACCGTGGCGGGCAAGTACGTGCAGTACTGGTTCGACATCGCGCCGTGGATCACGGCGCTGGGGGTGCTCGCGCTGATGTTCGCGGCGAACCTGATCTCGGTGCGGCTGTTCGGCGAGGGCGAGTTCTGGTTCTCCGCCATCAAGGTCACCGCGATCATCGGCATGATCCTGCTCGGTATCGGCGTGCTGACCATCGGTTTCGGCCACGCCGCGAACCCGACCGTCACCAACCTGTGGGCCGACGGCGGCGTGTTCCCGAACGGCTTCGGGCAGTCGCTGCTGGTGTTGCAGATCGTGCTGTTCGCCTACGTCGGCGTCGAGCTGGTCGGCGTCACCGCCGGTGAGGCGCGCGAACCGCGCAAGACCCTGCGCAAGGCGATCAACACACTGCCGTTCCGGATCGGCCTGTTCTACGTCGGCGCGCTGCTGGTGATCATGTCGGTGTCCAGCTGGCGGACGTTCCGGGAGGGTAAGAGCCCGTTCGTCGAGGTGTTCCAGCAGATCGGCATCCCCGGCGCGGCGGGCATCATCAACTTCGTGCTGCTGACGGCCGCGCTGTCGTCGTGCAACTCCGGTATCTACTCGACCGGCCGCATGCTGCGCACCCTTTCGCTGCACGGCGAAGCCCCGTCCGCGCTCAGCAAGCTGAGCTCGCGCCACGTGCCCTACGTCGGTATCTCGGCGTCGGCGGCGATGATGGTCATCGGCGTGATCGTCAACATCATCTCCCCGGACAAGGCGTTCGCCTACATCACCTCGGTGAGCACCATCGGCATCATCTTCGTGTGGGGCATGATCCTGGTCTGTCACCTGATCTACCGCGCCAGGGTGGCCCGCGGCGAGCTTCCCGCGGCGGACTATCGCCTGCCCGCCGCGCCGTACACGACGGTGCTGGCGCTGGCGTTCCTCGCGCTGGTGGTCGTCCTGCTCTTCTTCACCGAGAGCGGCCGCACCGCCGTTGCCGTCGGCGTCGTCTGGGCAGCGCTGGTCTCCGTCGGCTACCTCGCCCTGACCCGCCTCGGAAAGACCGGCGACACAACGGATCCCGCTCGCGAGTCCGCCGCCCGCTAGTTCGCGACAGCCGCACACCTTTCGATTTCCCGCATACCGAATCGCCTCCGATTCCGTATGCGGGAAATCAGGATGTGTGCGGCTCGGCCCAACTGTCTGGGTTACTCGCGTTCTGCTCGTGATAGCCGCTGCTTCGAGGTTTGTGCAGGTAGCGAGCTCGGCGCGGGAAGGAAGAAGTTCAGCACCAGTCGGGTGATGTCGGCGAGGAAGCGTTCGCGGGAGACCGGCGGCTGATCCAGGATGTACCGGATGGCCAGGTGCTCGACCGTGCGGACCAGCATCCAGGACGCCGCCGCGAAGTCCACATCGTCGGGCAGCGAGTCCCGGTGCATGGTCAGCGCGACCCGGGCCAGATCGCCGATCTGCTGCTCGAAGGCGAAGACGGTGTTGTCGCCGCTGAGCCGCGGTGTCTGCTCGATGACCGCGCGCAGCAGCGCCGGATGGCTGCCCAGCGCGTCGAGCAGCGCGGAAATCGTTGCCGGAACGGCGGTTTCGGGCGGCTCGTGCAACTGCGCGAGCACGCTGCTGTGCACCCGGGACGCCACTTCGCTGTTGTAGCGGTCGATCACCGCGGTGACGATGGCGTCCTTGCCCGGAAAGTATTGGTACAGCGAGCCGGGACTGATGCCCGCGGCGTCGGCGATCCGGTTGGTGGACGCGCCGTCGTAACCGTGTTCGATGAGCACGGTCTGCCCGGCATCGATGATGCGCTGCACCATGGCGCGAGAGCGCTGCTGCTGCGGCGTTTTCCGCGTCTTCGGTGGCATCAGAAGACGAATTGAACGCGAGTATTTATTCGTGTCAGCATCATTTCATGGTTGCACACAATGACGTCGTGCACGAGAGCCCCAGTGCGCCCGTGCCACTCGGTCCGGACTCGTTGACCTGGCGAATCTTCGGTTCCCTCTACTTCGCGCCCAGCGGACTGTTCCTCGGCATGGTGCAGAACATGCATCCCGGCCTCGGCGCGGGCGTGGAGTACCACTCCGAGATCCAGGACGAGTTCTATCAACGGGTGCTGCGGTCGGCGTACCCGATCGTCGGCGTGGTCTTCGACGGGCCGCGGGCCGAGCAGACCGCACGCGAGATCGTGAACTACCACCGCACGATCAAGGGCACCGACGCGCAGGGACGCCGGTATCACGCTCTCGATCCAGGCACCTTCTATTGGGCGCACGCGGTGTTCTTCGTGCAGACGCTGCGCGCCGGTGAGCTGTTCATGGGCGGACTCTCGACCGCGCAACGCGAACAGCTGTGGCGCGAGCAGTACCAGTGGTACGAGATGTACGGGATGAGCATGCGGGTGGTCCCGAAGAGCTGGCCGGAGTTCCAGGACTACTGGAAAGACATGTGCGACAACGTCTTGGAGCCGACCCAGGCTGCCTGGGATGTCTACCGCCTGGCCGAGAGCGCTCCCGTACCGCCGTTCCCGGTGCTGGACATGCTGCCGAAACCACTGTGGGAGAAGATGGTTCGCCCGTTCGGCGCCAGGTTCTATCAGTTCGTCACCATCGGCCTGTGCGACCCGGCGATCCGGCGCACCATGGGCTTCACCTGGACCCGCCGCGACCAGTTCTGGTTCGACCGCTGGTGTGCGCTGTTCACGGCGATGAACCGGGTGACACCGGACGAGATCCGCTACTTCTTCCCGCGTATCCGGGCCGGGCGCCGCCGCGAACGCGGCCTGCGACCTGCCACACTGCCGCCGCCGGAGGCCCCCGAATTGTTCTGGCCCGCAACCGAGCACCGCGCCGACCCCAAACACTATTGCCCGGTACACGCCGATCACGGGTCGACCCCCGCCACGAAATTCCGGCAACTGACAGGATTTTGACCGATGCTGGACGTGAACACCGCCGCGCACCCCAACGACTACTACTACCGCCCCGGCATGCCGCTGCGACCACCGCCGCCGCGCGCCGTTGCCACCGAATTATGGTACGAGCCAAGGAAGTCGATACTGTCGCCGTGGATCGAGGTGCGCCCGGTCCCGGCCGAAACGCCACGCACCCGGCTGATGGCCGACCACCTCTGGCAGGGCGACGAACCGATGGACCGGCTCGTCGCCGCGTTCGGCCGGATCGGCACGGCGGAGGGCCGTCGCCTACTCGAGCACGCGCTCGACCATGGCATCGACACCCTGGACGATCCGCCCCCGGAACTGGTCGCTCTGTTCGTCACGCTCGACAACCCGCCCGATTGGTACGACCCCGACCTCTGGGAATACGGCCGCCAACTGTGGATCAACGTCTCCACCTCCGGCAAACTCGCCATGGGCGTGCAGGACTTCATGGGCACCTTCGTCGGCGCGGAAGTCGCCTCCGCGACCGGGGCCACCGGCCGATTCGTCAACGACCCGTATCGGCGAAACCTGGAGACCTCCACCTGGTTCCGCAATGTGACGGTGCGCGGCGGCATGGACCGCTGGTCCCCGGTCTTCAAAGACACTGTGCGCGTGCGACTCATGCACGCCCAGGTGCGCGCCGGGCTGCGCCGAGCCTGGGGCGCGGATCATTTCGCCGAGCACGGCAACCCCATCTCCAACAGCACCATGATGGGCGCAGCGGTCACCTTCGGGCTTTCGCCGATGTGCTTCGACCACGCCCACGGCCGCAAATGCACTGAGCGGCAACTGAATGCGGTGATGCATTACTGGGCCTACATCGCCTACGTGTTCGGTGTCGCGGACGAACTGATCCCGCGCACGGCCCGCGAAGGCATGGAGATGTCGGACTATATGGTCGCGACCGCCGGTGTCGCACCGGAGTGGACGGCGAACATGGCCGGCGCGGCCACCCATCGCCTCGCCGGTGACACAGGCCTCGTCGACCGGTTGAAAGTCCAAGCCACGGCACCGCTGCTCGGCCTGCTGACCTACTTCAGTAGCGAGCCGCTCGTCCGAGAGTTGCTCCGTAGCACACCATTACGCGACGTGCCGGTCCAACCTTGGGCCACGCTGACGGGCGTCGCCGCAGCACTCGACGTCCGCCTCCGAGCACTCGACGACGCACTCCCAGGCGCACACAGCCGAATGCAGCGCCGCGCGGCCGCCGACGACCCGGTCTGGCGCCGCAACACCAAGGTCGCCGCGCTGCTTGCCGCCCGCGTCGGCATCTACGGCACCCCCTACGACCAACACGACAACTCGGCCACCGGACTGGCCCGCTGCCCGATCCGATGACCCACCAACCCCCACCGCTCGTAGTCGAGCTGCACCGATCCGGCCGCACGCTACTCGTCCCACCCGCGCTGACCGTGCTCGAAGCATTGGAGAACGAGGGCGTCGCCATCGACTCGATGTGCCGGGCAGGCATCTGCGGCACCTGCGAAACCGTCGCCCTGTCCGGAACCGGCACCCGACCCGCCCGCTACCCGCGCCCACTCCGCCTCTGCACTACTGCGCCCGGCACCCTCACCCACCTAGTCCTCGACCTCTGACCGGAGCAGGGAGGCTTCAGCGGGCGGCGACAGACTCGCCAAGCCGCGCCCGGTGCGCCCAGAAGGGGTGCGTTCTGGCGCACTGAGGCGTCACGTCGGCCAGGTTCGAGTGAGCGCGCCCGCTGGGTTGTGTCGGCCCGCGACGTTGGCATGTCAAGGCCGCTGCGGCACAGCCAATCCGGCTTCGGCTCATTGGCAGTGCGCTTCCGCTCTGCAGTCGCGAACGGCGAATCGTCAGGAAGCAGCAGGCCCATGGCAGCGAAAGTGGCCCGGGCAGCCGCCGCTTCGCCGCCCGCGCCCTGCCCGACGACGACCTGGTCACCTTCGTCATGCGGCACATCGCGAGCACCGCCTGGAAGGTGCACGCAGTGCCGGGCGCGGTCACGAGCGTGCCGAGCGCGAGCCCAGCAGACCTCGGCCGCCTGCAGAGCGCGAAACTGATGGCGGCGAGCTGCGGTGCGCATCGAATCGCGGCGGCTGCGGCGAGGAGGGCTCGGCGGGCGGCGGCTGGAGACTCGCGACTCGCCGAGCTGCCCTGTTCGTGCCCGTCTGCGAGGTCAGTGCTTGCACACCGAGGTTGTACCGGCGCGCGTTGGCAAGGTTTGCGTCGGCGCGCACCGACAGATTGTGCCGAGGTTGCACGGGTGTGCGGTGCCGAGGTTGCACGGGTGCGTGGTGGTGGGTTGCACAGGTGTGCGGTGCCGAGGTTGCACGGGTGCGTGGTGGTGGGTTGCACGGGTGCGCGGCGGTTGTGATCATGGCTTTGCGCGCGGCGGGCAGGCTGTCGGCACAGTAGCGTTGCGTGCAACGAGGCCGGGCGCCAGGAAGGGTGGTCGGGGGCGATTCGGTGCTGGGTCGAGCGGCGGAGGTAGAAGCATGACAACTAAGACGTTGGCGGAGTTGGTGCCGGGCGAACTGCCCGCGGGGATCGCTGGGCTGGCGCCGGAGGTGCAGGCCGCACTTGCCACGGTGGTGGTGGAGGCCAGGCGTAAGCAGGCGACCGACTTGGAAACCGCCGCGTACTCGCTGCTGGATTTCGTGCCGCGGTTTCTGCGTGGTGCGGTCAAGAAGGCGGCGGGGCTGTGACCGATGTGGCGGGCGCTCAGCTGACCAAGCTTGCCCGGACGCTCGGCGTGCCCGTCGACCGGCTCGATTATCTCGCCGACGTCCCCGCGACGGATCTCAGAGACTTCCGTTTCCAGATCGCCGACCTGCTGTTCGAAAGCCAATCCGGCGGGCTGCGCAAGGTTGCTGCCGCGGCCAAGGTGATCCCCGCCCAGATCATCGCCAAGCTGGTCGCTCGCAACCGCAACGCGCTGCTCGCGGCGCGCATGGCGGCAGTACTGGAGCCGTCGCACGCGGTCGACGTGGCCAAGCGTCTGCCGGTCGACTTCCTCGCCGAGGTCGCACCACTGCTCGACGCGCGCCGCTCCGCCTACCTCATCGCCGACCTACCGACGGACACCATCGTCGCCGTCGGCAAACTCCTTGCCCGCCGCCAAGATTGGATCACCCTCGGCGACCTGATGGCTGTCATCTCCGACGACGCCGCCCGCGCCGCCCAAGCCGCCCTCGACGGCACCGCCCTGCTGCACGCCGCTTACCTCGTCGACGACGCCGAACACCTGGCACGCCTGGTCGCCTTGGTCTCCGAAACAAAGCTGGCCGAAATGCTCCGCGCCGCCGCCGAACACGATTTATGGGACGAATACCGCAGCACCCTCGACGGCCTGCCCGACCCAGCCCTCGCCACGGTCCGCGCCGCAGCCGACCAACTCCCACCCGACCTCCGCGACCGTGCCCTCACCGAAATCGCCGACGCCCGCCCCACGTAACCCGGCCCATCCCCAACCACACCCCCGGCGGCCGCCGGAGTCCGCACCCCTTCTCGGGATCCGCACTGACTCTCGGGATCCGCACCGGTTGCGGGCCCCCAGAGTCGGTGCAAGTCCCGAGAGTCAGTGCGGACCCGGAGAAACGGTGCGGCTGTTGGGCGAAGCGGTGCGAGACAGGGCGACCCCAGCGGAAATCGCCGACCGCCGCCCCACATACCCCAAACCCCCAAACTGGCGCACCCTTCTCGGATCAGCACCCCTTCTCGAGATCTGCACCGACCGGCCATGACAGCACCCCACCCGCACGCCGCCGCCACGTCCCACGAGCGACCCGGCACCGCACCGAGCGGGACATGACGGCGGCTCCACTCGCACTTGTCCACCACTATGTCCCGCAGGCCGCCCAACCCTGCTTCGTGCGGGACATGACGGCGGACTCACTCGTAGTTCTCCGCGACTACGTCCGGGAACCAGAGTCGGCGCAGGTCCCGAGAGTCGGTGCGGACCCGGGGAAACGGTGCGGCTGACGGGCGAAGCGGTGCGGGTCAGGGCGGACCCAGCGGAAATCGCCGACCGCCGCCCCACGTAACCCGGCCCATCCCCAACCACACCGCCGGAGTCCGCGCCCCTTCTCGGGATCCGCACTGACTCTCGGGATCCGCACCGATTGCGGGCCCCCAGAGCCGGTGCAAGTCCCGAGAGACAGTGCGGGCCCCGAAAAATGGTGCGGGCCCCGAAAAATGGTTCGGCTGTCGCGCGAAATGGTGCGGATCCCGCGAAACGGTGCGGCTGTCGCGCGAAGCGGTGCGGGTCAGGGCGGCACCACTCGCATTCCGCCACCACTAGGTACCGTTGATCATGAACCCACTGAGAGCGCGGATTTTCAGGTAGTCGACTACGTACGCTCCGCCCGCCAAGCAGTACGAGAATAGAGCTGTTGGAATCGTCGGGGCCTGATGAGGATGTGTGCCATGGTCACCGTTCGTATAGCGACGTTCAATCTGGAGAACTTCGACGAGACGCCGAACCCCACCCCGTTCGAGCCGACCCTCGCCGACCGCATCGCTGTGATGCGCCCGCAGATCGACCGCCTCCGCGCCGACGTCCTGTGCTTGCAGGAGGTGAACGGCCAGGAGCGCCCCGGACAACCTCGATCGCTGCTGGCCCTGGCCGAACTGCTCCAGGGCACCGCACTGGCCGGCCGCAATGTCGTCTCGACGGAGAAGGCGAACGGCGAGGTGTTCGACGAACGCAACCTCGCGGTGGTCACCTCCCTGCCGGTCACCGCCCGCGCCCAACTGCTCAACGATCTCGTCGCCGCGCCGGTCTACCAGGTGCTGACCGCGAATCCCCCTGCGCTGCAACCACAGTCGATCGGCATCGAACGCCCGATCCTGCACGTGCAACTCGACCTGCTCGGCGCTCCGCTGCACGTGATCGTGGTCCACCTGAAGTCGAAACTGCCCACCGATATCGCAGGCCAGAAGCTCGACCGCTTCACCTGGCGCGACGCGGGCGCGGCGGCCGAGGGGTCGTTCCTGTCCGACATGAAACGAATGAGCCAGGCCGTAGAGGTCCGGCGCTTGGTCGACCAGATCCTCGACCAGGACCCGGACGCCCGCATCGTGGTGGCCGGTGACTTCAACTCCACCACCGACGAGGTGCCGCTGGTCGCGATCCTCGGCAATGTCGAGGACACCGGCAACGGCGCGCTGGCCGGCCGCGTGCTGGTACCGCTGGAGAACACCATCCCCGAATCCGCGCGCTACTCGCTGTTCCACCACGGCACCGGCTACATGCTGGACCATCTGCTGGTCACCCGCAATCTGCTCGCCCACTACCGCGGCACGGAGATCCACAACGAACTGCTGCACGACGAGTCCGCCGACTTCGCGACGGACAAGAAGTTCCCCGAATCCGACCACGCACCGATCGTCGCGACCTTCGAGTTCGCCTGACGAAGGCCTTGCGTCGAAGTCCTATCCGGCCGGACTTCGACACCGGGTCTAGCTGACGACGGTCTTCCGGCCCGGCATACACGCCGCAGCCAGCACCATCACCCCCGCCATCACCGCCACCGTGATGAAGACCAGATGCACCGCCGACGACAGGATCGCGGGCACCGGATGATCGGTGTCGCCGACCCGCGCGTTCACGATCGCCCCGAAGACCGCGACACCCACCGCACTACCGATCGACCGCGCGAACATATTGGCCGAGGTCACCACACCGCGCTCGGTCCAGTCCGCGCTCGTCTGCGCCGCGATGAGGGTGGGCGTTGCGACCAGACCCATCCCGACGCCGATCACGAAACACGACCCGGCAACCTGCCACAGCGTCGAATCCTCGGTGATCAGCAGCGTGGTCGCGGCACCGATGGTCGCGAGTCCACTGCCGATCAGCGCGGTCGACCGGAATCCGATGCGCAGGTACACCTTTCCCGCCTGGGACGCGGCGATCGGCCAGCCGAGGGTGAGCGCACCGACGGTGAGTCCGGCGACCAGCGCACCGGTGCCGAGCACGCCCTGCGTGAAAGTCGGTACGTACGTGGTCAATCCGACCAGGATGGCCCCGACCAGCACCGAGACCAGGCTGCTCGCGATGACCACCCGCCGGGTGAACACCCACAGCGGCAGAATGGGATTGGCCGCCCGCCGCTCGACCAGACCGAACAGTACGAGCAGCACCGCCCCGCCGGCGAAGATGCCGATGCTCGCGGGGGAGTCCCAAGCCCAGGCCTGTCCACCCTCGAGCAACCCGAGGATCAGCGCACCCGCGCCGATCGTCAACAGCGCGGCACCGAGATAGTCCACCTGTTGCTTGCGGCGCGGCGCGCTCTCGGTGAACTTGCGCAGCAGCATCCACGCGGCCACCGCCGAGAGCGGCAGGTTGATCAGGAAGATCCAGCGCCAGCTGAGGTAATCCGCGAAAACGCCGCCGAGCAGCGGCCCGGCCACCGACGACATGGCCCACACGCTCGCCAGGTAACCCTGCACCTTCGCCCGCTCGGTCAGCGTGTAGAGGTCACTCGCGATGGTCATCGTCATCGGCTGGATCGCACCGGCGCCGATGCCCTGCACCGCCCGGAAGATGATCAACCCGAGCATGCTGGTCGCCAGCCCGCACAGCAGTGAGCCGAGCGCGAACACCGCGATTCCGAACATCAGGACCGGCTTACGCCCGACCGTGTCGGCGAGCTTGCCGTAGATCGGCACGGTGACCGCCTGCGCCAGCAGATAGATGGAGAAGAGCCACGGGAACTGGGCGAAGCCGCCGAGCGTGCTGGTGATGGTCAGCACCGCGGTGGCGATGATGGTGGAATCCAACGCCACCAGCCCGGTCGACAGCATCAGCGCGCCGAGGATGGCACCCCGCTCCGATCGGAAGCCGACGGACGATGCCACGGTCTCGGTCGCCACGCGCGCGGCCCCTTTCGTTTGTTCGACTAACCATCATCACGAACGTATCGCGATGTCAGCTATTCCCGCCTGGAATTTTCCCACCCCTCGGGACCGGCGCGCGACGGGAAGGCGGAGGAAGCCGACAGTGAACACCGTGCGGCCGAGACCGGCGATGTTGGACTGCCGTACATAGGGAGTTGGACTACCGCACATCTCCGGCAAACAATTAGCAATCAAATTGACGTTACCCGACGTTCCGCTGAACCGCGCCGAATGTTGCCGGTAGTTGAATGCACTGCGGTAAATGGTTAACGACGTTTGTCCGACCAGGTGAAATCGGGCGAAAAAACGGCGCGAATAGGACGTTCCGCCCCCGCCGCATGCGGAGGTCCTTACTCCGTATAAATCCGGTGTCTCAGCTCACATGCGCTTCCAGGTGGAAGCTGTAGACAGTCATCTCAGTACGGTTGTACTGTCTGCCGATGTGTTCAGGACGACGCTGTAGGTAGGTGGTGTTAAGGCTCGGGCAGTTGAGCATTTCACTGATGTTTCCTCAGCGTCGAAATGAATCGTTGTCCTAAGCGTGAGGGCGCGGACGACCCCAATCCATTCAATCTAGATACCGACCCGACCGGATAGTGAACGGGGCCTCCCGATGGAAATCTTCTGCATAATTCTGCTTGTCTATCTCGTCTTCGCGGAGCCATTCTTCGAGATATTCTCGGTCCGCGTCTTCACGCGCGAATTCGGTGTGCGATCCGACGCGCGCGTGCGCCTGTATCAGGGCGGCGTCTTCCGCACCTGGGCCACGCTGGCGGTCATCCTGGTGGCGTTCGCGGTGAGCGGCACCTCGGTGCACGAGCTCGGGCTGACCCACTTCGACTTCAGCGTGTTCCGCGGCTTCTCGCTCGCGGAGAAGATCATCAGCCTCGCGATCGTCACCATCTACGTGTCGTATCTGTTTGGCCCCGTGCTGATTCCGCTGCTCGGCGGGCAGCGCGGCAAGGACTGGATCGCGAGCAAGATCGAGTACGTCGTCTTCATCACGCCGGAGACCTCCATCGAGCGGTTCTGGTGGCTGGCGAACTCCTTCAGCACGCCCGCCGAGGAGGTCGTCTACCGCGGCTTCACCATCTACGCGGTCGCGCTGCTCTGGCCGGACCTGCCGTTCTGGATCCTGATCATCGTTGCCGGTGGCGTCATCGATGGTCTGCGGCACGGATTCCGTCCGGCCGTCTCCGCCCAGGTGATATTCGGTGGTGTCGCGCTGGCGCTCACCTACAAATTGACCGGCGCGATCTGGCCGACCATCGCGGTGAAGCTCTTCCACGACCTGCGCGTGCTGGCATTCCCGCTGGCCCAGGCTCGCCGGAATCTGGCCGCGCGTGGATTGTCCGAAATTCCCGGGAAAACCCTGAGTGACCACAATGTCCCCGCCGTCGCGGACAATACTGAAAATTCAGTCGAGCCACGTACTTCTGTTTCTACGTAGTAGGGATAGTGCTTAGATGTCTGCAGAAATGGCCCGTCGGACGGCCGACGAGATCAGTTTATTTCTTACCGAAACGCTAGGCGATCTGCTCGATATTGCCACCGATGACGTCGCGCTGAGTGAGCCTTTCGCGAGTTTCGGGCTCACCTCGGCGGTGGCGTTGGTATTCGTGGGCAAGATTTCCACCTGGATGGGTAAACCACTCCCGCCGGATCTGCCCTGGGAGTATCCGACCGTGCACGCCCTGGCCGAGGGGCTCGCGGCGGCGCAGGACAGCACCGAACCGGTAGTGCCGGATGCCCGGGATCGGGAGCCCGAAGTCGGGGGGCGCCCGGTGCGGGACAACACGGCGCAGGAGCCGGTGGCCATCATCGGCATCGGTTGCTCGTTCCCCGGACTGCGCGGCCCTGAGCAGTTGTGGGAAACCCTCTGGCACGGCCGGGAATTGGTGGGCGAGGCGCCGGACGCCAGGCATGACTGGCCGCCGTCCGGCGGCGCGCGTGGCGAGCGCCGCCGCGCCTGGTTCGGCGCGTTCCTGGCGGACCCGTACGCGTTCGACGCCAACTACTTCGGCATCGGTGACGCCGAGGCCGCTGCGATGGATCCGCAGCATCGCCTGCTGGCCGAGACCGTGGCCGACGCCTTCGAGGACGCGGGCGTGCCGGTAGAACGGCTGGCCGGCACCTCGACCGGCACCTTCGTGGGCATCACCGCGGGCGACTATGCCCGGGGCATGGGCGAGGCAGCCGAGTCCGGGATGCCGATCGCCGCCGTCACCGGCAATGCCAGCAGCATCGCGGCAAACCGCCTGTCCTACCTCTACGACCTGCGCGGACCGAGCGTCAGCGTGGACACTGCCTGCTCGTCGTCGCTGGTCGCCCTGCACATGGCGCTGCGCAGCCTGCACGACGGCGACTGCGAGGTCGCCGTGGTCGGCGGCGTGAACATGACCCTCGACCCGCGGGTCACCGAGTCGCTGGCCGACGCGGGCATGATGGCCGCCGACGGGCGATGCAAGACCTTCGACGAGCGCGCCGACGGATACGTCCGCGGCGAGGGCAGCGCCGCGGTCGTACTGAAGCCACTGGCGCAAGCCGAGCAGGACGGCGATCGCGTATACGCGGTGCTGCTCGGCTCGGCGATAAACCAGGACGGCCGTACCAACGGGCTGACCGCCCCCAGCTACCAGTCCCAGGTCGACGTGCTGCGCCGCGCCTATCGGCGGGCCGGTGTGCACCCCGGCGACGTGCAGTACATCGAGGCGCACGGCACCGGCACGATCCTCGGCGACGCCATCGAAGCCCGCGCACTGGGCGCCGTCTTCGCCGAAAACCGCAGGAGCGAAGACAAATTCCTCGTCGGCTCGGCCAAGACGGTGGTCGGCCACCTGGAGGCCGCCGCGGGCATCACCGGGCTGGTGAAGACCGCCCTGGCGTTGCACCACGGGCAGGTGCCCGCGAACCTGAACTTCGAATCGCCGAGCAAGCACATCGCTTTCGACGATCTGCCGTTCGACGTGCCTGCGGCGAACCAGGATTGGCCGCACCGCAGCGGCCGCGCGCTGGCCGGCGTGAGCTCCTTCGGCTTCGGCGGCACCAACGCGCACGCCGTCCTGACCGGCCCACCCGCACCGGCGGCACGCCCCGCGGCAACCGAAAAGCCATACCTGGTCAGCATTTCCGGCCGCAGCGAGCAGTCGACGCTCGACCTGGTCGACAGCTGGATCGACATGCTGCGCGACGGCACGGCAGCGCCGATCGCCGAACTCGCACAGACCTCGACCGCGCGCCGGGCCCAGCATCCGTTCCGGGTGGCCGTTGCCGCGCGCGACCACGCGGACCTGGCCGAGCAGCTCACCGCCATCTCCGGCGGTTCGCTGCCGCTCGGCGCCGCCGCGGGCCGGGTGCCGCGCAGTGGGCCGGGCAAGGTGGGCTTCGTCTTCACCGGCCAGGGCAACCAGTGGGTCGGTATGGGCCGCAAGCTGATCAGGCACCAGCCGGTATTCCGTGACGCCCTGCTCGCGGTCGATCGCGAGTTGCGCGTCGAGCTCGGCTGGTCCACCTTCGCCGTGCTGGACCGGGGCCGGGACGAGGAGGTCCTCGCCGACACCGGTACGGCGCAGCCGGTGCTGTTCGCCCTCCAGGTCGCCCTTGCGGCGCTGTGGCAGTCGTGGGGCATCACCCCCGCCGCCGTGGTGGGACACAGCGTCGGTGAGGTCGCCGCCGCACACGTCAGCGGCGCGATCGATCTGCGTACCGCAGCACAGATCATCGCGGCTCGTGCCAAAGCTACTGCGCGCCTGCGCGACAACGGCTGCATGGCCGTGGTGAACCTGCCCGCCGCGGAACTCGAACTGCCGCAACGGGTCTACCTCGCCGGCACCAACGGACCGAAGTGGACGCTGATCTCGGGCAACACCAGTGCCGTCGACGGCTTCCTGGCCCGCCTGGACGGCGAGCAGGTGATGACCCGCCGCCTGCCCGGCCGCTACGCCTTCCATTCGCCGCTGATGCGCGACTGCCTGCCGGAATTCGCGGCCGACATGCCGTGCATCCAGCCCCGTGCGGGCAGCATCCCGTTCTTCTCGACCGTCACCGGCGGCCGGGTCGACGGCGCGCAACTGAACGGCCTCTACTGGACCGACCAGGTGGTGCGCCCGGTGCAGTTCGCGGAGGCGGTGGGCGCGATGATCGACGCCAACGTCGGCTCGTTTATCGAGATCGGCCCGCATCCGGCGCTCAACGGCATGCTGAAAAGCCTGCTCCGCCATCATGACCGGGCCGGGGTCGCAGTGCCGTCGCTGGTCCGCGACGTAGACGACCTCTCGGTAATGCTGGCCGCCCTCGGCGAACTGCATGTCCGCGGGCACGAGGTGCGCTGGGCCGGCGTGGACGCGGCGAAGCGACCGCAGGCCCGGTTGCCGTTGTATCCGTTCGAGCGCAAGTCGTACCGGATCGTCGGCGGCGTGCCGAGTGTCGAAGCCGCCCCGGTGTCGCGTGCGACGACGGATCTGTTCACCGCCGACGTCGACTATGTCGCGCCGCGTACCGAATACGAGCAGGTGGTCGCCGAGATGTGGGCCGAGCTGCTCGGCCTGGAGCAGGTCGGCGTGTTCGAGAACTTCTTCCGCATCGGCGGGCATTCGCTGGCCGCCACCCAGTTCGTCCGCAGACTCCGCGAACTCTTCGAGATCGAGTTCGCGCTCCGGCGCATGTTGCAGGAGCCGACCGTGGCCCAGGTGGCCGCGGCGCTGGAGGAGCTGATGGTCGAACAGGCCGATGCCGCCCTTTTGGAGAGCGATCATGAACTCACCGGCTAGCAGCCTGGCGCTGGCGCGCCTGCGGGAACGCCGCGCCGCGGGCATCTCGACCACCACCGTCCCGCTGCGCGAAGGCGCGGGGCCGTTCCCGGTGACGCCCGCACAGCGTGGCATCTGGCTGCACGAGCAGCTGGCCGGTCACGCCGCGATCTACCATGTGCCGCTGGGCATTCGGATCACCGGACCGCTCGATGTCGCGGCACTGCACGCGGCCGCCGACGCGGTGACCCACCAGCAGCATGCCTTCCGCACGGTCTTCAAGGAGACGCCGGAGGGCTTGCGGGCCGAGGTCGTCGAGGCCACGGGCGCCGACTGGCAGACGCCCGACTTGCGCTTGGTACCCGCGAAGGCGCGCGCGGCGGCGGTCGATCAGCTGCTCGAATCCCTCGCAGTCGCCCCGTTCGACCTGGCGGCCCGGCCGCCGGTGCGGTGGGCGCTGATCCGGCTGGCCGAGCAGGAGTGGATCCTCGCGGTCGTCGCGCACCACCTTGTGCTGGACGGATTGTCGATCGCGCTGCTGATCGATCAGCTGTGGGCGGCCTACGGCGCCGCCCGGCACGACGCGGCGAGCATCCTGCCGGTCCCGCCGCGTCAGTACGCCGACTACGCCGTGTGGAGCGCCGAACATGCCGCGCCCGCAACGCAAGCGGCGGCGGTCGAACGCCGGGCCGCGCTGTTGCGTGGCGCCCCGCCGCTGGATCTGTCCCTCGGTCGCCGTCCGCGGCGCGTAGGGAACACCGGTGCGCGGGTAGAGACTTCGTTCCCCCGCGAGGTGACCGAGGCGGTCCGCGCCTGTGCGGCGGCCAACGGCGTGCCGCCGTTCGTGTTCCTGTTGGCCTGCTACGAACTGGCTTTGGCGCAGCGCACCGGCCAGCGTGACTTCTGCGTCGGCATCCCGATGGCCGCCCGCCCGTACGCCGAGCTCGCGAAAACCATCGGGCACTTCGTCAATACCGTCCCGATCCGCGCCGACTTCGCGACCGGACAGACCTTCCGCGACCTGCTGCACCGCACCCGCGACACCGCGATGGCGGCCTATGACGACGAGACCGTCCCGTTCGAGCAAATCGTCGAGGCCGTCGGCGGACCGTGGGATCCCGCCTACAGCCCGGTCTTTCAGACGCTGTTCGTGCAGCAGGTGTTGGAGCGCCCCGACCTGAGCGAGTGGGGCCTGACCGTCGAATGGCACACCATCGACACCGGCGCCACCCTCTACGACCTGGTCATGCACGTCGCCGAGACCGGCTCGGAGCTGGTCTGTCACCTCACCTATAACGCGAAGCTGCTCAATGCGAACGCGGCAGCCGACCTGGCCCAGGACTTCCTGACCCTCGCCGCCGCGGCCGCCACCGCACCGGAGACGCCGGTCGATGACCTCCTTGCCGCACTGCCGGTGCGCGAGTACACGATGAACGACGAAGCGGCCGAACCGGATTCGGCCGACTCCACAGAAATCGCCTACGAGGCCCCCATCGGCGAGCGGGAGACTCGTCTCGCTGCCCTCTGGGCACAGGCGTTGGAGCGCACCGACATCGGCCGCCACGACGACTTCTTCCTGCTCGGCGGCACGTCCCTCGCGGCAACCCGGGTGATCTCGCAGATCCTCGACGAGTTCGGCGTAAGTGTCTCGCTACGCGAGCTCTTCGAGAGCCCGACGATCGTGACGGCCGCCCGGCTGATCGAATCGGCGTCCGCGGAACAGGATTCGCTGCCCCCGCTGCAAGCCGCGCCGCGCATCGACGGCGAACTGCTCGCGGTGTCCTACGCCCAGGAGCGCCTGTGGTTCCTGGAGACCCTGGACCCCGGCAACGCCACCTACATCATGCCGGGCGGCCTGCGGCTGCGCGGCGAGCTCGATGTCGCCGCGGTGGAGAAGGCGCTGGCGCTGGTGGAGCAGCGGCACGAGGTGCTGCGCAGCGTGTACCGGACCACCGAGGACGGTCAGCTGCGTCAGGCGATCCGCCCGTATTCGCCACGGCCGCTGGAGTTCACGGATCTCAGCACCTTGCCACCCGAGCAGCGCGGCGACGCCGAGACCGAGCTCGCGGCGAGCATCTACCGTGCCCCGTTCGATCTGGCCGAAGGCCCGGTCTGGCGCTACCACCTGATCAGGTCGGCCCCGAACGAATACCTGCTGGCCATCGCGCTGCATCACATCGTGTGTGACGGCTGGTCCGTTGCCGTACTGAGCCAAGAAGTTTCGGCACATTACCGCGCAGAGGTCGCCGGCGTGGCCGCACCGCTGCCGCCCTTGGTGGTGCAGTACGCGGACTACGCGGCCTGGCAGCGCGGCAATGCCGACCGGCTCGACGGGCAACTGGAGTTCTGGCGGACCGAACTGGCCGATCCGACCGTCACCGAGATCCCCGGCGACCGGCCACGTCCGGCCCGCCGCACCTCCCGCGGCGCGGTCGAGCGGCTCCCCGTCGACCCGCAGGTGATGGCCGAGGTCCGGGCGCTCGCGGCCCGCAGCGGCGTCACCACCTTCGCCGTGCTGCTCGCCGCCTTCTACACGATGCTGAATCGGTATACCCGCCAACAGGATCTGATCGTGGCCTCGCCGATCGCCGGGCGCACCCGGTCGGCCGTCGAACCATTGGTCGGCTGCTTCCTCAACACCCTGGCCCTGCGGACTGAGATCGACCCGGAGGAGACCTTCACCGTGCTGGTGGCGCGCGTCGGCAAGACGGTCCTGTCCGCACATGCCAACCAGGACTTGCCGTTCGAGAAGGTCATCGAGGCGATGGTGCCGACCAGGGACATGAGCCGCACCCCGCTGGCCCAGGTCATGTTCAACTACTTGAACACGCCGCCACCATCCCTCGATATGGCCGACCTCGACGTCGAACTCGTCGACGCGCCCCGCACGACGGCCAAGATGGACTTCGACCTCACCGTCGACGAGACCGACGGCCCGACCAAGCTGACCCTGGAATACAGCGCCGACCTCTACGACGCACCGACTGCCGTTCGGGCACTGCGGCATTACGCGACGGCCCTCGCCAGCATCGTGGCGGAACCCGATCAGCGCGTCGGTGAGATCGGCCTCGAGGACCCGGACGAGGTTGCCGCCGAGGCGGTCTGGGCACTGCCGGGTACCGCGATGGTGCCCGAGGCGGTGCCGGACGAGCTGTTGATCGACCGGCTGGACACCGTGATCGACCTGCGCGGCAGCGCACCGGCCTTGCGTGCGGGGGAGCGCAGCACGAGTTTCGCCGAGCTCGACGCGATCACCGCGGTCATCGCCAAGAAACTCATCGGCGCAGGCCTCGACGGCAGCCGCGTCGCGCTGCTCTACGACCACACGCCGGAGAGTTTCGTCGCGGTCTGGGCGGCCTTGCGCGCAGGCGTCGCCTACGTCCCCCTCGACCCGCGCGCGCCGCAGGCCCGGCTGATCGAGATCATGGAGGAGGCCGACGTCTCCGCGCTGCTGTGCGATCCGTCGCTGGCGGAGCTGGGCCGTTCGATCGCCGGTGGGGCGCACGTCTTCCCGGTCTCCGGGCGTGCCGAACCGGACCCGGCCGTCAGCGCAATCCTCACCAACGACCTGTCGACCTGGGCGAAATCCCACATCAGTACCGACGACCTCGCCTACATCCTGCACACGTCCGGCTCGACCGGCCGCCCGAAAGGTGTGGCGCAGAGCCGCGGCAACGCGCTGGCCCACGCGGTCACCTACGCGCGGCGACTACGCATCGGACCCGACGACGTCGTGGCCGCGCCTGCCCGCTACACCTTCGACGCGGGCGTGCTGAACTCGTTCGGGGCCGCGGTGGCGGGGGCCGAGCTGTACGTGATCGACCCGCATCTGTTCAGCCCCGCGGGCCTGCGCGAGGAGATCGAACGCGCCGAGGTCACCGTGCTGCACTGCACCCCAACACTTTTCCGCTACCTGCTCAGCGACACCGACGGGCCGTGGGTACCCGCCCAGCTCCGATTGGTAGCGCTCGGTGGCGAGGAGGTGGTCCGCGGCGACGTCGTCGACTTCGGCAAGCACTTCGCACCGGCCTGCCGACTGGTGAGCCTGTACGGGCCGTCCGAATGCTCGGTCGCGTTGCAGCACATCATCACTCCCGAGGACGCGGACCGCGCCGGGGTGCCGATCGGGCACCCGGTCGAGGGCGTCGAGGTGGAGCTGGTCGACGGAAGTGGCCGCCCCACCGAGGTTTACGGCGAGATCGCGCTGCGCAGCTCACACGTGGCCATCGGCTACTGGCACCGGCCGGAACTCACCGAGAAGGTGTTCGGCACCGGCCCTAGCGGCATTCCGTACTACCGGACCGGCGACCTGGCGCGGCGGCTGCCCGACGGCACGCTGGTGTTCGTCGGCCGCAAGGACCGGCAGGTCAAGATTCGCGGCCACCGGGTGGAGCCGGGCGAAGCCGAGACGTTCCTGCGGTCGCACTCGACGGTCGGCGAGGCGGCGGTGGTGCTGGACACCGCGGCCGACGTGCCGCGGCTGGTCGCCTACCTCACCCAGGACGGCCCGCTGGAGCCCGACTACCTCGAGCTGTCGGCGTTCCTGCGTACTCGGTTGCCGGACTACATGATTCCGTCGGCCTACATGGTCCTCGACAACCTGCCGCGCGGCCTCACCGGCAAGCTCGATCGCGCGAAACTGCCGAAGATCGCCCCCGCCGCGGCACCGGTGTTCACTCCGCCGGGGACCGAGCTGGAGCGGATCGTCGCCGAGGTGTGGGCGCAGGTGCTCGACCGCGAGGTCGGCCTCGGGCAGAACTTCTTCGACCTCGGCGGTCATTCGCTGGCGCTGGCCAGGGTGCGTGGCCTGCTCGAGCGCCGCCTCGGCGTGGAACTGGCGATGACCGACCTGTTCGCCGCACCGACCGTCGACGGGCTGGCGAAGTCGCTGGCCGGCCGGACGGCCCCGCAGGACGACACGGACCGGGGACAGGACCGGCGCGCGGCCGCCGCTCGCCGCCGGGCACACCGCCAGGCCACCGAGACCCGGCCCGACAGCGTTGGGAGCCAGCGATGACCCACGACGACAGCGAGTTCCGGGTCGCGGTGATCGGCATGGCATGCCGATTCCCGGACGCCGACACCGTCACCGAGTATTGGCGCAACCTGTGCGAGGGCCGCGAATCGGTGCGCCCGCTCGCGCCGGAGGCCATGCCCGCCGACCCACCCGCCGGTTACGTGCACGCGGGCGCGCTGCTCGCCGACGCCGACAAGTTCGACGCGGAGTTCTTCGAAATGACCCCGCGCGAAGCACAACTCACCGACCCGCAGCATCGCCTGTTCACGCTGTGCGCCTGGGAGGCGCTGGAGGACGCCGGGCACATCGCGGCCGAAAACCCCACGCCGGTCGGCGTGTTCGCGGGCGCGAGCATCAGCACCTATCTGCTGCGCAACCTGGTCGGGCACGCGAGCGTGTTCCAGAGCCCCAGCTCGCAGCTGCACGCGTTGCACGGCAACGCCTCCGACTACATGGCCACCAAGGTGTCCTACAAGCTGAACCTGACCGGTCCGAGCGTCGCCGTGCAGACGGCGTGTTCCACCTCGCTGGTCGCCGTGCACCAGGCCGCGCAGGCGCTGCTCGACTTCCAGTGCGACGTGGCGCTGGCGGGCGGCGCCAGCGTGCAGGTGCCGCAGGAGGCCGGGTACATCTACGAGGAGGGGTCGATCCTCTCCCCGGACGGTCACTGCCGGGCGTTCGACGCCGACGCGGGCGGCACCGTCTTCGGTTCGGGCGTGGGCGTTGTCGTGCTCAAGCGGCTCGCCGACGCGATCGCCGACGGCGACCACATCCACGCCGTCATCCTGGGCTCCGCGGTGAACAACGACGGCGCCAACAAGATCGGCTACACCGCGCCCGGCATCGCGGGCCAGCGTGCGGTCATCCGAGAGGCGTTGTCGGCGGCAGGAATCGGCGCCGACACCATCGGCTACGTCGAGGCGCACGGCACCGGAACCAAACTCGGCGACCCCATCGAGGTGTCGGCGTTGAGCGCGGCGTATCGCGAGCACACCGACGCGACCCAGTACTGCGCGCTCGGCTCGGTGAAAGCCAATGTCGGCCACCTCAATTCGGCGGGCGGCGTGGCGGGGTTCATCAAGGCGGTGCTCGCCGTGCGCGAGGGCCGTATCCCGGCCAGCCTGCACTACACCCGGCCGAATCCCGAAATAGACTTCGCGGCAAGCCCGTTCTTCGTCAACACCGAACTGCGGACCTGGTCCGACGACGTGCGCCGGGCAGGCGTCAGCGCCTTCGGCATCGGCGGCACCAACGCCCATGTGATCGTGGAACAGCCACCGACGCCAAAGCCCGCCACCGTGCAACTCGGACCGCGCGCACTGCTGATCTCGGGCCGCACTGCCCGAGATGCCGACCGCGCCGCTGCCCGGCTCGCCGAGCACCTGCGCGGCACCGACGCGGAACTCACTTCCGTCGCACACACTTTGGCGCACGGCCGCCGCACCTTCCCACATCGCCGCATAGTCGTGGCGAGCACAACCGCAGAGGCCGCAGCTGCACTAGGCAAACCCGCAGCGGGGGAGGCCATACCGTCTCCCACACTCGCCTGGCTGTTCCCCGGCCAAGGCGTCGCGCTCGGCACCGCCGTCCTCGAACTCGCCGCGACCGTCCGGCAATTCGGCGACCGATTCCGCGAATGCGCGGACATCCTGCGCGACCGCACCGGCTTCGACCTGGCGGCCGCGGTACGCACCGGCGACGGCACCGAACAGACCCAGGTCGCGTTGTTCGCGGTCGAGTACGCGCTGGCCGGGATGTGGCGCGAGTTCGGCGCCGAACCACGGGAACTGCTGGGTCATAGCCTCGGCGAGCTGGTCTGCGCCACCCTCGCGGGCGTCTTCGAGCTGTCCGACGCGCTGGCCCTGGTGGTCGAGCGGGGCCGGATCATGGCGGCGGCACCGCCCGGCGGCATGCTCGCCGTCTCCAAGGGCGTGGACGTCATCGCCGCCCGCCTGCCGGAGGACGTGTGGCTCGCCGCCGACAACTCCGCCACGCGCTGCGTCGTGGCCGGTGCACCCGCGCCGCTGTTCCGTTTGGCCGGTGAGCTGTCGGAGGAGGGTGTGCCGAACTCGCTGCTGCCCGTCGGGCACGCGTTCCACACGCCGCTCATGGACGAGGCCGCCGCCCGCTTCGCGGAGCTCGTGCGTGGCGTGCCGCGTCAGGCCCCGCAGGTCCCGTTCTGGTCCAACGTCACCGGTGCGCCGATCACCGCCGAACAGGCGGTGGACCCCGCCTACTGGGCCCGGCAGATGACCAGCACGGTGCGCTTCCGGGAAGCCGCCGTCGGCCTGGTCGGCCGGAACCAGGGGACGGTCGCGCTGGAGGTCGGCCCGGGTAAGTCGCTGGTCTCGTTCCTGCGCACGGCCGATCGAGCAGCGGCGGCGGTCGGCAGCCTCGGCACGGGCTCGGCCGAGACCGCGATCGTGGACGCGGCGGCACGACTCTGGTTGTCCGGTGTCACGGTCGATTTCGACGCCGTCTACGGCGGCGAGACACCGGCCACCGTCAGCTTGCCGACGTATCCGTTTGCCCTGAAACGCTATTGGGTCGACCCGCCGGAAGCAGTACCCACCCGGCGCTTCGACACCGAGCGACCCGCCCCGGCGGCGCCGGTGACAAGCGATGACCCCGCGACAGACGACGAGGACGACTTCGTGGTCTCGGTGCGCAATCGGGTCGTCTCGGTCTGGTGCGCGGCGCTCGGTGTCGAGCAGATCGCCGACGACGCGAATTTCTTCGAGGCGGGCGGCGATTCGCTGCTGGCGGTGCACGTGGCGACCCAGTTGCGTGCCGTCTTCCCGTTGGAACTCGCCCTCGGCGAGCTGTTCGCCGCGCCGACCGCCGCGGGGATGGCCGACACCATCGCCGCACATCTGATGCAGCGGTTGGACGAACTGTCCGACAGCGAGGTCGAGCAACTGCTCGAGCAGCCGGGGGCGGCCGAAGAACGGAGCAACAATGCCTGAACTCGTCGATTCGGGAGCGTCGCGCCGCGCGTTGCTGCGCCGCTGGGCCGCCGGTGGCACGCCGCGGGCCGGTATCCCGCGCCGTCCCGATCCCACTGCCGCCGCGCCGCTTTCGGCCGCGCAGCAACGAATCTGGTTCCTGGAGCAGCTGTTCCCGGATCGGGCGACCTACACCATGCCACTGGCGCTGCGCCTGCGCGGCCACCTCGACGTCGCGGCCCTGCAGGGCGCGCTGTCGCTGGTGGTGGCCCGGCACGAGTCGCTGCGCACCAGCATCGAAGTGCGCGACGGCGTTCCGGTGCAGGTGGTCGGGTCGGTGGCGCCGCTGCCGATGACCATGGTGTCCCCGGCGCAGCTCGATGCGGAACGACCGCTCGCCGATGCGATCGCGCAGGTGGAGCAGTTCAGCCGCACGGTGTTCGACCTGTCCGGTCAGCTGGTCGAGGTGCTGCTGGTGCGGTTGAGCGAGGACGATTCGATCTTCGCGGTCGCGATGCACCACATCATCTCCGACGGCTGGTCGCTCGGGGTGTTCGCCACCGAACTGATGTCCGCCTACGCCGATCTGACCGCAGGCAGGCACCAACCCGAATTGCCCGCCCTGCCACTGCAATACCCGGACTACGCGACGTGGCTCCAGGATCTCGCGCAGCAGGACAAGTTCGGCGCCGACCTCGACTACTGGCGCGGCGTGCTCGGCGACGAACCGCCGCTGGTCACCTTCCACCCCGACCGCCCGCGCGCGCTCGAGCCGGAAAACCGCGGCGCCAGAGTGCTGTTCACCATCCCGGCGCCGGTGCTGTCCGGGCTGCGGCACCTCGCCGACGAGGTCAGGGTGAACGATCGCCCCGCCACCCTGTTCATCGCGCTGATGGCGGGATTCAAAGCGCTGCTCCGCTACTACACCGGCGCGGAGGACATCACCGTCGGCACACCGATCGCGGGCCGCAACCGGCCCGAGATCGAGCCGCTCATCGGGTTCTTCGTCAACGCGCTCGCCCTGCGGACGGATCTGTCCGGTGCGCCGACGTTCCGTGAGCTGCTCGCCAGGGAACAGCGCGTCGTCTTCGACGCGTTCGACCACCAGGAGGCGCCGTTCGACCTCGTCGTCGAGCATGTGCGGCCCGATCGGGAACTCAGCCACTCGCCGCTGTTCCGCACGGCGGTCGTGCTCCAGAACACCGCGCTTCCGGAACTCGCGATCCCCGGCCTCAGCGCCGAATACGTCGAAGTCCATTCGGGCACCACCAAATTCGACGTGCTGGTGACGCTGCGTCAGGTCGGCGCGGAACTCGTCGGCGCCTTCGAATACGACGTCGACCTGTACGACGAGCCCACCGTCGCCGCCATCGCCCGGCACTTCGTCACCCTGCTGACGGCCGTGGTCACCGAGCCCGACACCGCACTGCCGGAACTGGACTTCCTCGAGCCGGACGAGCGGGAACGCGCGCTGGCCGCGGCACTGCCCAGCGAGCCCGCCACCGAACCCGCCCGGACGCTGCACGAACTCTTCGCGGCGCAGGCGAACCAGACCCCCGACGCGGTCGCGCTCACCTTCGGCGACAGCGCACTGAGCTACGCCGAGCTGGCGGCCGCCGCCGATCGGCTGGCCCAGCGCCTGCGCGCCCGTGGCGTCGGCCGCGGCTCGTTCGTCGGCATCCACCTCGAGCGGTCCGCCGAGATGGTCGTCGCGATCCTCGCCGTGCTGCGGGCCGGTGCCGCCTATGTGCCGCTGGACCCGATGTATCCGGCCGACCGGATCGAGTTCATGATCGCGGATTCCGGTGCGCGACTGGTGATCAGCCACAGCTCGCTGGTCTCGGCGGCGGCATCGGACCCCGAGCTGCTGCTCATCGACCAGTCACCGGACGAGATCGTGCCCGATCTGCCGTTGGCGACGGCCGAACCGCACGACCCCTGCTACGTGATCTACACGTCGGGCTCGACCGGCGTCCCCAAGGGCGTGGTCATCGAGCACG
Organism: Nocardia sp. XZ_19_369; assembly: GCF_015355715.1. Classification (NCBI taxonomy): domain Bacteria; kingdom Bacillati; phylum Actinomycetota; class Actinomycetes; order Mycobacteriales; family Nocardiaceae; genus Nocardia; species Nocardia sp. XZ_19_369. Next base: position 140,932 of record NZ_JACVED010000009.1, on the reverse strand, counting down.
CCAACGTGGTTCGCCTGTTCGCCACGACCAGGCGCTGGTACGACTTCGGCCCGCGGGACGTGTGGACGATGTTCCACTCGTACTCCTTCGACTTCGCCGTCTGGGAGATGTGGGGCGCACTGCTCTACGGCGGCCGGCTGGTCGTGGTGCCGGGCTCGGTCAGCCGGTCCACCGCGGAGTTCGCCGAACTGCTTGCGCGCGAACAGGTCACGGTGCTCAACCAGACCCCGTCGGCGTTCACCCAACTGCTGCGTGCGCTGGAGAACGCACCGAGCACGGAACTGTCGGTGCGCTGGGTGATCTTCGGTGGCGAAGCGCTCGATCTGTCCACGCTCACACCGTGGTTCGACCGCTACGGCGAGTCCGCGCGACTGGTGAACATGTACGGCATCACCGAAACGACCGTGCACGTCACCTATCGCGAGCTCACCCGCGCGGATGTGGTGTCGGCGGCGGGCAGCCTGATCGGTGTCCCGCTGCCCGATCTGGGCGTGCTGATCGTCGATCCGGCGGGCCGTCCGGTGCCCGACGGTGTGGCGGGGGAGATGCTCGTCTCCGGTCCCGGCGTCGGGCGCGGCTACCTGAACCGCGACGACCTCACCGCCGAACGTTTCGTGGAAAGCCCGGTGCTCGGCGGCCGCCGGGTCTACCGGACCGGTGATCTCGCCCGCCGCAGGGCCGACGGCGATCTCGAATACCTCGGCCGGATCGATCAGCAGGTCAAGGTGCGTGGCTTCCGCATCGAACTCGGCGAGATCGAGGCCGCGATCACCGCGCACTCCGGCGTCGACCAGTCGGTGGTGCTGGCGCGCAAGGACACCGGCGGAAACCTCTCCCTGGTGGCCTATTTCACCCCCGGCGACGCGACCGCCGACGCGGCCGACGCGGAACAGGATCAGGTCGCCAACTGGCAGATCGTCTTCAACAGCACCTACCGCCAAGGCCACGACGGCGCCGCCGATTTCGATATCTCCGGCTGGAACGACTCCTACACCAACGCCGCCATCCCCGAGGAGCACATGCGGGAATGGGTCGAGGCCACCGTCGCCGCGGTGCGCACGCTCGCACCGCAGCGCGTCCTCGAAATCGGCTGCGGCACCGGCCTGTTGCTGTCTCGGCTCGCACCGCAGTGCGCGGTCTACGACGCCACCGACGTCTCCGCCTCGGCCGTCGAGAACGTGCGGACCAAGATCGTCGCGGGCAACCGGGACCTCGAGCATGTCCGGCTCGACCAGTGTGCCGCCGACGAACTGCCCTACGACGTCGCGGGCCCCTACGACGTCATCCTGATCAACTCGGTGGTGCAGTACTTCCCGAGCGCCGACTATCTGACCCGCGTGCTGGACTCGGTGGCCGGCCTGCTCGCCCCCGACGGCGTGCTGTTCGTCGGCGACGTCCGCGACCTCACGCTCAGCGAGTCGTTCCACGCGACCGTCGAGGCGACCAACGCGCCGTCCGCCGGTGCCGCCGAGCTCGCGCCCGCCGTGCGTGCCGCCCTCGACCGGGATGCCGAATTGGTGATCGCGCCAAAGTATTTCGAGGACTACGTGGCCGCGCATGCGACGCTGACCGGCTCCAGGATCCGGCTCAAGCGCGGCGAGTACCTCAACGAGATGTCCCGATTCCGCTACGACGCGGTGCTGTACGCGGGCGAGCGTGGACTACCGGTGCGGCCGAAACTGCTCGACGCCACGACAACGCCGCAGCAGCTGGCGGACCTGCTCGAGCGCGACCGTCCCGCAGCGGTGCTGATCGCCGACGTGCTCGACGCACGGGTGGCCGGCCCATTGGCGGTGGTCGCCGAGTTGCCGCGCGGCCGGGCCGGTGCGGCCCAGATCCGTGCCGCTCTCGCCGATTCCGGTGGCGTGAGCCCGGAGGACTATCTGGCTCTCGCCGATCGGCTGCCGTACCGCTTCGAGGCACTGCGCCGCCCCGGCGGCCGCTACGACGTCGTGGTGACCGGCTGGGACGTCGCCTTGCCGTCCATCCCGGCGGCCCGGGACGCCGAATGGCCGGACGATCTGGTCATCTCGGATCCCTTGCGCGTCAAGGCACGTGACGACCTGGTCGTCGATGTGCGGGCGCACCTGGCACGGCGACTGCCGCAGCACATGGTGCCCGCCGCGGTGCTCGTGCTGGACGAATTCCCGTTGACCACCAACGGAAAACTGGACCGTCGCGCACTGCCCGCCCCGGTTTTGCGCCGCAACACCTTGGAGTACGAGCCGCCGCGCACCCCGCTCGAACAGCGGGTCGCTGGCGTCTTCGCCCACGTCCTCGGCATCCCGCGGGTGGGCCGCGAAGACAATTTCTTCGACCTCGGCGGCCACTCGCTGCTGGCGGCGCAGCTGATCCTGCGGCTGAAACAAACCTTCGGCGAAGACATTCCGCTCGGCTCACTGTTCGCCCGGCCGACCGTGGCCGGTGTGGTCGCTCTGCTCGCCGGGGAGGCCGCGGCGGCGGAAGCGATCGATCTCGAGGCCGAGGTGGCCACGGCGATCGAATCATGGCCCGCCGCACCGTGGACCGCCACGCCGCCCAGCACGGGCGAGGTGCTGCTCACCGGCGCGACCGGCTTCGTCGGCGCCTTCCTGCTCCATGAACTCCTGGCGCGCACCGACTCCCGCGTGCACTGCCTGGTTCGGGCGGACAGTAAAGAAGAGGGGCTGGCGCGGCTGGCCGCCACCTTCGACAGCTACGAGCTGCCCCGCGCGGCGTTCGACCGGGTGATCCCGGTCCTCGGCGACCTGGCCGAGCCACGACTCGGGCTGTCCGAGAAGCAGTTCCTGCTGCTGGGCCGCACCATCGACGCGATCTACCACAACGGCGCGCAGGTCAACTTCGCGCTGCCGTACCGGGTGCTGGCGGCGGCCAACATCCAGGGCACCCAGGAGCTCATCACGCTGGCCCGAACCAGTGTCGCCCCACTGCATTTCGTGTCCTCGCTGTATGTGCTCGGCCCCGGCGACGCGGTCGACGGCCGGGTCGCGGCACCGCTGCCCGCCCAGGATCCCACCCAGCTGTCGCTCGGTTATCTGCAGAGCAAGTGGGTGGCCGAACGGCTGGTGACCGAGGCGGGCGAGCGCGGTCTGCCGGTGAGCGTGTTCCGGCTCGGCCGCATCGGCGGCGACAGCCGCACCGGCGCCTGCCAGACCAGCGACTTCTTCTGGCTGCTGGTCAAGGCCAGCCAGGAGGTGGGTCTCGCGCCCGAGGTGGACTTCGCCGTCGACCTGGCACCCGCCGACTTCACCGGCGCGGCCATGGTGGAACTGGCCCGAAACCCCGAACCGGGCACGCGCATCTATCACCTGCGCAACCCGCAGCCGTGCAGCTTCACCGACGCGATCGGCTGGCTGCGCGAAAGCGGCTGGCCGGTGCGCCTGGTCGCCCTCGACCAGTGGCGTGACGCGATCGCCGCGCACGCCGCGAGCGCGGGCCCGGGATCGGCGGCCTTCAGCGTGCTCAGCCTGCTGAGTGCAAACGGCGGGCTCACCCCGCTGATCCAGTTCGACGTAGACCAGGCCGTCACCGCACTGGATCGGGTCGGCGTGCAGTGCCCGCCGGTCTCCCGCGACCTGTTCATCCGCTACCTGGATTACTTCCGCAAGGTCGGCTTCCTCGCCGCGCCGTCACCACAGGAGGTCGGAGTATGACCACAACACTGCTCACCGGGGGCGCGCTCGAGTACGACACGTTGGTGCGCGCGCTGACGAACCAGGCCGCGCGGCGACCGGACCGGGTCGCGTACAGCTTCCTGCACTACCCGGATTCGTCGTCCCAGCACGGCGAGACCGAGTCGCTCACCTACGCCGAGATCGACCGTGCGGCACGGTCATACGCGGCCACGCTGCTCCAGGTCGCGCGCCCCGGCGACCGTGCGGTGCTGCTGCTACCGCCCGGCCTGGAGTACGTGAAGGCGTTCTTCGGCTGCCTCTACGCCGGGATCATCGCGGTGCCGCTGTATCCGCCGAGCGCGCACAATTCCAACGGGCGCATCGACGCGGTCTGTGTCGACGCCGACCCGGCCTGCCTCGTCACCACCGACGGTGCCCTGGCCAATGTGACTGCCTGGCTGGACAACTCGCCGACCGACACCACCCGCCTCATCGTGACCACCGGCGAGGTGGACGAGAAGCTCGCGATCGACTGGGAGCCCGTCCTCGTGGACCGCGAGCAGATCGCCCTGCTGCAGTACACGTCCGGCTCCACTCGCACGCCCGCCGGCGTGATGGTGCCGCATCGCGGACTGCTGGACAACGCCAGGCAGGTCTACGAAATGATGTACCACGTCGGCATTTCCGCCGACGAGGAGGTCGGTTTCGTCAGCTGGCTGCCGTTGTTCCACGACATGGGCCTGATGGTCGGCGTGATCATGCCGGTCATCAACGGCCATGGCGTGGTGCAGATGTCGCCGACGTCGTTCCTGCGCAGGCCGCAGCGCTGGCTGCAGGCGATCAGCGACCACCCCGCGCAGGTCTTCGCGGCCTCGCCGAACGTCGGCTACGAGCTGTGCGCCGAACGTATCGGCCCGAAGGAGCTCGAAGGCATCGACCTGAGCCGGTGGCGGTATGCCCTGTCCGGCGCGGAGCCGGTGCGGGTGAGCACCATCGAGAAGTTCCATGCGGCCTTCGCCGACCACGGCCTGGCGCGCTCGAGCCTGATCGCCGGGTACGGGCTGGCCGAGTCGACCCTGATCGTGTCGGTGAACTGGCGAACCCTGTCCGGCGTCCAGACCCTGACGGTGGACCGCGACGCGCTCGCCTCGGGCCGGGTGGTGGTCGCGCAGAACGGCGCGGACATCGTCAGCGGCGGTACCGCGGCACCGGGCACCACCATCCAGATCGTGGATCCGGAGACCAGGGAGCCGCTGCCCGAGGACCGGCTCGGCGAGATCTGGGTCGCGGGCCCGGCCGTCTGCACCGGGTATTACAACCGGCCGGAGGAGACCGAACACACCTTCCGCGGCGAACTCTCACCGCGCGACGGCAAGTACTACCTGCGCACCGGCGACATCGGCTTCCTGCACGAGGGCGAGGTCTATCCGACCACCCGGCTCAAGGACTTGATCATCATCGACGGCCGCAACTACTACCCACCGGACCTGGAGGACGCCGCCGAGCAGGCACATCCGCTGGTGCTGCCCGGTCGCTGCTCGGCGTTCTCCGTCGAGGTCGGTGTGCAGGAGAAGATCGTGGTGCTCATCGAAGCCAGGATCCCCGCCGACGACGAAACCACCGCGCAGGAACTGCGAAACGCGGTGCGCCAGGCCATCTTCACCATTCACGACATCGGCGTGCACGAGGTGGTGCTGCTCGGCCCCGGCGCGATCCCGCGCACGTCGAGCGGCAAGATCCAGCGTTCGGCCTCGCGCACCGCCTACCTCGACGGCACGCTCCGCCTGCCGGGTGCCAAGTGACCACCGCCCTCGCCCCGCACGGCGACAAGCTGACCTGCTTCACCGCGGCGTTGGCCAGCGCGCTCGTGGCCCGCGGCGAAACCCGGTGGTGGCGGCCGCTGCTCGCGGGCGGTCCGACGCTCGCGGTGAGCCCCGCCGAGGACGACCTGCTGCTGTTCGAGCACGACGCCACCCCGCCACTGCCCGCGCTCGGCCTGCGGGTGAACGGCACGGGCGACTGGGCGACGGCTTACCACGCGCTCGAAGAGCAAGTGGCCGAGCACGGTTCGGCGGTGCTGCTCGCCGACATCTTCCACCTGCCGTGGCAGCACGGCTACCAGCGCTGGCACGCCCCGCACTGGCTGGCCATCGTCGAGACCCTCGACGGCTGGGTGGTGGAAGACCCGCTCACGATGACCACCGAACTCGGCAAGCAAGCCGGGCAACGGGTTCCGGTGCTCTCGGCCGCGGAACTGCGCGACTGGTCGGTGGGACTCGGCGCGGACGACACCGTCGCACTGCTGCGGGAACGAGCAATGGCCGGTTCCAATGCGATTCATGCCGGCCGGACCTACCGGTGGCTCGAATCCCATCCGGTCGCGCCACTGTCGCCGCGCGAGGACCGTCTCGTCGGCGGCGACGCACTGGTGGCTCTGGCCAGCCGCTACCAGTTCGCCGCGACACCGGACGATTTCACGCAGCTGGACGATCTGTGGCAGGCCCTTCGCCAGCGCGAACTGCTGCTGTGGGCGGCCGACCTCGATCCCGAGCTGCTCGATGCCGATGGTCGCGACCACTGGGAACGCGCGGTCACCCAATGGCGCAAACTGCCGCCGCTGCTGATGCACGCCAGGATGCGCGCCGCCGGGGGCCGCACCGTGCACACCGCGCACATCGCCGAAACGTTGCTGTCACTGGCCGAATTCGAGGGCAAGCACCTGGCCTTCGAGCACCGTCCCCGCACGGAGGGGGAGTAGCCATGGCAACCGATGTGGCAGTAGAGCTTTCACCCGCCGACGGCTACGTGACGTGGACGCAGCGGGCGAAAGCGCTTGCGCGCGAGCCCGGTACGCCCGGCGTCGCGGTGCGGATGGCACTGCTGGCCACCTACACCACGGACTTCCTCGCCGAACTGTTGCCGGTGGCAGGCGCCAGGGCCGGGTTGACGCCGGAGCTGCTGTCCTTCCCGTTCGGCCAGGTCGAGCAGGTGCTGCTCGCGCCCCAAACACCGTTCCACGAGGGCGATTACGTGGTGCTGGCCGGGACGCACCACGACATCACCGGCACCGTGGACGAGACCGTCAACCGCTGGGTCGGTCTCTGGGACGCGGCCGCGCGTTCCGGTGTCCGGGTCGTCCAGCTCGGTTTCGCGCCGCCCGCTGTGGACGCTTACGGCCCGGCAGCCTGGCGCGCGCCGCAATCGCTGTCCCATCGAGTGCGGGAGATCAACGCGCGGCTTGCCGAACACGCTGCGGGCCGAGTGCTTTTCGTCGACGTCGAGCAGCTCGCCGCCCAGGTCGGCTTGCGGCAGTGGGAAGACCCGCGCAGCTGGTACCGGGTCCGCCAGCCGTACGCACCGGACAGCCTGCCGTGGCTCGCCGCGGCCATCGCCGACACCATCGCCGCCGACCGTGGCCGTTCGGCGCGCTGCGTGGTCGTCGACCTGGACGGCACCCTGTGGGGCGGCATCCTCGGCGACGACGGCATCGAGGGCATTCGCGTCGGCACCGGTGCGGACGGCGAGGCCTTCGCCGACTTCCAGCGCTACCTGCGCGCACTGACCGAGCGCGGCGTGCTGCTCGCGGTGGCCAGCAAGAACGATCGTGACCTCGCACTGCGCGCCATCGCGGAAGCCCCGGGCATGGTGCTCCGGGTCGAGGACTTCACCCACATCGTCGCCGACTGGCGGCCCAAATCCGAACAGCTGCAAGAAATCTCGGACAAGATCCGGCTCGGCCTGTCGAGCTTCGTCTTCGTGGACGACAACCCGGCCGAATGCGCCCAGGTGGCCGCGGCACACCCGGAGGTGCGCGCTCTGTGCCTGCCCGCCGCCGCCGCGAAGTTCGCCCCCGAACTGGCGGCCTTGCCGTGGCTGCACCCGGGCTCGCTGTCCAGCGAGGACTTCACCAGGCAGCGCTCCTACCAGGCCCTCGCCGCCGCCGAGCGGACCGCGACGGACGACCTCGACGAGTTCCTGGCCGGCCTGGAGATGGTGGCCACGATCGAGCCGATCAACAGCACCACCCTCGACCGGGCCGCGCAGCTGATCGCCAAGACCAACCAGTTCAACCTGACCACCCGCAGGCACACCCAGACCCAGGTCCGCAAGATCGCCGAGGACCCACAGTGGTTCGCTGCCACGCTGCGCCTGCGGGACCGCTTCGCCGACCACGGCATCGTCGGTGTGCTGCTCGCGGAAGACCTCGGCGGCACCGTCGAGATAGACACGCTGCTGCTCAGCTGCCGGGTCATCGGGCGGAACGTGGAGAACAATCTGCTGGCCGCCGCCGCCGAATGGGCGCTGGCACAGGGCAGTTCGCGACTGGTGGGCCGGTATCTCCCGACCGCCCGCAACGCGCTGGTGCGCGATCTGTACCCCGGGCACGGCTTCGCGCTGGACGCGGAGTCCGAGCAGGGGTCGGTGTTCGGTTACGACCTTTCGGGCGGCGTGCCCGCACGCAGCCCGCATGTGCGAGAGGCGCAGATTCAACATGGCTACTGATCTGATGGAACAGTTGCTCGAGCTGTTCGCCGAGGTGGTCGGCGAGCCGGCCGCGCACGGCCCCGACACGGTCCGCGCGGACATGGACACCTGGGACTCGCTCGCCCAGGTGCGGCTGGTCTACGCGGTGGAACGCGCCTTCGGCGTGGAACTTCCGGAGCGCACGCTCACCTCGGAGCCGTCGCTGGCCGAGATCGCCGCCATCGTGGCGGCCGCACGGCAGGAGCGGGTGTCATGAACAGCCGGGTGTTCCGGGTTACCGACACCGATGTGGCGACTTACGCCGCTGCGGTCGGCGATCGGAACCCGCTGCACGTGGACAACGATTTCGGCCACCGCTCGCCGTACGGCAGGCCGGTCGCGCACGGCGCACTGGTGGTCACTCTGGCACTGGCCGCGCTGGCCGAGACCACCGATCCGATGGCGGTGCGCGATATCCGGGCGACGTTCCGGCAGCCCACGATTCCCGGTCGTCGCTACGAGGTCGACTGGACGGTGTCGGAGAGCGAGGCCCGCGGCCGGGTCAGTTTCGGTGGCATCGAGGTGGTCGGCATCCGGTGCAGGCTCGGCTCGGTGCTGCCATGGTGCGGTCCCGCCGCCGAGGACGAGCCTCGTCGCGATGCCCCTCGGGTACTCGGATTGGCCGATGTAGCAGGCGATTCCGCGCAGTCACCCGGCCAGGAGCGCGGGTCGTACTCCGTGGACTATCCGCTCATCGCGGGTTTGGTATCGCGGGTCATCGGGGGTCGCGTTCCCGAACATGTTGCGGCGGTGCTCGGTTGGGCCAGCTACTGGACCGGCATGTGCACGCCGGGCCGGGATGCCCTGCTCGTCGCGTGCACCGTGGTGTTGCACGGATCCGGTTCCGGCGCGGTCGCCTTCGAGACCGCCGAGCCCGAGGTGGACCGGCGATCCGGGCTGGTCACCTTGCGTGCGGGCATGCGCTGCGGCGCCAGCGCCGACGTCACGGTGCAGAGCCTGATCAGGGAGTCGGTGCCCGGCCCGGACCCGGCCGAACTCGCCGCGGTGCTGCCGCCGTCGGACGCACTGGCCGGGCGAACCATCCTGGTCGTCGGCGGCAGTCGCGGGCTCGGTGCGGCGGTCTCACTGGGTTTGGCGAGTCAGGGCGCGCGCGTGCTGGTGAGCTGCACCAGGGCGCCCGAGGTGCTGGCGGCGGCCTCGCACGCCTACCGGGATCGCTTGTGGCCGGTGCTCGCCGACGCCAGCGACGGCTACGCGCTGGGCGCCGCGCTGCCGGAAGGTCCGCTGGACGGCGTGGTTCTGCTTGCCGCACCGGCCATTCCGACGCTGCCGCTGGCACCGGACGCGGTCGAGACCGCCGCACAGTTCATGGCGGCGAGCACCCGGCTGGTCTTCGCCCCGCTGTCGGTGTGCGTTCCCCGCCTCCGCAAAGGAGCGACGGTGGTGATGATCTCCTCGGAGGCGGTACTCGCGCCACCGCGCTGGTGGCCGCACTACGCGGCGGCCAAAGCGGCCGTCGAGGGTCTCGCGGAATACGTTGCGCGACACCATCCCTGGAACGTCGTGGTGGTGCGGCCACCGCGACTGTGGACCGACCTGACGAACACGCCGGGCGGACGCGCCGTGAGCAATCCCATCGCACCGGTCGCCGCCGACATCGTCAACGCGTTCTCCGCGCAAGACGTTGTCGCCGGGGAAGTTTCGGTGCTCGGCGCCGCCGGTTGGGGCGCACCATGGCCAATTCTGAGTGAGGAGGTGCGGGATGCTGGAGATCGCCGACCTGAACAAGTCGTACGGTAAGAAACAGGTCCTCACCGGTATCGATCTGACCGTGCGGCCCGGCGAGATCGTCGGACTGCTCGGCCCCAACGGCGCGGGCAAGACCACGACGGCCTCGATCGTCTCCGGTCTGACCGCCGCCGATTCCGGCACGGTGCGCATCGACGGCATCGACATCCGCAGCAAGCCACGCCAGGCGCGGCGCAAGCTCGGCCTCGCGCCGCAGGAACTCGGCGTGTACCCGACCCTGACCGCCGAGGAGAACCTCGTCTTCTTCGGCAGGCTGATGGGCGTCGGTCGCAAGGACCTGACCGCGCGCATCGCCGAGGTCGGCGAGCGGCTCGGCGTCACGCCCTTCCTGCAGACGCGGGCGCATCAGCTCTCCGGCGGCCAGCAGCGGCGACTGCACACGGCGATGGCGTTGCTGCACGAGCCGGATGTGCTGTGGCTCGACGAACCGACCGTCGGCGCCGATGTTTCGGCGCGCCAGGATCTCCTGGCCGAGGTGCGCAACTTGGCCGACCAGGGTGCCGCCGTGGTGTACGCGACGCACTATCTGCCCGAACTCGAGGTGCTCGACGCGCGAGTGGTCGTGCTGCACGAAGGCCGGATCCTGGCGCAGGGCAGTGCCTCGGATCTGGTGGAGGAGTACGCGCAGGCGGCGGTGAGCCTCGAGTTCTCGGCGGCCATCCCCGCGAGCCTCGGCGGGTTCCTCGCCGCGCCCGGCGCCGCGGTGCTGGAGTCGAAGCGATTGAACATCCCGACCAACTCCCCGGGACAGCTGCTCGCGCAGTTGTTCGCCACCTTGGACACCGACACCGACCAGCTGCTGGCCGCGGAGATCCATCACCCGAATCTGGAAAACGCGTACTTGGCGATCATGCGCGCGGCGCAGGACGCGGTCGACCAGCCCGTGGAAGGAATCCGAGATGCTGTTGCATGACTCTGCCGTCGATCGGGTACGCGCGTTGTCCTGGGCGGATCTGCGCCGCATCCGTTCCGACCCGGCCCAGCTGATCGTGATGATGGTGCTGCCCATCGGCATGATGGCGTTCCTGACACCCGCGAACCGCGCGCAGTTGCGGTTGACCGGGTACTTCGATGCCACCGGCATCGAGCAGTCGGGACCGGGCACGATCGTGCTGTTCGCGTTCTTCATCACGACCCTGCTCGGCGCGTCGTTCTTCCGCGAACACGAGTGGGGGACTTGGGATCGGTTGCGGGCCGCGCCGGTGCGCGCCGTGGAGGTGATCCTCGGGAAGTCGTTCCCGTCCGTGCTGTTCTCGGTGTTCCAGCTGACCTTCCTGTGGCTGGTCGCCTTCACGCTGTGGGACCTGCACAGCAAGGGTTCGACCTGGCTGCTCGTTCCGCTCACCGCGTCGCTCGCCGTCGCGACCTGGGGGTTCGGCATCGCACTGGTCTCGCTGTGCCGGACCATCGATCAGCTCGCGATCATGGCGCAGGTCGGTTCGCTGGCCATCGGTGGTCTCGCCGGCACGATCACCCCGCGCGACACCCTGCCCGCCTGGGCCCGCGCGTTGTCGCCGTACACGCCGCAGTACTGGGCGCTGAAGGGATATCAGGACGTCATCCTGCACGGCGCCGGGTTCGGCGACATCGTCAAGCCGTGCCTGATCCTGCTCGCCGTCGGCGTGGCGGGCGGACTGGTCGCCCTGTTCAAGTTCCGGCTCAACCACAGCAAGGTCGGCCGGAGCTGACGTCGCTATTCGATCGGCTGGGTGATCGCGTTGTGTTCGTCGTTGATCAGGTGAAACGCGGACGCCAGATCGTCGAGCGCGGTCTGCCAGAGCGGTTCGGTGCCGTCGCCGTGCGGGTTGCCGCTGCTCAGTGAGAGCAGCACCTGCGCGGCCTCGGCGGCCCTTGCCGCGGCGTCGAGCAGCACCGGGGCCTGGTCGGAGGTGTCGCGCGGGGCCAGCGCGTCGATCCGGTTGTGCAGCCAGTGCGCGTCGAAATGGGCCTGTTCGGTGGCGTTTTCGCCGTCCAGCGCGGGCTGGGTGCTCGCCGCGGTCCAGCGCCTGGCCAGCTCGTTCTGGTCCGGCGCGTTGGTGACCGCGCTGCGCAGTTCACTGCTGAAGACCCGTTGCAGCAGCGCCGCCAGTTTGGCGCGTTCGACCGCGGTGTCGTTGTGCGCGGGCACATCCATCTCGCCGGGGTCGATATGCAGCACCGCGAGAATTGCCCTCAATTGCGCGATCGTGGCCACTCAACCCCTGCCTTGTCATGACTCGCCGAGCTGCTCTCGGCTACCACCCGACCCCCGGTATACCGAACGATTAACTAAATGATAGCCGCACAGTGTCAGCGCGGCACCGCAAACGCCGCGCGAATGCTGCGGTCGCGTCGCCGGTCATAGCCTGCTGCGCAACCGATCTCGCGGCACACCTGGTTGTGCCTTGAATCACCGCCACCCCCCTGGCCGATATAGAACGATCCCTCTAATATGGGTTTATGAGCAATCGGGAAGTAGTAGAAAAGTTCTATCTGGCAACACAATCCGACGACGCGGCCGCGATTCTGGACGCGCTGCACCCGCGGTTCACGGCCCGCATCGCACCCGGCCTGCCCAGCGTCACCGACACCGCGCCGGAAGGTCCGATGGCCGCACTGACCGGGGTGTGGGGACCGGTGTTCGGTGACTTCGAGATCGCGCCGTTTGCCGAGAACTGGTACGAGGCGCAGGACGATGCCGTGATCGTCACCGGGCATTACCGCGGCACGGCGCGCGCGACCGGCAAGGCGGTGGATGCCGAGTTCGCGCACGTCTGGCACGTTTCGGACGGGAAAATCAGTGCGTTGCACCAGTACACCGACACCTGGTGCTGGCGCACAGCCTTGGCCGAGTGAGGTGTGCCGCGACGGATCTTCGGACGCGGACGTCGCTGCGTGCCGGGGCCGGGCTGGACCGAACCTCGGGTGTGCCATGGTGACCTCATTCCGAAACAACGATGCCTACACATCTACGTTCGGTTCGGACCCCCGTCTGGATTGACGGCACGCCGAAGCAATATCGGCGACCTGGTCACCTCAGCGTTCGGGGCCGGCCGTCGCCACCATGTCGAGGACGAGATCCTGTATTAGTCGGCGCGTCGCATGCGCCTGCGCGATCAACGCCTCCGACGACCCCCCTTCCGCCAAATCGACCAGCTGATTCATCAGATGGCACACGGCGACCAGCCGTCGTACGGCTTGCCGCCGCTCACCGCAAGTGAGGTCGGTACGCATACAGTCCCCATCGCGCCACACCGCCCCACCGTTTCGGCCGCCACGCCGTGCGCAACCGCCGCCGCCGAGTTGCTACACCAGTTCGATTGCCTGCCGCACCGTTCCGGATTGTGGTAGCGAAGTCTCATGTATCCCGAGCCGGGCGAAGTCCTGCACTTTTCCGAGGACCCGACCATCGAACGCTTCGTGCCGCATGTCGCGCAGTCCGCGCGTCAGCCGGAAGCCTATGTCTGGGCCGTGGATCGGGCCCGTTCTCCCGACTATTGGTTTCCCCGGGCATGCCCGCGCGCCATGGCGTGGGTTACGCCCGGCACGACCGACGCCGATCGCACCGCCATCCTCGGGCCCGGTGGGGGAGAGCGGGTGCATGCCATCGAATACGGCTGGATCGATGCGCTGCGCGAGGTAACACTTTTCGCCTACCGTCTGCCCGCGGCACCCTTTCGTCCCTTCGGCGCCCAGGTACCGCACGCTCACGTGGCGACGGTGCCGGTCGAGCCGTTGGCACCGCCGCACCAGGTCGGCGATCTGCTGAAGTTGCACGAACAAGCCGGGATTCAGCTGCGTGTCCTGCCGAATCTGTGGGACTTCTGGGATGCCGCTACAGCTAGTTCACTGGGATTCAGCGGCATCCGGTTGCGTGCGGCGCGACCTCGCGTCTGAGCCCGTCGCTACGGGGTGAGGTCGAGGACTGCGGCGCCGGTGGCGAAGTCCGTTGGTGCCGAGGTGTGGTCGTGCACGATGAGCCACTGCCCGTCGCGCTTCTGGAAACAGGCGGTCCAGCGGAACCAGAGGTCGGTCTGCCGACCGTCGGCCATGGTGCCCATCATCCGGTTGAGGCTGCGGCTGAAGGCGAGGTCGCCGCCGATGGTGATGTCCAGGTCGCGGATCTCGAAGTTGATCGGGCCGGCGAAGTTCTGGAACGTCTCCTCCCAGGGCTTGCGGTAGGCGTCGGTTCCGACGAAGCGCAGCGGCGGCACGATATCGAACGACACCGTGTCCGCGGAATGGATCGCCATGGCCGCGTCCACATCGCGGTCTCGGAACGCCGCCACCCACTTATCGATCACGCCCCGGATCTGCGCCTCGTCCGTCCCGTTCGCGATGTCGGTCATCATTCCCCTCCAGCTTTCCCGTCGAATCTATTAGCAGGCACCTTTGGTCGAACCCCACCCTGCCAGAGCCCACCGACAGATTCGGCCGGCCCTTAACCGGGCTGCCAGAACGTGAGATCGCTGCGCGGGTGCGCCGCCACCCACTCGGAAAGGTCGCTGCCGGAACGGAGCCCACCATCGATGACGGCGCGGTAGATGTCGATGGATGGACACCGCGGGATTGTTCCGCGCTGCATCAGCGACTTCAGCTCCAGAATCGTGCGCCGGGTTTCCGGGGTCAGCGCATCGCGCAAGGGACGCACCAGTTGCGCGGCGCAGGGCCCGGGATGATCGCGGGCCAGCGCCCACATGTCGATCTTCCAGTCGGTGCCGTCGGCGGCGCGGTAGTCGAGCCGCCAGTACAGCCCTTCGTCGGCGTCGTTCAAGTGGTTACCGAACCGCGCCTTGCGCACCTCGTCGAGCATCGTGCAGTCCCGCAACACGGTGAAGCCGTCTTCGACCCGTGGTGTGTCGCAATAGATCTCGACGTCGATATCCGGCGCCAGCGCCAGCTCGCAGGCCACCGCGCCCACCAGGACGGGCGACCCGAACTCTTGCCAGCGCTCGAAAAGCCGTAACCGGCCGAGGATCTCGTGCGCTTGCCGAACCCGTTCTCGGCTCTGTTCGAGGACATCGGGCGTCTCCGGACTCACGCTGCCGACAATACGACAGCGGCCATTTACTCAACGTCGATGGACCTCCACTGCGGCGCGCACGCCACTTTCCAGGGCTCCTTCGATCCATGCGGTGTCGAGGCTGGTGTGGTCGCCGGCGAAATGTGTTCTGCCTTCGACCGTTCGGGTGGCGCCGTGGTGGTCGTGCAGTTGGCCGGGGGTGGGGATGGCGGCCTCGCCGAGTGCGTAGCGGGCGCGCACCCAGCTCTGGGTCAGGCCGACGCCGGTGAATTCGGTGTCCACGCGCGGGCCGAACAGTTCGCGTAGCCCGGCCATCGCGAAGTGGATGCGCTCACCCTCGGTGAGCGAATCCCAGCGCATCGCATCGTCGGCGAAGGTGTAGGACGCCAGCACCACGCCGCCCTCGGAATCCTCGACGTGCGACGGGAAGTAGAGGTTCCGGCTCGGCGAATCCGTGATGCAGCGGCCGCCGCGGAACCCGGCCGGTCCCTGCTCCCAGAAGCGAGTCTTGAACTCCAGCAACACTTTTGTTGCCGCGTCGTGGTGCAGTTCGATGATGGCGCGGCGCTTGCCATAGGACAGCGGCGGGTCGAAGGTGCAGAACCGGGCGGCGGTGAGCGGGATGGCCACGATCGCGTAGTCGGCCTCGAACGATTCGACCGGACCGGTCGGCTGGCCATCGGAGCTTTCGTCGCCGGTCTCGCCGGTGGTCCAGACCCGCACGCCGTGCTCGGTCTGTTCCAGCCGGGTCATTCGCTTGCCCATCAGGATGGCGGGCCCGAGTCGCGCGGTCAGGGCATCGGTGAGCGCGGCCATGCCGCCCGCCAGTTCCCAGTAGGTGGCATCGGATGGGATCAAAGTGTGATCGACGAGCGGGAAGACGACGCTGTGCCGCAGCCGGGCGGTCAAATTCTCCAGCGTGCCGACCGCCTCGATACGCTCCTTCGGCCAGCCCTGCTCCTTGAGATAGCGCCGCAGGGAATGGTTTTCGTAGGTGTGCAGCAACTCGGTCCACCCCTCGACCTGCCGCTCGATCGGCTGGTCGGCCAGCAGCGCGACCTGACGCAACGCGGCACCGAGGACTTGACGGCTGGCGGTCGTCAATCCGCAGCCGAAGCCGGCGTGCACCGCGCCCGGGTTCGCGGCGTATTCGCCTCGGGTAGTGGACATTCCGTTGACCCTGAGCAGACCGCGCCCAGCCGAGGGCGGCGGGTCGTAACGCTGTCTCGGCCCATTGGACCACTCCTCGCCGGTGCGAGATCGATAGAAGACCGGGGGAGTCGGGGGAGTGGGCGTTTCCACGAGCACGTCGGAGTTGTAGAACGGCCTGCGCCGCACCCCGAGCTTGTCCGCGAGCGCCAACACCATCGGATGCGCACTGGACAACCGCATCGCGCCCGCCTCGGCGTGCAGGGCAGGATCGGTGAAGACGCCACGAAATGTCTTGACCCGCCCGCCCGTTCGATTCCCGTTGGCCTCCAACACCGTGACCTGATGCCCGGCCTCAGCCAGCAGATTCGCCGCGCTCAGCCCCGCAGGCCCGGCCCCGACGACAATGATCTTCTTGCGGCGATCCGTCGCGGGCAGACCGTTATCGATGAGGATCTTCAGATAGTCCAGCGTGCGGTCGTTTCCGTGCTCATCGACCCCGAGCAGCTGCCGGGCAAGCGCCGCACTGCGGTCACGCCCCGCGTTCTCGGAAGCGGCCGGCGCGCACGCTGTCGCCGCAATAGCGCCGGAAGCGACGACCCCCAAGGTCCCGCGCATCAGACGGCGCCGCGAAACTCCACTCTCTGCCAATCCCGAACCTCCCGAACCGTGGAGCCGCTCCGCCATGACGGCCGCAGACGGTACCCGAATCCGTAGGTCCCACCGGCGAACTCGGCTCCCCGGCCGGTGGCAAGGGCGATTCGTGGCCGCAGATGCGCACTGCCAGTCAACTTTTCGCCGATCGGTGATAGAGTATCCGGGCGCGCGCCGCATCGAGCGGTCCGTCGCGGTGCAGCCGCAGGAAGTACTCCAGCTGCCAGGCCTGCGCGCCGGCCGCCTGCCGGTTGGTCGTGTGTGCCCACGGCGGATAGACGCGGAAG
This sequence comes from Nocardia sp. XZ_19_369, assembly GCF_015355715.1. Taxonomy (NCBI): domain Bacteria; kingdom Bacillati; phylum Actinomycetota; class Actinomycetes; order Mycobacteriales; family Nocardiaceae; genus Nocardia; species Nocardia sp. XZ_19_369. Next base: position 123,932 of record NZ_JACVED010000009.1, on the reverse strand, counting down.
GCCCGTTTCCCGCCGTTTCCCGCCGACGCGAGGACCCCGCGTTCGCGCAGCACGTGCGTGGGAAATACGAACTGGCCCAACTGGTCCTGCTCCCGAGTGCTGATGACGAAGAGGTCGATGGGATCGGTGCGGTCGAAGGGTTGGATCGGACCACCCGGGGACCGCTTCCACACGGTGACGAATTGCCCGACTTTGGTGGGGGTCGTCTTGGCCACGCGAAACCGGATCGAACGGCCGTCGACGGTGAACGAGTGGGCGGCGTACGCGGCGCTCTCGGCTTCGGGGATCGGTTGTGAGCAGGCGAACCCGCAGGGGTCGTACACGAGTACTTTCGCGGTGTGCAGGTCGCCGTCGACGACGGTCGTCGACCATGGCGTCAGGTCGGCGGGCGGTAGGTCGGTGGCGTGCTCGCCGTTCATGATCACGCGCTCACCTTGGCATGGGTCACCGACAGAACTCGGCGGCCGCCATGGCCGAGCCGGACATCTCGAAGCCTGGTACAGCGGTCGCGCCCTGCTTCGCCAGTGCGGGGAGTGCTCCCATTCCGGGCGAGCGTTGTCGCAAGATTCAATTCCATTGCGGGGTATGGGTGCGGGCCAGCACTATTCCGGTATGCGTTTCTCGATCAACATTCCGAACTTCGGGGACTTCGCCGACGCCAGGACGGTGGCGATGGCGGCTGTGGCGGCGGAACAGGCGGGCTGGGACGCGCTGTTCATCTGGGACCACGTGGTGCACGACAAGGAGGAACGGCGAGGGCAGCCGTTCGGTGATCCGTGGATGCTGCTCACCGCGGCGGCGTTGGCGACGTCCCGGATCAGGCTGGGTGCGCTGGTTACTCCGGTGGCGCGGCGGCGGCCAGAGCAACTTGCCCGCCAGGTGGCGACTCTGGACTCGCTCAGCGGCGGCCGGGTTATTTTCAGCGCGGGCCTCGGCGGCCCGGTTGCGGATGAATTCGGCAGCTTCGGGGAGCCGACCGATCCCGTCGTGCTGGCTGAGCGTCTGGACGAAGGTCTGGAATTGTTGCAGCGTTACTGGTCCGGTGAGCGAGTCGACCATCTCGGCAAGCATTACGAGGTCCGGGACGTCACGTTGCTGCCCGCCTCGACTCAGCAGCCCCGCCCGCCGGTCTGGATCGGCGGGTTCTGGCCCCGTCGGCGCCCGTTCCGCCGAGCCGCGCGCTGGGACGGCGTCGTGCCCCTGTTCACCGGCGCGAGCCACGGGCATGTACCACCCGTCGATGAGCTGCGTGATGTCGTCAGCTATGTGCACGAACACCGAAAAGAGCACCAGGACAGGCCATTCGAGGTCGTAGTCGGCGGCGTCAGTCCGGGCGATCCCGACAAGGCGCGAGACCTGATCGCCCCACTCGCCGACGCGGGCGCGACCTGGTGGGACGAACGCCAGCTGATGACCACCGATGCCCTGCACCGACTCGCACCGATCATGCGGCGCATCAACCAGGGCCCACCCACCCTCTGACGCACTACCAGCCGAGGTGACCTTCGCCGCCACGGTTACCATCGGTCGCGATGCATATCGACTTGATGCTCGATTCACTGGACGGGCTGTCCGTGGGGGACGCGTTGGGTGCGGAATTTCCCGTCATGCGACGGTCGATTCCGGATCTCGGCACCGACAACCTCCCGGCGGGCCCGTGGGGGTGGACCGACGACACCGAAATGGCCTGTTCCGTGGTCGCCGAGCTCAGCCGCCACGGCGGCATCGAGCAGGATCGGCTGGCCGCTGCGTTCGCACGACGGTTCGACCCGCGCCGTGAGTACGGCTTCATCGCCGTCAGCACGTTGCGTCGCATTCGGGAGGGCACGCACTGGCGGGAAGTGTCCGGCGCCGCATACGACAACCAGGGTTCCTGCGGCAACGGTGGCGCCATGCGGGTCGCCCCGCTGGGCGCCTTCTATGCCGGGGACCCGAAAAAGATTGTCGCCGAAGCGGTCCGGTCGGCACAGGTGACACATATGCATCGTGAAGGTGTCCTCGGCACGGTCGCGGTGGCGCTCGCGGCCGGGCAAGCCGGGCACGCCCGCCTGAACGGAATCCGGCCCACACCAGCGGAATTCATCACCGCCGTGCTCGACCGCCTCGACGACGGTGAGACGACCCGGCTGATTCACCGCGCCCGCGCCCTGCTCGGCGCCTCCGCTGCCGAGGCCGCGGCCGAACTGGGCAACGGGTCTCGGGTCACCGCGCAGAACACCGTGCCGTTCACGATGTGGGTCGCCGCAACGCATCTGCACGACTATCGGACCGCGATCACCGCATGCATTGCGGCAGACGGAGATATCGACACAACGAGCGCCATCGTCGGCGGAATCGTCGCCGCCTACACGGGTACCGCCGGAGTGCCGCAGTACTGGCTCGCCGCGCGCGAACCGTTGCCCGACTGGTTCGATCCACCGCGCCGACCACGGCGGCGCAAACACTCCGGCATCGGTCGCGTGCGGAGCTGGTTGACCGGCGCGTCCTGAGGTGCTCGGCCGAGCTGCGGGTCCCCCTGCTGGGTCCGCAGTTCGATTACTCTGACGACGTGGGGATTACCGAATATGCGCCAGGTGACGTCGTCTACTTCCCGGAAGGGCCGTTCAGCGGTGTCTGCGCGGTTGTCCGGGCGGTCGACACCGGTAGTGCGAAGTTGCGCATCGACTTCGGCGAGGGCGCGGTCCACCGGGAAGGGAATGTGCTGCGGGAGCGACGGCACAGTCTGACCGTTGGATTCGACGAGATCGAATTGGTCTAGGCACGCGTGTCCGCAAACGCTGCGCGGTCCACCGGTCGTTCGGTCGCCCTGCTCGTCACGCTCGCCGTGGGTCTGGTGATTGCTTTCGTCGCCGCTCCGGGCAAGCTGGCGGCGAACGGCTCGAGCGAAAGCTTCGGCGATGAAAGCAGCCTTCGCGCGGCCCTCCGCGTGGCGTTCGTCGAATATTGGAGCTCCGGCGACCGGGACTTCCCGCCTGCCTTATCGGACGTCGTCGATTATTGGTTCCGCTACCACGTGGTCAAAGCCCTGATAGCGGCCGTTTTGCTGATCGTTCTCGTCGCACTCGCCGTGCTGCTCTGGCGGGCATTCCTGCGGGGTACCCGAAACAGCCCGGCTCTCGCGTCAGCAGGCGGACTTGTCACGCTGCTCGCACTCGCCTCATCAGTGCTGGTAATGGTCAACATCCAAGGCGCGGTAGCCCCCTTCTCCGCACTGCTGCCGATGCTGACGACCGGTGCACCCGACGGGCCGCTCGCCGACACGCTCGACCAGATCCGCCTGCAACTCGCCGACTCCCTGAGCGCAGGTGGCCGAACCCCGCCTGCCCTCGACGTGATGATCAGCGACTTCGCCCGTTACCACGTGGCGATGGCCGTGATCACCGCAGTCGCGGCCCTGATCCTCATTGCCATGAGCATCGCGTCCTGGACAGCGTTCGCGCGAACGAACCCGTCGGACAGCCGATCCCGGCGTGTATGGGGTTCCTTCGGCGCCCTCTTCACGGTGGTGTCGCTGGCCGCGCTCGTCATCGCCGTGGTGAACACATCCACCGCCGCAGACTCGGCCCCCGCCCTCCTGGCCTTCTTCGAGGGCAGCTGGTGAAGCACCACTAGCGCCGTCGGCACGCCCGAGTCCGCACAGCCGCATTCCGCACTGACCGGAACTACGGGTTCAGGACGGGATGGGCAGCGGTCGCCGCGGCACCGGCTCGGCGACGACGATCGACGTGGTCGTCTGCCCGAACATGAGGAACCCGTCGAGTATCTCCTCGAGCTGACCGATCGACGGCCCGTGCACCTGGAGCAGGAAGCAGTCCTCGCCGGTGATGCGGAAGCACTGCACCACCTGTGGTGTATCTCGGGCCGCCGCAACGATTTTCGGCAGCTGGCCGGGGCCGGGGCGGATGCGTACCAGCGCGGTCACCGGCATGCCCAGGGCGGCTGGGTCCACCTCCATCCGGAAGCCGGTGATCACGCCGTCGCGTTCCAGCCGCTGCACCCGCTCGGTGACCGCGGGCGCCGACATCCCGACCCGGCGGGCGAGCTCGGACATGGACAGCCGTGGATCCGCGTGCAGCTCGTTGAGCAGCCGCACATTCACCGCATCCAGCAGCCGCGATCGCTCGGTAAAGGAATCTCGGCCGTTCTGCTTTGATTTTCCAGCCAACTCAGGCCATCTTCCTGGATAGTGCCATTCCGGCAGTGGGTATTTCTTAGCAAGATACTCCGCATGACAACACCGTCCGGGCTCGCTACGCGGCGAACCGCACCGCGGGTGCCCGCGTCGGCCTACTTCGGCATCAGCGCGATCTTCCACTACCTGGGGCCCGCTTTCGCCGTGCTGCTGTTCGCCCGCGCGGACGTGCTCGGCGTGGCCTGGCTGCGGATCGCTGCCGCCGCAGTGGTTTTCGCGGTATGGCGTAAGCCGTGGCGGCTGGTACGGCGGCTCACACCGGAGCAGCGGTGGGTACTGCTCGGGCTCGGTGTGGTGCTCGCGACCATGAACGTGACGTTCTACCTGGCCATCGAACGGCTACCGCTGGCCACCGTCGGGGCGATCGAATTCCTCGGCACGATCGTGCTCGCCGCGATCGGTATACGCAACGGCCGCAACGGGATCGCCCTGGTGCTCGCCATAGCCGGGGCGGTCGCGTTGGTCGACATCCAGTTGGCCGGTGCGCCATGGGGTTTCGTCTTCGCCTTCGTGAACTGCGCGCTGTTCATGCTCTATGTGCTTCTCGGCCACCGGATCGCGAACACCGGCGGGGGACTGTCCGGCGTCGACCAGCTCGCCGCCGCGATGCTGATCGCGGCAGTCGTCGCGACGCCGTTCTGCCTCGGCGCGGCCATCCCCGCCCTCACCAGCCCGGCGGCGCTGCTGGCCGGTGTGGGCGTCGGCGTCTGCTCGTCGGTCATTCCCTACGTCACCGACCAACTCGCCATGGCCCGATTACGCCGCCACACCTTCGCATTGATGCTGAGCATCCTGCCCGCCGTCGCGACGGTGATCGGGATCGTGGTGCTCACCCAGATACCCACCCTCCAGGAGTTGACCGGCATCGCGTTGATCGCCGTCGGTGTCCTGATCCACCAAGAAAGCAAGGAGTAGCGATGAAATACCTCCGATTGGGCACCTCCGGTCTCACCGTGTCCCGGATCTGCCTCGGCATGATGAGCTACGGCAGCCCCGACTCGTGGGCCTGGATGCTCGACGAGGATGCCGCGGCACCGATCGTCCGGCAGGCCGTCGAGTCGGGCGTGACGTTCTTCGACACCGCCGACATGTACTCCGACGGGATCAGCGAGCTGATCACCGGTCGGCTGCTCGCCCAGCTGTTTCCCCGCCGCGACGACTACGTGCTGGCCACCAAGGTCTACTTCCCGATGGGGTCCGGCCCGAACGATAAAGGCTTGTCCCGCAAGCACATCATGTCCGCCATCGACGCCTCGCTCGACCGGCTCGGCGTCGACTATGTCGACGTGTATCAGATCCACCGCTGGGACAACGAGACTCCGATCGAAGAGACCATGAACGCCCTGCACGACGTGGTCGCCGCCGGCAAAGCCAGATACATCGGCGCATCCAGCATGTTCGCCTGGCAGTTCGCCAAGGCGCAGCACGTCGCCGAGACCCACGGCTGGACAAAATTCATCTCGATGCAGAACCACTACAACCTCGCCTACCGCGAGGAAGAGCGCGAAATGATCCCACTCTGCCGAGACCAGGGCGTCGGCATCATCCCGTGGAGCCCCCTGGCCCGAGGACTGCTCGCCGGCTCCCGCGAACGCGGCGGCGGCCAGACCACCGTGCGCTCCGGCACCGACCCCATCGCGGACACCATGTACACCGACGACGATTTCGACGTAGTCGACGCGGTACGCAAGGTCGCCGCCGAACGCGACCTCCCACCCGCCCAGATCGCCCTCGCCTGGCTACTCGGCCGCCCCGGGGTAACCGCGCCGATCATCGGAGCGACGAAGACGAAGCACCTCGCGGATGCGGTCGCCGCGGTCCCGATCCAGTTGAGCGAGAAGGAAATTGCGACACTGCAAGCGCCCTACCGCCCGCACCCCGTACTCGGCCACCAATAGCGTTGGAGTGTAACGACGTTCGCACTGAGGCTCGCGTCTTCGCTTCGCCGACGCCCGTGCCCGTGCCCGTGCCCGTGCCCGCGCCCGTGCCCGCGCCCGCGCCCGCGCCCGCGCCCGAAAGACTCTGCCGGACCCACACCCGTCCCATGAAACGATGCGAGTCAGCAGCCGCTCGCCCCTGGCGCGCTCTCCGGCATCGGCGGACAGGCGGCACGTGACAGCGCCAAACAAGAGCAGGCACGCCCTGACGTCCCCCTCGGTGATCAGCAGCCCGCCGAACGGGAAATGACGGCGGCGAAACGCGAGTGGTCGTGCCCTCATGTCCCGTTCAGTGATCAGCGGCCCGCCGGACGGGACGTGGCGGCGGCGTAGCGCGATTACAGCTGTGGCCGGCCTCCGGAGCGGGAACATGCCGAACTGCAGGCGCTTGTCGAGGCGTAACCGAACACGAGGCGTGACTCAGGAGACCGCCGATCTCGTCCGAGCAGTGGTCCGCGATCTCAGTTCTGAAGGGGGGGCCTAAGTCGCGATGTCCTCGGCCAACTCCAGCGCCGTCATGAAGTGGGTGAACATGGGCCAGGGAAGGTTCACCTCGCCGTGCGGGGTTAGCACCATTCGGTCAACTGTGGCCGGAGTGAACGGGCCGTTCGGTGTTAGGTCTGGGATGAGCACTTCGAGGTAGTTGTTGGCGTTGGGATCCGGGTCCAGGACACAGAGTTCGTAGCACCACGCGTCGCGGTCGCTGAAGTAGAACGAGTTTACCTCGAATCGCTGATCCCCGTAGTGCCAGGTGTTGTTGGTCCGCCGGATATCGCCGACCACCTCAGCCGGTTGGCTGTTCGTGACGATGTCTCCGGAGGCTTGCACATGGTCGCGGAACCGGCGCAGGACCAGCCAAGGGATCGACCCCGGCCCGAAGCTGACCACAACGTAGTGCTGGGATTTCGGGGCGAACGGGCCCTCGTCAGGAGTCTTGTCCGCAACGCGGACATCGAGGTGCGGTCCGGTGCCGGGCGGGCCGGTAATCCCTTGCAGCGCATAGGTCCAGGCGTCGTCGGGCAGGCAGTAGTACGAGCTGACCTCGTACAGATTGCCGTCGTGCTCCCAGATCTCCACATCGGCAGCATCGCACGGAATCGTGGGCGGCGCGGGTGGGCTGCTCAGCCGGTGCAGGGTACGCCGGCAGACTTGATCAGAGCTATGGGCGGGAATCCTTGCGCAGGACGCGAATGATTCTCGAAGCGGCGAGTCCTGAGGCGAGGGCGATCAGTGCTGTGATGGCTCGGCTCCCTCGGTTGCCGATCGGGCGGTAACGGGCTGTGCCGTCGCGGATTTCGATGTAGCCCACGGCGCGTACGTCCGCGCCGCCACCTTCGGCTCCGTCGCTGGATCCGGTGCGACTGTATCCGAAGCGTGCGCGGGCGACGGGGATGACTGTGATGCCCTCGGCAGTGACGGGTTCACCGAATACTGTTGCCGCACGGGCCTGTTCATTGAGAACGCCCGCGTCTTGCTGCCGCAGTTCCGCAGAGATCGCTGCGACGTCCACCCTGTCGATCGCATTGAGCGAGGGGTCAGGCTCCTGCGCTGCCTCCATTGCCGTGAACCCTCTCTAACCGTCGCCGCCTTCCACTGAACAGTAACCGCAGTCGATAGCGGAAGTCGTCAGCGCGCCGCCCCTGTTGCCTTCAATCTGCGGATACCCCGGCTCAGTAATGGCTTGTCCCACAGGCTCGGTGGCGTGTGTTCGGGATCCAGCAGTTCGTTCTCCGCCAGCGGACTGTCCTCGTCCTCGACGGTCGCCGGCTCGAATCGCACCAGGGTCCGGCCGTCGCCGCGCAACGCCTCGACCGTGCGGAGCAGCGACGACGTCTCGGTGAGGGTGGCATCGAACTTCGCGGGTTCGGCACCGAGATGCTCGCAGATCAGCTGGCGCCGGATGCCGAGGATGGTTTCGCGCAGCTGGTCCCCGTTGGCGGTGGCGGGGGTAACCTCCACGGCCAGATCGCATTCGGTGTCGAATCCCATCGAACGGTTGTTGAGGTTCGACGATCCCACCCGCAGCAGTCGATCGTCCATCACCAGCACCTTGGCGTGGACATAGATCGGGTTACCGGCGTCGGTGACGGGGTAGTAGACGCCGAGCCGGTTCTCGGTGTCGGCCTTCCACAGCAGATGCAGTAAGCGGCGGCGAGCACCATCCATCGCCTGTTGCTCGAGCCAGCCGTCGGCGTGCCGCGGCAGCACCAGCACGATCTCCGGACCGTTCGGCTCGCGCAGCCGCGCGGCGATCGCCTCGGCGAGGGTGCGCGAGGCCAGGTACTGGCTTTCGATGTACAGCGACCGGGAGGCGCCCGCGATCGCCGCCAGATACAGCGCCTCGATCTCCCTGACCTCGGCGCGCTCGGCGAGCTCGGGGAAGGTTCGCGCGATACCGACTTCCACGGACCGCATCGTCGGCTCCAGCCCGTCCGGCCACGGTGTGTCCCCGGCGATTTCGTCGATCGCGGCCAACTGCTGTCCCGTCGCCGCCTGCCAGCGGGCTCGGGCCAATTCGCCGATCGCCTTCGCTGCGGCGCCGTCGACGGCGGTGGTCGCGTCGTGCCATGGTCCGTACCGGTTGCCGTTCGGCTTGGTGCGGTAGTGGTTGTCGTCGCGGTGGTCGCCGGTGTCCCAGCGGTCGACGGTCATGTCGATGCCACCGCAGAACGCGAGCGCGTCGTCGATCACCACGATCTTCTGATGGTGCGCCGAACCCAGCGGGTGCGCGCCGTCCATCTCGAAGTGCAACCGTCGATCGGTGATCCAATTAACCACGAAGATCGGCGTCATCCCGCGGCTGATCGCGGCGAACGCGCCGACATTCCATTTCAGCAGGTAGATGTCGAGGTCCGGTCGCACTTTCGGCAGCCAGGACAAGAATCTGCCCAGCCGATCAGGTCCTTCGAGGGTCTTGCCCTGCGGTTCGAACTTGATCCGGGTATCGAAGTCCCAGCCGATCAGCACAATGCGCTTGCGGGCCTGCAGCATCGCGGACTTGGCATAGCGGAAATAGTCGGCCGCATCGACAATGCACGCCAGCCGGTCGGCCCGGGCGATCTGCCAGCAGGTTTCGCCGGGGGTGAGGATTTGCTGCTCATCGCTCATGCTGTGGTCAGTTCTCCCGTCCGGCCGGACACCCGTTCCCGCAGGTGAACGATTCAGAGTACTGGTAACACGCGATAACTCAGGGCCGCGGCGAGGACGACCGTGGTCAGTCGCGGTAGATCGCGACGTGAGCGTTGGTAGCGGTCCCGACGCTGAAGGGCCCGATGCACGAGGCCGTGCCACCGCCCGACGGACTGAACGAACCGCTCCACGAGCCGTTATAAGGGCCGACGGTCATCAACGGGAACGCATTCGGCACGCCGTGCAAGCCGAAGCACTCGACGATCAAGGCGTACTCCCTGCCTGCGGGGGCGTCGGCATCATGGCATGTGGCCGTCGCACTGATCAGATCCCGCGTGATCACGCAGTCCTGTGGCGCGGCTCCAGCCGTGCCGACGCCGATCACTGCGGTAACGCCCAGACCCAACACCGCAGCGGCCGCGACTCGTGCGGTGGCGACTGTCGGACTTCTCATTCGAATCCCTTTCATCGGAAGATCCTGCACAACGAGAGGAACAGTGCTCGTGGTCCTGTGTCAACGACACCGGCGCATCCGTCGACATCTGGCGTTTGGTCGAGCATATCTTGCCGTTGACAAGTTACATTCCACTGTGGAATATAGTGGAGTCAGTCGGCGGTCCGCCGTCTCCCTCCTGATCGAAAGAGCGTCTATGCCCACGCTTCCGTGGATGACAGTCGGGGTGCCCAGCACGTCCGAGGCCCAGTGCATGGCCTCCCGCCTCGAGGTCACGTCTCTGCTCAGTGCACCCGGGTTCCTCATCGCTTCACTGGCGCTGTGGTGGCAGGCCCGCCGCTCGCCGGGAGTGCTGGGTGTGGCCTTGAAGGCAGAGATGCTGAAGGGCACATTCCGGACCTATTCGGCTTGGGACGACAGGGCGGCCATCTACGCCTACGCGGGATCCGAGCCGCATAAGTCAACCGTCGAGCGCAAGCGAAAAGTCATGCGGGACGCGACCTTCGTGTTCTTCACCGCACCGGTGGACGAGTTGCCCCTGTCGTGGGGCGCGATCCGCCTCCGCATCGCCGAGCAACGCGACTCGACACAATCGGGTCACAAGCCTGCGCAATGACCGGTTTCGACGTACCCGCGGGCCGCGGCGACGGTCACCGACGTCCTGGTCGATCCACCGAAAACGGCAATGATCGACTTGGCTCGCGGCATCACATGTGAGCGGATCAAAGTCGACTGACAGATCAGACGCTGGTGCCGACTCAACTCGGCAATCTATCTGATGGGTTGCACTGCAACGTGTTTGGATGCGGAGGCGCCGTCGGCAGCGGGTCGGGGTCAGTCCGGGCTGGTTGTCATGTGGAAATGCAGCTGGTCGAGGATGCTTTGCAGGCTGCGCCGGCGCGCCGGGGTCAGGGTTTCCAGCGCCGCGCGGACGCCGTGCATCCCCTCGCGGAGCTGCATGGCGATCGCGGCGCCCTCGGCGGTGGCGACGACTTTCTTCACGCGGCGATCGGCTTGGTCGATGTGCCGCTCGACCAGTCCGCGCTGCTCCAGTCGATCGATGAGCAAGGTGATGTTCGATGCGTCACAGGACAGGTCTCCGGCCAGTTCGCGCATTGCTCGCGGTTCGGCCAGCAGGCAGACGAGCTTGGCTTGGCTGTAGGTCAGATCCAGGCCCTGCGCCGCAGCGAGAAAGTCCTGTTGGTAGACGCGGCAGAACTCCGAGAGGGTCGCCATGACATCGAGTGCGGTCGGCGCGGCCGGTGGCGAGGAGTGTGGCACAGTGCAAAGGTATGCCGAATACTTGACGAACTCAAGTTTCTCGGCGGGTCCCCGCGCCTGCGCCGCTCGACGGAATGCTTGACAAAATCAAACACTCTCGGCTGTACTGTCGATGAGTTGCTTGAGTTGCTCAACTATCTGAAGGGCTCGAGCGCCCCCTGCTCTTCCCCATACCGCGGCCGACCACGGTGCTGTCACCGGCTCGGCGCCGATTTCGGAGACGATATGACCTCGGTAGTAGACACCACTCGGATCCGGCGGTTGCTGGATCGCCCATTCACTGTCGGAGACCTGACCGTTGCGAACCGGATCGCGATGGCCCCGATGACCCGCAATATGTCGCCGGACGGCGTTCCAGGGCCCGACGTCGCCGAGTACTACGCCCGCCGGGCGGCCAACAATGTGGGTCTCATCGTCACCGAGGGCACCTACATCAACCGGGCCGCGGCCGGCGCTTACGACAACGTGCCGCACTTCTACGGTGAGCAGTCGCTCGCCGGCTGGGCGCACGTGGCCGAGCAGGTGCACCTCGCGGGCGGAAAGATCATTCCGCAGCTGTGGCACACGGGAGTGGCGCGCACCGCGACCGAGCCGCCCGCCGAAAGCCCGTCCGGGGTAGGGCTGTCCGGTGATGCGACCGGAAAAGCCATGACGCAGCGCGATATCGACGATACGGTCACCGCATTCGCCGACGCGGCGGCCGCAGCGGAGCGCCTCGGCTTCGACGGCGCCGAACTGCATGGCGCGCACGGCTATTTGATCGACAGCTTCCTGTGGAGCGGCACCAACCAGCGCACCGATGGCTACGGCGGTGACCCCGCGTCCAGGGCCCGGTTCGCCGTCGAGATCGTCGAGGCCGTGCGTGCCGCCGTCTCGCCCGGTTTCCCCCTCTTCTTCCGGCTCTCCCAATGGAAGTCCGGGAACTACGAGGCCAAGATCGCCGAGAGCGCGGGCGAGCTGGACCAGCTCCTGGCGCCACTGGTCGACGCGGGTGTGGACGCCTTCCACGCCTCGACCCGCCGATACTGGCTCCCCGAATTCGACGGTAGCGACCTCAACCTGGCCGGCTGGGTCAAGAAGCTCACCGGCAAGCCAACGGTGACCGTAGGCTCGATCGGACTGGACCAGGAGTTCGTCGGTTCCGGCGGCTGGCAGAAGCAGGCCGCCGTCGCGGGCATCGATCAGTTGCTCGGTCGCCTCGAACGCGACGAGTTCGACCTCGTCGCCGTCGGCCGAGCGCTGCTGGCCAACCCCGACTGGGCCACCAAGGCGCTGCAAGGCCGCCTCGATGAGACGATCGCCTTCGACCGCGCAGTGTTGAAGTCCCTCAACTGATCCCAGCCGTTACTCAACCCGCTCGCTGAGCGAACTCGATGGATCCTCGGCAGTGACGCCGTTCGCCGACGACTACTTGCTGGCAAGTTCCTTGGCGCAGGCGTTGAGGATTCGGCCGAACACATGGCCGACCACGGTTCTGGCGATGCTGCCCACAAAGGAGCCCGCATCGATGGCGGTAGTCCAGACCACTCGGGTTCCGCCCGGCACCGTCGTGAACGTCATCGATGCGCCTTTGTGCGGTATCGGCGGAAAACTACGGTCGACGGCGTAGCCGAACGAATGCGGCGGCTCATAGCTGGTGATGCGCTCATAGAAGTGACCGATCAGCCAAGTGTGCCGCCGGATCGCGCCGACCCCGTACGCCGCGCCTTCGCTTGGCCGGGTGAGCTTGTCACGCAAAACCCAGGCCGTGCGCTCGTAATTCGTTGTAGTGGCACACCATTCGAAGACTTTCTCGAGCGGTGCGGCGATGGTGCGCTCGACAACGATGGTTTCCATATCGATCCCCCTTGGTGTTGTTCCGGACATGCCTCTTCGACACCGCCCGGACCTTGATCGTGACATCGCGCGATGTGGTCTGCCTCACGGCAACATCATGATTCGCGTTGCGCAGCATCGACGGTCCGCGTATCGGCATGCCCGGATCCGGTGTTGGGCGGCCTAGCGCTCGGCTGCGGGAGGCCCTCGACGTCGATCGAATCAATCGTCAGCTCCGTGGGAATCTGATCCTGCGCCCCACCCCATCGGGATGGCCGCCTGCCGCACGCTGTTCGGTAGCGAACTGTGTGAGTCGGGCGCGGACGTCGTCCGGCATCGCCGCAGTTCTTCTCGTCCCGAGGTCGACGTGCAGGTCCAGCTGTTCGGAAACGGCCACCCGTGTCCGGTCGCCGAGATCGCGTACCTCGTGAAAGAAGTGCAGCCGCTTGGCATCCACGCCCAGCAACCAGGAATCGACGGCCAGCCGTGACCCGTGCAGCACCTCTCGTTCGTAAGTCATGGCGGTCTGCACGACGACTTTCCCGAACCCGGTTGTGCGGACGTACTCGTCGCCGAGGCCGAGGGCGTCGGTGAACGCGGCATGGGCGCGGTAGACCACGATCCCGTAGTACTGGGCGTTCATATGGTTGTTGATGTCGATCCACGTCGCATCGACGTCACATTCGAGGGTTCGCAAACCGCCACCTTCCCCACGCTGTCAGCAGTTACGAGGCTCAGGCTACAACCAAGCAGTTGCTTGGTTCAACTGATGTCTTGCCGGCTATATCTGAATTCGGTTCTTACGGAGGGCTTTTGCGGCGCTTGCGCATGAGCGCCAAGTCACGCCACATCAGCTTTTGCTGTCGAATCACGCGACCGCCGAACAGCGCGCAGGACTGACGGAGTCGCTCGCGAACGAGTCTGCCCGAGTTTCGGATGGCACCGCCCGGGTAGATCTTGATTTTCTGCTCCGATCGACAGGTGACGTGCTTAGTGGCGTGGCAACGACGATGACAAATCTCGATATCGAACGCGCGTACCTGATCGCCGGTATCGCATTGCTGTTGGCGGCGACGCTGCCTCGGCTCTTCAAGGATCGGGCGATCACGGCGCCGATGCTCATGTTGGGGGTCGGAGCGGTCGGGGGACTGGTGATCGGGCCGACCGGCTTGCAAGCCGTGTCCCCGTTGTCCCATCCGACCGTGATCGAACACCTCGCGGAGGTGTGTGTGATCGTGGCCCTGATGGGTGTCGGGCTGGCCATCGACCGTCCGCTGCACTGGCGTACCTGGGGTTCCACCTGGCGGTTGCTGCTGATCACGATGCCGCTGTGCATCGCGGCGGTGGCGGTATTCGGGTGGTGGGCGGCGGCGTTGTCGCCTGCCGCCGCGGTTCTTCTTGCCGCGGTGCTGGCACCCACCGACCCGGTGCTGGCCTCGGATGTGCAGGTGGAGGGGCCGACGCCCGGCGGCGCGAGCTCCGCCGAGGAGGACGACGAGGTGCGTTTCGCGCTCACTTCGGAGGCGGGCCTCAATGATGCTCTTGCCTTCCCCTTCGTTTACCTGGCGATCTTCCTCGCGACCCAGGGGTCGGTGCAGAACTGGTTCGCCGGTTGGTTCGCGTGGGAACTCCTGGGCAAGATCGTCGTCGGAGCCCTCCTCGGTGCGATCGTGGGGGACCTGCTCGGACGCGGCTTGTTTCGATTCCCCATCGAGAACGCACGACTCGCCGACCAGGGCGAACCGATCGCCGCCTTGGCCGCGGTGTTCGCGGTTTACGGGCTCACCGAACTCGTCGGCGGCTACGGCTTTCTCGCGGTGTTCGCGTGCGCGATCGCGATGCGACGGATCGAGCGCGACAGCGGATACCACGAGCAGATGCACAGCCTGGTCGAACAGTTGGAACATGTCCTGACGCTTGTAGTGCTGCTGCTACTCGGAGCGGCATTGACCACTGGCCTGTTGAACGCGCTGTCCTGGCAAGGAGCCGCGGTCGGTGTCCTGCTCGTTTTCGTCTTCCGTCCGTTCGCCGGGTGGCTGGCATTGCAGCGCTGTGACGAGATGGCGCCGAAAGAGCGCGCCGTCACGGCGTTCTTCGGCGTCCGCGGTATCGGCTCGATCTACTACGTCTCCTATGGCCTGACCCAGGCAAACCTTTCCTCGGAAGCTGAGACTCTGTGGGCGATCACGGCATTCACGATCGTCCTGTCCGTGCTCGTCCACGGCGCCAGCGCGGGCTGGGTGATGAAACACCTGGAGAACGTTCGCGGGAAGGAGAGTGCCTGACGCGGTCGGAATCGCGCGAGCTGAACGACCTTGTTCGTTGTCGTTTGTGCGCCGACGAGCCGGGTAGGGCGTCGATGGGTGGCGATCAGCCCGGCCACCCAGGCCGACCAGGAGGTGTCAACCATGGCAACACAACGCATCGACAGCACTGCGGATGTCATCGACTTCCTAGTGGAACAACACAATCGGATTCGGCAGCTGTTCACCGAAACCGCCGCGGCGGTGACCCCGGAGGAACGCGAGCAGAAGTTCTTCGAGCTGCGCCGGCTGCTCGCGGTCCACGAGACCGCCGAGGAGGAGATCGTCCACCCGCGGGCTCGCCGTGCGATCGACAACGGCGACGCCATCGTGGACGCCCGGTTGCAGGAGGAGAACAAGGCCAAGCAGGCGCTGGCCGAACTCGACAAGATGAATGTGAACTCGCCGGAATTCGGCGTGAAACTCGCCGCCCTGCGCGACGCGGTACTCAACCACGCCGGGCATGAGGAAAGCGAGGAGTTCAAGCAGCTGCGGACCCAGCTCGACCAGAACGACCTCGAACGGATGCGCGGCGTTGTCGAATTCGCCGAGAAGACCGCGCCGACCCGGCCGCACCCGGGTGTGGAGTCCGCACCGGTGAACATGTTCGCGGGTCCGTTCGCCGCAGTGCTCGACCGGGTGCGCGACGCGATCTCGAAACCGCGTCAGTAGTAACGCCTTTCGCTACGAGGTAACACGAGCGGCGGTCGCGGGCACTGAAGCCCGACCGCCGCTCATGCTGTTCGGCAGGCAACGGCCACTGCAGGATTCGGTGCGGATGGTTGCCGTGTCACTGCTCAGGCGAAGACGTCTGTCTGTTCGATGAACTCCGGGCTCGGGTATCAGGACGTCCAGATCCCGCGTTGAGCAGCGAACGGATCGGGTTCGACACGGCTCTGATCGGACCAGATCATCGTCTGCCGCTTGTCCAGCGTGTAGCGGGGCCAATTCGAGCCCGGGTCAAGGTGTTTGATGAAAGCGACCCACGACATGTGCATGGCGTCGGCCAGTGCTTGCGGCGGTGCGCCGCCCTCGACGTCGGTGACGCCAGGAGCTTTCAGCAGGTCGAACTCGAATGGCAGGTCCAGACAATGCGCTGCCAGCCCGCGATAGCTCGGAGCCGTTGACGTCCAGTCGAATTCGTACAGCCAGGTCGGGAGATTCAGCCCGGCCCGTGCTTCGGCGACCCGATACGACGGTCCGCGAATGATGCTGTCGCTGATGGCTTGACCGGCCAGCTGGGTCGGGTCCGCGCCGGGATAGGCGGCACGGTACGCGTCCATGTCGGCGCCTCGACCGGCGAGCGCAAGCGGACTGGCGGCCGCAGCTTCCGGATTCTGTGCGAGCATGGTTGCCGCCATATTGAATTCGTGCCTGGTGAAGCCGAGCAGCAGGGGAATGTCGCCGCCCGCACCATTGTTCAACATCGCCGGTGTGGCTTCGGGGATCAGCTGGCCGTCGGCGAACGGTGCCAGACCCAGCATCGGCACGCTCTCGCTACCCGGCCCCGGCGCCTGGAGCACATCTTGCAGATCGAGCACCTTGTCCTCGGGCAGGGCGCGTAGCGCGGCCGCCGTCGCGGGCACCCCGGTGCGCCGGGTGAACAGCTCGGCGACGGCGCGCCCCGCGGCGAGATCGTTCGGTTGGGTCACCGCCCCGGACGCGCAGATGCCGGCCCGGAACAGGCCGCGTGCGGACGGCGTGGCCATCAACGCCCAGACCGCCCCGCCGCCTGCGGACTGACCGGCGATGGTGACCTGAGCCGGATCGCCACCGAACGACGCGATGTTGTCGCGAACCCACTGGAGACCCGCGATCCAGTCCAGCACCGCTCGATTGTCCGGAGCGCCGTCGAGGCTCAGGAAGCCATCGATGCCCAGCCGATAACCGACCGAAACCACCACCACCCCATCACGATTGAACGCAGTGCCGTCGTACCAGGGGCTGGCGGGACTGCCCGCGACGAAGCCGCCGCCGTGGATCCATACCAGCACCGGCAGCCCGCGCGCCGCCGGGTCGGGGGTGAAGACATTGAGGTTGAGGATGGCCGCGCCCGGAATGCTCGGCTCCGGGATGGTGGTCACCGAACCCAGCGATCGGCGCTGGGCGGTGGGGCCATAAGCGGTGCACTCCAGCGTTTCGGTCCACGGCGCGGGCGGTACCGGAGCCGCGAACCGCAACTCATTGACCGGCGGCTTCGCGAACGGCACGCCGAGGAACGCGATGCCGGTGTCGCGTCGGCTACCCCGGACCGGACCGTATGTCGTCTGGACGACGTCCGACGGTGTGCGCTCGGCCGAGCACGCGGCGGCCAGTGCCAGCGCGCCGGCTCCGAGCAGCACCGTCCGGCGGGTCAGGTGGGGCATTGCGACCTCGATTCGTGTGTGGTTGACCAAGGCATGTTCGCGGTTCCCCTGGAAATAAGTCAACGGTTGAAAAAATTCTCCACCAGCCTATTGTTGGATTGTGGAGACAAGTCCGGCACACGATTCGGTGGCCGTCCGCCGCCGCAACCTGGGCTTGGTGCTGCGCTACGTCGCCGAGCACGGGCCCTGCGCGCGCACCGAGATCGCCGTGGCCACCGGGCTGTCGCATGCGTCGGTCACCACCCTGGTGGCCGACCTCACGGCCCGCGGGCTGCTGCGCGAAGACGGCGTGCTGAACAGCGGTGGGCGCGGGCGGCCGCGCCGCCTGCTGCGCATGGTCCCGCGTCGCGCGGTGACGGTCGCGGTGCAGATCAGCGCCGAACAGCTCCGCGTGGCCGTCGCCGATCTCGCGGGCACGATCGTGTGGCAGGACGCCGTGCCGCACCACAGTGCCGCCGGCGTGCCCGCCACCATGGCGGACGCGGTCGCCACCGCGGTCCGGCGGGCCGAAGCGGCGGCGCCACCCGGCGCGGAACTGGTGCGCGTCGCGGTTGCGATGGCGGGGCCGGTCGCTGACGACGACGCGCAAACCGTGCTCGTCGCACCGGATTTCGGCTGGCTGCGCCCCGTCCGGCTGCGCGCGCTGATCGCCGCCCGGCTGCCCGGCCGGACCTGCCCGATCGACGTGATCAACGATGCGAACGCCGCCGCACTGGCCGAATATCACGCGCAGCCACGGCGCTCACGCGGCGTCGTCTACATCGCGGCAGGCACCGGCATCGGCGGTGGCGTGGTGCTGGACGGGCGCATCCACACCGGCAGCCACGGCATCGCCGGCGAGCCGGGCCACATGCCCGTCGCCATCGACGGACCGCCCTGCGCCTGCGGTGCGCACGGCTGCCTGGTCGGCTACGCGGGCCCCGAAGCGCTGCTCACTGCCGCCGGTCTCGGTGATCTGTTGCGCCGCAACGGACTCGGCCCCGCCGCCGACCAGCTGACCCGGGCACTCGACCGCGGCGACGAACGCGCCCGCGCGGCAGCCGATCTCGCCGGCCGAGCCCTGGGCACCGCGATCCTGTCCATCACCGCCCTGCTCGACATCGACGAAGTGATCCTCGGCGGCACACTCGCGCAATGGTTTCCATGGTTGGAGCCATCGATCCGACACCAGCTCGCCGGCCGCCAAGCCCTGGTCCCCGACATCGAACCAGCCGTCACCCCCGCCCGCCTCGGCACCGACGCCACCCTCCTCGGCGTCATCGAATTCGCCCGCCGCGCAGCCCTCGCCGACCCCGCCACCGTCCCCCGCAGCGTTCCGATACCGAACCGCTCGGCGCTCCCGGCGAGCTAGAAGCCCCGCGAGAGCCCGTCATACGGCGACTGCGCCACCTCGACGAGGTGGCGCAGTCGGTAATTCGTCAGTCAGTTATCTTGTGCCCGAAGGCCTTCCGTCCGCGATCTACTGGGCGGCGGTCTCTCGCTTCGGCAACTTCCATCCGGGACGGGGGAAGTGGCAGGTGTATCCGTCCGGGTAGCGCTCCAGGTAGTCCTGGTGTTCCGGCTCGGCCTCCCAGAACGTGCTCGCCGGGGTCACCTCGGTGACCACCTTGCCGGGCCACAGACCTGAGGCGTCCACATCGGCGATGGTGTCCAGCGCGATCCGCTTCTGGTCCTCGTCGAGGTAGAAGATCGCGGATCGGTAGCTGGTACCGATGTCGTTGCCCTGGCGGTCCTTCGTGGTCGGATCGTGGATCTGGAACAGGAACTCCAGCAGCGCCCGGTAGTCGGTCTGGGCCGGGTCGTAGATGATCTCCACGGCTTCCGCATGACCCGGGTGGTTGCGATAGGTGGGGTTGTCGTTCTTCCCACCGGTGTAGCCGACCCGAGTCGACACCACCCCCGGCTGCTTGCGGATCAGGTCCTCCATGCCCCAGAAGCATCCGCCGGCCAGAATCGCCTTGCGTGTGTCGGTCACGCGTCCTCCTTCGTGAACAGGGTCCGGTACTGTCCGTAACCTTCCGCCTCGAGGTTATCGAGGTGGATGAAACGCAGTGCCGCGGAATTGATGCAATACCGCAGGCCGCCTGCCTCGCGCGGCCCGTCGGTGAACACGTGCCCGAGATGGCTGCCGCCGTGCGCCGAACGCGCCTCGGTGCGAATCATCAGATGGCTGAAGTCCCGCTTCTCGACCACGTTCCCGGCGTCGATCGGCTTGGTGAAACTCGGCCATCCCGATCCGCTGTCGAACTTGTCGACCGACGCGAACAACGGCTCACCGGACACCACATCGACGTAGATACCGGGTTCATGATTGTCCCAGTACTCGCCGGTGAACGCCCGTTCTGTCCCGTTCTCCTGGGTGACGTGGTACTGCTCAGGTGACAGGGCGGCGACGGCCGCGGGATTCCTGTTGTATTCCTGTGCCACATGACCTCCTCATATCGGCCCCACGTATAACCCGCGACCCGGTTCGGAAAGTCCCCGCCCAGCGGGACGTCACACTTGCGTCACCAGTGTGCCGCGCCGACGGCCGCCGCGTCGACGAATGAGCCGTCGACCAGCACCGGAACCGTCGTGCTCACGTCGATTTCGGTGGCGACGGCGACATCATCGGCGAACCCGATCGCCGCCAATTCACGCCCGGAGGCGCACTCGGCGATCAGCCGGGGCACGTCGGCGGTCGCGTCGTAGCAAGTCTTGGCCGCCGCAGCCTCCGGTGACAGCAGCCCGGCGCCGTGCGCGGCGAGGGCCGAGATGACCGCGGCAGCGCCGAACCAGTCCTCGATCGCCGGCCGCAGCACGTCCTGTCCCGGCCAGTGCTCGCCCGCGGCGATCACCGCGATCGGCCGCTCCGTGCTGCCCCAACCTTGATCGACGATCCACCTGGCGACCGAGGATGCGTTCCGCAGGCAGGCCGCGATCACCGGCACGCCACTGACGGACGCCGAGATAGCCGACCCGTTCGGCGACGGCAACACCAGCCGGGCCGGGGCGGGTGCCCGCTGCAACGCCGCGGGAGACAGCGACCACGGCTGCTGAGCGGACGCCTTCTTACGCCCGACCGCCAGCCGCGCGTCCCGGCTCGCCGCGAACGCCGCAGCCGTCTCGTCGCGCCACGGATAGGGAAACACCCGCGTCCCAGCCTCGACCGCCACCGACACCGACGTCGTGAACGACAGCACATCGATCACGACGAGCGCCGCGCTATCGGGCCCGAGCGCTCGCGCGCCTGCCGAACCCCATTCGATCCGCACTCCCCAGGGAAGTTGCTTCGCCCACTCCGGAATATCCGACATTCACGCCCCCTCTGCCAGCTGACCAGTGTGGCTTACGCAACCTGCGTGTACCAACTGATCAGTTCGGCAGCGGGGCAACGCGAACCGGTTAGCCCAGGTGGGCGCTGGTGATCACCACCGGCTCGGCTGGCAGCCCGTCGCGCGGACCGCGCTCGGTGGGCGTGATGCCGGCGGCAACCATCCGGTCCAGCACGTCCATGCCGCGCACGACCTGCCCGAGCACCGAGTAGTTCGCCGGAATGTTGGCGAAGGAGTGCACGATGAAGAATTCGCTGCCGTTGGTACCCGGCCCCTGGTTACCCATCGCCACGGTGCCGCGCGGGTAGGTCTCGGTGCCGTCGACCTCGTCGGGGAATTGGTAACCGGGACCGCCCTTTTCCACCTCGTAGATGTCACCGCATTGCAGGACGCCGAGGCGGGCACTGTCGGTCAGCCGCCAGCATTGGCTCTGATCGTAGAAGCGTTGCAGCACCAGGCTCGCCATGTTCTGCGCGCCACACGGGGCGGCGCCCGCGCGGTCGAGTCGCACGGTCACCGGGCCGTAGTTGAACTGGAACGTCACATCCATGGTGCCCACGGCCAGCGCGACCGGCGGCGGTGGCAGCACCTGGCGGGCCGCCGGGTTCTCCGGGGTCGGCGTGAAGGCGCACGTCACCACGGGCGGGCCTGCCGAGGCCGGGGCAGCGCCGGCAACCAGGCCGGACAACGATAGGACGGAGATGGCGAGCGCGGCGCCCCAGCGTGAGTTCATAGCGAGCAAGCTAGCGGATCTCACCGAAACAAGTTCGGCAAAGCCGCAATTCGGGCACGTTCTCGTTCGACCGGCTACTACCGCGTGGCGCCGATCAGCGGGCCGAGACCATCGGGGGCGAACAGATGCTCCGCGTCGGCGACCTGCTGACCGTTCACGAACACCGACGGAGTGGAGTTGACCCCGCCCGCGAGGACCTCTTTGGTCTTCACCCGCAGGTACGAGTCGTACTTGCGCTCGGTAATGCATTGGGCCACAGCGGCATCGGCGTACCCGGACTCCCTGGCGATCTCGATCAGCCGGTCGTCGGCGAGGCCGTCACCGCCTTCGGCGGGCTGGTTGTCGAACATCGCGACCAGCCAGCCCTGGTACTTCGACGGGTCCGCCTCGGCGGCACAGAACGACGCGTTGCCCGCGCGGGACGAGTACTGATTGGTCGAGGCTCGGTCCAGGAACGAGATGACGTTGTATTCGATGACGGCCGAACCGCTGGCCGCGGCCTCCTGGAGCACTCTGGCGTTGGCGCGGTCGAACATTTGGCATGCGGGACACTGCAAGTCGGCGACGACGCGGACCACGACCTGCGCGCCGGGATCGCCGATCCGGACCGCGCCGGTGTCGGTGACGCCCGCGGGAGCGCCCGGCAGTTGCACGGAGTTCTGCACCGGCTTCGGCGTACCGACGACATCCTTGGTCAGATCTTGCGCCACGATCCCCACGCACAGCGCCGAGACGAGGGTGAAAAGCACACCGCCCGTCACCAATCCGACGAGAACCTTGCGATTGTGCGCGGCGCGCTGCGACTCCGACGGGAGACTCGACCAGTCGTCCTGCGTGGTGTTCACCTATGTGCCCCCGTGCTTCTCGCCGCTCGAACAGTTTCGCTCCGCCACCCTAATGGTTGCCGACCGGGTTTGGGGCGCCGACCGGTCGACCCGTTCCCGAGCCGGAAAAGTAGGGTGGGGCCGGTGATTCGCACAGCCGCGTTGGCCCACGTCAGGGATCGTCGTCTGCTGCAGGCGCGATCGATCGGCAAGGAAGTCTTCTACATGGCGGGCGGGAAGATCGATCCCGGCGAGACGCCCGAACTGGCATTGCATCGTGAGGTCAGGGAGGAGCTCGGCGTCGGCGTCGTGTCCTGTGACGAGCTCGGTGTGTTTCTGGCCGAGGCGTACGGGCATGCGTCCGGCACGCAGCTGCACATGACGTGCTTCACCGCGGAACTCGACGGTGATCCGCAGCCGACCAGTGAGATTGCGGAGCTGCGGTACTTCACGGTGAGTGAGTACGCCGCGATGGAGCATGTGGCGCCCGGGTCGATGCTGGTGTTCCGGAAGTTGCACGAGCTCGGTGCTGTCGACTGGTAGTGCGGCAGCTCGGCTCGCGACGGCGTCGCGCTTACCGCTCTGATGTACGCGGGCCTTGTTACAGCCCCTCGTCGACCGGGTATCGCGCGGCGAGCGCGGACCGATCGCCGACGCCGAAGTTCATGACGAGGTCGTCGGCCACCTGAATCAGCACGTCGCGCCCCTCCACCGTGGACACCCAGTCCATCGGCAGTGCGGAGACACCGTGCATGGCGCCGATCAGGTTCCCGGCCACCGCGCCGGTGGAGTCGGAGTCACCGGAGTGGTTCACCGACAGCAGAAGTGCCGCGCGCACGTCGCCGGTCCGGGCTGCCTGCATGGCGCAGTACACGGCGATGGCCAGGCACTCCTCGGCGATCCACCCGCCGCCTATCTGCTCGACCTGGTCGGCGGCGGGCGCGTCCTCGGCCAACGTGACCGCTCGCGTCAACGCGTCGATTGTCTCCGCACTCTCCGGAATGTCGGTGAGTTGAGCAATGGTCTCCCGCACCGCTGACGGCAACTCGATCCCGCGCACCACCCGGTCGACCAGTGCTGCGAACGCACCTGCGGCGAGGTAACCCGTGGGGTGTCCGTGGGTCAATTGCGCAGCCCGCGCCGCGCTAGTAAACGCGTGCTCAGGCCCCATCCCGGCCAACCCGAACGGCGCGGACCGCATGACGGTGCCGCAGCCTTTCGAGTGCGAATTCACCGGCCCGTGCACGCCGAACGGTTCCGGCGCAAGATAACTCAGCGCCTGTCTGCGAAGTCCGGACATACACGCGTTCCCCGGCGCCCGCACCGCGTGCAGAAATGGCAGACTCACCAGCCAGCCATCACTGTCTGCTGCCGGACCCTCCGCCTGCTGAGTCTCTAACCAGCGCAGATACGCCCGGCGCAGCGCACGCATGGGGTCGGCGCCCGGCACCGACCGCAACAAACCCTCCGCCGTGAACAAGGTCATTTGTGTGTCGTCGGTAATCTGCTGCGGCGCACCGTCATCGTGCTGCGGCAGAAATCCCGTCACTCCGTCCGCGCCGTATCGGTCGCGAATTTGCGTCAGCGTCTGGAATTCGATGGGCCACCCCAACGCGTCCCCGACCGCCCCACCCAGCAGCGATCCCCGAACCCGGTCGAAAATCATCGCGTAATCCACCATGAGACAACATCATTACCGACCGAGCCGGGTTTGTGTCGCGCTGTCACAGAAGTGGGCGCGTCGGTCACGGGACGCTTACGCGGTAGCGCATTGGTATCCGCTGAACTCACTTGCCAACCTCGGTGGCGCTGAACGAAGTAACGTCGACTGGTATGGCTGAGTTGGTTTTGGGCCCGGTTTTGCGGCACGTGGATGCGACCTCGGCGACGGTCTGGGTAGAGACGGACGGCGCGTGCGAAGTGGACGTGCTCGGGCGGCGGGCGCGGACATTTCAGGTGGGGGAGCAGCATTTCGCGCTGATCGTCGTCGACGGGCTGGAACCTGACTCGTCCATTCCCTACCAGGTTGTGCTGGACGGCGTGGTCGCCTGGCCGGAGCCGGAATCCCCGTTGCCGCCGTGCCGGATTCGCACGCACAGAGTCGAGAAGATCATCTTCGGTTCGTGCCGCGCGGCCAAGGCGACGCCCGAGGAGCTGACACCGGACAAGCTCGGACCTGACGCATTGGACGCGTATGCCATGCGGATGCAGAGCCTGCCCGAACTGGAGTGGCCGGATGCGCTACTGCTGCTCGGGGATCAGGTGTACGCCGACGAGCCGACACCTCGGATGAAGGACTGGCTGGCGCAGCGGCGCGGCGGGCAGGAGCCCGCGGGCGAGGTGGTGTCGTTCCGCGAGTACGCCGAGCTGTACCACGAATCGTGGTCGGACCCGGAGATTCGCTGGCTGATGTCGAATGTGCCGACCTCGATGATCTTCGACGACCACGACGTGCGCGACGACTGGAACACCTCGCGGACCTGGCGGGAAGGGATGGCGCAAAAACCGTGGTGGCGCAAGCGTATTCGCGCCGGGCTCGCGTCGTACTGGGTGTATCAGCACATCGGCAACCTGGGCCCGGACGAGCTCGCGCGAAACCTGCTGTACAGCAAGGTGTCCGAAGCGGGCGTCGACGTGCAGGATCTGCTGGAGGACTTCGCGGAGGAGGCCGACAAAGAGGTCGACGGCCGCAAACCGACCCGCTGGAGCTACCGTCGCGACTTCGGCCGGATCCGGTTGCTGGTGATCGACACCCGCAGCGGCCGCATCCTCGACGGTCAGCGGCTCATGGTCGGCTCCGACGAGTTCGATTGGATCGAGGAGAACGCCGCGGGCGACTACGACCACCTGCTCATCGGTTCGTCACTGCCCTGGCTGATGCCGCACGCGCTGAGCTACCTGCAATCGCTCAACGAACGCGCGGCGAGCCAGCCGGGTTGGCGCGGCCGCCTCGGTGAGAAGGTCAGGCAGGCAGCCGATCTGGAGCACTGGCCCGCCTTCCGCGCCTCCTTCGAACGGCTGGCGCGGCTGATCCACCGGCTCGGCACCGCACCCGACGCACCGAGCACCATCTGCGTGCTGTCCGGCGACGTCCACCACAGCTACGCCGCCCGCGCCACTTACGCCGAACCGACGAAATCCGAAGTGCTGCAACTGGTCTGCTCACCGGTCCACAACGACCCACCCAAAATCTTCCGCCCCGCCTTCACTCTTTCCTGGGCAACCCCGGTCGCAGCCGCACTGCGCCGCCACGCCACCCGCCGCGGCATCTCACCCGACCCGGTCCGCTGGCAAAAAGTCACCGGCCCCCACTTCGGCAACTCCATCGCCTCCCTCGCCATCACCGGCCGCTCCGCCAAATTCACCCTCGAATCCGCCCGCCCCGACCACACCCTCGTCAAAGCCGCCGAACTCGACCTCCCCCTCGGCAACCACGCCGCCAGGGCTGATCTTGGGACGGGCCGTTGACACCGTATTGCTGACCTGTCAACGTATCGAAGGACCGTGAGGTCCCTGATTCGGGTGGGTGCCTCGGTGTCGTCGAATCGGAGAGTGCTCGATGGGGTTTCTGGAGCCTGACCTGCCGGTGGTCGATATGGCGGAGTGGAGCAAAGGGACTCGGAGCGAGCGGATTCGGCCGATGGCCCGGCATTGGGCCGAGGTGGGGTTCGGGACGCCGGTCGCGCTGCATCTGTTCTATGCGGGCAAGGTGGGCCTGTATGTGCTGGGTGGCTGGCTGATCGTGTTGTCCACCAAGGGCATCGACGGGTTCACGAGCGTGGGGGACTGGTGGTCGGAGCCGATTGTTTTCCAGAAGGTCGTGCTGTATACGTTGCTGTTCGAGGTGGTCGGGCTCGGGTGTGGGTTCGGGCCGCTGAACAACAGGTTCTTTCCGCCGCT
Source organism: Nocardia sp. XZ_19_369 (assembly GCF_015355715.1). Lineage (NCBI taxonomy): Bacteria > Bacillati > Actinomycetota > Actinomycetes > Mycobacteriales > Nocardiaceae > Nocardia > Nocardia sp. XZ_19_369. Next base: position 97,684 of record NZ_JACVED010000009.1, on the reverse strand, counting down.
CGGTTCGATCCTGTATTGGTTGCGGCCCAAAACGATTCGATTGCCGCCATGGCCTGAGCGGGTTCCGTTGACCAGGGGCACCACGCGCACGCCGGTGGATGTCGCGTTGTATGCGGCGTTGCTGGTGCTGACGTCGATCGCGTTGCTGTCAAACGGGACCGGTCCGGTACCGGAGTTGGGTACGACGGTGGGACTGTTGCCGGTCTGGCAGATCGCGGCGGTGCTCGGGCTGCTCGCGGTCATCGGTTTGCGCGACAAGGTGATCTTCCTGGCGGCGCGGGGCGAGGTGTATGCCACGCTGGCGGTCACTTTCCTGTTCACCGGCGCCGACATGATCGTCGCCGCGAAGGTGGTATTCGTGGTGATCTGGATGGGCGCGGCGACTTCGAAGCTGAACAAGCACTTCCCGTTCGTGGTGTCCACCATGATGTCCAACAGTCCGGTCTTTCGCCGAAAGTCGCTGAAGCGCAAGTTCTTCGAGAACTTCCCCGACGACCTACGGCCAGGGCGTTTGTCCCGGATCTTCGCCCACGGTGGCACCGCCGTCGAAATGTGTGTCCCGCTGGTGCTGTTCTTCTCGCACGGCGGTCTGCCGACCACGATCGCCGCGATCGTAATGATCGGCTTCCACCTGACGATCCTGACCGCCATCCCGATGGGCGTGCCACTGGAGTGGAACGTCTTCATGATCTTCGGCGTGCTGGTGCTGTTCGTCGCGCACGCCGATCTCGGCCTCGCCGGCCTGCACAATCCCATCCCGGTGGCGGTGTTGTTCATCGTGATCGCCGGCATCGTCATCGCCGGAAACCTGTTCCCGCGCAAGATCTCGTTCCTGCCCGGCATGCGCTACTACGCAGGCAACTGGGACACGACGTTGTGGTGCATCACACCGTCGGCCGCCGCGAAGATCAGCCGCGGCATCGTCGCGATCGCCGGCATGCCGCAGGCACAGCTGGAGCGGTTCTACGGCAAGGACCGGGCGCAGATCCCGATGTTCATGGGATATGCCTTCCGCGCCATGAACACCCACGGCCGCGCGCTGTTCACCCTCGTGCATCGAGCCATGCCACCCGGACGCGAGGACGAGTACACCATCACCGACGGTGAGCGCATCTGCAGCACCGCGCTCGGCTGGAACTTCGGCGACGGCCACCTGCACAACGAGCAACTCATCGCCGCCATGCAGGAGCGATGCCGGTTCGAGCCCGGCGAAGTGCGGGTCGTGCTGCTCGACGCCCAGCCGATTCACCAAGGGACGCAGGAGTATCGGCTCGTCGATGCCGCCACCGGCGAATTCGAGCGCGGGGTCGTCTACGTCGCCGACATGGTGACCCGCCAGCCGTGGGCCGACGACGTGCCCGTCCACGTCCGCCACAGCGCTCCTGCCTGACCGGAGACCGGCCCCGGCAATACCGCAGGAAACTCGGACCCAGCGCCACCACCCGACTATCCTGAGCCCAAGGCATTGTGTTCGACATTCTTGTACCTGAGCCATCGGCGGCTGCGAACCGCCCGTGGCGGTTGGATATTCGAGGTGACTCATGCGCACATCCGCCGTTCCGACTCTCGACCGCTTCCGGCAAGACCTGCGGGCATACGCGCGCATTGCCGAGGCGCGCTACGACCCGTCGGTAATGGATCCGGTACTGGACACCTTGTCCGAACTGTGGACCGGCTCCGTCGTCGCCGTGCGCACCACCACGCACCCGATCCCCGAACGTCAGGTCAACGCGCGGGTGATGTACCCCGGCGAACCGACCGAGCTCATCCAGACCCTGCGTGACGCCGGGCTGCTCACCTACACCGGCCATCCGATGGAACAGCTGCTGGCCGAGATCTGCGCGGTCATGCCCGTGCGCGCGGGCGTCGATGTCGCGCTCGCCGGCGGCGTGGAGAAAATCTGGCTGATCTTCCCTGAACTCGTCAGCGTGGAGCGGATGCTCGCTTTCCCCGGCATGCCCGAATCGGCCCGCGCGCACGCCGCGCACCTGTCGCGCTACGGCGGCCGAATCGGCATCCTCGGAGTGGATTTCGCCGCCCGCACCATGAACCTGTACTCCCAGGTGTTCGAAGCGGGCCAGCTCACCGCCGCCGACATCACCACCATCCTGGCCGACCTCGACTTCGTGGCCGCCACCGACGAGGAACTGGCGCTGCTCGGCCGCACCTTCAACCTGTACCGCACCTTCTCCTGGACTTCGCCGCGCATGGAACGCATCTGCTTCCCCCTGCGCTGCACGGCCTCGACCTTCCCGACCCGCCTCGACCCGGTACTGGCCCGCTTCGTCGACGAAGCGCCCTTCGCCGACCCGGAAACCCGCGGCTTCGTGTTCTACACCGCGTACGGCGCCACTTCCCGCTACTACAAGATCCAGGCCGAATATCTCGCCGCCCAACGTCCGACGTTCCCCGGCGGCACCGAACCGCAGGTCACTCGGGACTAGGTTCCCTCGGGAAGCAACGGCCGCATGAAGGTGCGCTCGTACCGGAGCACACAGCCGCTCTCGTCGCGGATGCGATCGGCCGCGATGAAGTCCGGATCGACACCGAACAGCGCCCGATACTGCTCATAGGCCCCGAGGCCGGCGAAGCTGAACAAGGCCATCGCCTTGTCGCTGGCGCCTTCCGCGGGCAGGAAATAGCCGTGGTGCGTGCCGCCGTGCCGCTCGACCAACTCCATCCACCGGCGGCCGAAGCGTTCGAACGCGTCGATCTTCGCGGGATCGACCACATACTCCACAACACAGGTGATCATGGCCCCAGGCTACGACGGCGTCTGCCACGAAACTGCCGGACTACTGTGTCGTGGGTCACACGTTGTTTGGCCTACCGAACCCAGGGCATACAGCCCGTCGGGCGTCGCACAGTGCGCGCCGTCGAAACAGTGCTTCGGAAGGATCGGTATCTGTCGTGGTTCTGCTGCTGGTGGGAATCGGTACTGCGTCAGCCGTCGTGATCGCAGCGCATGCCATGGTGGTGGCCGCGCATCTGGCGCAGCGCCGGGCTGCGCCGCGCCGCCGGGTTGCCGTGGACGCCCGCGCCGTGCCCTCGGCACGAGTCTCCGCCTAGTCCGGGTAAGCACGCGCCGGGTCTCGGCCCAGCTGTCCTGTCCGCTGTTCGGCCGATTGTGCGACCTGCCTCGCCCGAGGAATCTGTGAGACGCAAGAAGAACGCGCCGGTGCTCGGGTTCCCGGACTCGCGCAGCCGGTATTGCGAAGAGGTGCACATCATGGCCGAGCCCATCCCCACGCCCGAACCGGCACCCGTGAACAGGCGAATAGTCGCGTGGGCGGTCGACTTCGCCGTGATCGTGGCGGCGGCCGTCCTGCTCGGCTCGGTCACGCACTACCGGATCGCCGACTACCTGTCCGGCTGGCCCGGCCTTGCCCAGTCGGGCGGCTGGAATCTGTTCCGCGCCAACGGAGATTGGGGCGGAGCGGGTAAGGCGTTCGGCTGGGACGTCTTCGGTGAAGTCCTGCTGCTGATCACCGAGGCGTGCCTCGCGCTCGTGCTGATCGTGTTCGTGTATCACTTAGCATCCCTGCTTTGGAAGGGCCGCACGCTCGGAAAGTTCTTGCTGGACATCCGAGTTCACGCACTCGCCGATCCCCGAGGCAGGCTGGGGAAGTGGCAGTCGGCCCGTAGAGCGCTGGCGAGCACCGTGGTGGATGTCGGCCTGTACTCCGCCGCCTGCATAGCCCTGCTCGCAGGCAAGTTTGTACTGTCCCTTGCACTCTGGCACATCGCCGTCCTCGCGCTCGTGGTCAACGCGGCACCGGTGGCGAGCGCGAGCCGTCGAACCGTGATCGACCGTATCGCGGGCACCACGGTCGTCCGCGCGGGCCTGTACCAGAAGTCATGGCAGGCCGCCAGGGACGCGGCGATCGTCGAACGCGGCACACGGGGCGCGCATATCGGCCTCGAACGCGTGCAAGCCGTTTCACAGGCCATGAAGCAACATGCCCAACACCTTTCCGAGGACGAACGCCTCCGCGAGCTGCGCGCGTCGACCCAGGCGACACAGCTGCGTCGCCTGGGTGAGAGTGCGGGTAGGCACACCGGCGAGACCGCCCGGCAGCTGCTCGATTCCGAACGTGGACAACAAGCTCAGGCCACAGCCAACAAGGTCGGCACGAGTCTGCGGGCGGTGTACGCGCGGCGACGCCGCTGATCAGCCTTCGATGGTATCCACTTGCCCGCGTACCCAGTTCTGCGCGAGCTCGAAATCATCTGGGGAAATTCCGAACGCCAGATGATGCACCCCGGCGAAGGGCGCGCCGCGGGTCAGCACGAGCTTGCTGAGGCCGACCTGCACGGTCACCCGCTCGGGCTCCGCCGCGACCGGGAGGCGTAGCACGTCCCGGTAGAACTCGGCCGCCTCATCGAGATCCGTTGTGTCGATGGCTACTTCGCGAATTTTCATGGCAGTCCCTTCGGTGTCGTTCGTTCGGAAACGACCCCGGATCCTCGACGATGGTTGAGGTCAACGGCGACGTCCGACACATGACGTGTGGGTATCCGCCACGCGGACAGCGATTGACAGCCGGACGAACCGGACATAGTGTCCCTCCTCACAGTAATTGGAAACTTTCCTAATAGTTCACCGGCCGCGGTGAGGGAAGGGGCGTCACGTGACCACGCGCCAAACCCTCGCAGGCACGCCCAGCCTGCTGCGCGCGATCAACGACCGCGCCGCGCTGGAGCTGCTGCTCGCCAACGGCCCGCTGTCCCGCACCCAAATCGGCACGCTCACCGGCCTTTCCAAGCCGACCGCCTCCCAGCTGCTCGGACGCTTGGAGGCGGCCGGACTGGTGGTCCCGGTCGGCACCATGCCGGGCGGGCCCGGCCCGAATGCCCAGCTGTATCAAGTGAATCCGACGGCAGGTTATGTGGCCGGGCTCGATGTGACCGCCTTCCGGATTCGCATCGCCGTCGCGGACATCACCGGCCGGGTGCTCGCCGAACACGAGGTCGCCACCAAGGGCTGGCCCGCCGCCCAGACCATCACCAGGGTGGGCGAGGCGGTCGCCGAGACGGTCACCCTCGCCGAGATCGGCGACGGGGTCTGCTGCGAGGTGGTCATCGGCATCGGCGGCGCGCTCGACCCGGCCACCGGCAAATTGCGTTACGCCACACACCTTCCCGGCTGGCATTCCCCGCGACTGGTCGCCGAACTCGAAGCGGCCATCGGCTGCTCGGTATCGGTCGAGAACGACGTCAACCTCGCCGCCATCGCCGAGCAGGCGCACGGCGCGGCGCAGGGCAGCGAGGACTTCGTGCTGCTGTGGACCGGCGTCGGTGTCGGCGCCGCGATCGTGATCGCCGGTCGCCTGCATCGCGGTTTCCACAGCGGCGCAGGCGAAGTCGGCTACATGCCACTGCCGGGCGCGCCGATCGTGCACGACGTCCGCCGCAAGAATTCCGGCGGCTTCCAGGAATTGGCCGGTGCCCCAGCGGTTCTGGCGTTGGCGAAGAAGCACGGCCTGTCCGCGCCGACGGCCGCGCGAGTGGTCGCCGAGGCATTGGAGACGCCGGGGTCCGGTGACGCGTTCCTGGTCGAGTTCGCCAGCAGGCTGGCCCTCGGGATCGCCTCGATCGTCTCGGTGGTGGACCCGGAGCTGCTGATCCTGGGCGGTGACGTGCCACGGGCCGGCGGCGAACGGCTGGCCGCGCTGGTCGAGGACGCCCTGACCGAACTGACCTTCGCCCGGCCCGCGGTGCGCGCCAGCACCGTACCCGGGTCGCCCGTCCTACACGGAGCGCTGGAACGCGCCTTGGCCACCACGAGGGACACCGTGTTCTCGACTCACTGATCCACCGCACCTCGAGCAGTACCCAGGAGAACCGCACATGCGCAGAACGACACGCCGCATCCTCGCCGCCCTCACCGCATGCGCGTCCGCCGCGCTGTTCGTCACCGCCTGTACCGGGCAGAGCTCCGACGGCGGCGGCGACGGCTCCGACCAAGGCAAAGAAGTCAGCATCACGTTCTGGCACGGCTGGAGTCAGGACCACGAGGTCAAGGCGATCAACGACAACATCGCCGCCTTCGAGAAACTGCACCCCAACATCCACGTCAAGGCGGTCGCCAACATCGCCGACGACAAGCTCGAGCAGGCGCTGCGGGCCGGCGGCCGGGACGCGCCGGACGCGGTCTCCTCCTTCACCACCGACTCGGTCGGCAAGTTCTGCTCCGCCAACGTCTGGGCCGATCTCGATCCCTTCCTGAAGAAGTCGGGCATCGACCCCGCCGCGACCTTCCCGCGCGCGATGCTGGAGTACAGCCGGTTCCAGGGCAACCAGTGCGCGCTGCCGCTGCTCAGCGACTCTTATGGCTTGTACTACAACAAGACCGCCTTCGCCGCTGCCGGAATCACCTCGCCGCCAAAGACATTTAGCGAGTTCGAAGCTGCGGCACTGAAGCTGACCATCGCCGAGGGCGACGGCTACAAACAGCTCGGCTTCATGCCGAACTACCACGGCTACGAGACCAGTCCCACGCACTACCTGGGTCAGTACGGCGCGACCTACTTCGACGCGAACGGGAAGTCGAATGTCGGCACCGATCCCAAGATCGCCGCGATGTTCTCCTGGCAGAAAGAGCTGATCGGCAAGCTCGGCGGGTACGACAAGCTGGAGCGGCACCGCACCACCTTCGGCGAGGAGTTCAGCGCCAAGAACCCCTTCCACACCGGCCAGGTGGCCATGTCCCTCGACGGCGAATGGCGCACCGCGTCGCTGGCCGAGTTCCCGGTGGGCTTCGAGTGGGCCACCGCGCCCTTCCCCGTGCCCGACGACCAAGCCGAGACCTACGGCCGCGGCTACCAGACCGGCACCATCATCGGCGTCGCCAAGTCCAGCCAAAAGCAGACCGCCGCTTGGGAATTGGTGAAGTACCTGGCCACGAACACCGACGCCCTGGTCAGCTTCGCCAACGCCATCCACAACGTGCCGAGCACCAACGAGGCCTTGAATTCGCCGAAGCTGACCGCCGATCCGAACTTCAAGACCTTCATCGACATCGCGAAGAACCCCAACTCCTCGACCACGCCGGCCAGCATCAACGGTGGCGCGTACCAGCTTTCGCTGAACAACTTCGGCTACGAATACGAGGCGGGCAAGGTCGACCTCGCCGCGGGGCTGGCCGCGACCGCGAAGGAAATCGACGAGGCGATCGACCAGGCGAAGTGATGTAGCGATGGCACTGTCGAGCACGTCCGTCCCGGCGGCACTCGAGCCGACGCTCGAACGCCCCACCCCGGCGGCACCGAAACGGCCCGCTCCGGCGGCACTGAAACACAAGCGCCGCCGTAGAACCCTGCGCACCTTGGCTTTTCTCGCGCCGTGGCTGCTCGGATTCGGCTTCTTCTTCGCCTACCCGTTGCTGTCCACCGTCTACTTCTCCTTCATGAAGTACGACGGGTTCGCCGCGCCGACCTTCACCGGCCTGAAGAACTGGGACTACGTCCTCGACAAGTACCCGTTCTTCTGGCGGGGGCTGGGCAACACTCTGTGGCTGGTGTTGGTGATGGTGACGCTGCGGGCGATCTTCGGGCTCGGTATCGGGCTGTTGGTCACCAAGATCAAGACTGGGCTCGGCTTCTTCCGCACCGTGTTCTATCTGCCCTTCCTCGCCCCGCCGGTGGCGGCCACGATGGCCTTCGCCTTCCTGCTGAACCCGGGAACCGGCCCGGTGAACCACCTGCTCGGCACCATTGGTCTGCCGCAGCCGGGTTGGTTCACCGACCCCGAGTGGTCCAAGCCCGCGTTGACGATGCTCGCGCTGTGGGGCATCGGCGACCTGATGGTCATCTTCACGGCGGCACTGCTGGATGTGTCCAAGGAGCAGTACGAGGCGGCCGAGCTCGACGGTGCCGGTCCGTGGCAGCGGTTCCGGTACGTCACGCTGCCGAACATCACGCCCATCGTGCTGTTCGCGGTGGTCACCGGCGTGATCCAGACGATGCAGTACTACACGCAGGCGATCGTGGCGGGCAAGGTCGCCAGCGGCAAGGCGGGCAATTCCGGTGAGCCGTTCGTGCCGGGCTACCCGCACGGTTCCACCTGGACGCTGCCGCAGATGGTCTACAACCTCGGTTTCCAGCGCTTCGATATCGGCTCCGCGTGCGTGGTCGCCGTGATCCTGTTCGCCATCTCGATGGCGTTCACCGCGTTGCTGCTGCGGCGCAAATCCGGCTTCCTGCAGGAGGACTGAGCGATGACCATGACTCCCGCCCGCCCGGTGCCCACCATGCCGACCGTCGAAGCCAGGGGCGCCCGTCGCAAGGACGCGCTGCACTGGGTGGCCGTGCACTCGCTCGCCATCGCCGCCGCGCTGCTGTTCCTGATGCCGTTCGCCTTCGTCCTGCTCACGTCGGTGATGTCGGACCGGCAGGCGCTCACCGCCGACCTCTGGCCCGCCGAGTGGCACTGGGGAAACTACGTAAAGGTCTGGGAGACGCCAGGATTCCTCACCTGGTGGCGCAACACCCTGCTGTACGCGGCGGCCGGTACCGCGCTGACGCTGCTCTCCAGCATCCCGGTGGCCTACGCGCTGGCCAAGTTTCGCTTCCGCGGCCGCAATCTCGCGCTGATGGCCGTTGTTTCGATGATGATGCTGCCGCCGCAGGTGACGGTCATCCCGATGTACATGATCTGGTCCAAGCAGTTCCATCTCACCGGTTCGCTGTGGCCGTTGATCATTCCGCTGGCCTTCGGGGACGCCTTCTCCATCTTCCTGCTGCGGCAGTTCCTGCTGACCATCCCCGACGACTACCTGGAGGCGGCCCGCATCGACGGCTGCGGTGAGGTGCGCATCCTGCTGCGGATCGTGTTGCCGATGGCCAAGCCCGCCGTCGCCGCGGTCGCGCTGTTCCAGTTCTTCTATTGCTGGAACGACTATTTCGGGCCGCAGATCTATGCCAGCGAGAACCCGGCCGCCTGGACGCTGAGCTACGGCCTGGAGTCGTTCAAGAGCGCCCACCACGTCAACTGGAACCTCACCATGGCCGCCACCCTGCTGGTGATGGCGCCGGTGATCCTCCTTTTCTTCTTCGCACAGAAGGCCTTCATCGAAGGCGTGACACTGACAGGGGTCAAAGGCTGATGCGCGCACTGAAACTTTGCATAGTCGGTGGTGGTTCCACCTACACGCCGGAGTTGATCGACGGATTCGCCCGGCTCCGTGACACTCTCCCGATCGGGGAGATCGTCCTCATCGATCCCGCCGTGGACCGGCTGGAGCTGATCGCCGGGCTGGCCCGCCGGATCTTCGCCAAACAGGGACACCAGGCCACGGTCAGCACGGCCACCTCGGTCGCCGACGGGGTGGACAATGCCGATGCCGTGCTGCTGCAGCTGCGCATCGGCGGGCAGGCCGCCCGCAACGAGGACGAGCGCTGGCCACTCGAATGTGGTTGCGTCGGACAGGAAACGACCGGCGCCGGTGGTCTGGCGAAAGCGTTGCGCACCGTCCCGGCGGTGCTCGACATCGCCGAGCAGGTGCGCCGGGCCAACCCGGAGGCCTGGATCATCGACTTCACCAATCCGGTCGGGATCGTCACCCGCGCACTGCAATCGGCAGGACACAAGGCCGTCGGCCTGTGCAATGTCGCGATCGGATTCCAGCGAAAGTTCGCCGCGCACTTGGGCGTCGACCCGGAGCTGATCCGGCTCGACCACGTCGGCCTCAATCACCTCACCTGGGTGCGCGGCGTCACCGTGCTCGACCACCCCGGCGCGGGCACGGGGCACGAGGCGCTGCCCAAGCTGCTCGCCGACTTCGGCGCGGACATCGCGGCCGACGTGCGGCTGCCGTTGGCGCTGATCGAGCGGCTGGGCGTCGTCCCGTCGTACTACCTGCGCTACTTCTATCAGCACGACGTGGTGGTCGAGGAGTCCGCGACCACCGGTTCACGGGCCGCCGAAGTGGCGGCGATCGAGCGAGAGTTGCTGGACATGTATGCCGATCCCACCCTCGACACCAAGCCCGAACTGCTCGGAAAGCGCGGCGGCGCTTTCTATTCCGAGGCCGCGGTGCAACTGCTCGCCGCGCTGCTCGGCACCGGCGGCGGCAGTGTCCAGGTGGTCAACACCCGCAACGACGGCATCCTGCCGTTCCTGCCCGACGATGCCGTGATCGAGGTGCCTGCGGCGGTGGACGCCGCAGGGGTGCGCTTACTGCCGCAGCGCCCGATCGAACCGCTCTTCGCGGGCCTGATCGCGCACGTCACCGCCTACGAGCAACTCGCAGTGCAGGCCGCGCTGGAAGGCAGTCGCGACCGTGTTTTCCGCGCACTACTAGCGCACCCGCTGGTCGGCCAGAACGAGCTGGCCGACCAGCTGACCGATCGGCTGATCGCGCATAACCGCGCCTACCTGGGCTGGGCGTGATCATGCCGAAAAACACCGTGAACTGTTGGCGGGGGAAGCGTCTGATGAAAATCCCACAGAACGAGCAGATTCCGGGCGTCCTCGCCATCGATGCGGGCAACAGCAAGACCGATGTGGCGCTGGTCGGGATCGACGGGTCGGTGCTCGGCGCCGCGCGTGGCGGCGGCTACCAACCGCACCGCACCGGAGCACGCCAGGCGATCGAGGGGCTGACGCCGCTGGTCGAATCGGTGGCCAGGCAGGCCGGATTGACCCGCGGCGGGATTCTCACCACCCGGGTGAGCGCGTGCATGGCCAATGTCGATCTGCCCATCGAGGAACAGCGGTTGCATGCCGCGATCGCCGCGCGCCCTTGGGGTTTGACGGTGGGCGTCGTCAACGACACCTTCGGTCTGCTCCGCGCGGGTACCGACGGGCCGTGCGGCGTCGCGGTGGTCTGCGGTGCCGGCATCAACTGTGCCGGCCTGCTGCCGGACGGGCGCACCGCCCGCTTCCCGGCGCTCGGTGTGCTCACCGGCGACTGGGGTGGCGGCGGCGGCATGGCGGCCGAGGCGATGTGGCACGCGGCCAGGGCCGAGGACGGACGCGGTGAACCGACCGCGCTATCCGCCGCCATCGGTGCGTATTTCGGCCTCGCCGGAGCCAATGCGGTGGCCGAGGCGATCCATCTCGGCCAGTTGGCGGAGCAGCGGCTGCACGAGCTGGTCCGCGTGCTGTTCGCCACCGCCGAGGCCGGGGATCCGACCGCGCTGCGGCTCATCGATCGGCAGGCCGATGAGATCACCCGGCTCGCTGTGGTCGCCTTGCGCAAGCTCGACCTGCTCGATACGCCGACCCCGGTGATCCTCGGTGGTGGTGTGCTCGCGGCGCGCCAGCCGCTACTGGTCGAGAACGTGAAGGCCCGGCTTGCCGAGGTCGCACCGCTGGCCGAGCCTCGAATTGTCGTTGCCCCACCAGTTCTCGGGGCCGCGCTGCTCGGGCTAGATCACCTCGGTGCGTCCGCGGCTGCCCGCCAGCGGCTCCGCTCCGCTTATCCGACACTGTCCGCGTCCGATGGGCGGCCGGAGTTCCCCAGCGAAATGGGCCAGCCTGCTTGAGTGCTGGGCCGCCAGGCAGGTGTATCGGGTGGCCCAGCATACGTTCGGTGTAATGCCCTGTGCGGCAGCATAAGTCGGTTTGCCTCACTCAGGCACGAACTGGTGTGGCGGTTTGCGTTGCTCCTCGGCCCCTTCGCTGGACAGCAGCGGCCAGCCTTTGCGCAGCACGAAATCCAGCCACGCACCGCAGGCTTGGGAGGTCAGCACGGCGGTGAGGACGAGCGTGGTGAAGAACGGGGCGTTGATGATGCCCGCGTCGAACGCGACACTGGCCAAGACGATCCCGGGCCCACCGCGGGCATTGCACGTCACGGCGAGGTTGACGATGTCGAGGCGGCGAAAGCCTGCCAGCCGGGCGGCCAGCCCGGTCGACAGCAGTACCACCGCCGAGGAGCCGAGCAGGAACGCGATCAGCATGACCGGCGAGAAGCCCTTGGTGAAGTCGAGCCGGTAGCCGACGACCGCGAAATAGATGGGGATGAACACCGCCGCGGAGACGTGGTCGATCGCCGCCAGCGGCGCGCGGAAGCGTTGGTGCTCGGTACTTTTGATGCCGCCGACGATGCCGAAGCCGGCGAGGAACGCGGCGAAGGCCAGCGTGACGTCCAGCGCCGCCGCGACGCTGACATAACCGAGGACGACCACCATGATCCAGGCGATCGGGGTGTGCGCGGCGAGGACGTTCCACCGGGCGCGGCTGAGCCTGCGCAGCAACGGCGGCAGTATGGTCATCGCGACCAGCACATACAAACCGTTGGCCACCACATGCACCGACACCGTTTCGGCCAGCGCGTCGCCGCCCGCCGCGACCGTGGCCGAGGCGATCGCGGTGGCCAGCGCCAGCACGCCCCAGAGCACGATGTCCTCCACGACCGCGGCGCCGAGAATGAGGCTGGCGAACCGGGTGTGCAGGATGCCCAGGTCGTAGAAGATCTTGGTGATCACCGGGATCGAGGTGACCGCTGTCGCGACCGCGAACACCAGGATCACGGCGGGCTCGCTGCCCGCGTCGCCCATGAAATCCTCCAGCGGCAGTAGCGGTGCCACCGCGAGGGCGAGGAAGAACGGCAGCGGCGTACCGAGGCCCAGTATCCAGGCGGTCGGCTTCCAGTTCTCCTTGCCGAGCACGTTCCGGGCGCTCGCGCCGGAGACGAACATCAGCAACAGCAAACCCAGGTGGTAGAGGAAGCCGATCACCACCGTGGCGGGGTCGTCGCCGCCGTTGCCGAAGATCCGCGCCGCCGTATCGGGCGCCAGCAGACCGAACAGCGACGGGCCGAGCAGAATGCCCGCCGCGATCTCGCCGACGACCTTGGGTTGCCGCAGCAGCGCGGCGAGTTGGCCGAACAGATTGGCGCCGGCGATCAGCAGCAACAACGCCAAAGTCAGTGATCCCACAGTATCCGTGGACATACGCTCTCCTTGCCGACCGTGCGGTATCGGATAAGCGAAGTCTCCCAAAGCATCCCGCCGCGCACGACCGGATCACCCGCACCGGGCACCGAACGCAGCGGTGGATTGCTATGGCCTACAAGCTGTTCGGCCGATCCGGCGGTCAGCGCACGGCACCGCGGCCGGCTGTGGCACTGCGACGTTCATCGGAGGCGGGCGGACCGTCGAGCAGGAGCGTCACTTGTTCGTTCAACATGTCGATCTCGCGTTCGGCGACGAAGCCGTCGCTGGTGACGACCCTGGCGGCGAATCCGTCGAGCAGCAGCAGAATCCATTCCGCGAGCCGTTCGGCCGGCACGTCGCCGCGGACGCGCTGAAGCCGCTGAGCGGCGCGCACGGCGGCTTGCAGTGCGGTACGGGCGGTTTCGTCGTCCGTGCGCAGGGCCAGGGCGATTTCCGGCCGGTGGGTGAGGCCGCCGACGACGGAGATGAATCCGGCGGCCCGGGAGTCCAGCAGCCCGGCGGCGGCGTGCTCGACATAGCCGAGGATCAGCCGACGGGGATCGTCCGCGTCGGCCTGCTGCTCGAAGAACTCGCGGGTCTCCACGGTGCTGTGTTCGAGAATCGCGACCAGCAGCGCGTCCTTGGTGGGGAAGTAGTGGAAGAAGGTGCCCGAGCCGATCCCGGCGATGCGGCAGATGATCGCGGTCGTGGCTCCGGCGTAGCCGTGCTCGGCGAAGGCGGTCAGGCCCGCGTCGATGATTTCGAGTCGTCGGGCCTGGTGTCGCTGCGGATCGATGGGACGGGGCACATGTTCAGCATAGTTAATAGAGTGGTTACTCTGTTAATGTCGGGGCATGCGTTCGTCCTCGCGTCCTCCTGCCACCGCCAGTAGTGCACGGGAGCGCCGGCACGCCGTGCTTGCTCTCTTCGTCCTCGCGCCCGTGCTGGGGGAGGTGCTCGGCGCTTCCTTGCGGTTGAGCTATTTCGTGCAGCCGCTGCGGGTGGTGGCCATCGTCTGCTTCTACGGTGCCGGGGTGTTGTTGATCCGCGAGGTCGCGCAACGGTGGCGGCTGTCCGGCTGGGGAATTGTGTTGCTCGGCTGTGCCTTTGCCCTCATCGAGGAGGGGCTGGCCTTACAGACGATCTTCAACCCCATCGGGATGGACGGCGAGCCGGTTCATGGAAACGCGTTGGGGGTCAACTGGTTCTGGGCGGTGGTCGTGTGCGGCTACCACGTCGTGTGGAGTGTGCTGCTGCCGATTGCGGTGGTCCATCTGGTCTTTCCGCACAGCAGTCGCTCGCCGTGGTTGTCTCGACGGTCGGCCGGTGTACTCGCCGTTGTCTTTGCCTGCGGCACCGCCCTGTTCCTAGCCATCTCGCTGCTGCGCTCCGACTTCAGGCTCCCGCTGGGGCATGCCGCTGTCACGATTGTCGTGGCGGCTGGTCTCGTCTGGGCGAGTAAGCGGTGCCGAGGCAACGGACGTGTTGCGGTTGCCGGGCGCGTGCCGAAACCTAAAGGGGTAGCGCTGTTCGGGGTGGTGGCAGGCACGGTGTGGTTCGTGTTGTTCCTGGCCGCTTTCATCGGCGGGCCGATCTCGTTCGTGTGGTGGACCATTGGCGCGCTGACCTTCGCCGCTGCGGTGGCGCTGGTATTGCGGCGGTGGACCCGGCGCGACTGGTCGCCGCGACACCAGCTCGCCGTCTGCTTCGGTACGGGCTTGTCAGCAACGCTGTTCGGGCTGCTCCTGGTTGCCTTGGACGGACATCGCGCGAACATTGCCTTCCAGTGCGCCGTGCTTATCGCGCTTATCGCGGCGTACATCTGGATGGGGCGACGACTGAGTTCACCTGCCACGGCAGAAGGTTGATCGGTCGGTGTCACCGCTAGTCGTCGCAGCAGTGGCAGGCCTGGGTTCGGTCTTGCACGGGGTCTGCGAATGATGGTGCCGGGCAGCAGGTGTCACCTTTCCAGGCGTTACGACCTTCTTTGACCGCGATGGCCGCGATGACGAGTGCGGCGATCGGGTCGGCCCAGGACCACCCGAAGAGGCTGTTGAGGACCAGCCCGATCAGTAGCACTGCCGAGAGGTAGGTGCACAGCAGTGTCTGCTTGGAATCGGCGACAGCCGAAGCGGATCCGAGTTCGCGTCCCGCCCGGCGCTGCGCCCACGACAACACCGGCATGATCGCCAAACTCGCTGCCGCCAAGCCGATTCCGATCGGTGAATGCTCGGACTCGCCGACGCCGAGCAGCGACTGGACGGCGTCGACTGTGACGTAGGCGGCGAGGGCGAAGAACGAGAAGGCGATGATGCGCAGCGTGATCTTCTCGCGCGCTTCGGGATCCCGGCCACTGAACTGCCACGCCACTGCGGCCGCGGAGGACACCTCGATCACCGAGTCGAGGCCGAACCCGATCAGCGCCGTCGAGGACACCCGCGTGCCTTCGGTGAGCGCGATGATCGCCTCGATCACGTTGTAGCTGATCGTCACGGCGACGAACCATCGGATGCGTCGCGACAATACTTGCCGCCGTGCGGGGTTCGGGCCGAGTGCGAGCAGGGGAGTACCGAGCTCCGACATCAGCAGCAGTCCTCGGTTTCAGCGGCAGGGCAGCAGGTGGGATCGACCGCGAGCACCAAACCGACGAGGTCGTCGAGTGCTCGTCCGATGCGCGGATCCGCCAACTCGTACCGGCTCCGCCGACCGTCCGGCACCGCGACCACCAGCCCGCAGCCGCGCAGGCAGGCCAGATGATTGGACAGGATCTGCCGCGACACCCCGATCTGGTCGGCCAGCTCGGATGGATACCCGGGCGCGGCCCGCAGGCTCAACAGAATCCGCGTTCGAGTCGTATCCGACAGCGCGTACCCGAACCGGGAGAGCGCGTCACTGTGCTGCATCGTGTCCACGCGCTGACTATACAGAAAATGCTGTATTCAGAAAAGGATGTATCGACAGAGGGGGGTGCTCGAACAACTGAGCCACCCGGCGTACGGCTCCGGGTGGCTCAGCCAGCTGCCTGGCAGTGATCGAATTACTCAGGGCTTCCAGGTGATTCGGCCGCCCTGGAACTCCTGGGCTTTACCACCCTCGAAGTCGTACTCGTCACCGGTGGGGTAGCCGTAGACGCCGTCCGCGCCGGCCCTGGCCTCCCAGCTGGTTCGGATCGCACCCCAAACGGCGTGGGCACCGGTGCGCGGCGACCAGTAGATCGCGCCGTCGTTGAAGAGGTTGTAGCGGCCGTTGTTCTTGGCGGGGGCTTCGTCGGTGATCGGGAACCCGAGCGGGCTGTTTTCCGCGCCGAGCGCGTACCACTTGTCCCGGATCACCCCGCTGACCTGGTGCGCCGCGGTGCCCACCGACCAGTAGATCGAGCCGCCCTGGAAGTGGCTGAAACGCCCGGGCTTCACCGGTGTCGACTCTTCGCGGGTCACCGGATAGCGCAGCCCGCCGGTCTCCGAACCGAGTGCGCGCCACTTGTCGAGGATCGGTCCGCCGATCTGGTGGGCGCCGGTGTCGTTGTGCCAGTAGATGGCGGCGTTGCGTTCGAAGGTCTGGAACTTGCCGCCGTTGGCGGCATCCGACTCGGGCGAGGTCGGGTCGCCGAAGACGTTGCCACCGCCGGCCTGGTCGTATTCGACCTCGATCGCGCCACCGACCTCGAAGGGCCCGATCGGGCGCGCGGCCGCGGTGCCCGCGGTCAAGAGCACCGCCAGTGCGACGGTGGCGGCGGCCAGCGGTGCGGACGTGCGGTGGATACCACGAAGGCGAACCAAGAGAACTCCTAGTCAGGTGTGCCGAGACAGGGCGGAGCGTCGGTAGGCGATGATGGCACGACGACTCGTCCCCCGCGCACGCGCCCCGGTCCGAACAGCTCGGCGGTGGGTCAGGGCTGCCAGGTGATGCGGCCGCCCTGGAAGTCCTGGGCTTTGCCGTTCTGGTAGTCGTACTCGTCGCTGGTGGGGTAGCCGTAGCCGCCGTTCACGCCCGCCCTGGCTTCCCAGGTGGTGCGGATGGCGCCCCAGACGACGTGCGCACCGGTGGCGCCGGACCAGTAGATGGCGCCGTCGTTGAACAGGTTGTAGCGGCCGTTGTTCTTGGCGGGGGCCTCGTCGGTGATCGGGAAGCCGAGCGGGCTGTTCTCCCAGCCGTAGGAGCCCCACTTGTCGCGGATCGCACCGCCGATCTGGTGCGCGGCCGTGCCGACGGACCAGTAGATCGAGCCGCCCTGGAAGTGGTTGTAGCGCCCCGGTTTCGAAGGCGTCGCCGCTTCCCGGGTGACGGGGTAGCCGAGGAAGCCGTTCTCCCAGCCGAGGTTGCCCCATTTGTCGCGAATGGCGCCGCCGACCTGGTGGGCCCCGGTGGCCGGGTGCCAGTAGATGGAGGAGTTGCGTTCGAAGGCCTGGTACTTGCCGCCGCGGCCCGCATCGGATTCGGGGATGACCGGATCGCCGAAGACCGCGCCACCACCGGCGTGGTCGTACTCGACCTCGATCGCCCCGCCGACATCGAAGGGCCCGATCGGCCGTCCGGCGGCGGTGCCCGCGGTGAGCAGGACCGCGAGGGCGGCGGTGGTCATCGTGAATGCGACGCGGGTGCGACGTAGGCGTGCCAAAAGAAACTCCTCGAGCAAGGTGGTCGGATCCGAGACAGAGGTGGAGCTCAGCTACCAGGGTGCAGCCATTTGCCGATCGGCAGCGAGGGCAGGGCGCGGACCGCGAGCATGATCGGGTCGCAGTACAGGTTGTCCAGCGGCGTGTCGCCGGTGCCGCAGACGAAGTTCCCCTGCTTGTCGTAGTTCGAAGAGTGACCCTTATAAGACCAGGTCAGGCCGTCATCCGAGTGGCTCCACGGACATTCGTTCGGCTGCAGACCCTTGCACGGACCTTCCACGCCCCACGGCCCGACGGGGTAGGCGGAGGCGGCGGGCGCGAGTGCCAGCGTGAGCAAACTCGCAGCGGCGGTACCGACGAACGCGCGTTTCATTGCTGATTTCACGGATTTTTCCCTTCGACGTGGCAGAGCCGGTGTCGTGGTGTCCGACAATCGCTCTATCGGTCGCACCGGCAGTGCCGTTAGCCCGACCGGGTGCGGAGGGGCACGGGGCTAAGCTCGATTCCATGGTCGAGACGACGCGAATCGTGCTTGCTGCCCGCCCGGAGGGTGCGCCTACCGCGGCGAACTTCCGTACCGAAACCGCCGAGCTGCCGCCGCTCGAGGAGGGGCAGGTGCTGCTGCGCACGTTGTATCTGTCTCTGGATCCGTACATGCGTGGCCGGATGAGCGCCGCGAAGTCGTATGCGAAACCGGTCGAGGTCGGTGGCGTGATGGTCGGCGGCACCGTGGCCGAGGTGGTCGACTCCCGGGCCGCCGAGCTCGCGAAAGGCGATGTGGTGCTGGCCTATTCGGGCTGGCAGACGCACGATGTGGCCGCCGCGTCGAGCGTGCGGAAGCTCGATCCCGAGACGGCGCCCGTCTCGACGGCGCTCGGCGTGCTGGGCATGCCCGGCTTCACCGCGTACTCCGGTCTGCTGAAGATCGGGCAGCCGAAGGCGGGGGAGACCGTCGTGGTCGCCGCCGCCACCGGGCCGGTCGGCTCGGCGGTCGGGCAGATCGCCAAGATCAAGGGGGCCCGCGCGGTCGGCATCGCGGGCGGACCACGCAAGTGCGCGGCCCTGCTGGACGAGCTGGGTTTCGACGCCGCGATCGACCACCGCGCGCCCGACTTCGCCGAACAACTGAAGGCGGCGGTGCCCGATGGCATCGATGTCTACTTCGAGAACGTGGCAGGCGCGGTCGCCGACGCGGTATATCCGCTGCTGAACACCTACGCGCGCGTCCCGGTGTGCGGTCTCATCGCCAACTACAACACGACCGGCGACGAGGAAGGCCCGGATCGCCTGCCCGCCTTCTACAGCCGCATTCTGGTCAAGAGTCTCACCGTCCGCGGTTTCATCCAGACCGAGTTCGTCCGCGAGCTCTACCCGGACTTCCTGCGCGAGATGGGCGAATGGGTCGGCGACGGTCGCGTCCGCTACCTCGAGGACATCACCGAGGGGTTCGAGAACGCTCCCGAGGCGTTCATCGGCATGCTGGAGGGTCGTAATTTCGGCAAGGTGGTCGTGAAGGTCGCCGACTAGCGCGCGACGGTGCTGCCGCCGATCGCCAGGTAGACCACCATCACCATGAACAGGAACCAGCCCGCGCCCTGCCAGATGGGCCAGGCCTGGCCGCGCCGCCACTCGCGGTAGGTCTCGACGAACGCGCCGATGCCGCCGAGTAGCAGGATCGCGGTGGGCACCACCAGCATCGCGGTTTTCGCGCCGGTGTCGCAGAGCAGGGTGTCCGCGTCGGCGCAGGCGCTGCGGTTCGCCGTCCAGATCGCCGCCAGCGCGAAGGCCAGCGCGGCGGCCGCGTTGACTATCAGGACGTAGGTCGCGGCACGCCGATAGGTCTTCGGGTCGCGTTGGCGTTTCCGCACGTCGTTGACCATGTCTGCACCTCGCCGGTCTCGGGTCCGCCTAGGGCTGTTCCCGAGATTGCCGACCTGGCGCAGGCCAAACATCGCCTGCTCAGGGCAGGCGTACTGGTCAGGGCTTGCGGCCGACGCCTGCCCAGTACCAGGCGGATTCCGGATCGACCGGTCCCTCGCCGGGCGTGGGATGCCAGGTGACCACGGGGACGACGCCCGGCTCGATCAGTTCGGTGCCCGCGAACAGCGCCTCGGTTTCGGTGCGGCTGCGCGGGTGGAAGGTGATGCCCGCGTCTTCCGCGGAGGCGGCCACCCGGGCCATCGCGCGCTCGTCGAAATCGGCGGTGGGATGGGTGAGTACGAGGTAGCTGCCGGACGGCACCACGTCCAGAAGGTTGCGGATGATGCCGTGCGGATCGTCGCTGTCGCGGAAGTACATCATGATCGCCACCAGCATGATGGCGACCGGCTGCTCCAGGTCGAGGGTGGCGCCGAGGGTCGCGTCGCGCAGGATGGCGCCGGGGTCGTGCAGGTCGGCGTAGATGAAGGCCGTCTTGCCCTGCGGTTTGCTCGACATCAGGGCGCGGGCGTGCGCGAGCACGATCGGATCGTTGTCCACGTAGACCACCCGGGCCGCCGGATCGAGTCGCTGCGCCACCTCGTGGGTGTTGCCCGCCGTCGGGATGCCGGTGCCGATATCCAGGAACTGGTTGATGCCCGCCTCGCTGGTCAGATACTGCACCGCGCGGCCGAGGAACGCCCGATTGGCGCGCGCCATGGTCTGAATGGCGGGGATGTAGCCGGCAATGGCGTCGCCGAGCGCGCGGTCGGCCGGGTAATTGTCTTTTCCGCCCAGCCAATAATCGTAGACGCGCGCTTCGTGCGCGACGCTGGTATCGATCTTGGTGGGTAATGCGGTGGGGGTCTGTGCACGACTGTCCGACATGGGGATTCCCTCCTGTGGTGGTCACGGGAGAGTCGGGCCGGTGACCACCTGATCGCCGACGGGGACGGCGACTGCTACTGCGAATCTTGCCCGCTAAGGATATTCCAGCGAATGGCTGGCATGCGGTGCTTCGGCCGGATGAGGGAGGGTTTTCGGGGGACCATCCGGTTTCGGCGAACTTTTCCGCAGATAGCTCACCGGCTGCCTGCGTGGCGGTGGTGATCCGGATGGTCGACTCCCCGGTGCGGTGTGTCGCCGTCCGGTGTGTCGCACTGCATCCGTGATCTTGATGAGGTTGAATTGCGCAGGTCACGAGTTTTTCCGGCGACGAGCGGAAAGCAGGAGACGACATGGCACGAGTCCGCAGCGACAGCTAGCGCCGTCGTTCCCGTGGTGTCGTCGAATTCTTCGGCGGCGCGATTTCTTCGATATCCGAGCCTTGGCGAGCCCACCGCGATTTCTCGTGTCCGGACCCATCCCAGCCTGCGAAAAGGAGCACGCACGTGAGCATGATTCTGGCCGCGCTACACGACACCGTTCTCGCGGAGGTCGGAAATCCGACACCGGAGGCGCCGCCACTGGCGGACAAATTGCTGCAAATGGGTCGCTACTTCACCTGGTTGGTCCAACTGTCCGGCATCACCGCCATCACCTACGGCGGCGGCCGCTTCGCCTGGGAGAAGTGGAACGGCGGCGGTTTGCAATCGCCGAAGATGATCGCCAGCGCGATGGCCGGCGGCGCGGTAGCGACCAGCGCGGGCACCATCATGAACGCCGTCATCTGATCGGAGTTCTACTGTCACCGGCTCGGCGAATCACTCTCGTTGAGCCGGATTCGGTTGTGCTGTGGGTGAATACGTCGGACAGCGCGCGCCTCGGGGTCGGGGCGCGGCGACTTTCCGGCGCGGCGGTACCGATCCGGATCAGCACCTGCGGAACTGTGGGTCGGGGGAGTAACTCGGCGACCACCGTGCTGGTCGCTTCGAACTCGGTGAGATGGGTGAGTGGGCAGCTGGCCAAGCCACCGCGGGTGCATTCGAGCAGCACCTGCGACAAGGCCTCGCCGGTATCCACCCATTCGCCAGGGGAGTGGCCGTCGGTGCTGAGCACCACCAACCGTGAGCGGTCGTCGAGATCGGCGCGGCGGTTCGAGTACGGAGGGGACGGAAAGTGCCGCCCGACGCCGACGCGGTCGGCTTCGATCGTGGAAACTCTGGCGGCGACGGGAATACCGTCGAAAGGGCCGGAACCCTCACTCCACCAATGCAATTCCTGCTGGTGTGCCCGATCGTGCCGGGCCAGCGCGGCGGCGTGCCGGGTGGCAGCAATCAGTCTGCGGCGGTGCTGCTCACCGATTTCATCGACTGCCACGTGGTGCGGCCGGGCCAACTCGCGCAGCGCACCGAGCACTGCGGGCCAGTCGTCGGGCGGTGCCATCGGCAATCGGTCGGTATGCCGCACTGTGATGGCGCGGACGCGGGCGGCGGTCTGGTTCATTGCCTCGTGCCACGGCCGGAATTCGAGCACGGCCAGCAGTTCCGGTCGGTCCGCGTCGGGTATCCGGTTGGCGAAGGTGAACCATCCCAAGGACATGAAGGTCGAGCGGGCGTGATCGAGCACCGCACCGCAACTGATCGCCAGCTGCCTGCCTGCCGGATCAGCGACCGGAAGTTGCCGGTGGTGGTCGCGGCACAGCAGTAACTGCTTGCCGTCGAACTCCCATCGCCACGGCTGAGTGTTGTGCACCGACGGCGCTCGGCAAGCCAATGTCAGTGCCCGCCGTATAGTCCCGAGATCGGGTGTACCGGAGTCCCTGTCTGTGACCATGACCCGAGTCTTTGCGTCGGCCACCGCCCGCACCACGGTCTTCGAGCCCTTGTTTCGAGGCCGATGGTCACAAACCGACCACCGCCGCGATAGTGCACACCACATGTGTGGCTGTCCCTCACCTCGGCGGAACATCGCGTGATGCCGACCGATAGCGGATCACCATGGGCGACACCGCGGTAACGGAGCGGTCGTCCCGGCGTGACGATGCGAAAATCGTCGGTAGCAATGCGTACAGTGCAGGTATGCCCGAGGTAGCGCATCCAAGTTCCGCGGTGCGTGTCGAACCGGCCGCAGCGCCGGGCACCACCGCAACCGCCAGGGACTCCGATCCCGATCTGCTGTCGTTGGCGAATCAACTGTGCTTCGCCCTGTATTCCACGTCGCGCTCGATGACCGCCGCCTACCGGCCCTTTCTCGAGCAGATGCACATCACTTATCCCCAGTACCTGGCGCTGCTCGCGCTGTGGGAACGGCCCGGTATGACGATGAAGGAACTGGGCGAACAGCTGAGCCTGGACTATGGCACCGTCTCGCCGCTGATCCAGCGACTACAGGCGCACGGGTTCGTGGAAAGCGTGCGCAGAGCCCACGATCGCCGCGCGGTAGAGCTCCGCGCCACCGAAGCGGGTGTCGCCCTGCAACATCAGGCCAGGGAGATGATCGAGTCGGTGATGGAAGGGGTCGGCTACCCGATCGAGCACCTCATCGCCCTCCGCGATCAGGTGAACGCGCTCGGCGAACGGTTGGACGCGATCGCCGAGGCGCGAAAAGAAGCCTGAGCGCACCGGTTACGCGTCGAGCACCTTGACCTTGCGCTGCACCACCGGCGGCTCGGTCGACCACGGGAAGTTGATCCAGCGGTCGGTGTGCTTCCAGACGTATTCGCAATCGACCTCCGAGCGCGGCTTCTGGTAGATCACCGCGCAGCGGACCTCCGCGACGTGGTGCTCGCAGAAGTCGCGCACCAGTTTGAGGGTGGCGCCGGTGTCGGCCACATCGTCGGCCACCAGCACGGTGGCCCCGGCCAGGTCGACGGCCTGCGGTACCGGCGGCAACATCACCGGCATATCGAGGCGCTGGTCAATGCCGGTGTAGAACTCCACGTTCATCACGTGCAGGTTCTTCACGTCCAGCGCGTAGCCGAGCGCGCCGGCCACGAACAACCCGCCGCGCGCGATCGACAGGATCAGGTCGGGCTCGAACCCGTCGTCCGCGATCATGGTCGCCAACTCCCGGCTCGCCGAACCGAACAACTCCCAGCTCAGCACTTCCCGATCCGCCATGGATGCTCCGTCTCCCTCGATGCGACTGCGCACAGAGCATACGAGTAGCCAGGATGTGGCCGTCGGCACGTACCCGATCCGCGGTATCGGCAAACATTGTTTTGTGTGTGACGGCGATTTATGGGCTTTACCGGTGCGTATTTGTGGCAATTTTCTATCCGGCTTTTCGGTGGATAACTATTCGCCCGCGACACCCCGGTTTCAAATCGGCCGAACCGCCGCTCGATTCCGCTACGGTTCGCGCTATCGCGTGTTACCCGGAGTTCTTTTGGCCGCGTCGATCCGCACCATGCCGGTGCTCGTGCGAACCGCGGCCGAATGACCGAATCCAGAGAGAATGGGGATTGTCATGCGCATCAGTCCGATTCGGATCGCAGCTCTCGCAGTCGTCTTCGTCGCGGCGGCCGCCGGTCTGACCTTCCTCGCCTCGGTGGCCAGCGCGGACGAGACGTGGATCTACGTCTGTGACGAGATCGAGGAGCCCGAAGACGTCGGCGCGGAGGGCACCGGAAATTGCCAGGCGGAGCACGGCGCACCCGCGACCGGTCCGATCAAACAGAAATTCAAACTGCACCAGCGCGGCGTGCCACCGAAACCCGAGATGGTTGCCGTCTGTGAGGGTGAATCCCAAAGCGCCTTCGGTGAAGCGGCGCTGCCTGCGAAAGTCGATGGATTCGGTTGCTACGTCTATGAAATGCGCTGAAAGTTCTACTTCCAGGCGGACTTCATGCGCTTCATCGCATTCATGCCGGCGGCGGACACGTCGGGCCACGGCGGTCGCCGCAGAATCGCCAGCGTGGTGATCACCGTCGCCACCAACCCGATGAACTCACCGAGCAACGCCACCCGGGTCACGTCCACCGCGGCTTCCCAGTGCACCTTGCCGTTGTGAATAACGAAGATCCCCTGCGGTGACGCCGCGAACGGCCCACCACCCACCCTGGTGACCGTGATGACGGTCGACCCATCGGCGGTCTCGTAAGGCTCACCGAAAACCTGTACGCCTTTCCCGCTGGGCTCCAGCCGCCGCACCGACCTACCGATGATCGTCATCTTCCCCACTTTCGCCGCAGTCCACGCGACATCGAAGCCCGGCCCACTGGCCCCACCGTACCCGCCGGATTCGCGGAGAGGGGGCTGGTTCGCGACGAAAAACGCGCCGCGCCACCGCCGTCCGTTCGACGGCAGCTGCCCGGCACGGGCAGCTGCCGCCGGGTTCACGGGCGGAGGCGGTGAATGTCTCGGGGAAACAGGGTTGCGTGGCGGATGTTGTCCGCTCCGATCAAGCGGGCGACCCACCGTTCCAAGCCGATGGCGAAGCCACCGTGTGGCGGCATGCCGTGACACATGGCCGCGAGATAGGCGGCGTAGTCCGCGGGGTCCCCGGCGCGGGCCGCAAGTGCCGACAGATAGTCGGCGTGGTTGTGCAGCCGTTGGCCACCGGTCACCAGTTCGAGTCCGCGGAACAACAGGTCGAAGGAGTTCGTCCATCGCGGATCACTCGGCTGCGGGTGCGTGTAGAAGGGTCGTTTGATCGCCGGATAGCCCTCTACCGCAAGGAAATCCGAGTCGAATCGCTCCTTCGCCCACGTGCCGAGAAAACGCTCGTGCTCGGGCGCGAGGTCTGGTTCGGTGGGCGCCGCGCCGACCAGTTCCAGGGCTTCGCGGAAGTGGATGATCGGAATCCGCTCGGGTACCACCGGTAACTCTGCACCGACGGTTTCCACTGCGGCACCGGCCTTTTCGCGAACGGTCTTGATCATCGCGGCGAGTGTGGTTCGCAGCTGGTCGAGTACGTCGCGATGGTCGCGGATGAAGCCGAATTCGACGTCGAGCGAGACGTATTCGGCGAGGTGCCGCGCGGTGTCGTGCGGTTCGGCGCGAAAGACCGGCCCCACCTCGTACACCCGCTCGAAGACGCCGGTGAGCATCTGCTTGTACAGCTGCGGCGACTGGGTGAGGTAGGCGGTCGACCCGAAGTAGTCCAGCGCGAACACATTCGCGCCGGACTCGGTGGACTGGTCGACGATCTTGGGCGTCGTGACCTCGGTGAATCCCGCCTCGTCCAGGTGGCGGCGGAACCCGGCCAGCGAGGCGGCCGCGATCCGCCACACCGCCTGCCGGGTGGGGTGGCGCCAGCTGATCGCGGCGTGGTCGAGCATGGTCGGCAGGGTGACGCCGAGACCGGGCCGCCACAGCTCGATCGGCGGTGGCTCGGCCGGTGCGCTCAGCGGCAGAATCGCCGGTTCGACGATCTCGATGCCGCCGGGTGCTTTGGCGTTGGCGATCGGCGTCCCGGTCACCCGGATCACGGTTTCCTCCGGCAGCGCCGAAACCTGTTCGCGGACTTGCGGATCGGTCACCACCGCCTGGGCAACGCCGGATCTGTCGCGCAGCACAACGAATGTGACGGTCGCGAGTTGCCTGCGCCGATGTATCCATCCCTCGACGGTCACCGATCCGGTACCTGCGGGCGTGGCCGGCAGTGCCGAACAAAGCGTGCGTGACATCAGTTTCACCTCCTGGTTGCTATCCCCGGGAGGTGTGGGCGATCGGGTCCGTCGCGGTGCCACCACACCTTCGCAGCGCGATGCGCACTGCCTCTAGTGGTCGAATTCTCGGTGACCGGCCGACGCGGCTCGGAGTTCGTCACGCTCGTCATTGCCGCATCTGCGAGCTTAACGGGCAGATGCGACGGCGCCAGTGATTATTCGGCCGGGACGGCCAGGGGGTCGGCGCTGGTCGATGACGACATTGCTGTGACGAGACCGCGTTCGTTGAACGCGATGGCGACTTCGATGCCCGAGCCGGCGATGCGCATAGTCGAGCCGTCGGTGGCGAAGGTGGCGGTCAGTCCGCGTTGCATCGCGTAGCTGTGCAGTGCGCGCTTGTGGTCGGGTAGGTCGAGTTTGAATACGCCGGTGAGGGCCTGCATGGTGTGCATGAGGTCGGGGGCGGGGAGGGCTAGGTCGGGGTGTTCGATCAGCACGGCGAGGCGGGTTCCGCCGCCGACATCGCAGCTGTACCAGGTCCAACTGCCGGATACCGCTTTGGCGAGTTCACCCATCAGCCAGGTGGCGCGATTGGGGTCGGTGGGGGTGCCGGGCAGGTCCGCGAACGGCACCTCGTCGGTGCAGAGCGCCGAAATGCCGTGCCGCAGTCCGTAATCGCGCACCGAGCGGGCCAGTTCGGTCACCTCAGGCGGATACCAGTCGTTGTTCGCCCAACTCCACAGCCAGCTGCGCGGACCGGGTGCCGCCGTGCCGAGCACATGAAATCGCGTGCACACCAACGGCTTATCGCCGAAGAACTCGAACCGCGGCGGTTCATAACTCACCTGCCACCGATGTTCACCCAGCACCTCGATACTGTGCTCTTGATGTTCGAAAGACATCAGTGCGGCATCGTCGAGTAACTGTTCGAGCGTGGGTGATTCGTGGTGAAGATAAGCGGTCACGACCCCCGATACTGTCTTACCGGCGGGTGCGGTGCACCCCCATAGAAATGACGTCCTTCAGGTCCCGGCCGGTTGGGTAAGAAAGCGGGCGCTAGGCAACTCCGATACGGCATGGCACGATCATTCGCGTGACCAGCAAACCCGACGCAGCGCAGACCCTGCGCGATCTCGCGCGGTTGCGCCGTGTTCGCGACCGGATCGATCGCGAATACGCCCAGCCGCTCGACGTCGAGGCCCTCGCCAGGGACGCGCACATGTCGGCAGGCCACCTGAGCCGCCAGTTCCGGCTGGCCTACGGCGAGTCGCCGTACAGCTACCTGATGACGCGCCGGATCGAGCGTGCCATGGCGTTGCTGCGCCGCGGCGACCTCAGCGTCACCGAGGTGTGTTTCGCGGTCGGCTGCTCATCGTTGGGCACCTTCAGCACCCGCTTCACCGAGCTGGTGGGGGTGCCGCCGAGCACCTACCGGCGCGAGGCGGCCGAGGCGACCGCGGGGATGCCGTCCTGCGTGGCCAAACAGGTCACCAGACCGATCAGGAATCGAGAAGCGCCGGCGAGTGCACCGGAATTAGCCTGATCAGCATGACAATCACCATTCAATCGAGCTTCCTTCCGCAGAACGACCCGGAAGCCGCCATCGCCTTCTACCGCGACATCCTCGGCTTCGAGGTGCGCAACGACGTCGGATACAACGGGATGCGCTGGATCACGGTCGGCCCCGCCGGCCAGCCGGGCACCTCGATCGTCCTGTACCCGCCCGCCGCCAGCCCCGGCATCACCGACGACGAGCGGCGCACCATCGAGGAGATGATGGCCAAGGGCACCTACGGCAGCATCCTGCTGGCAACCAAGGATGTCGACGGCACCTTCGAGCGACTGCAGGCCGGCGACGCCGAGGTGGTCCAGGAGCCGACCGACCAGCCGTACGGCGTCCGCGACTGTGCCTTCCGTGATCCCGCGGGCAACATGGTCCGGATCCAGCAGGTGAACTGAGCAGGTCAGCTCACCGAACGCAGCCGGTGCAGGGTGGACGGATCGAGGTCGAGGGTCAGTTCGATCGGCCCGAGTTCGGTCGCGATGCGCGCGAACTCCGTCCCCCAGCGGCTGACGGTCTCGGCGCGGTGGATCAAACCCCAGCTCAGCGTGGGATTCTCGTCGATCGGCAGGTACACGGCCTCGCCACGGTCGTAGTACTTGATCGCCTGCCCACACGCGAAGGCCACCGCGCCGCCCGAAGTCACCGACCACAGCACTTCCTCGCGGGTCGGCGCGGGCGCACCGGCCGGGCGGGCGTCCGGCGCCAGCGGCGAGAACGACTCCTCCCAGTACTCCGGGATCGGCAGCCCGGACGGCAGGACGTCGTAGCCGGACAGCTCGGCCAGTGACACCGAGGCGCGCCCGGCCAGCGGGTGCGTTCGCCCGACGACCAGCACGATGGGCTCGCTGAACGCGACGGGCCCTTCGCGCAGGTCGGGTTCGCGCACGGGCAGCGCGAGCAGGGCCACGTCGACCTCGTCGCTGCGGATCAGTGCGAACGGGTCATCGATGCGCACTTCGCGCATGCGGAACTCGACGTGCGGGAAACGGTTCCGGAACAGCGCGGTCATCGGCGCGAGGTCCTGCCACATCGGGCCGAGCACACCCAGTGTCAGCGTGTCCGGGCCGCCACGCGCGAGGTTCGTCGCCGATTCGACGCCGTCGAGAATGCGGCGATAACCGGCTTGCAGGTCGTCGCGGAGCTGTTCGCCCAGCGGCGTCAGGGTCACCTTGCGGCTGGTTCGTTCGAACAGTGGCGCACCGATTCGCCGCTCCTGCTTGGCTATCGTCTGACTCACCCGGGGCGTCGAAATATGCAACCGCTCCGCGGTACGGCCGAAGTGCAACTCTTCGGCGAGGGTCAGGAAGATCTCGATGTCACGCAATTCCACTCCGTCATCGTTGCGATCGTTAACCCCGAGCGCAACTGTCGTTTCGTGATTGCTCATTGTTCGCAGGTGGCCGCGGCGGAAAACTATGAGTCACAAGGAAAACCGATCCGAGACGAGAGGGGCACGACACCATGGCAGTCGTACGCACGCACCGATACACCGTCGTGACCGGCAAGCTGGCCCAGCTGCTCGAGCAGCGCACGCTGGTGCTGCGCGCCATTCGGTCGGCGAACGCGGCCTTCACCGCCGCCACCTTGATCCGCCAGGAAGACGGGTCCTACCTCGACATCTGGCGCTGGGAATCGGCCGAGGGCATGCACGGCGCGACAGCGGGCGCGCAGAACTGCCCACTCGCCACGGCGGCCGCGGCACTGACCACCCACCACAGCGTGGTCGACGGCAAAGTCCTCGACGAGCGCTGACACCCGAAGCATTCACCGCACAACCTGCGGATCGTGCGCAGAAACTAAGGAGAACATCATGGCTTGGAACAAGCGGAACCGTCAGCTGCACCGCCAGCTGTCCATCATCTTCACCACCACCGTCATCGTCGCCTTCATCGGCGCCGCCCTCGGCCTCACCGAAACCGCGATGTGGCTGTTCTACCTGCCGTTGCCGCCGCTCTTCTTGCTCATGGGCACCGGCTTGTACATGTTTGCTCAGCCTTACCGCGCAAAGCGGCGCGGCGTGCGCCCGAACCTCGCCCAGTAGTTCTGATCAGGTTAGATGGAGACACCATGACCACCGCCACGAAGAAGAAGAGCACCAAGCCCGCGCTGCCGGCCGCCGACAGCCACGATCTGATCCGGGTGCACGGGGCACGGGTGAACAACCTGCGCGATGTCAGCATCGAGATCCCCAAGCGCAGGCTGACGGTGTTCACCGGCGTCTCCGGCTCGGGGAAGAGCTCGCTGGTGTTCAGCACGATCGCGGCGGAGTCGCAGCGGCTGATCAACGAGACCTACAGCTCCTTCGTGCAGGGTTTCATGCCGACGCTGGCCCGGCCCGAGGTCGACGTGCTCGAAGGCCTGACCACGGTGATCACCGTCGATCAGCAGCGGATGGGTGCAGACCCACGCTCCACGGTCGGTACCGCGACCGACGCCAACGCGATGCTGCGCATCCTGTTCAGCCGTCTCGGTAAGCCGCATATCGGTTCGCCCCAGGCGTTTTCGTTCAACGTCGCCTCGATCAGCGGCGCGGGCGCGGTCACCATCGAGAAGGCCGGGCGGACCGTGAAGGAGCGGCGCAGCTTCAGCATCACCGGCGGCATGTGCCCGCGGTGTGAAGGCCGGGGCTCGGTCTCCGATATCGACCTGACCCAGCTCTACGACGATTCCAAATCGCTCGCCGAGGGCGCGTTCACCATTCCGGGGTGGAAATCCGACAGCTTCTGGACGGTGCGGGTTTATGCCGAGTCGGGCTTCGTCGATCCGAACAAGCCGATTCGCAAGTACACCAAGAAGGAACTCAACGACTTCCTCTACAAGGAGCCGGTCAAGGTCAAGGTCGACGGCGTCAACCTCACCTATGAGGGCCTGATCCCGAAGATCCAGAAATCGTTCCTGTCCAAGGACCGCGAGGCGATGCAGCCGCACATCCGGGCTTTCGTCGACCGGGCGGTCACCTTCACCACCTGCCCCGACTGCGACGGCACCCGGCTCAGCGCGGAGGCCCGCTCGTCGAAGATCAAGCGCAAGAACATCGCCGACCTCTGCGCGATGCAGATCAGCGACCTCGCCGAATGGGTCCGTGCCCTCGACGAGCCTTCGGTGAAACCGTTGCTCGACTCGCTGGTGCACACCCTCGACTCGTTCGTGGACATCGGACTCGGCTACCTCTCGCTCGAACGGCCTTCCGGCACGCTGTCGGGCGGTGAAGCGCAGCGCGTCAAGATGATTCGTCACCTCGGGTCCGCACTCACCGATGTCACTTACGTTTTCGACGAGCCGACCATCGGGCTGCACCCGCACGACATCCAGCGGATGAACGACCTACTGCTGCAACTGCGCGACAAGGGCAACACGGTGCTCGTCGTGGAGCACAAACCGGAGACGATCGCCATCGCCGACCATGTGGTCGATCTCGGCCCCGGCGCCGGTTCGGGCGGCGGCACCATCTGTTTCGAGGGCACGGTCGAGGGGCTGCGGTCCAGCGGCACCATTACGGGCAAGCACTTCGACGACCGGGCCGCGCTGAAGGAGACGGTGCGAAAGTCCACCGGCGCGTTGGAGATTCGTGGTGCCAACCGGCACAACCTGCAGAACGTCGATGTCGACATCCCGCTCGGCGTGCTCTGTGTGATCACCGGCGTCGCGGGCTCCGGGAAGAGCTCGCTCGTGCACGGGTCGATTCCGACCTCGGCGGGTGTGGTGGCGGTCGATCAGACACCGATTCGTGGTTCGCGGCGTAGTAACCCGGCGACCTACACCGGGCTGCTCGAACCCATCCGCAAGGCGTTCGCGAAGGCCAACGGCGTCAAGCCTGCGCTGTTCAGCTCGAACTCCGAAGGCGCGTGCCCGAACTGCAACGGCGCCGGGGTCATCTACACCGACCTGGGCATCATGGCGAGCATGGAGACCACCTGCGAGGTGTGCGAGGGCAAGCGGTTCGACGCCTCGGTGCTCGAGTACCACCTCGGCGGCCGCGACATCAGCGAGGTGCTCGCCATGTCGGTGACCGACGCCGAAAAGTTCTTCGCCGCAGGCGAATCGCGTATTCCGGCCGCGCACGCCATCCTCGAGCGCCTGGTCGATGTCGGGCTCGGCTACCTCACCATCGGCCAGCCGCTCACCACGCTGTCCGGCGGTGAACGGCAGCGGCTGAAGCTGGCCACGCACATGGCCGACAAGGGCGGCGTCTACGTCCTCGACGAGCCGACCACCGGCCTGCACCTGGCCGACGTGGAGAATCTGCTCGCCCTGCTCGACCGGCTGGTCGAGTCCGGTAAGTCGGTCATCGTGATCGAGCACCATCAGGCCGTGATGGCGCACGCCGACTGGATCATCGACCTCGGGCCCGGTGCCGGGCACGACGGCGGCAAGATCGTCTTCGAGGGCACTCCCGCCGATCTGGTCGCCGCCCGCTCCACCCTCACCGGGGAGCACCTCGCCGAGTACGTCGGCGCCTGAGTAAGAACCGCGGACCGGCGGAGCCGATATCGGCTCCGCCGGTCCGTTGCGTTAGCCGCCGAGTCGCTTGTAAATGCCGACCGGCCGGTATTGGGGAAATTGTCGTTATTTCTTCGACATATGACATGTCTCGGGCGTAGTCTGGGCCCTGGTAATTCAGCCGGGTGGAGTCGGGGAGAAATGCGTTCAATTCACGGGGGACATCGTTATCGTGGCTGCCTGGAATTCGCTGGACCTGCACTATCCGGCCGCGGTGTCGACCGGGTCGATGCCGTGTGGTGATTCGAGTGGGGATATACGGCAATGCCGCAAGAAGACAGAGTTCAGCAAAGATGTCGAGCTTCGCGACCGTCGAGTGGTGGCTTCAAACGAGAACTTTCTCCGGAGACGAAAGAGGCCGTCAAGGATATTCATAACAGCAGGGACAATTGGCACGGTCCGCTAGGATTGTTAGCCGACTGGCTGGTAATTATCGGTTCGGCGGTAGTCGTCGTGCACTTCGATTTTCAACCGTTGGTGTACCTGGCCGGGGTGATCATCATCGCGGGCAGGCAGCGCGCGCTGCGCAGCCTGATGCACGAGGCCAGCCACCTGAAACTCACTCGTCACGGGCCTGCCAACAAGTGGCTCGGGCGGGTGTTCATCGCATGGCCGATCTTCTCCGGGTTGTCGGCGTACACGTGTGCGCATTGCGAACATCATCGTCACCTCTGGGACGATCGTCGTGATCCGAAATTGCTCGGCTATATGCGGCTCGGACTGGTGAATCCGCGCGATATGAAGCAATTCGTGCGTCGGCACCTGTTGAAGCCGCTCCTGATGACACATGTGCCGTATCAGGTGACGGCGGATCTCATCGGACGGGACGAGGATCGTAAGGAAACGCGCCTTCGGTTCCTTTTCCTGGGTGTGGTGTCCGCAGCCTTCCTGGTGGCCGGTGCCGGTCTGGAATTCCTGCTCCTGTGGGTAGTCCCATACGTGACCTTCTATCAAATTCTGCGGTACTGGAGCGATATCGCCGATCACGCCGGATTGCGGTCGGACAATCCGTGGCAGGCGACGCGCAGTTGGGATGCGCCGTGGTTGGTTCGGCAATTCCTCGCACCGCATAATTCCAATTGGCATCTTGCCCACCACCTGTACCAAGCGGTACCGCACTACCGGATTCGCCAGCTGCACGAGACCTTGCAGGCGACACCGTCCTACCAGGACGCTCACCACTGCGACGGTTTCCTGTTCGCCCGCAACCGGTGTCAACCCGCAGTCGTGCAGGACGTGCTCCAGCCGGAACGGCTGGCCGAGCTCCGGGCCCGTCATCCGCAGCTCTGCGAACATCGCCGCGAGATGATGGCGGGACGCGTGCAATCTTGCCCAGTGACGGCGCTGCGTCCAGCGGAATCGAGCGAAATCGTATGAGCCTCAGTGTGTCCCGAGCCGCTGAGCAACGATCCGGTGCTTGGCTCGGGACGCTACTGGCCTTGGGCTCCAGTGTCGCGGTCGGCTCCGCGATCGCCGCGACGACGGCGCTGACCGAGTTCCCGATCATGACCGGGCAAGCCGTGCGGTACGGGATCGCCGCCGCGCTGATGTTCGCCCTCTTCTGGGGGCGGCTGCCTCGGGTGAGCACGGCGCAGCTCACCAGGATCGGAGTGCTGGGGACGACCGGACTCGCCGGCTTCAATATCTGCCTGGTGCTCGCGCTGCAACGGGTCGATGCGGGTGTGGTCGGCGCGGTTGTCGGTGCGGTGCCGGTGGTGCTGGCTTTGGCAGGTCCGCTGATGGCTCGTCGCTCGCCGACGATGCGGGCAGTGGTGGCCGCAGGCATCGTGACCACGGGTGCGGTCGTCGTGCAGTGGTCCGGTGCTGCGGCCGATCCGGTCGGACTGCTCCTCGCCGCGGGTGCGCTCGCGGGCGAGTGCGCGTTCTCGCTCGTGGCCATCCCGCTGGTGCGGGAGATCGGCGCGAAGGCCACGGCCACCTACGCCGCTACCGCAGGCGCGGTTCTCTGCGGAATCGTCGCGGTGCTGATCGATGTGCCGACCGCCCGCCTGCCCACAATGGGGGAATCGGCGGCGATCCTCTATCTCGCCGTAGTGGCGTCGGCCGGTGCCTTCCTCCTGTGGTACGCGGCGCTGGATCGAATCCCGGTGGAAACGGCCGGTGCGTTCGCGGGGGTTGTGCCCGTGTGTGCGTTGGTGACCGGCGTACTGCTGGGCGTCTCGGAAAGCTCGCCCCTGCGTTTCGTCGGCGCCGGGATAGTCGGCGTCGGAGTGGTGCTCGCCGCCCGAGGGACTCGGCAGGTCAGCACAGCGGGGTCGCCCTAGTCATTCGCGACTGCCTCGCGCGCTCAGGGCGCGGATCGGGCCGATGAGTGTGCGGTAGATGGGGCGGACGAAGCGGCCGGGGAGGTAGCGGTGGCGTTCCTCCTGCCAGACGCGGGCTCTGCGGTGGGCGGCGAGGGGGGACCAGCGTTCCGGATCCACGGGTGCGGTGGTGTGGAATTCGATGCGGCACAGGTGTTTCGTGTTGACGTAGCCGTACTGGTGGGGGCTGACCAGTCGGATGGGTGCGCCGTGGTCGCCGTTCAAGGGCTGGCCGTCGAGGCGGTCGGCGATGAGCACGTCGGCGGCCAGGGCGTCCTCGAGCAGCACGATCGCCCGGTGGCCGTCGAGGCCTTCGAAGACCGCGTGGCTGATCGTCGCGCCGGACTGGAGCAGCGGTTCGATCCGTGTGCGGTAGAGGGGCTCGAACGCGGTTCCCTCCCAGCGCAGGCCGGTGGCCGACCATCCTGCGACACAGTGGAAGTCAGCATCGAGCTGTTTCCGGGGCATGTTCGCGAGTTCGGCCATCGACAGCGTGAGGGTCTCGGTCAGGGGTCCGCTGATCTCGATCGCGGGGTCGGCGGGGACCGGCGGCGGTGGGTGATGCAGATGGGTGCCGAAGCGCGGGAAGCCGTCGACGGCGCGTTGGCCCGGGGGAAGTGTCATGTCGATCCTCGTTCTATACGACGTTGTATATGCGGGACGCGTTGGGCGTTATGAGTATTCTGGGCGATAGGCACCTATCGGTGCGCTGTGAGAAACCTAACGTGGGTGGAGCAGTTAGGGATTCATCGAAGGGGGACTAGGCTTTGTCGTGTTTCGGAGAGATGACTATCCGGCCCGGTGTGCTGTCCTATCGTGGCGGTTTGTCGCCGGCGAAGATGCATGCCCACCATTCGGTTCAGGTGCTCATTGCCCGCCGCGGTGAATTCATCGTGGCCGATGCCGATGCGACAATGGTCACCTGCCCGGCGGCGGTGATTCCCGCCGATGCCGCCCACGAAATGGTCCAAGGTGTGGTGGACGGTGAAATGGTGCAGCTGGCCGCCGAATCCGCCGACGGGATCGAATTGAGCCGGACGGTGGCGCAACCCGAA
Organism: Nocardia sp. XZ_19_369; assembly: GCF_015355715.1. Classification (NCBI taxonomy): domain Bacteria; kingdom Bacillati; phylum Actinomycetota; class Actinomycetes; order Mycobacteriales; family Nocardiaceae; genus Nocardia; species Nocardia sp. XZ_19_369. The sequence continues at coordinate 62,331 of NZ_JACVED010000009.1, read as the reverse complement.
TCCGCCGAGGCATGGGCGGCCGCAGGAGCCACGCTGCTGGCCGGGCTCGGCGAAAACCGCTGGTGGGCAGACGGATTGCCCTACGCCAAGCCGACCGCCGCAGCCATGCGTCACCCCGCGCTCACCGCGGCGGTGCGCCGATTACCCGAACTCGTCGCGGCAGGCCCGGTCCGATTGCGGGACGTGGCCGCCGCGGTCGGTGTATCCGAAAGCCGGCTCGGCCATCTGTTCTCGGCGGAGACCGGACTCCCGTTCCGCCCCTACGTCCGTTGGCTCCGCATGTCCCGAGCCATCGACCACATCGCCCTCGGCCACACCCTGACCGACGCCGCCCACACCGCAGGTTTCTACGACGGCGCCCACTTCACCCGCGTCTGCACCAAAACCTTCGGCCTCTCCCCAGCAATTCTGATCAGCGAAATGACCTTCAGCGCCGATTCGTAGCAGTTCGACCTCTCGCGCCGAGCCAGGGATGCGCCGATGCCGTCGAGTTTCCCGTCTCCGGCAACCAGGTGCGTGCCCAGCTGGTCAGGAAGACCGCCGCGCGGTCTGGTCCAGCTCAGCCGCAATGGCCTGCCGCAGTGCGGAATGCCGCGGACCGAGCGCGTATCGCTCGTCGCTCCAATTTTCGCGGGGGTACAGCCACACCGGCAGGTGCACTAAATCGACTGGTTCCCAATCGAATCGTGGCCATACGTGCGCATGCAGGAAGCTATCGGCGTTGCCTAGAATTTCCAGATTCACTCGCCGGAACGCCGGGTCCAGACTCGCGCAGGCCCGCTCGACGGCCTCGCCCAGCCGGTCCATGTCGGTCAGAAAGGCAATCCGTTTGGCCCTCGGCAGATCGGACAGCCGTTGCGCCTCCGGATCGTCGGTGAGCAATACCGAGTATCCCGGCAGGAACTGAACGTCGCCTATCACGGCAAACCCGGCGTCCAACCTCCGCAGCACAGTAGGGTTTTCGCCGCGCAGGGCGCTGCCGATGCGGTCAGTGCGAAAGTCTGCACTCATCGCGGATGAACCCAACCTTTCGGTGGCTTACGCGAGGCGGACTTCGGCGGTGGCGAGGCCGAAGATTTTGCGGCCTGCGGATTTTGCTACGAGGACGAGGACGGCGGAGCGGGTTTCGGGGTCGAGGGATTTGACGCGGGCGGTGAATTCGACGGTGCCGATGGAGCGGGCGTCGACGACGGTGTAGTTGGAGAGGCGGACGCCGTAGCGGGTCATGGCGCCCGGGTCGCCGAGCCAGTCGGTGAGGAAACCGGCGCCGAGGCCCATGGTGAGCATGCCGTGGGCGATCACGTCGGGCAGGCCGGTCAGGGTGGCGATGGCGTCGTGCCAGTGGATGGGGTTGGCATCGCCCGCGACACCGGCGTAGTTCACGAGGTCGCCGCGGGTGAGTTGGTTGGTGCGCGGCGGGAGTTCGTCGCCGACGGTGAGGTCCTCGAAGCGGATCGCGGTGCGCGGGAGCCGGGTTCGGGAGACCTCGGACAGGCTCGTGCTCGGCGCGGCGGTCCGGGTCGATTCGCCGGGGGTGCTCGAGGCGGGCGCGGCGCGGGAGGGGAGCTCGATGCCGTGCATGATCACCCGCTCGATCGCGTCGCCGATCCCGGCGGCGACGTCATTGCCGGTGATGCCCGCGACAGTGGTGTGCATGACCTGCACGACCCGCCCGGTCTGGTCGGTGAAGGTGTTCTTGATGGTGAGCAGATCGTTGCCCGCAATGCGGCGCACCGACGCGAGTTCGACATCGCTGATCAGCCGATCACCGGTGACCACCGGCTGGTACATCTCGAAGACCTGGTCGGTCTGCACGAACACGTCGTAACCGGTGATGACGGACTCGAAGAGCTTGCGGTTGGCCAGCATCGCGGGGATCGAGACGAACGTGGTCGGCGCGACCAAGCCGGCGTAGCCGAGCTCGTCGGCGGCGTCCTCGCTCCAGTGCGCGGGATGGAAATCCTGCACCGCACGCGCGTATTCGCGGATCTTCTCCCGGCCGACCTCGTAATAGTCGTCCGCACGATAGTGATGGCCGACCAGTGCGGCCACATCGAACGTCGCTTCCATCAAGCCGCTCCTCGCTGCAGATCCCCGCGCACATCGTAAACGGCCCACGCAGGACGGAACCCACTGGCGGTCAGTCGAGCCAGATCGCGAGTTCGTCGGCACGCGGATTGGACACGGCGTGGGAGCGTGGAGCGTCGAAGGTCATGACGGTCCGGGTACCCGCGTCGTAGGGGGCCCAGCAGGGATTACGTCCGTGCGCGAAATCGACCCAGACGTGGTGCATTTCGGAGGCGAGGGTTTGGGGCGGCACGTCGGTGCCGACCAGCATCGGTGTGCCCTCGGCGGTCAAGGTATCGAAGACGAAGGCGATTTCGAGGGCATGACAGGCGCGCAGATCCAGATGAGCAGTGGGCCAGGCGAATTCGTAGACATGCGCGGTGGCTGCTGCTTCGGCCAACCGGACTGCGGGGATCCGGAACGCCCAGTCGGTGAAAATGGCGGCCAGCAGGTCGCCCGGGCTCGCACCGGGTCGGTTGGCCGCATAGACGTCGGCGACGGCCGGGTCGAGTCCGCGGGAGGTCAGCGTTTTGGCGAGTAGTTCCGGGGTCAGCGTGGCGCTGAGTCCCGCAGGCGTCGTGAACAGGCGAAATTCGTCGGCGGTGCTGCCTACCATGAGCGGAATGCCGTCCGCAGCACCTCCCGCGATGGCGTCGAGGGGGAGTTGCGTGAGGCTGTGGCCGTCGATCGTGGGCACGAAAGCCATCTGCCCCAACCCTGCGGCAATGGAGGACTCGCCCCAGCGGCGAGGGAGCTGCTGGACCATGAAATCGAGCACCAGGTTTCGCTCCGCTTCGAGCACTACGGGGATACTGGCGTCTTCGGGAGCGGTCTCTAGACGCCCGACGAAATCGGCGCCTACGAGTCGCGCGTCCTCGAGCGTCGAGGCGACGTTTCCATGGCCGCTCTGAATGATCGCGCGCTGGAACAAACCCGTGGCCAAGGGCGAGGCGATCAGGGTGGCGACGCTCATGGCACCCGCGGATTCGCCGAAGATGGTGACTCGCTCTGGATCCCCGCCGAACGACGCGATGTTGTCGCGAACCCACTGGAGCGCGGCGATCTGGTCGAGTAGACCACGATTGGCCGGGCACCCGTCGATCGCCGCGAATCCGATGGCCCCGAGGCGATAGTTGATGCTGACCAGCACGACCCCATCACGAGCGAACGCGTGCCCGTCGTATACGGAGACAGCGCTGGAACCGAGCCGGAACCCCCCGCCGTGAATCCACACCATCACCGGCAGGCCCGTGGCCGTCGGATCGGGGGTCCACACATTGAGGTTCAGAAATTCGGGCCCGTCGATGATCGGGTTGTGCAAGATCGAGCGCAAGTGCTCCGGATAACCCACTTGCGGAGCGGTCGGCCCGAAGCTGGTCGCATCCCGTTCCCCATCCCAACTGGGCGCCGGGCCTGGCGCCTGAAACAGCGCCGCACCCAATGGCGCTGCCGCATAGGGTATTCCGAGGAACGCACGCACCGACCCGGTGGCATTGCCGCGGACTTTGCCCTGGGGTAGCGCGACTACTGACGCATGCATCAAGATTCCTCACCTCGCCGACGACACCTTGAACGTCTCACACCCGACCGGGTCACTAGGGTGGAATGATGCGGATCTTTCTGGCCGGCGCGACCGGCGTCATCGGAACACGGTTGGTCCCGCTGCTGGTAGAGGCCGGGCACGAGGTCGCGGGCATGACCCGATCGGCCGCCAAGGCCGGCCAGGTACGCGACGCCGGAGCGGTACCGGTGATCTGCGACGTCTACGATCTGGACGCGTTGACCGCGGCCGTCGTCGACTTCCGCCCCGACCTGGTGATGCACCAGCTGACCGATCTCCCCGACGACGCCACCCTGCTCCCGGAACGGGCCGAGGCGAACGCCCGCATCCGCACCGAGGGCACCCGCAACCTCATCGCCGCCGCCCGCGCCGCCGGAGCCAAGCGATTCCTGGCGCAGAGCATCGCCTGGGAACCGGCGGGCGGCCGCGGCCAGGTCATCCAGGACCACGAGGCGGCTGTCCTCGACATCGACGGTGTCGTCGTGAAGTACGGCCAGTTCTACGGCCCCGGCACCTATTACGAAGACCAGCATCCACCGCACCCCCGCGTGCACGTGTATGACGCTGCGGCACGGACGATTCCGCTGCTCGAGGCGTCGACAGGAGTGATCATCGTCGCCGACGCGGCGTAGGCGCATCGGGCATGTAGTGGTCTCCGCGCCCAGTCGGAGTGGAAGTGCGCGTTACCGGGGACCGTACGTGTTGAGGAACAGCACCGGCCCGGCACCGAAAAAGTTAGCGGTATCCAGGTGTAGTGCCGCGGCCAATGCCTTGGCGGTGTAGACGGTTTCGAGCTGGAGCCCGTCCTGCGCCGCGAGGGACTGCGCCTCGTGGGCGGCGGGGGTGGGGTGACCGTAGCCGGGGCCGAGCCAGTCCGTGGTGATGGTCAGGTCGTCGGGGCGTAGGCCGGTCGGCTCGAATCGTGCACCGCGCGACCGCAACAGCCGCTCCGCACGCGCGGCCAGGCGGACGATGTGCGGGGCATCGAGGGGGAGTGCGTCGTTCACTACGACGCCGACGACCCGGGTGCTGAGCCCGGCCAGCCGCAGACCCAGCGCCAAACCTGCTGCGGTGCCGCCTGATCCGACGGCTGTCACGATATGACTCGGCTCCGGCATCGCACCGGCAGCGATCTGCTCGGCCAGTTCGAGCGCCCCTTCGACATAGCCGAGCGCGCCGATCGGCGACGAGCCACCCACCGGCAGGTAGTAGGGCCGCTTACGGCCCCGCATGTGCCGCAGGTACAACCACGGAGCCGTCAGCAGGGTGCGCCGCTTGGTGTGCGTGAAATGCACTGTGGCGCCGGAGTTCTCCAGTCGCCGCAGTTGCACGCGGACATGGTCGTCCATCGGCTGGTCGACCAGCGCGAGCACGGTCTCGATGCCCTGCTCGCGGCCGTACAGTGCGGTGGCGAGCCCCCAGTTGGTGCCGGTGCCGCCGACGGTGAAGATCGTCCGTGCGCCGCGCCGATGCGCCTCGGGCAGTAGCCATTCGAGCTTGCGGACCTTGTTGCCGCCCCAGCCGCCGTCGCCGTAGCGACCGTCGTCCTTGCACCACAGCGGAGCTCCGGTGCCGACGTCGAGCCGTCGGATCGGGGTCGGCGCGGTACCGAGCCGCACGTACGGCAGCGAGTCGGTGAGGTCAGGAAAACGCTTGTGCAGCAATGCGTCCGACATGTCAGCTTCCTGTGGCAGGTCTCGTGATCGCCTCGGGGATGCCGAGCAGCGCGGCCTGCACCGCGTGCAGCCGGTCGACATCTCCGCTGATGCCTGCGACATTATCGTTGTACAGGAAGGCCTCGCCGAGGCGGACCAGCGCGTAGGCGAGCAGGTCCGGTTCGACCGGCGGCCGGTAGCCGTCCTCGCGCTCGGCCCGGGCGATGAGCTCGCGCACGGTGGTGACCACCAGCGGCTGCACCGGCCCGTCGCTGGCGGTGAGGATTCGCAGCCCGGACAGCGGCTCGTTCTCGAAGTACCGCCGGAACGGCACGTTGTCGGTCATCCAGCGATTCACCCGATACAGCACGTCGAGGATGCGCCGGGCCCCGGTCGAGCGCCGCCGGGCGTCGGCGCGGGTGAGCAGCGCGGCGAACTCGCCGGCCAGCACGGTGCCGAGCACCCCCTCGCGGGACCCGAACCAGCGATAGACCGAGGCGCGGCTGAGCCCGAGCTCGGCCGCGATGGCCTGGATGTCCACCCGTTCACCGGCCAGGAAGGCCTGCCGGGCCAGCGCGATGACCTGTTCGCGGGTCGCCGACGCCGGTCGTCCTGGTGGGCGGGTGGTTCGCTGGCTCGGGGTGGTCATCGAAAAATGGTACATCCTCCCAGGTGTGTACCGAATCAGAACCAGGCGTCGCGCATCTCGAGGGTGGTGGTGTCGAGGCGGGCGAGCAGATCCAATGCCGGGGCCGTCTTGGGCAGTTCGAAGCGGTAGAAATACCGCGCCGCGTGCCGCTTACCGTCGTAGAAGTCGCCGGTGTGCCCGGTGGCGGCCAGCAGCTGCTCGAGCCAGATCCAGGCCAGCACCAGATGGCCGAAGGCTTCGAGGTAGACCGAGCTGTTCGCCAGCGCGGCCTCGACGTCGCCGCCGGCGAACAATCCCGCGGTCACCTCGACCAGCCGCTGCCACGCCGCATCCAGCTGCTCGGCCAGCTCGGCCGCCTCGCCACCTGCCGCGCGGGCGGCGGTCACGGTGTTCTGCACCCGGCCGGCGAGGGCGATCAGACTCGCGCCGCCCTGCTGGGTTACCTTGCGCCCCAGCAGATCCAGGCCCTGGATGCCGTGGGTGCCCTCGTGGATCGGATTGAGGCGGTTGTCCCGGTAGTGCTGTTCGACGTTGTACTCGCGGGTGTAGCCGTAACCGCCGAGCACCTGGATGGCGAGGTTGTTCGCCTCCAGGCACCACTGCGACGGCCAGCTCTTGGCGATCGGGGTCAGGATATCGAGCAGCAGGGTGAGCGCCCGCTTCTCCTCGTCCGAGTCGGCGGTGTGCTGCTCGTCGACCAGCCGGGCGCAGTAGAGCACCAGCCCCAGCGCGCCCTCGGTGTAAGCCTTCTGCGCCAACAGCATTCGCTTGACGTCGGCGTGCTCGATGATCGGCCGCTGCGGCGCCGACGGGTCGGCGGGCAGCTTGGCCCGGCCCTGCGTGCGCGTGCGGGCGTAGTCGAGGGATTCGAGGTAGCCGGTGTAACCGAGCGCCGTCGCGACCAGGCCGACGCCGATGCGCGCCTCGTTCATCATGTGGAACATGTAGGACAGCCCGCGGTGCGGCTCGCCGACCAGGTAGCCGACGGCGCCCGCCGCGCCGCCCGGGGTCCAGCGGCCCTCGCCGAAGTTCAGCACGGTGTTGACGGTGCCGCGGAAGCCCATCTTGTGATTGAGTCCGGCCAGCGCGACATCGTTGCGTTCGCCGACCGCGCCGTCGTCGTCGACCAGGAACCGCGGCACGACGAACAGCGAGATGCCCTTGGTGCCCGCCGGGCCGCCGGGGATCTTCGCCAGCACCAGGTGCACGATGTTCTCGCCGAGTTCGTGATCGCCGCCGGAGATCCACATCTTGGTGCCGAACAGCCGGTAGGTGCCGTCGTCCTGCGGTTCGGCCCTGGTGACGATGTCGGCCAGCGACGAACCGGCCTGCGGTTCGGATAGGCACATCGTGCCGAAGAACCGGCCCTCCAGCATCGGGCGGACGAATCGCTCGGTGAACTCCGGCCCGGTATGGCTGAGCAGCAGGTTCGCGTTCGCGACGGTGAGGAACGAGTAGCCCGAGGTGCCGGGGTTCGCCGCCTGGAACCAGGCGTAGCCGGCCTGCGCGACGGTCACCGGCAACTGCGCGCCGCCCAGCTCGTAATCCATTGCCGCCGCGGGCAATCCGGCCTTGGCGAAGGCGGCCAGCGCCGTGGCCACCTCGGGAATGATGGTGACCCGTTCACCGTCGAAGGTCGGCTCGTTCGCATCGTTGAGTTTGTTGTGCGGCGCAAAGTATTTGGTGGCCAGCTGCTCGCTGAGCTCGAGCACGGCATCGAAGGTCTCGCGCGAATGATCGGCGTAGCGCCCACGTTTGGTGAGCTCCTCGACATTCAGCCACTCGTAGAGCAGAAAGTCGAGATCGCGCCGGGAAAGCAGCGTCGAACGCATCAGCCGTCCTTTCGAGACATGTGACGACCACTGTATCTTACGGTTCGCGGATGCAGTGGGCCGGCCATGGATCGAAGGTAGCGGACGGGAGGGGGCCTCGAGTCGAACTCGGATCAGCTGGTCACCCGTTCGATGTGGTCGGCGTGAACACCCCAGCCGGACAGCAGCTTTCGCACCTGTTCCGGATCGGAACTGAGCGGAGCGGGGACGTCGACCGGCGTGCGGTCGAACCGCGGCGCCGGCGCGGGCTGGAGTACGCCGTCGACCTCGATGAACGCGTTGCGGGCCTTGTTGTGCGGGTGCTCGTGCGCCTCCCACGGACTCAGCACCGGCGCGACGCAGGCATCCGAACCCGCGAAGATCTCGGCCCACTCGTCCCGGGTGCGCTCCTTGAACTTCGCGCCGAGCACCTCCTTGAGCTGCGGCCAGCCGTTCTTGTCGAGCTGGAACGGCAGCTCGGGGTCGTCGATACCGAGGATGGCGAGCATCTGGTTGTAGAACGGGATCTCCACGCAGCCGACCGCGAGGTACCGGCCGTCGGCGCACTCGTAGGTGTCGTAGAACGGTGCGCCACCGTCGAGCATGTTCTCGCCGCGCGGGAAGTTCCACAGGCCGAGATGGTGCAGCCCGTGCATGGACGCGGTGAACAGGGCGGAACCATCGACCATGGCCGCGTCGATCACCTGCCCCTTGCCGGACCGTTCCCGTTCGTACAGCGCGCCGAGCACGCCGAGCGCGAGCAGCAGGCCACCGCCCGCGTAGTCGCCGAGCATATTGGCCGGCGGCACCGGCGGCTCCCCGGCGCGGCCGACCAACCCGAGCGCGCCGGAGATCGCGATGTAATCGATGTCGTGCCCGGCGGTGCGGGCCAGCGGGCCGTCCTGTCCCCACCCGGTCATCCGGCCGTAGATCAGGCGCGGGTTGCGCGCGGCGAGCTCGGCGGGGCCGAAGCCGAGGCGTTCGGCGACACCGGGACGGAACCCCTCGATGAGCACGTCGGCATGGTCGGCGAGCGCGAGCAGTGTCTCCCGATCCGCTGGTTGCTTGAGATCCAGTGTGATGCAGTGCTTTCCGCGATCCAGCGGCCCCTCTGGCGAGACGATGCCCTCGCCGGGTGCGCCGCCACGGTCCACGCGCAGCACCTCCGCGCCGAGATCGGCCAGGATCATCGCGCCGAACGGGCCGGGCGCGAGACTGGCGATCTCGATGACTTTCACTCCGTGCAGTGGTCCCATGTCTCCGCTCTCTGTCGTCCTCGACGAGGGCACGCGGCCACGGCCGAATTCCGCCCGTCCGGATCGGTGTTCCCGAGGCTAGGCCGGTTGCGGGGTACGGCCAATGACCGTCGCGCTCGGAAGGGGGTGACCGTAGCGCTCATCTTTTCGCCTACGCCTCCCCACCGAGCAGTAACTCCAGCCGCGCAACGGCGACCGCCGACAGGTCGCCCATGTCGAGGTAGGTCGATATCCGGAGCAGCGCGACGGAGAGCAGGACCGCGCCGAGGATCTCGTTGTAGCGCAGCCGCCGGACCGGGCGGCCGGTGGCGGCTTCGTAGCGTGCGATGGTGTCCGCACGGGTCGGTGTGCCGGGCAGGCGCGGCTTGCCGAGGTATTCGCTGGACACCCAGTCGGTGAGCAGCAGCCAGGCGAGGTCGGACTCGGGGTCGCCGAGGTGGCCGACCTCCCAGTCCAGCGCGCCGATCACCGCGTAATCCTTGTCGTACAGCATGTTCGACAGCCGGGAGTCACCCCAGCAGAGGGCGAGGCATTCGGGGTCGTAGCGGTTGTCGCGGAGCCAGGTGATCGCCCGCTCGATGGTGTCGGGGATGTGCGGCGCCGCCCAGTGCACGGCCCAGTCGAGATAGCTGACGGCCTCTTCGACGGGGTGGTTGCCGAATCGGGGGAGGCGCAGGAAGTCCAGGCGCAGCGCCGCCGGATCGAGTTGGTGCAGCCGGGCCATGGTGTCGACGCAGCCCCACCACATGGTCGTTCGCTCGTGCGGCGCGGCCGCGAGGTACATGCCGGATTCGTGGTACGGCGGCACATCGCTCGGTGTCCGGCCGCCCTCGATGCGGTCCATGATCAGGTAGGGGCTGCCGAGGTCGGCGGTGCCGGTGTCGATCCAGCGCACCGTTGGCACCGGAATGCCGGTGGGCGCAAGGCGTTTCATCACGACGAACTGGCGGCGCAGATCGTAGTCGGGGAACAGGGGCACCTCGGGCGGTCGTCGGAACACCAGGCCCAGCGGTGCTTCCGCGCCATCGATACCCTCGACATCGAAAAGGTAAGTGTCGGAGGCGAAGCCCTGCTCCGCGCGCTGCCAACCGACGACGGTGGCCTGGTCGGCGTGCGGAATGCGCTGGCGGATCACCTTTTCCAGCAGCGGTGGTAGCTGTTCGGGGGTCGGACGTACGGTCATCGCGGTCACCATCCGGTGTAGCCGTAGCGCGGATAGCTACCCACGCAGACCATCTCGACCAGGCCGTGCCCGACCTGGTCGCCCATCCGTACCGTGCACAGAGTTTCGCTGAGCAGGCTGACCGGCCCGATCTGGTCGAGATCGGTGAGGTCGACGGTGAATCCGTCGCTGAACGCGGGGCCGCGCCACATGCCCGACGCGTAGCCGCGGTATTCGTTGTATCCGGCGAGACCGGGCCAGAAGCGGCAGCTGGGTTGCACCTCGAGGGTGGTGCTGGTGCGGTCGGCCTGGTGCACGGTGAAGGTGCCGCCGGATATCACCCGCAGGTCCGGCTCGAAGGTCAGCTCGTGCTCGACATCGATGATCGGCGTCGGGGCGCGGCCGGTGGCGAGCGGGTACAACACCTCGCCCTCGAACTGCCAGCGCTGTCCGGTGCTCGTCTCGCGCTGCGCGAAATGCACGAGCTGGTCGTCGAATTGGAAGATGCCCATGTAGTAGAGGACGCCGTCGGGTACCTCGGTGGGCTGTAGCCCCGGCCCCTCCTCCGGGCTGCCGCCGCCCGGACCGTGGCGCACGCCCCAGGAGTGGTCGCGGCCGAACCACCACTGCTCGGGGTCTATATCGATGCGCCTGCCGTCGAGTTCGATCCAGCCGGTGACGACGCCGTTCTGGTAGTAGCGCCTGGCGTCCTCACGCACCCGGCCGCGGGACCGATGGAACGCCGGTGTCTGCTCATAGGCGGGGAAGGTTCCGTGGAAGTCGAGGTGCAGGCTCAGCCCGTGCTCGTTGCCGCCCAACGTCGCTCGGGTGCCGAGCAGCGGTTCGGTGACCGCGTAGGTGTAAGGGCCGACCGTCCATGCGTCCAACGACGCACGGGGAGCGTGGAATTCGGTGGAGAGGCGGACCACCCGCGCCTGCTTGCCGCCGATGGTGACCATCGCGTAGGCGTCCATCACGTTGCGATTGGGGTAGCGGGCGAGGCCGGTCATCACGCTCACCTCACCGGAGGTGTCGAAGCCGTACATCACCACCCGCTCGGTCCAGCGCAGATCGCTCTGCGCCACATGGTCGAACGTGGTTGCCAGCTGGTGGCACAGCATTTCGTCGTCGGGTACGAGCACCGAACTTCCCTTCATAGAACTGATGCGGGTCAATATATTACGTTGCGCTTCGCAACGTATTTGTTTCGCCGATTCTCGCCCGGTACGCTGCGCCGTGTGACGTCCACCGACCCCGCCCGCTCCGCCGCGGGCCGCCCGCGCGACAGCCAGATCGACCATGCAGTGCTCGAAGCCACCCGCGCGCTGCTCGCCGAGCTCGGCTACCAGGACGTCACCATCGCCGCCGTCGCCCGCCGCGCCGGCGTCGGCACCGCGCCCATCTACCGCCGCTGGCCCGGCAAGGAGGCATTGATCGAGGACGCGGTCTTCGGCTCCGAAACCCTGTGGCTGCCAGCGGTAACCGAGGACCTGCACGCCGACCTGATCGCCTGGGCCCGCCTGTTTCTCGAACGGGTCGCCGAGCCTGCCACGCGCGCCGCCGTGCCCGGCCTGATCTCGGCATACCACCACGACCCCGCCCGCTACCGCGCACTACACGACCGCGCCGACCTCCCCGCCCGCAAAGCCCTCGCCGACCGGATCGCGTCCGCCATCCCCGAGGGTGCCGACGAATCCGCCACCGCCGACCTGGTTTTCGAGATCCTCGTTTCGCGCACCCTCATCCGTGGGGTGACACACGGCCTGGACGACGCCGAAACCTTCTGTCTCCGAACGGCCGACGCCCTGCACGCGATAATACGTGCCGGAACCTGACGGCGAGTCGCCTCGCGGAACCGGCTTCGGTGTCATAGTGATTCGATGGGTCGGCTTTGTGGCTTTGCCGCCATCGCCAGTGTTGTTTGTCTGTTCAGCATCTCGGCGTGCACGGACTCGTCCGCGCCGGAGGACACACCGACTGCCCAGCCGCCACCGGTCACCACTACGCGCGGTACAGATCAGGATCGAACCGTCCGCCTCGAATTCGGTGGAAAGCAGCGATCTTACGTAGTGCACACGCCGCCGCGTTACCAGGAGAGTGCCGCCCTGCCGCTGGTCGTTGCCATGCACTCCTACCCGGGTGACGCCGCCCAGATCGCCACCACCTCCGGCTTGAATGCCAAGGCGGACAAGGAGAACTTCCTCGTCGTCTACCCGGAGGGGTATTCCCGCGCGTACAACGCCTTGATCTGCTGCGGTACGGAAGACGACGTGGGTTTCATCCGGACGGTCGTCGCCGCGATGGTCGCCGAGTGGAAGGCGGATCCGAAGCGCGTCTACGCCACTGGTATGTCCAATGGTGGCGACATGTCTTTCAAGCTCGCGGTGGAACTACCCGGCACCTTCGCCGCCATCGCTCCGGTCAGCGGCGGCTTCATCGGCGCGAAGGCCGAGGAGGAGTCCTACAAACCTGCCGTACCGGTTTCGGTGATCACCTTCCTCGGTGGCCGGGACCGCTACAACGGCCAGTTCGAAACCGGAATCACACAGTGGCAGCAGCGACTTGCGTGCGCGCCCGCGGCACCGGCCGTTACCTCGGCCAAGGGGATCACCCGCACGACAGCCAGGTGCGGCGACGGCAGCGAGGTCCAGGTCTACCGGATTCCCGAGATGGGTCACGGGTGGGCAGGTGCGGCGCAGGGCACGCTGTCCGAGCCGGACGCCGGGGTGAACGCGACCGATCTGCTGTGGGAGTTCTTCGCGGCGCACTCGAAATGACCGCTGATCAGCCTTCGTTCGCCACCAGTTGGTGCGTGTGGGCGGCGGCGGCCGCTTCGGTGCGGGTGGCGACGCCGAGTTTGGTGAGGATGCGGGAAACGTGCACGCCCGCGGTGTTGCCGCTGATGAAGAGTTCGGCGGCGATCTGACGGTTGCTCAATCCCCTGGTGACCAGGCGTAGTACGTCGAGTTCGCGCGGGGTGAGGCCGAAGGTCGACGGGCTTGCGGTCGACGGTTCGGGCGACCGGTCGGCCAGGGTGAGTCCGGCTCGGTCGGCTGTCTGACGGACCGTCGCGAGCAGGGGAGTGGCGCCGAGATCGGCGGCGATAGTGGCGGCTTCGCGCAGGGCTGCTTTTGCCATGGGCCGGTTGCCTTCTGCCAGTTCGGATTCGGCGGCACCGAGGAGGCTGCGGGCCAGTTCGTAGGGCTGATTCAATGCTCGCCAGGCTGATACGGCTTCGGGCCACGCGGCGGTGCGGTCGGCGCGATGGGCGGCGTCGACGGCAGTGGTGACCGGCAGGGAGTCGGCGATCGAGTCGAGATCTATTGGTACTGCATCGATTCGGGCTGCGAGGGCGAGCAATGGCCACACTTCGTGATGGTGTGCGGCGAGGTCGTCGGCGGACAGGGTCTCGACGGCGATCTCGGCCGCGCGGTGTGTCTGACCGAGAGCGAGTGCGGTCGCGCACTGCACGGTGCGTAGTTGGATCTGGTACTGCCGTGCCCACGGTCCGTCGCTCAACAGACCGGCGGCGGTGTTCGCGCTGGTATCCGCGGCGGTCGAATCACCCTGCGCCAGCACAATTCTGGCGTGCGAGAGCAGCAGAGCCGCCTTACTGAGCGGCGGCAGGTGGTCGGTCAGAGATTCATCGATGAGGGTGAGCGCTTCCGGCCATCGGCCGAGCGCGGTCAGCGCCTGCGCCCATTTGACCAGCAGAATAGGACTGGCCTCGGCGAAGCGGAAGGTTTCGTGGGCAGCCCGCAGGCCCTGCTGGATCGCCGCGATCGCCGCCGCGTAATCCCCCGCCGCGACGAGCACCGCCGATTCCCACAGCACCACACTGAGCAGCGTCTGCGCGTCCGCCGCCGCAGTCGCTGCGGCGTGAGCTTTCTCGAAACAGGCGACGGAACTGTCTGGTTGCGCAGGGACGCTGTCGGGCTGCTTGGTGCCATTACCGGTTCGGGCAGCGGTGCTGTCGGTTCGGGTCGCGGTGCTGGTGGATCGGGCGGTCGCGCTGTCGGGTCGGGCGGTGGCGCTGGCGAATTGGGTGGTGGCGCTGGCGGGGCGGGTGATGGCGCTGGTGGATCTGGCGGTGGCCAGCCCGAGGTAGGCGTAAGCGCGGGCGGCCAGGGGCATGGCGCCGAGCTGTTCGGCCACCTCGACGGCGGCCAGCGCGTTGCATCCGGCCTCGGCCGCGTCGCCGCTGAAGACCTGGGCGGCGGCGAGCTCGGCCAGCACCTCGCCGCGCAGGAGGGTTGGCGGGCGCGTGGGAAGCAACGCTGAGGCGCGTACCAGATCGTCGCCACATCCCTTGCCGCTCTGATTCTTCAGGGTGGCCCGCCGGTAGAACAGCCGGGCGGCGTGCTCCGGCGCGTTGCCGGTATCCACCAGCGGCAGCGCTTCGTCAGCAGCTGCTATGCCGCGTTCGACGATGCCGCCGAGATAGCAGGTCTCGACGACCTGCTCGAGCACCTGGAGCCGATCGACGGCAAGACGTTCGGCGGCATCCGGCACGCTGTCCCAGAGTTCGAGGACTCGATCGAGATGGTGCAGCCGTTCAGCGTGCGCGCCTGCGCTTTCCACCGCCGCCCTCCAAGAGGCGCCGAGTGCCAGCGGCAACTCACCGGCGGCATGTGCGTGATAGGCCAGTGCGGCGGTGCTCGATGTTTCAGCATCGCCGGTAAGCACTTGGGAAAGCCGGGCGTGCAGGCGTTTCCGTTCTGCGGGCAGCAGGTGGTCGTAGACGGCGTCGCGAATCAGCATGTGCCGGAACTCGTACCCGGTGTCGTCCGCAGTGAGGAGCTGCTGATCGATCAGCTGACGAAGCGCGCGATGCAAGGCGTCCTGGTCGAGTTCGGTGGCCGATTCGAGCAACGTGTGCCGCACCGGCGACCCCGCAACCGCGGCAAGCCGCAGCAGCGCTTGCGTCTCCGGCGGCAGCGTGGCCTGATAGCCCAGCAACAACTCGGACAGATCGGCGGGCGTGTCCTCGGGCGACGTGCTGAGCGCCTCGACGAACAACGGAATCCCTTTGCTGCGCTCATAGATTCGCGCGATAGTTCCCGGCTCGGGTTCGCGACCGTACAGCGCGGCCAGCTGCCTGCCCACCTCGTGCCGGTTCAGCGGCTCCGGAACGACCAGCCGCACACCAGGATCCCGCCGCAGCCCCGCGACCAGTCTGCGCGTCGCGGCCGAATTAGCGGGACGATAGGTACCCACCAGCAGCAGATCGCGCTGCGCCGAATTCGCGACCAGGAACGCCAGCAGTTCCCGACTCGAATCATCGGCCCAGTGCAGATCCTCCAGCACGACGACCACGGGCCGGCCCACCGCGAGCTGCTCCAGCACGGTAAGGATCTCCCCGAACAACCGAATCCGATCGGCCTCCCCCTCGGCCGACCCGGCGCGCGCCGCCAGCTCGGGCAACCACCGCGCCAACGCCGGCCGGACCACCGGAAGCAACATGGCCAGCCGATCCACCCCGAGCTCCCGCACCACCGCGCGCAGCACCGACACGAACGGCGCATACGGCACACCATTGCCGAATTCGGGACACCGCCCGGTCAACACCACCGTGTCCGCGCTGAGCCGCGAGGTGAACTCGGCGACCAACCGGGACTTGCCGAGTCCGCCTTCCCCGGCGATCAGCACGGTATGCACCGCCGGATTCTGATAGGTCGCCAGCAGCGCCGACACTTCCGCGGCCCGCCCGACGAAGGCACCGCAGACTGGAAGGCTCACCACCCCGCGATCATGCACGGACCACGCGGTTTGTGCCAACCCCGTAAAGACCTTTGTCCTCACCGATATAACGAATTCTTGTGATTCGCATGCCCCCTCGTTACCCGAAGTATTAATGGCATGACAAGCACCGAGATCCGCCCCTTCCGCATCGAGATCCCGCAGGCCGCCCTCGACGATCTGCACGACCGGCTGGCCCGCACCCGCTGGACCGACGACCTGCCCGGCACCGGCTGGGAGCGCGGCGTGCCGACCGCCTACCTGAAGGACCTGGCCGACTATTGGGCGGCGGAATTCGACTGGCGCGCCATCGAAGCCGAACTGAACAAGCACCCGCAGTTCATCACCACCATCGACGGGCAGAGCGTGCATTTCCTGCACATCCGCTCCGCCGAGGCCGACGCCATCCCGCTGCTCCTGCTGCACGGCTGGCCCAGCTCAGTGGTCGACTTCCTCGACGTGATCGGCCCGCTCACCGACCCGAAGGCCCACGGTGCGCCCGACGCACCCGCTTTCGATCTGGTCATCCCGTCGCTGCCGGGGTATGGCTTCTCCGGCCCGGTCACCGAGGCGGGCTGGCACGACGACCGCGTCGCCGCCGCACTGGCCGAACTGATGGCGCGGCTCGGTTATGACCGGTACGGGGTGCAGGGTGGCGACCACGGCGCGTTCATCGCACCGCGGCTCGGCCGGGTGGACGCCGACCATGTGCTCGGCGTGCACGTCAACGCGCTGGTCACCTTCCCGAGCGGTGACCCGGGCGATATGGCCGCGCTGACCGAGGCCGAACGGCAGCGGCTGGGCCGGATGAAGCAGTTCCAGGACGACGGCGCGGCCTACATGAACCTGAAGGGCTCCCGCCCGAACACGATTGCGCAACTGGTAGCCGACTCACCGGCCGGGCAGCTCGGCTGGATCGTGGAGAAGTACAAGGAGTGGGTCGACCAGTCGCACGAACTGCCCGAGCAGGCGATCGACAAGGACCGCATCCTGGCCAACGTCAGCATCTATTGGTTCACCGAGACCGCGCGCAGCGTAGCCAATTTCTACTATGAGCGGTTCCACGACACGAGCATGTTCGCCCCCGCGTCGAAGGGCACCGTGCCGACGGGCGTGGCGGTATTCAAGGACGGCGACTACGCCATCCGGCGCTTTGCCGAGAAGGCGCACAACATCACGCACTGGTCGGAGTTCTACTCCGGCGGCCATTTCCCGGCCCTCGAGGTGCCCGACCTGCTCACCGGCGATATCCGGGAGTTCTTCCGCTCGCTGAGCTGAAGCACGAAAGAGGAAGGGGCAGGCAGCAATCCGCTGCCTGCCCCTTGATCGGTTCGTTCAGTCGAGACCCGACAGCCGGGCGAGGATGGTGGCCGCCATCGCCGCCGGATCGCCGTCGTCGGGACGCAGCACGAGTTCGGCCTCGGTGGGCGACTCGTACGGGTCATCGATACCGGTGAAGCCGCGGATCTCGCCCGCACGAGCCTTGGCGTACATGCCCTTCGGATCCCGGGCCTCGCAGATATCCAGGGGCGTGTCGACGAAGACCTCCACGAACGGGATGCCCGCCGCCAGGTGGGTCGCACGGACGCGGTCTCGGTCGGCGCGGTACGGGCTGATCAACGAAACCACCGCGACCACACCGGCTTCGGCGAAGAGCCGGGCCACCTCACCGACCCGGCGCACGTTCTCCACCCGGTCGGCGGCGCTGAAGCCGAGGTCGGCATTCAGTCCGTGCCGCAGGTTGTCCCCGTCGAGCAGGAAGGCGGGACGGCCCGCCGCGACCAGTCGGCGTTCGAGTTCCACTGCGACGGTCGACTTTCCCGAACCGGACAGGCCGGTAAGCCACACCGTGAGGCCACGGGTCGCCCGTTCGTCCCGCCCAACCGCGGTGGAATGCCAGACCACCCGCGAGGACGGCAGGCTCGGGCCGGTGATCATGCCTGCGCCGACGGTGTTGTTGGTGGTGTCGTCGACCAGGATGAAGCTGCCGGTGAACCGATTACGCCGATACGGATCGAACAGCAGCGGCTGCCGGGTGCGCAGCTGGACGCGGCCTATCTCGTTGAGCGACAACGACTCCGCCTGCTCGTCCCGGTGCAGGGTATTGACGTCGAGCCGGTAGTCCAGCGTGCGCACCTCGACGGTGGCGGTGCGGGTGGTGTGCCGGATGGTGTAGGTGGCACCCGGGGTCAGTTGTGACTCGTCGGCGAACCAGCAGACCATCGCGTCGAGATCGCGTCCGGCGGTGGGACGGTTGTTCGGGCGGCAGATCATGTCGCCGCGGGACACGTCGAGGTGGTCGGCGAGCTGCATGGTCACCGCCTGTGGCGGAAAGGCTTCCGTGACCGGCTTGCCGCCCGGACCCCAGATGGCCTCGACGGTGGTGGTGAAACCCGAAGGCAGCACCGCGACCTCGTCGCCGGGCTTGAACACGCCGCCCGCCACTGTGCCCGCATACCCACGGAAATCCTGTGCGTGACTGCGGGTTACGTACTGCACCGGGAACCGCGCGTCGATGAGATTGCGGTCGGAGGCGATGTGCACCTCTTCGAGGTGATGCAGCAGGGGAGTGCCCTCGTACCAGGGCATGCTCGCGCCGCGGTGCACGATGTTCTCCCCGTCCAGCGCCGACATCGGCACGAAGGTCAGGTCGAAGATGTCGAGTTTCGAAGCGAACTGGGCGAATTCGGTACGGATCTCCTCGAACCGGGCCTGCGACCAGTCCACCAGGTCCATCTTGTTGACACACAGCACCAGGTGCGGAATGCCGAGCAGGCTGGCCAGGAAGGCATGCCTGCGGGTCTGCTCCACCACGCCCTTGCGCGCGTCGACCAGGATCAACGCGAGGTCGGCGGTGGACGCGCCGGTCACCATGTTCCTGGTGTACTGGATGTGGCCGGGGGTGTCGGCGATGATGAATTTGCGTCGGGGCGTGGCGAAGTAGCGATGGGCCACGTCGATGGTGATGCCCTGTTCGCGTTCGGCGCGCAGTCCGTCGGTGAGCAGGGCCAGGTTCGGGTAGTCGTCGCCGCGGTCGCGGCTGGTCCGCTCCACGGCGGCGAGCTGGTCGGTGAAGATCGTCTTGGAATCGAAGAGCAGCCGGCCGATGAGGGTCGATTTGCCGTCGTCGACGCTGCCCGCGGTGGCGAGACGCAGCAGTGTTGCGGTCATCAGAAGTAGCCCTCTCGTTTGCGATCTTCCATGCCCGCCTCGGAGATTCGATCGTCGGCGCGGGTGGCGCCACGCTCGGTGACCCGGGCCGCGGCCACCTCGGTGACCACCTCGGCGGGGGTGGCCGCGGTCGACTCGACGCAGCCGGTGCAGGTGGCGTCGCCGACCGTACGGAAGCGCACCGTCGTCTCGTGCGGCTGTTCGCCGTCGAGGAGCTGCAGGAAGCGGGTGTGCGCCAACAGCATTCCGTCGCGCTGCACCACCGGGCGGCGGTGCGCGTAGTAGAGCGGTGGCAGGTCGATGCTCTCGGCGGCGATGTAGGTCCAGATGTCGAGCTCGGTCCAGTTGGACAGCGGGAACACCCGAATATGCTCGCCCGCACGGTGTTTGCCGTTGTAGAGGTTCCACAGTTCCGGTCGCTGGCTGCGCGGATCCCACTGGCCGTACTCGTCGCGGAAGCTGAACACCCGCTCCTTGGCGCGGGCCTTCTCCTCGTCGCGGCGCGCGCCACCGAAGACCGCGTCGAAGCCGCCCTCCTGGATCGACCGCAGCAGCGTGGTGGTCTGCAATCGGTTGCGGGAGGCGCGCGGTCCGGTCTCCTCGACCGCCCGGCCCGCGTCGATGTCGTCCTGCACGCTGCCGACCACCAGCCGCAGCCCGAATCGCGCGACCGTCTCGTCGCGGAAGGCGATCACCTCATCGAAGTTGTGTCCGGTATCGATGTGCAGCACCGGGAACGGCAGCGGCGCCGGCCAGAAGGCCTTGGCCGCCAGGTGCAGCATCACCACCGAGTCCTTGCCGCCGGAGAACAGCAACACCGGACGTTCGAAAGTTGCCGCTACTTCACGGAATATATGTGCCGACTCGGCCTCGAGCACGTCCAGATGGGGCAGCTCGTAGGTGCTCGCCGTCGACTTCGCGTACTGGCTCACACCGCAAAACTAGAACACGTTTCGGTCGTTGGCAACAGCTCGCCGGGGCTGCGGGCAGGTTTGCGCCCGCCCGAGGCGGCGGTCACCGCGTCCGCCGCCGCGACCAGAGCTGTTCCGCGCCGGTCGATTTCGGCACCGGTGATGGACGCGCCGACATACATGGTCAACACCATGTTCTGCCTGCCGTCGCCGCCGTAGGTCGGCGCGGCGAGCAGGCTGACGGGGTGCTCCTTGCGTGGCCGCAGATCCGTGCCGAGGTACACCCGCTCGCCGAGGCTTGTGACCAGTTCGCCGACCAGTTCGCGCAGCTCATCGGGCAGATCGTGGGCGGCGAAACCGGCCAGCATGGAGTACAGCCTGCGGCCCGCCGCGGTCAGGCTCTCCACCAGGTAGCCGCGCTCGCGGCATTCGGCGACCACCTGCCGCAGCCGCGCCTCGTCCTGCTGCAGCGGCACCGTGGAGGGCTTGGCCAGCCAGGCGTCGAACGCCGCGTCGGTGTCCCACAGCACGTACATCAGGCCGACCGGCGGCGCGAAGTGGTAGGCCGCGCCGACCTTGACCATCCCCGGCCCGGTGCTCTCCAGGACCATGATCTGCTCGCCGACCACGGCGGACGCGGTGCAGGTGGTGCGGTATCGCGCGGTGAGTCGCTCCAGCTCGGCGCGGGCGAGCGCGGAGATGGCGAAGCTGTCCTGGGCGACCCGGCCCGCGGCGATGAGCGCGGGTCCGAGGCCGTAGGTCAGCGTGTCGGCGTCGCGCACCAGGTAGCCGCCCGCGGTGAGCTCGGTGAGGATGCCGAGGCAGGTCGGTTTCGCCAGGTCGAGCGCCCGGGCGAGCTCGGACAGGCCGAAGCGCTTGCCGCGCTGCTCGACGAGGAAATCCAGTACCTGCACCACCCGCACCGTGGGTGCGGATCTACGGCCGACCATTGACCACTCCTAGAACACGTTCTAATCTTGCCTCACACCGAATGTACCAGAGCGGTACATATTTGGAACACCGCGCCCGATCCACTGGAGACCCTTTGCTGACACAGCCGTTCGCGGATGCCATCGCCGCCGCCGAGCAGATCATCACCGGAGCCGCGCACATCCGCACCGAGCAGGACCTCGTCGAGGGCTACGACTATCTGGCGGGCAGCATTCGCGCCGCCTTACAGATGGCGTGGGCCTACGAGCGGGACTTCCCGTTCTTCGTCCAGTCCACCGGGCCGTACACGAAGATGGGCCTGGACAACCCGGATACGCTCTACTACCACTCGTATCTGCGCCCGGACGCCGAGTACGTGGTCACCGGAAAGCGCGGCACCACCAGGGATTTGAGCTTCCAGGTGCTGAACGGAAACTACTCGCCGGTGGATGTGCCGGACAGCCTCACCGCCTTCGACGACCGCGCCCTGGAAGTCGGGCCCGATGGTTCCTACGAACTGCGCCTCGGCCCCGGCGAAGCCCGGCCGGGCTATGTGCACCTCGCCGCCGACTCCGCCATGCTGGTGGTCCGGGAGGTCTACAGCGACTGGGCCGTCGAGAAGCCGGGCACGATCCGGATCGCGCGGGTCGACGGCATCGGTGACGCACCGCCGCCGCTGACGAAAGACCAGCTGACCAAGCGCTACGGCGTCGCGGGCAAGATGCTGATCTCCCGGATCAAGACCTTCTTGGCCTTCCCGGAGTGGTTCTACCTGAACCTGCCGGTGAACACGATGACCGAACCCCGGTCCACGCCGGGCGGTCTCACCACGCAGTTCTCCTCGGCCGGTCACTACGAGCTGACCGACGACCAGGCGATGATCATCACCGTGCCGAAATCCGATGCGCCGTATCAGGGTTTCCAGCTCGGCAGCATGTGGTACCTGTCGCTGGACTACATCAATCACCAGACCAGCCTCACCGCCGACCAGGCACACGTGGACCCCGACGGCATGATCCGGCTGGTGGTCAGCGAGCGAAACCCCGGGCTGGCGAACTGGATCGAACGCACCGGGCACGACCGCGGCTATCTCCAGTTCCGCTGGCAGCGGCTGGCGCGCGAGATGAAGCCCGAGGACGGGCCGACCGTCGAGGTGGTGACGGTCGATGAACTGGCGCAGCGCCTGCCGTTCTACGACCAGGCGCGCGTCACGCCGGACCAATGGCGCGCACGAATCGCGGTACGGCAGGCCGCCGTCGCGGAGAGGATGCTCGGCTGATGTTGTTGCAGGACAAGGTTGTTGTGGTCTCCGGGGTGGGCCCCGGGCTCGGTCGCGCCATCGCGGTGCAGAGCGCGAAGGCGGGCGCCGATGTGGTGCTCGCGTCCCGGACCGAATCGCGGCTCACCGAGGTGGCCAAGGAAATCACCGAGCTCGGCAGGCGCGCGGTCGTCGTGCCGACCGACATCAACGACGAAGCGGCCGCGGCGAATCTGGTGGAGGCCGCGCACAGTGCGTTCGGCCGGGTGGACACCCTGGTGAACAACGCCTTCGCGATTCCGCCGATCGTTGACCTCGCCGACGTGGACCTGGATCAGGTGCGCGCCGGGTTCGAGACCAATGTGCTTGCGGCGCTGCGGTTGACGCGGCTGTTCATCCCCGCGCTGGACGAAACCAACGGCTCGGTGGTGATGATCAACTCGGCGGTGCTGCGGCATTCCCGGCGTACCTTCGGGCCCTACAAGATGGCCAAGGCCAGCTTGCTCGCGTTGGCGCAGAGCCTGGCCACCGAGCTCGGGCCGCGCGGCATCCGGGTGAACACCATTGCCCCCGGCTACATCTGGGCCGACAACCTGAAGTGGTACTTCAACTACCTCGCCGAGCAGCGCGGCATCACCGCCGAGGCGGTCTACGCCGAGACGGCGAAGACCATCGACCTGCGCAAGCTGCCCGAACCCGACGAGATCGCCGACGCCGTGGTGTTCTTCGCCTCGCCGATGGCGCGCGCGATCACCGGGGCCTGTCTGGATGTCAACGGCGGCGAATACCACCACTGATCGGGTGCGGCCTGCCCGCACCATTATTGAGGAGATGACGTTGATCGGTAGGGACGATGTCGGGACCATCGATGATCTGCACGCGTCGGCGACCAAGGTCGTCGGGCTGGACGATTTCGGGGCCGACGACTACCGCGCCGGGCTCGAGGTGCTGCTCGAGTCCTATGCCAAGGATGCGGAGCTGACGCCGTTCGGCAACAAGGTGAATCGGGCCTTCCTGCGCGGGGCGCTGATCGCCCGGCTGCTCAGCGAGTCCGCGTGGCAACGCTTTCCGGAGCACGCCGACGTGGCGATCGAGCGGCCGATCTTCGTGACCGGTCTGCCGCGGTCCGGCACGACGGCGGTGCACCGGCTGCTCAATGCGGACCCGGCGCACCAGGGCCTGGAGATGTGGCTCACCGAGATGCCGCAGCCGCGCCCGCCGCGCGAGACGTGGGCGAGCAACCCGGTGTACCAGCGGATCGAGGCCGCGTTCGAGCAGCACCATGTGGCGCATCCGGAATTCATGGGCGTGCACCACATCTCCGCCGACCAGGTGGAGGAGTGCTGGCAGCTGCTGCGGCAGTCGGCCATGTCGGTGTCCTACGAGTGCCTGGGCTACCTGCCCACCTACTCCGAGTGGCTGCGCGAGCAGGACTGGACGCCGGCCTACCGCAGGCATCGGCGCAACCTGCAGTTGATCGGCCTGCCGGACGCCGGGCGCCGCTGGGTGCTGAAGAACCCCAGCCACTTGTTCGCACTCGATGCCATTTTCGCGGTGTATCCGGACGCGCTCGTCATCCAGATGCATCGCGATCCGCGAACCATCATTGCCTCGGTGTGCAGTCTCAACGAGCAGGCGTCGGCGGGCTGGTCCGACAAGTTCCGCGGGTCGGTGGTCGGCGCGACTCAGCTGGACTTGTGGGCACGGGGCGCTGATCGCTTCCTGGCAGACCGCAAGCAGCACAACGCCGCCCAGTTCTGCGATGTCGATTATGACGACTTCGTCGCCGACCCGATCGGCACTGTTGCCTCGATCTACCGGCACTTCGACCTGCCACTGACCGAGGACGCCACCGCGGCTATGGCGGCGCTGCACGCCGAAAGCACCTCGGGGGCGGCACGTCCCGCGCATCGCTACACCCTCGCCGACTTCGGCCTTACCGCCGAGGAAGTCGATGAACGGTTCGCGGCGTATCGGGAGGCGCACTTCCCGGGGCGTTGATCCGGAGAGTAAGTCGGGCAAGGCGTTTCGTGCATGAATGCACGGTGCGCAGTTTTCGGGCCCGTGGGCGACAGCTGTTGTCCCACGGGCCCGAATTCGGAATAGCTTGGGTATCAGAGCATCTCGTGCACGGATGCAGCGTGCGCAATTCCGAGGGCGCACGCCGCATCCGCTCGGCGTTACGGCTGGCCGGGCTTGAGGACGATGAACAAGCCGCGGGCTTCGGCGCAGAGGCGGTCCCCGTCGTGCAGGGTGGCGCGAACGTAGACCTTGCGGCCCTCCTGGCGCTCGGCCCAAGCGCGGACCTTCAGTTCCGTGTTCAGCGGAGTGACGGAGCGGTAGTCGACGGTGAGCGAGGCGGTCCTGGTCACCGCGCCCGCGTGCACCGCCGCGGCCAAGCCGAGCAGATCGTCGAAGCCGATCGCGATCTGGCCGCCATGTGCGGCATTGTTGCCACCGAGGTGGAAGGTGCGGAAGGTGATGCGCGCGTCGACGCCCTCGCGGTCGGCGTGGTCGACGACGAACGGCGGCAGCGTGATGTTGCCGCGAGCGGGCAGATCGTGCCGGGTCCAGGTCGGCGTGGACCATTCGTCGACGATCGCGGCGTCCAGCTTGTCGTTCAGCTGCTTGAGAATGCCGATCGTTTCCAGGGCCTGCTCGTCCGACGGGCAGGCGAGCCGCGCGCGATCCATCAGCCCGCGCACCTGCTCGACGAACTCCCCGTAGTGCGGCCCACCTCGGGTGATATCGATGGTGCCGTCGTCGTGCGCGTTCATCAGCTCGGTCATCGGCCGGAACGCGCCCTCATGGTGCTCCGCGTTCGGTAGCGAGTCACCGGCCTGCTGTTCGTTCATGCGGAACACGTTATCGGTTGCCCACCGAATGCTCGCGTCACGGGCGGCCGGTGGATCGGCGGATCGGGCCCGAAACCATCGAAGTGGCCTAGGCTGGTCCGCGATCACCGAGCGCGGGACGCGCCGGGAATCAGCAGGTGGGTGGCGCAGCTCGGCCGCTCGGCGCAACGACGAGACCGCTGGCGAAAGGCTTTGAGTAGATGGGTATTACGGCAGTTGTCTTCGATATGGACGGCGTACTGATCGACTCCGAGCCCGTGTGGGAGCGGGTGCGCCGGGACTATGTCGCGGAGCGGGGCGGGCAGTGGCTGCCCGACACTCAGCAACGGCTGATGGGCATGAGCACCCGCGAATGGTCGGAGTACCTCAGCACCGATCTGGGCGTCGACGCACCGCCGGAGACGGTGGCTCGCGAAGTGATCGAGCGGATGGCCGCGCAATACGACCGCAAGGTCCCGCTGCTACCCGGCGCCATCGACGCCGTGCAACGCATGAGCGAGAAGTGGCCGCTCGGCGTGGCCAGCTCCTCCCCGCGAACGCTGATCGACGTCGTCCTCGGCCGCACCGGCCTGATCGAATTCTTCACCGTCACCTTCTCCACCGAAGAGGTCGACCGCGGCAAACCCGCCCCCGACGTCTACGTCGCCGTCGCCGCCTTCCTCCGCCAACGCCCCACCGACTGTGCCGCAGTAGAGGATTCGAGCAACGGCATGCGCTCCGCCCACGCCGCAGGCATGCGCGTCATCGCCGCCCCCCGCCCCGAATACCCACCGGCCCCCGACGCCCTCGCCCTCGCCACCCACGTCATCACCGACCTGGACGAACTAACCCCCACCCTCGTCACCGAACCAGCCTGACCGCGGGGACGCGGCTACGCCCAATCGAGGGACTTGCCGGCACTCGGCGACCGCGCCGAGCCAAGTGCGGCCTGTGTGGCACTCCAGCCGATGAGCTGCACCTCGGACGAGGCGGTGTCGAATCGCAAGTGGCGCAGCCATCATGTCCCGTTCGGAGATGGTCATGGTGTCGAGGGGACATGGTGGCGCTGATTCGCAGGTGATGCCGCCGTAGTGTCCCGTTCGCAGGTGGCCATCGTGCCGGGCGGGACATGGAGGCGGCATTCTCGGGTGAGTCCGCCATGAGGTCCCGTCCGTAGATGGTCACCGCGCCGAGGGGGACACGGCGGCGCCGATTCGCGAGTGCCGCCGCCATCATGTCCCGTCCGGAGGTGATCATCGTGCCGCACGGGACATGGTGACGCTGAATCGCTGGTGAGGCCGCTGTGGTGTCCCGTTCGCGGGTGGTCAGCGCGCCAAGGGGGACATGGTGGCGTTGAACCTCGATGGCCGCACCGCTTATCGATTATCGGTGGCCGATGGGAATATTCGGTGATCCGGTGCTCTGATGGCACCTCGCCCAAATCGCGCGTGGCGCCGCCATTATGTCCCTTCCGGAGGTGGTGACCGTGCCGCGCGGGACATGGTGACGCTGAATCGTGGACGGTGCCGCCGTGGTGTCCCGTTCGCGGGTGGTCGCTGTGTCGAGGGGACGTGGTGGCGTCGGGCCGAGGCACCCGTGCTCGGCGACCGCGCTGATTTGTAAGTAGTGCCGCCGCCATGTCCCGCCCGGAGGTGGTCATCGTGGCGAAGGGGACTTGGTGGCATCGAATCGCGGGTGGCGCCGCCCTCGTGTCCCGTTCGCGGGCGGTCGCGTGCCGAGGAGGACTTGGTGGGTCGGATTGCGGGTGGCGCCGCCATCATGTCCCGTCCGGGGGTGATCATCGTGCCGCGCGGGACATGGTGACGCTGAATCGCTGGTGAGGCCGCTGTGGTGTCCCGTTCGTAGGTGGTCGCTGTGCCGAGGGGGACGTGGTGGCGTCGGATCGAGGTACCCGAACTCGGCAACCGCGCCGATTCGGGTGCGGCCAGCGAGATCCTCCGGCCGATGAGCCGCCCGGCCGAGGCTGAGCCGAATCGCGACAAGCGTCGCCGTCATGTCCCGTCCGCTGGTGGCGACCGCGCCGAGGGTGACACGGTGGCGTCGAATCGTGGGTGGACCTGCCCTCATGTCCCGTCCGGACGAGGTTGCCGTGTCGGGTGGGGCATGGTGGCGCTGGCTCGTGGTGGGCCGCCGTCGTTTCCCGTCCTGAGGTGGTCGCTGAGCCGAGCGGGGCTTGGTGGCGCTGAATCGCGGGTGGGGCCGCCCTCGAGTCCCGTTCGCAGGTGGTCGCCGTGCCGAGGGGGACGTGGTGGCGAGTTGCGAGTGGTGACCCGTCAGGGGTCGGGCGGTGACTCTTCTGGGTGGTATGAGGTGAGGAGGGTGCGGGCGGCGGTGGGGAGGACGGTGTCGAGCCAGGTGGGGAGGGTTGGGGAGTGGGCGTGGCGGCGTAGGGCGGCGTAGGGGAGGTCTACGACGGCTCGGCTGATTGCGTCGATTTCGCGGTCGCCTGCCCGGCCGAAGCGGGCGGTGGCGATGCGGCGGAGGTGGTCGAAGAGGGGGGCGTTCATGGTGGTCAGGCGGGCGCGGAAGTCGTCGTCGGGGCCGCCGTCCAGGAGATCGCTGGGGCGCAGGTTCAGGAGAAGTCTTGCGTCGTCGGGTAATTCGCGTCCGAAGGTGAGGGCGGCGCGGACCATGGCGACGCCCGCTTCGATCGCGTCGGGGTGCTCGGCGGCGGTGATCACTCCGCTCTGGAAACGTTCGAGGGCGCGCAGCCAGGCGGCGGTCAGCACACCGTTGCGGTTGCCGAAGCGGTGGTAGAGCGTGCCGACCGGCGCGCCACTGGCCTCGGCGATCGCCGCAACACTGGCGGCGCGGGGTCCCTCGGCGAGCACGAGGGCGCGTGCTGCGTCGAGGATCACGTCGGTGTCGTGCTTGCGGGGAGGTGCCATGTACTAGTACGTTCCTTCTATATGGAGCGTTTGTCCTACATTGATGAGCATGCCAGATCCGTCGACGCGAATCGCGACCGGGCCTGGAAGGCACTGCTGAAAGTCGTCTGCAAGGACCCGGCGGATCCGTCCACCGTACCGAGCGGTTTCGTACTGGAGGCCGCGGAAGTCCCCGCCCGGCTGGCAATGAAAGGGCGGCACTGGTTTTCGGAGTACGCCCTGGTCTTCGAACTAGAGGACGAGGGGGCGAGCCGGACCCGCGTCCGTGCGAAGTCGTGGGGCAATTTTCCTGGGCTGCACGGCAAGATCTATCGTGCCCTCGTCATCGGCAGCGGCGGGCACAAGATCGTGGTCCGCCGGCTGCTGCGCCAGATCGCGGCCGCGGCATGATCCCCGGACTGGTCTGGGGCGCCACCGACGCCGAGCGCGAACTCCCACTGCCGTGCGACGCCCTGCAACCCACGGGGGTGCGGGCGGATCGGGCCATCAGCATCGACGCACCCCACGGCCTGGTCTATGCCTGGCTGTGCCAATTGCGGGTCGCGCCATACAGTTACGACCTGCTAGACCGCTGGGGTCGCCCCAGTCCCCGGCATCGCGATCCGCAACTGGCGGAACTCGAAGTGGGACAACGCTTCATGGGTCAGTTCGACCTGGTCTCCTTCGCGCTGAGCCAGCACATCACCCTGGTCACCGGGAGGATCGCCGTCACCTACGCGGTCCGTCCCGAGGGCGACGGCACTCGCCTGGTGGTCCGGGTGCGCATGGGCGGTCCCCGAATCATCGGACGCCTGTTGGCCTTCGGTGACCTCATCATGATGCGCAAGCAACTGCTGACGTTGAAAGAGCTGGCCGAAGCCGAGGATCGCGCCGAGCCACGGGTCGAACTGCAATAGGGCTGTGTCGCGCTACACAGTGGCGCCGGAAGTGGTTCGGGCAGATGTTCAAGCATGATTTGCTCATGGCAAAAGATATTCAGCTCGGTGCCGTCCGCACCTGGTACGACGAAACAGGCGACGGCGACCCGGTGCTGTTGCTGCACGGTGGTTTCGTGGACTCCCGCTCGTTCGAACCCGCCGTCGCCGGCCTGGCCGAGCACTTCCGCGTCTACCGGATGGATCGCCGCGGCCACGGACGCACCCCCGACGTCGCGGGACCGATCTCCTACGACCTGATGGCGCAGGACACCATCGAATTCCTCGACAAGGTCGTCGGCGGCGCCGCGCATCTGGTCGGCTACAGCGACGGCGCGGTCGTCGCACTGCTGGTCGCGCTCCGTAGACCGGATCTGGTCCGCAAGCTCGTCTCCATCAGCGGCAACTTCCACCACGACGGACTACTGCCCGGTGTGCTCGACGGTTTCGCGCACGAAGAACCGATGCGGCGCTTGGCCGCTCGGTACGGCGAGGTGTCGCCCGACGGCGAGGAGCATTTCCGGGTGGTCGCCGAGAAACTGCTGTCGATGGCGCGCGCCGAGCCCACCCTGACGGTCGAGCAGCTCGCGGGCATCGCCAGCCGCACCCTCGTCATCGCCGCCGACGACGACGCGATGAGCCTGGAGCACACGATCGCCCTCTACCGGGCCATCCCCGATTCCGAGCTCGCCATCATCCCGGGCACCTCGCATCTGCTGGTGGTGGAGAAACCCGCCGATGTCTACCGCGTCGTCGGCACCTTCCTCACCACCGATGCGACCCGAACCTGGCAGCCGATCCGCCGCGCCTGAGTGGGGAGTGTCCCGAACGTTTCTATCCGGTAGCAGGATCCCGGCAGCGCAAGATATTTGGGCAAACTATGTGCTAACAGTATCGCTGCTGGGCATCCGACCAGTCATGCTGAACGCATGGACTTCATGAAACCAGCCGAGCAGCTGTTGGCGCAGGTCGCGGCGAAGTTCGGCTCTGCGGAAGCGTTCCTGGACCGGTTGGCCGACGTGCGCGCCGAATATATCGACGACACTGTCGAGATGCCGCGTGTCGTCGGCGGGTTGCCCACTATTTACTGAAACTGGTGAAGTTCGGCTACATCGAACTTCCACAGCTCGAACCCGTCGGGCACGGTGTCGCTGACCGAAATACGGTCGCGCGCCCACGCTCCGGCCAAGGCGTGCGGCTCGGCGCCGCCCGCGGCGGTGAGGATCGGCAGCGGATGGGTGCGCCGCCGTCCGGCCTGCTCCACCGCGGCCGCCTTGTCCACATAGCCGAGCTGATCATGATTGAGGATGTATCGCCCGGTGCAGCCGTGCTCCGGCGGCCGCAGCGCCGCGACGGCGGCCGCAGCCGCGTAGAGATTTTCGTCGCCCAGCTGCCGCCGAGCCCACACCACCCGGGCGGGCACGGACAGCAGCCGTTCGATGCCCTGCACGCTGTGATTGCCGATCCAGGCGTGCTCCACCAGCCGCGCACCGGGCTCCACATATCCGATCAGCCGGTAGTCGTCGTCCAGGAGCACTGCTCGATAGAACTGTCGCACGCGGCCGGATTCCTTTCGGAGGTAAGCGGTTTCGTAGCATGCTCACACTCGATTGCGGTGTAGCGATTACCACGGCGTTACAACCGAACTAGCGGGCCCCGCTGTCCTTCGCGCGGTCGAGCAGCAGCGCCCGCTCGGCCTTGTTGCCGGTCAGCTCGGCGGCGCGGATGAATTCGGCACCCGCTTCGCTGTGCCTGCCGAGCTGGCTGAGCAGATCGCCGCGCACGGCGTAGTAGAGGTGGTAGGAGTCCAGCGCGCCCGACGCCGTGAGCGCGTCGACGAGGTCCAGGCCCGCCGCCGGACCGTGCACCTTGCTCACCGCCACCGCGCGATTCAACTCCACGATCGGCGATGGAAAGCGTTCGGCGAGAACGGCATACAGCCCGGCGATGCGCCGCCAATCGGTGTCCTGCGGTGTCGCCGCCATGGCGTGCACGGCGGCGATCGCGGCCTGCAACGCGTAACTGCCCGGCAGCAGGCCGCGGTCCCGGGCGACCGCGTTGGCGCGCCCCAACGCCGCGAACCCGCGCCGGATCAACAGCCGATCCCACCGGGTCCGGTTCTGATCGGCAAGCAGCACAACATCATTGGCCGGACCTGTGCGCGCGGGCAGTCGCGAGGCTTGCAGTTCCAGCAGCGCGACCAGCCCGTGCACCTCGGGTTCGGCGGGCAGCAGCTCGGCCAGGATACGGGCCAATCGCAGTGCGTCCTGGCACAGCTCGACGCGGATCCAATCCTCGCCCGCGGTCGCCGCATATCCCTCGTTGAAGATCAGATAGACGACCGCGAGCACCGAGGCCAGCCGCTCGGTCAGCTCCTCGCCACTGGGCACCTCATAAGGCACCTGCTTGGCGGCGATCGTCCGCTTGGCGCGCACAATGCGTTGCGCCACCGTGGATTCCGCGACAACGAAGGCGCGGGCGATCTCCTCGGTGGTCAAGCCGCCGAGCAGCCGCAGCGTCAACGCCACCCGCGCCTGCTCCGGCAGCACCGGATGGCAGGCGGTGAACATCATCCGGAGCAGATCGTCCGCGACCGCGCCGTCCGGCTCCGGTTCGTTCGGCGCCTGCTCGGTCACCAGCTGGTGACCGAGCAGGGCGAGCTTGCGGGCGAAGGTCTGATTACGGCGGATCCGGTCGATCGCCCGATGCTTGGCGGTGAGCATCAGCCAGCCACCCGGATTCGGCGGCACACCGTCGCGTGGCCACTGTTCGAGGGCCGCGACCAACGCGTCCTGCGCGAGTTCCTCCGCCGCGTCGATATCGCCGACGACGCGGGTGAGCCCCGCGACCAGTCGCGGCCATTCCATCCGCCACACCGTTTCCACGGCGCGGTGGGTCTGCTCGGGCGACCGGTCCGGGCTCATCGTCCGCCGCGCCCGATCAGGCCTCTTCGGCGATCTGCCGGAGCTCGACCGCGATATCCCACTCGGGGCCGTGCACGTCGAGGAAGCGTGAGGTCCACTCGACCGCTTCCTCCTTGGTCTTCGTCTGCAAGATGCAGTACCCGCCGACAATCTCTTTGGACTCGGTGTACGGCCCGTCGATCACGGTCTGCTTGCCGCTGGACTGCTTGATCGTGGTGGCCTCGCTGACCGGACTCAAGCCGTTGGTGTCCAGCAGGACGCCGGCCTTGGTCATCTCCTCGATCACCTTGCCCACCCGTTCCATCAGCGCCGCGTCCGGCTCGGGCGCGGTGGTCGGGTCGAGGTGGATCAGCATCATGTAGCGCATATCGGGTCCTTTGCTCGTCGTCGTCAGGATCGTCCGATCCTCACCTCACTGCATCGAACGGCCACCACCCGAATCGACACGTCACCGAAAAATTCTCCTCGAGTACTTTTCGGCGCGGGACGGCAGGCCACGGTTTCCGGGTATTGCGTGGGGCATTCGCGGCGGGGAGCATGGCCGTGGAGGGATGTCATGAAACCTGGTGTCGGCGATACTTTCGCACTGATTCCCGGACCCGGCGGCGCGGGTGACGGCCTCGCCGACATCGTGGCGGCGGGTGGGCTGCACAACTACCAGCTGAAGCTGCATGCCGAGTACGGTCCCGTCGTCCGTTTCCGGTTACCGGGCGCGGAGACGGCGGTGTCGATCGCCGATCCGGTGCTGCTGGAGGCCACGGCGAAGGTCGACAAGCGGCCTGAGAAGCTGTTCGAGTTCCTGGCGCCGCTCCAGGAATCGGATAATTTGCAGACGCTTTCCGCCGAGGAGCACACCCCGTGGCGGCGGGTGTTGCTGTCGGTGCTGGCCGGGCGGCGCTCGCACGAAGCGCATTTCGGGCAGTTCGTCGCGCTGACCTGCGACATGGCTGATCGGTGGGCGACCTTGGACGAGCCTGTTGCTTTGCAGCAGAGTCTCAGTGAGCTGTCGCTGCGGATGATCTGTGATTACGCGCACGGTGCCGGTGCGGACTCGCCTGAGCAGGCCGGACGGATTGTGTCGGCCTTCGAAGATGTGCTGACCGACCAGCTGGCGCGGCTGTATCAGGCCGACCTGCCGGGAACCGACGCCGAACGCGGCGATCGCGCGCAGCGGGCGCTGACCTTTCTTCGGACGACCGTGGACGACGTGCTCGCCGCGCATCAGGATGCCGCGGACCAGGTCGGTGCGGGCCGGGACGCTGCGGGCCGGGACGCTGCGGGCCGGGACGCTGCGGGCCGGGACGCTGCGGGGCAGGACGTCGCGGGCCGGGACGCTGCGGGCCGGGACGCTGCGGGCCGGGACGCTGCGGGCCGGGACGCTGCGGGCCGGGACGCTGCGGGCCGGGACGCTGCGGGCCAGGAGGCTGCGGGCCAGGAGGCTGCGGGGCAGGACGTCGCGGGGCAGGACGAGGCGCGGCCGGACAGCGTGGACCAGGACGATGCGCATCACGGCAGCCCGCATCACGGCAGCCCGCATCAGCACAGCGCGCACCAGGGCGGCGCACGGCGGACCGACCGCGCACCGGACCGACGGCAGCGATCTGGTCGCCGCGCTGGCAGCAGCGGGCCAATCGCCGACGCGGATCCGCGACACCGTGCTGATGACGATGCTGGCCGCACACCACACCACCGGCGTTGCGATCTCCTGGACCTTGTATCTACTCGCGCAGCACCCCGACGTCGCCGACCGCGTCGCCGAAGAACTCGTCAACGTACTCGGTGAGCGCCCCGCGCCGGACTACGCGGATCTGAAGCGCCTGACGTATCTGAAGATGGTGCTCGAGGAATCGATGCGGCTCTACCCGCCGGGCCCATACGGTGCCCGCGAAATCTCGGAAGACCTTCGCGTGGGCGACTATTCGATCCCGGCCGGGACCACCATCTTCTACCCGATCTGGGCCGTGCACCTCAACCCCGAATACTGGCCGCAGCCAGAGGTTTTCCGCCCCGAAAGGTTCTCCGCCGCGGAATCCGCCGGACGTCCCAGGCTCGCCTACATCCCCTTCGGCCTCGGCCCACGGAGCTGCGAAGGCGCTGCCCTGGCGATGGTCGAAGCGCAACTGGTACTTGCGGTTCTGCTGCGCCGCTTCCGATTCGAGCTTGCCCCTGGACATTCGGTGGTTCCCGTCGAACGCTTCGTCCTGTGGGCGGCCGATGACATCCGGATGAACCTCACGCCACGCGTCACCTGATCGTGCGCTGATGCGCGCTTCTGGTGCCGCTCAGCGCTATTCGCCAGGCCAAACGGCTCGAGCGTGTGCGGCACGCGCGGTCCACCGGCCGTCGTAGCGCACTTCGACAGGGTGCGCGAAGGCGCTGGTGACGTTCTCGGTGGTCAGGGTGTCGCGCGCGGGACCAGCGGCGACGGTGTGCCCGTCGGCGATGAGCAGCGCATGCGTGGTGGTGCTCGGCAGCTCCTCCAGATGGTGCGTGACCAGGACCGACGCGACCTCGGGATGGGTGTCGCCGAGAGCGTCGATGGTTTCCAGGAGTTGTTCGCGGGCAGCGAGATCCAGTCCGGTGGAGGGTT
Organism: Nocardia sp. XZ_19_369; assembly: GCF_015355715.1. Taxonomy (NCBI): domain Bacteria; kingdom Bacillati; phylum Actinomycetota; class Actinomycetes; order Mycobacteriales; family Nocardiaceae; genus Nocardia; species Nocardia sp. XZ_19_369. The sequence continues at coordinate 27,990 of NZ_JACVED010000009.1, read as the reverse complement.
CGTCGAACAGCAGCAGGCGGGGCTCGGCTATGAGCGCTCGAGCGATCAACGTGCGGCCGCGTTCACCCTGGGAGAGCGTCGGCCAAGTGTTGTCGGCCTTACCGGTGAGGCCGACCGTATCGATCATCGCGTCGGCGCGGCCGAGCTGATCGGGCGTCGGTGTCCACCGCATCGGGGTGTCGATGGTCGCGGTGAGACCGGTCAGCACGACCTCGCGGATGGTCAGCGGATAACGCAGCGGGTGGCGCGGATTCACATGCCCGATCGAATGGCGCAGGCGTTGCAGTTCGACGCGCCCCAGCTGTTCGCCGAGCACCCGAACCGTGCCCGAGGTGGGAAACATGACCGCGCCACAGAAACCGAGCAGGGTGCTCTTGCCCGCACCGTTCGGCCCGAGCAGCGCCCAATGTTCGCCCGCGCGCACGGTCAGCGAGATACCGTTGATGATCTTCTTGCCCTCGCGGCGGAACGTCACATCCGTCAGTTCGAGCACCGGTGCGCCGGTCACGTGCATGCCTCCTTCGGAAAGGAGCAGTTTAGCCAGCACGGACCCCACCGCCGCACCCGGCATCTTCCGGCAAAACGCCCGGGGGCCACGGCCGTCCGTGCGAAGGTAATCGGCGTGGCGCGGCACGTGACAGGAAACCTCCCCGCCGAAGTGACCAGCTTCGTCGGGCGGGGCAGCGAAGTCGCCGCCGCCAGGAAACTGCTGTCCAGCACGCGGTTGCTCACGCTGACCGGGCCGGGCGGTGTCGGCAAGACCCGGCTGGCCCGACGGGTGGGCGACACGGTGCGGCGCGCCTTTCCCGACGGCGTGTGGCTGGTCGAGGTGGCCCACGTCAACAACGGTGAGCTGGTGGCGCTCAGCGTCGCCCAGGCGCTCGGTCTGCGTGACGACACCAGCGCGCCGCTGGCCGGCCTCACCGACTATCTCGGTGGCAAGCATCTGCTGCTCATCCTCGACAACTGCGAACACCTCATCGACGCCTGCGCCGAACTCGTCGACCGGCTGATCGCGAGCACGCCCGAGGTGCGGGTGCTGGCAACGAGCCGGGAGCCGCTCGGTGTGGTGGGGGAGCAGGTGCTGCCGATCGCGCCGCTGCCGGTCCCCGAGCTGGACGAGGACTCCGGTGAAGTCGACGCCACGGACAACGCGGCGCTGCGGCTGCTGATCGATCGGGCCACCGCCGCGAATCCCGAATTCCGGGTCAGCACCGCCAATCTCGGTGCGCTGGCCGGGATTTGCCTTCGGCTGGAGGGCATTCCGCTGGCCTTGGAGCTTGCGGCGTTGCGGCTGCGGGCTTTCACCCCCGACCAGGTGCTGGAACGCCTCGACGACACCATGCGCCTGCTCACCACCGGACTGCGCACGGCACCGGAGCGGCAGCAGACGCTCGAGGCCGCCATCCGCTGGAGTTACGACCTGTGCACCCTGGACGAACAACGCCTCTGGGAGCAGCTCGCCGTATTCGCGGGCGGCTTCGACCTGGCCGCCGCCGAGGCGGTGTGCGTGCTCGAGCCGCCGGGCGCGCTGGTGGACGCGCTCACCGGTCTGGTTGACAAGTCGGTGCTGAGCCATCGGCACGACAGCGACGGCACCGGCCGCTACACCGTGCTCGAGCCACTACGCCAGTTCGCGCTGGCGCGGCTGGCGGCGTACGGCGACGAGTACGCCGTCCGTATCCGGCACCGCGATCACTACTACCGCGTCGCGCAGCGCGGGCGCACCGAATACTGGGGTGCGGCCGACGTCGTCTGGTTCCGGGACGTCACCCGCGAACACGCGAATCTACGTGCGGCGCTACAGTTCGCGCTCGCCGACCCGGACGGTGCGCACCGCGGGTTACAGATCGCCGCCGAGCTGCGGCCGTTCTGGGAACACTATCGGTTCCTGCTGGAGGGTTACCGCTGGTTGATGGACGCGCTCGGCAAGGACCCCGCGCGCACCAGCGACCGGGCGCGGGCGCTGACCGCCGCGTCGATCATCGCGGCCATGCTGTCGGACACCGAGTCGGCGAACGAGTATCTGCGCGAATGTGTGTCGATAGCCACGGAATTGGGTGCTGAGGAGGTGCTGGTCGAGGCGACCCTGCTGTCGGCGGTGCTGGCTTTCGCCGAGTCGGGTCCGGTGCGCGCGCTCGAAGTCGCTGAGGAGGCGGCCGTGCGGGCGCGTGCGTGCGGGCACCACGGCACCGAGATGGAATGCCTTGCCTTCGCTTACGTTTGCGCGATGGTGCTGGCGGACGAGCGTGCGGGGGCGTTGGCCGAGCAGTTCCTGGCGAAGTCCACCCAGCACGGTTCGCATCTGCTCGGCGGACTCGCCTCGTGGGCGGTCGGGACGAATCATTGGCGAAATAGTCACGAGGACAAGGCGATCGAGGAGCTCCGGCGCGCCCTCGAGCTATTGCGACTGTTCGATCGGTGCGTGTGGACCGCCTCCGCGTTCGATGGGCTCGCCTGGGTCGCAGCGGCCGGTGGTGACCTGAACCGTGCCGCTCGGCTGATGGGTGCCGCGTCGACCGTGCGGCACGGCAGCACCCAGCGGCTCGCGCACGCGATGACCGACGTGGTCGGCGACAAAGTCCGACTGTCGGTCTATGAGGCTATGGGGGACAAGGAGTTCCGGGTCGCCTTCGACAGTGGTGCCGCGCTCGGACTCGACGAGGCAGTGCGCTACGCCCTCGGAACCGAGCAGCCTGCCGCGCCGCCGAAATCCCTTGCCGTCGAGCAACTCACGCGTCGCGAACGAGACGTGGCGCGATTGGTGGCCGCCGGTTACAGCAACAAACGCATCGCCGCCGAACTGGTCATCTCGATTCGCACCGCGGAGAGTCACGTCGACCACATCCTGACGAAGCTCGGCTTCACCTCTCGCGCCCAGATCGCGGCGTGGGTCAGCAGGCACAGCCCCTGACCAGGTTAGGGCCTGTCGCAAAGTCCCATCCGGCGCCTCCGGGGGCTGGATCGCCGCCTGGCCGGACTTTGCGACAGGCCCTAGTCGCCGGTCGCTCCGTCGATGCGTTCGCGCAGCAGATCGGCGTGCCCGTTGTGCCTGGCGTACTCCTCGATCATGTGCAGGTAGACCCAGCGGAGGTTGTACTCCAGGTCGGGTCGCCTCGGATGCTTGAAGGTGTGGTCGAGTGACAGGTCGGCCACCGCGGCGTCGGCCAATTCGATCTCGCGCCGCAGTGCCGCGAAATCGGTGGCGGGATCGGCGGTTTCGGTGTCGTCGAAGTCGCCGTCCGGGTTGTCCTCGCTGCAGTAGACGTACGGCACCGGCTGGGCCGCGGCGGCGAGACGGAACCAGCCGCGTTCCACCTCGGTCATGTGCCGGACCAGGCCGTGCAGCGACAATGTCGACGGCTCGGCGGAACGCCGTTTGAGCTGTTTCTCATCGAGGCCCGTGCACTTGAGCAGCAGCGTGTCCCGGTGAAAATCGAGCCAGGCCTGCAGCATCGGCCGCTCGTCGGCGATCCGCGGTGCATCGGTGCGGGCTAGGTCGGGCGCGATCCAGTTCACGCAGCCGACTCTAACGCCGCATGGTGATCGGCGCCCTGCGATTATCGCGTGCTAGCCCGAGCGGGTGAACCTCTTCGCCTCGGCCCCATGCAGTGTCCCGGCGGGCAGCCTGCGCCCGCACAGCACCAACAGCAGATCCTGCGCCGCACCGGACACCACCTCGCCGGAACCGTAGTGCCAATCCACGTCGTCAGCGCGCAACTCGATCCCCTTCAGATCGACCCCGAAGAACTTGACACTCTTCGGATTGATCGCCTCCAGCACCATCCGCAACCGATCCTCCGGCACCTTCCGCCCCAACCCGAGCCCCACCGTGATATCCAGCCCATGAATAACGTCATGACTCAACGCCCCCGCGAACCCACCACCCGGCGGCTTCCACGGATGAGCGACGTTGTCCCAGAGCGACTTCAACAAATCCTCCGCCGTCAGTTCCGCCGCATCCCGCCGAGCCACCCGATCCGCCATCCGATGAAAACTCCCCGCCGCCCGCACCATCTCGACCGCGAACCGCGCCCCCGACAACCGATACGGCATGGTGATATGCGCAACCACCTCCCGCACCCGCCACCCCCGGCACAACGTCGCCCCATCCCACCTCTCGGCATCGAGCGCCGCCAGCAACTCGGCAAGCTCGGTCCGCTCAGCAGTAATCGCCCTACGCACCCCGGTATCGGTCATCGTCTCTCCTCGCCGCAGATCATCCCTCCTACGGACCCGAGACGCCAGAGGACGAGCGAATTCGCCGGGCAGCCGCTGGCGGCTATCCGGGCGCTGTGCGACTGACCTGCCTCTACGGGCCTACACGTCCGCGTCTAGACCGGGAGGTGGCGGCGGTGGCGGCCGCGTTGGCCGGCGCGGGTGAAGCGGTTGGCTTTGAGGCCGTGTAAGGAACCGTCGGGCAGGATGCGGCCGCAGAGGATGAGGAGGAGGTTTTGGGCGGGGCCGGAGAGGATTTCGCCGGTGCCGTAGTGCCAGTCCATGTCTTCGGCGCGGAGTTGGAGTCCGTCGAGGTCGACGCCGAAGAATTTGAGGCACTGGGGGTTGATGGCGTCGAGGACTGGGCGTAGTCGGTCTTCGGGGACTTTGCGGTCCAGTCCGAGGGGGACGGTGATGTCCAGGCCGTGGATGATGTCGTGGCCGAGGGCGGCGGCGAAACCGCCGCCGGGGGGCTTCCAGGGGTGGGCGACGTTGTCCCACAGGGATTTCAGTAGGTCTTCGGCGGTGAACTCGGCGGCGTCCAGGCGGGCGGCGTGGTCGGCCATGCGGTTGAAACTGCCTGCTGCGCGGAGCATTTCGTAGGCGAAGCGGGGTTCGGAGAGGCGGAAGGGGAGGGTGATGTGGGCGAGGACCTCGCGGACCCGCCAGCCGCGGCACAGTGTCGGTGCGTTCCAGCTGTCGGGGTCGAGTCCGGTCAGTATTTCGGCGAGGTCGGTTCGTTCTGCCGTGATCGCCCTGCGCACGTCGCTATCCGTCATTGTGTCTCCTCGCCGTGGTCTCCCCCCACGCCGTGAGATGCCACCCGACCGCGCCCGTTGTCCGGCCGCGCGGTACCCGCCGGTGGACTGAGCTGCGAATTGTCGGGATTGTCCCGTTCGGGTGATGCTATGCCTCGGCGGAGCGGAGTGGGTTCTCGGCGTTTCACACCGGCGTGTCGCGCAGGAGATCAGGCGGGTGTGAGGAAAGTACCGGCGTGCAGGGTGCTGCCGAAGCCGGGAGCGAAGGTGCCGTATTCGTAGACGACCTGCCCGCCGACCAGCGTGGCGGCGACGGCGCGGTCGTTGCGGTTGACCATGCGGTCCAGGCCCGCGATACCGGGGAACGGGGCTTCGGCATAGGCGGCACTGGAGCCGTCGAAGCCCGCCGGGTCGATCACGGCGATATCGGCGCGCGCACCCTCGTGCAGGCGGCCGGTGTCCAGCCCGTACCAGTCGGCCAGCTCGCCGGTGAGCCGGTGCACGGCCGCCTCGATCGGCATGAACTTGCGCTCGTGCACCCGTTCCAGCATGCGCAGGCCGAAGTTGTAGAAGGCCATATTCCGCAGGTGCGCACCGGAATCGGCGAACCCGACCTGGACGTGCGGGGAGCGTTGCAGCCAGTCGAGCACGTCGTCGCGATCATTGGCGATGACGGTACGCCAGCGCAGTTTCGCCCCGTGTGCGACGGCGAGGTCGAGCAGCGCGTCGGCCGGATGGATGCCGCGCTCGTCGGCCACCTCGCCGAACGACTTGCCGACCACCTCGGGATCCGGGCAGGCCATGATCTGGGCGTCGTACAGGTCCCGATGCCACACCCGTGGACCGTACTTCTTGGCGAGGTCCTTGCGGAACTGCCTGCGGTAGCCCTCGTCGGCCAGCAATTCGCCCCGTTTCAGCACGTCGCGGATATTGAGCGCCGCGACCCCCGAGCCGAACTCCTCGAACACGACCAGATCGACGCCGTCGGCGTACACCTCGAACGGCACGGGCAGATGCTGCCAGCGGAAAGCGGCCTTGCCCAAGGTATTCGCGATCCACGCCGCGGTGGTCGCGGCGCGTGCCGTGGTGCGGTCGGCCTTCACATCCATGCCCGCGATGAGCGTCGTCTTGAGCGGCTTACGGAATCGTCCGGCACTCTGCGCGAAGTAGCGCGCGATCTCCAGCCGCGAGGTGAGGTTCGGCGTGCTCTGATGAATCCGATTCCGTTGCCGCAGAATGTCGTTCAGCGCCGCGTATTCGCGCCAGCTCGCGTAGGTCGACGGCAGCTGCCTGGTGGGGAAGCGTGTCCCCTCCAGCTTGGAGAACGAGCTGCGGATGGTGGACAGGCCGAGGAATCCCGCATCGAGCGCGTCGGTCAGCATCCGCCGCATGCGATTCAGCTCGTCGCCGGTCGGCCGCGCCTGGGGATCCGTGGCACGACCGAGACCCATCACGGCCACCCGAATATCCGAGTGCCCCAGCAGCGCAGCCACATTCGCGCCGAGCGGGCGCGCGGCGAGCGACTCGACGTAGGCGCGCGGGCTGTCCCAGTTCTTGTGCTCCTTGACCGCCGAGTGCACCGCGTCCCAGGGCAGCGCCTCGACCCGGGCGAACATGTCCGCGCAGTCGTCGGCCTCGGCGTAGACCGTGGACAGCGAGCAGTTCCCGATCACCACGGAGGTGACGCCGTGCCGCACCGACTCGCCGAGGCCGGGACTGCCGAGCACTTCCGCGTCGTAATGGGTGTGCACGTCGAGCATGCCCGGAATGACCCACTTGCCCGAAGCATCGAGGTTCCGTGCCCCATCGGGCAGCGGCTCGGCGCTGACCGCAACCACCTTGCCGTCCTTGATGCCGACATCGGCCGTGCGCGGCGCGGAACCCGCACCGTCGAAGACCGATCCGCCGCGAATCACCACGTCACACGGTTGCATCTGCGCTCCCTCGACTAACCGCCGGTATCCAGTACTACCGGTAATGACTACATCGTCGCACGGGTTCGCCGTCTCGTTCAGCCCGGTCAGTCATGACCGCCTCGCCGTCGCCGCCGTCGCGGTACATGCGTCGCCACTCCCATGCTCGACGAGCCGTAGAGATCGCCGTGCGCCCGTTGATATTCCGCACGAATGCGCCGACCGATCGCGGGTGCGGCGGGGGCCGGTATCTCGGCGGCGGTCCGGGCGGGCCAGGTCGGTGGTTCCGCCGCACCATTGAGCGCCCAAGCCGCCTGCCTGGCCGCGCCGAGCGCGACGTATTCGATCGGCTGCGGCACGGTGACGGGGACGCCGAAGATCTGCGCGGCGATCCCGGCGACCAGCGCGGACCGGGCCGCCCCGCCGATCAAAAGAATGCGCCGCACACCGGTGCCCCGCGAGCGCAGATGATCCAGCGCCTCCGCCATATTGCAGAGCATGCCCTCGAAGGCGGCCCGGGCAATGTGGCTGGGCCGCATGGTTTCCGGACGCAGACCGTGCAGGCTACCGGTGGCGTGCGGCAGGTTCGGGGTACGTTCGCCGGACAGGTAGGGCAGCAGCACGAGCCCGTCGGCGCCCGGGGGTGCCTGCGCGGCAAGCGATTCCAGCGTGACCAGGTCGACGCCGAGCAGTTCGGCGGCGTACTCCAGGACGCGTGCGGCGTTCAACGTGCACACGAGCGGCAGGAATGCCCCGGTCGCGTCCGCGAATCCGGCCACCGCGGCGGTGGCGTCGGCGCTGGGTACGGTGCTGCGGGCGAAGACGGTGCCGCTGGTGCCGAGCGACACCACCACGTCACCGTCGTCGATGCCGAGACCCAGTGCGGCACCGGCATTGTCGCCGGTCCCGGCCGCGACGAGCACACCGGCAGGGGTGCGCCCCGCGGCCTCGGCCGGCTCGAGCACCCGCGGCAGTTCCGGCGTGCGCCCGCGGAAGCCGAGGGCGAGTAGGTCTTTGCGATATTCACAGTCGGCCGGCGACCAGTAGCCGGTGCCCGAGGCGTCGCCGCGATCGGTGGTCGGCTCGGGCTCGGGCGTCCCGGGCCCACCGCCGCGCAACCGCCAGGTCAGGTAGTCGTGCGGCAGCATGATCCGGGCGGTGCGGTCGGCGAGTTCGGGCTCGTGATCGGCCAGCCAGCGCAGCTTCGCCACCGTGAAGGCGGCGACCGGCACGCTGCCCACCGCGTCGGCCCACGCCTGCGCACCACCGAGCTCGAGAATCAGCTCGTCGGCCGCCGCGGCGGAGCGGATGTCGTTCCACAGCAGCGCGTCGCGCACCGGCCGGCCCTCGGCATCGAGAGCGACCAATCCGTGCTGCTGGCCAGCCACCGCGATCGCGTCGACCTGGTCCAGCAACCCGTCGCCCGCCGCGCATAGGGCGTCCCACCAGGCCTCCGGCGCCACTTCGGTGCCGTCCGGATGCGGCGCGTGCGCCTGGTGCAGGATTTCGCCGGTGTCCGCGTCGCAGACCACCACTTTGCAGGACTGGGTGGAGCTGTCCACCCCGGCCACCTTCGCCGCGCACATAGCTCCACCTTGCACCCGAAGCGGTCGCGCTCGGCGCATTTCGGGCAATCGACGGCCGGATCGGGCACACTGGCCCGGGTGACCGACGATCCGGACCGACCTGCCGACGTGCATGTCCGGACCGGCGCCGGAACGCCGGTGCCGGAGCTGACCGACGACGTGCTGACCGAAATGCTCGACGAGCCACCCGATCCGGAATGTCCGTTCATCGTGATCAACCGCGGCGACCACGACTACATCCAGACCCGTCTGCTTCCCGACGGTGTCTACGAGATCGAGCACCGCGCCGACGGGTCGGACGAGCTGTTCCAGATGTACACCTCCGACGCCCGACTGGTGCGTGACGTGATGTGGGCGTGGGTGGACGATGACCCGTGGTGGCGTGACACGGTCGCTTGGTATCGGGTCGATCCGGCCGTCGCCGAGGTGCAGTCGGTGCTGCACGACTTCGAGGATCTACTGGGCGGCGTGTCGGTGCTGGACGGCATCGAAGCCACCATGGACGACGCGATGGCTCGCGCGGACGAACTGCTCGCCATGGACTTCGACGAGTTACCGGCCGAGCCGGACGATCAGCCCGACGACACGGCCTGATACCACCACGCGGTGGTCGCGATCTCCGCATCCTCCAGCGGCAGATAGGTTTCGGAGTCCCGCCAGCCGAGCGCCTGCACGGTGACGCGCAGGTCCCGGTCGAAGCAGATGGGGTCGCGCACATGCCAGCGGTACATGCCGTAGCGCTGGTGCGGTTGGTAGATCTCGCCGGCGGGCAGCACCTGCGGCAAGCCGAGGTACTGCGTGGAGTACGGCCGATACGCCCCGTTGATGTCGAAATTCCAAGCGCCGCCGAAGTAATCCTCGGTGCCGGTGCCGCACAAGGTGGGGAACTCGATGTCGCCGTCCAGATAGAACTTGAACTCGCCCTCGCCCCACCAGCGTGGGGCGTTGGGCTGAATCGCCTGGTAGGTACCGACATAACGCCCGGGACCCGGCACCGTGTCCAGGACGGTATGGATGGCGGGGCTGCCCACCGGAGCGCTGTGTGACCACCGAGCGTGTAGGTAGCCCGCGTCCGCGGGTACCTCCTCCTCGCTGTAGGTGATCTGGTAGTACACCGGAACTGTTCGGCCGCAGTTGTTTTCCAGCGTGATCCTGGCGTGCCCGCGAAACGGCATGGGCCAGTAGCTGTTCAAGCCACCCGCCGGGGCGACCACGATCATCTCCGAATCGATCAGGGCCAGTTCGTCCCAGCCGTTGCAGAACAAGTCGCCGAGCGGCGCCTCGATCGCTGGTTCGGCGGCCTCGTCCCAATACATCCGTAGCGTGATGGCCCGCAGGGCGGTGCGGTCGGTGGTCAGCCAGCAGTGGCGGAGTACGCCGGGGCCGGAAATGCCTGCCAGGGTGGCCGTTTCGCCATCCGCGAGCAAGATCGAGGGCGATATCTTCCAGCCGATACCGAGCAGCCGTGCCGCGTGCGCGCCGGTGCCGGTGGTCGCGCGGGCGCCGCCGCCGGGAGCGCCCGTCGGATTCTCCGCGCTGATCGACCGCGTGCGCGTGCCGTCCAGCCGCCATAGTTCCGCCGGGCGCTCCGGGGTCATAACCCGGGCCAGCCGTATCGACTCGCGGTGGCCGCCAGACCCGCCTGCCGCGAACCCGGCCCGGGTGCGGCCGGTGGTGCGGGTGCGTTGGCCGGATACTGCGGCGCGTCCATTTGCTGGGCTACTTCACGGCGAAGCTTCTCCATATCCAGCCATTTGATGTTCTGGACCAGCTCTTCGAGGGCCTCGGGCGCGAGGAAGCCCGACTCGTTGTACACCAGCAGGCCCTCCCGGTACGCCATCAACGTGGGGAAGGCGGTGATCTGCGCCGAGACCTTCATCGCCTCCTCCGCGACGGCGTCCACCATGCCGTGCACGACGTCGGGATGTCGTTCCGCCGAGGATTCGTAGACCGGGGCGAATCGCGTACACCAGCCGCACCAGTCAGCCCACCAATCGACGAGCACGATGGGGTGGCGGGCGATGACAGCATCGAAATTGTGCGGGGTCAGTGTGACAGTGGGCATGAAATCCTCGTTTGATGTCCGACAGAGCAACCCTGCATCCTCGCATGATCAACGAGGATCAGGAAAACACCCCCTTGCGGTGCTGTTCGGCCGCCAGGAAATGCGTGATAGCAGTGCTGCATTCATACAGTTCGCGGTAATGCCGATAGTACGAATCGTATTCTCCGGTACGTCCAGGATAGGGCTCGACGGTGCTGATCACCGGGTTCCATGTCGCGGTGTCGACGCCTGCGGCCTCGGCCGCCAGTAGGGCATCGCCCAGGCACGCGCCGATCGTCTCGGCCGGGAGTTGTTGCGGCAGCCCGGTCACGTCGGAAACGATCTGCGTCCACAACCCGCCCTTGGTGCCGCCGCCGACCGCGACCAGCCGCCCGGCCCCGCCACCGGCCTCGGTCATGGCCGCGAGGTTGTGCCGCACGCCGTAGGCAATGCCCTCCAGCACCGCCCGGTACAGCTCGGCGCGCCCGTGGCCGAGGGTCAGGCCCGCGATGATGCCGCGGGCAGCCGGATCGAACAGGGGAGTGCGTTCGCCGGCGAAATAGGGCAGCACCAGTAGTCCTCGGCTGCCCGGCGGCACCTGGGCCGCTTCGGTGACGAGGTCGGCGAACTCCCCGCCGACCAGGTTGCGCAGCCAGTCGGTCACCGCGCCCGAGGTCGCCATGCCCGCGGCGAGAGTGTATGTGCCGGGCCAGGTTCCGCAGGTGCCCCACAGGCCGGGATGCGGGCGTGGATCTTTCAGCACCTGCACCAGGAACATGGTGGTGCCGTACATGATCATCGCGTCGCCCGGCGCGCGCACGCCGACGCTGGCGGCCTCGGCCCAGGCGTCGATGGTGCCGGTGGTGACCGGAAGGCCGACGGGCAGACCGGTACTCGCCGCCGCCTGCGTCCCGACCCGCCCGACCACCTCGGTCGGCCAGGCGAGTTCGGGCAGCCGCAGACCGGGCGCCACCTGTTCGACCCAGTCCATGGCCCACTCGCGGCGGCGCAGGTCGTACATCGGGACGCACTGGCTGGCCGATTGGTGATCGAGCACGTACCGGCCGGTGAGCCGGTGCACCAGAAAGGAACTCGCCATCAGCAGCAGGGCAGTGTCCGCGGCGACCTGTGGTTCGTGGCGGGCGAGCCAGCGCAGCTTCGGCCCGACGGCTTGGCTGGTGATCGGTGACCCCGCCCGTGCCAGCACGTCCTCAGCGCCGAATTCGGCGGTCAGTTCCGCGATTTCGGTGGTCGCTCTGGTGTCGACCCCGTAGAGGATGGCGGGACGCAGGGGACGGCCGTGCGCGTCGGCCGCCAGCAGACACGGACCGATACCCGAGACCGCGAGGCCGTCGAGGGCCGCGCCGTCCGCCGCGGCGACGAGCTCGCCGACGATCGCGACGAAGTCGGCCCACCACACCTGCTCCGCATCGTGTTCTACCCAGCCCGGTCGTGGCGTCGAAACGCCATGTGCTCGTTCGGATCTGGCGAGCACCGCACCGTTTTCGTCGGTCAGCACGCCCTTCGAGCTGGCGGTGCCGATGTCGACGCCGAGGAACCGCATCACCGGGTGAACTCGTCGAGGGTGACGCCGAGCAGGTCGCACGCCGCCCGCAGTGGAGCCCGGTGATCGCCCGGCACCGCGTGAATGTGGTTGGCGCCGAAGCGGGACAGGAAATCCTCGGCCCGGGCATCCAGCCGGGCGAACGCGTGCGGCCATTCCCAGGTGGACTGCTTCATCAGCGCTTCGTTCGTCTGGTCGTCGTAGGTCTCGAAGTCACCCAGCATCAACTGCATTCGATAGTCGCCGTCCTTGCGCGTCAGCCGGGCCAGTGTCATGGCGCCCGGTGCGGCGAGGTGATGCACCGAGGCGCCGCCCGCCGGAAAGAAGAACACCTCCGGATACAGGTGCACCTTGGCGAGGTTCTCCGCCGGGTCCGCGCTGCGGGCGGCGAACCAGGTCGCGTGCTGGCCCGAATTGCACAGATCCCAGATGTCGCGGTCGGCGTGGTAGTGCCGCACATCGGCGAAAAGCACCGGGGTGCCCACGATCTGCTTGAGCAGCTGCATGGTGAGCGCACCGTCCATGTCCGCCTCGGTGGCGCACACGTGGGTCTCCTTCGGCCCGTTCCAGTCGTAGGGGTCGTTGAGGAAGGCCTCGGTGATGTCCATCGTGGCGAAGTACTGGGTGAGTTCCGGCTGGCCCTTGATGCCCGAGAAGTCCAGTCGCCGTTCGGCGATCAGCTCACGCACCGCCAGATACGAGCGAATCTGGCGTTCCAGGATGTCCGGTGTCAGTTTCGCGCCGTCGTAATGCACGCCTGCGACATGGCGTTCCAGCCACTCGCGGGCCGCCTTCGCCTCGCCCGCGTCGGCCAGTTCGGCACGCCGCACGATCTCCCACTGATCGATCTCCTCGACATCGATACCGAAAATCCGTTGCCACTGATCGGTATTGGCGACCGCCGTGTTCATCCCCATCGGTCGCCCGCCGAACCGCCCGAAGGTACTGCCGCGCAGGCTCGCCCCCGCCGCGGCCGCGCGGGCCCGTACGCCGATCTCCTCGATCAGCGCGGGATCATCCGGGTCGCCCCACAATCGGGTATGGCTGCGCCCGATCTGGTCGAGCGCGCCACCGGCGGCGAGCATGCCGACCATGCCGGGCTGCACCGGGTCGATATTCGACAACAGCAGCAGCGGGCCGGGCGTCGCACCCGCCGCGAGCATGGTGAAATGCGGGAAAGCCCAGACGGCGTAATGGAATACGGTCAGATCGACGTCGGTCCCCGCCACGCTGCGCGCCACCGAGGTGGCGAGGGCGTTGTCGCTGACGGCCGCCGCGCCGCACACCACCTCATGGCCGGCCCGCGTCAGCGCCGCCACCAAGTGATCCTCGGTGGTCCTGATGAAGTCCGCGATCCCCGCGTGCACATAGTCGCGACCGTCGGACATGCTGATTACACCGATTCGGGCCATGCCGGTCCCTCCGCGCGGGTGGGTGGGTCGGATAGACGGTTCCACTCCAGAAATACCAGGCTGAACAGTGCGTTCGAGGCAATTCGCGAAATCGGGCGACCAGGCCGGTGGATGGCGTGCGGTTTGCTAGGGTCGCCGGATGGGAACGGACCCGGCGGGGCGGGTCGATGCCGCGACCTCATCGAACAGCCGGCACTACCGCACTGAGGTGCTCGTAGTCGGCGCCTACTTCGCCGATCTCGTTTTTCACGGCCTGACGCGGTCCGTTCAGCCCGGTACCGAGGTGTTTGCCGGCGGCTTCGCGATACTGCCCGGCGGCGCGTTCACGCCCGCGATGGCGATGCGCAGGCTGGGGCACGACGTGGTGTGGTCCACCGACTTCGGCACCGACCTGTTCAGCGAACAGGTCCTCGCGGCGGCTCGCGCGGAGGGTTTGGACGACAGCGGCTTTCGCTTGCATACGGTGCCGGTACGCAGTGTCACCGCGGCGTTGTCGTACCCAGAGGACCGGGCGATGGTCAGCTACCAAGACCCGGTGGCCGCCCTTCCGCTCGCGACGCTGCTGCGCGAACACCGGGCACGGGTGGTGATCCTGCCACAGTTGCGGTACGGCGAAACCGTATATGCCGACCTCGATGTTGCACACCGGCTCGGGACCCAAGTTTTCATGGACTGCCAGGACGTTCCCTGCACGCTCGACACGCCGACGGTGCGTGAGATCCTCACCCGGGTAGACATTTTCGCGCCGAACGCCGACGAGGCATTGCGTCTCACCGGTGCGCCGACCCTCGACGCGGCCATCGACATCCTTGCGGACCTGGCGAATACGCTCGTCGTCAAACGGGGGAGCGGCGGCGCCATCGCGGTCCGGGACGGCGAGCGGTGCGAGACCGACGCCGTCGCAGTCGAAGTCGTCGACACCACCGCCGCGGGCGACTGTTTCAACGCCGGCTTCCTGCACGCGCACCTGGCCGGACACGCGCTGCCGGACTGCCTCGCCACCGCCGTGGCCTGCGGTGCGGCCGCGACCACGGCACTCGGATCCAGTGCCGCGCCGGACTTGACGGGGCTCCCCGGGTGGCTCGCCCGGGTGCCGCAGGCCGGTCAGGTCTGAAAATTCCGCACGGTTTCATGATGCGTTCCTGCTATCGTTGCGTAGATGGCAACCGGCGATGGTCCCAAACCTGTTGAGCCGGAAGCAAATTCATCCGGCGAACGATGCCGCGGGGTAGCCCGGAAGATCCTCGTCGCCGATCTCGACGGCACCCTGCTGGGCGGTACCCCTACCGATCGGCTGCGACTGCGTAACGCGCTGACCCGGCATCCCGAGGTGACGGTGGTCTTCGCGACCGGGCGCGGCCTCGAGTCGATCCGCGCGGTGCTGCGCGATCCGCTTGTCCCGCAGCCACGGTGGATCATCGCCGACGTCGGCGCCAGCATCATCGACGGCGCGGACCTCACGCCCGTCAGCGCGCTGCAAACGCCGCTGCGCGCAGGCTGGCCAGGCGCCGACCGCATTCGCGTTGCCCTGCGCCATTTTCCGGCGCTCACCTACCAGCACGGTGTGCCGCAGGACGGACGCTGCTCGTTCCACCTGCCGCCCGCGGGACTGACACCGGAACTGATCGACGCCGTGCACGCGCTGGGTTGCTCGTGGCAGTACTCGGCCGACACCTACTTCGACGTGCTGCCCGCCCACGCGAACAAGGGCAACGCGCTCGTCGCCCTCGCCACGCAACAGAGCTGGTCGATGGACGCGGTGCTGGTCGCGGGTGACTCCGCCAACGACCGCTCGATGTTCGGCCGTGGGGCCCACGGGGTGATCGTCGGCAACGCCGAAAGTGGCCTGCTGAGCACGGTGCCCGCCGCCGACGCGGCACATCGGCCGGATCTCCCCGGCGCCGCCGGAATCCTTGCCGCCTTACAGGATCTGGGTTGGATCGAGCCAGACTTCCCGCTGGTGGTGGGCTACCACCGCGCGCCGATCACCTGGACGCCGGGCGGCTGGCGCAGCCCGTCGAGCCCCAATGGCATCCTGCCGACACTGCACAGTGTGTTCACCGGAAACCTGCGGGCGGTGTGGGCGGCAGGCGTCGTCATCGAACCCCACCAATGCGCCGCGCACCTCGACGATCACGACACCGGCCTGCCCCTCGCTTTTCTGCCGTTGACCTCGGCCGAATGGAGCGGATATTTCCACCGGGCCTGCAAGGAGGCGCTGTGGCCGGTCCTGATGTCGCAACCACACCGCGCGCGTTTCGATCCCGCCGCCTGGGCCGAGTACCGCGCGGTGAACCGGCGTTTCGCCGACCACATCGGCGTGCACGCGGCGCCGGGCGCGACCGTGTGGCTGCACGACTACAACCTGTGGCTGGTGCCGGGCCGGCTGCGCGAGACGCGACCGGACCTGCGGCTCGGCCTGTTCCACCACACACCATTTCCAGAGCCCGAGGTCTTCGCCGCGCTGCCGCCTGCCGCGGAGATCCGCGCCTCCCTCGGGGCGCTGGACTGGGCGGGCTTCCACACCGAGGTCTTCGCCGACCGCTTCCTCGGGTCACTCACCGACCACGCCCGACGTCCCCTGATCGGTGTCCACCCGCTGGGCATCGACCGCGCCGCGATCGAGCAGCTGGCCCGCAGCCGCTCACTCGGCCGCCGGAAACACGATGGGCCCGTAGTGCTTTCGGTCGAACGCCTGGACTACATCAAGGCCCCGGTACAGAAGGTCGACGCGATCGCCGAGCTGCTGGCCCGCCATCCCGAACTGCGCGGCGCACTGCGGTTCCGGCTCGTCTGCCCGCCACCGGAACTTGGCCTCACCGCCTACGACGCGACAAGACAGCTGCTCGAGCGCCGTATCGATGAGGTCAACCAAGCCTGGGCGATCGGCGGCTGGCAACCCATCGAGTACTTCCCGGAATTCCTGAGCTTTCCCGAGGTCGTCGACCACTATCTCGCCGCGGACGTCTTTTGGGTGACCTCGCTACAGGACGGCATGAACCTGACCGCCAAGGAATTCATCGCAGCGCAGGCGGCCGTCGGCGGTTGCGGTGTGCTGGTGCTCTCGCGGCACACCGGCGCCGCTGCACAGTTGGCAGCCGGAGCCCTGCTCACCGAACCGAATTCGCCGACCGATCTGGCCGACACGTTGCTGCGTGCGCTGAATCTGCCGCCTGCGCAACGGCGGGAGCGACTGGCCTGCCTGAGTGAACTACTCGGGCAGCACAATCCCGCCGAATGGGCCGCCGAGATCATTGCCGCCATCCAGCTCGCTCGGCGGACCGAGTCCACCGGCCGGGCCGCCTGAACCGAATCAGGTTACCTCGGTACGGCATTGACCGAATGCGGGTCGCGGGGCTGCGGGAAGCTCAGCCGAGCGAGGTGGACCCCGCCCTGCCCCCACCCCGCGCTGGTCACCCACCAGCGGAAGTCGTCGTGCACCACTTCGGCGGCGTGCGCGGCGATATGACCGATCTTGTCGCCGATGCGGAATCGAAAAGGGCTGTCGCTGCGGAACACATCGGTACCGACGTAGCGCGGGCGCGGGCCGATGAACAGGTACCACCAGCCGTTGTGCTGGACGACGAAGGGGGACTCGGTATTTCCCGCCTCGGTGCCCTTGGTCGGATCGGTGTAGGCGATGTGCCGTTCGCCCCAGTGCACGAGATCGGTGCTGGTGCGGTACGCGACCACATGGTGGCCGCCCGCGGGTGTGCTGGTCGCGCAGTAATACATCACCCACTGGTCGCCGACCCGGGCCACCATCGGGTCGCGCGCATCGTAGCCGTCGCGGAACAGCGGGCCGGAACGCCTACGCGCCCAATGGAACAGATCGGTCGAGGTGGCCAGGTTGATCGCGGCGGCGGTCCGATCCGTGCCGCCGCCCGCATAGAACATGTAGTACCGCCGGTGCGCCGCGATGACGAACGGCGCCCACAGATGCGTCTCCCCGTAGTCCGGGTCGACGTGCAGCGCGGACGGCTGCTTGGTCCACGGTCCGAACAGGTCGTCGGCGGTCGCGTGCGCGAACTCGGTCTCGTCGAACGGATCCGCGGGCTCCGGATGCGTGATCCCGAACAGATGCCACCGCCCACCCGCGGCCCGAACGATGGTGTGATCGTTGATGTACCACGGCTCCGGCTCGCCGAGACCGGGATCGTAGATCCGGGTGAAGGCGCCCGCACGCACCACATCGCGTATCGCCATGCCCACCATCATCCTCGACATGGTCGCGCCGCTGTGCTGATCACCCGCACCGATGCGGTTCGGGTATCGGTTCAGTGCCGGGTGCGTAGTGCGCCCGCGCCCGCCGCTGCCGCCAGGACGAACAGCACTGGAATCGCGAGACCGACCGTGAGGCCGTGGCTTTGGGCGACGTAGCCGATCAGCACGGGACCGGTGAAGAAGCCGAGGTACCCGACGAACGACACGTTGGCGATGGCACGGGCGGGTGCGACGCCGGCCACGGTGCCGGTCGCGGCGAAGGCCAGCGGCAGCGTGCACGAGATGCCGAGGCCGAACACCGCCAATCCGATCAGTGCCGCGGTGGTGTCCCCGATCAGCAGTGCCGTGCCCAGGCCGAGTCCGGCCGTGAGGGTGCCGATCAGGAACGGCCGCACCGGGCCGGACCAGGCGACGAGCCGATCGCCGAGCAGGCGTCCGGCGCACATCGACCCGGCGAACAGCGCGAAACCCAGGGCCGCAACCGTGGTGCTGGCGTGCGTCTCGTCGCGCAGGTAGACGGCGGTCCAATCGTTGGCCGCGCCTTCGGCCAACGCCACGCAGAACGCCAATACGCCGAGGACGATCAACCTGGTCGGCCAACGCAGTGCGCCGCCGGCGGCGACCTCCGCGCCACGCATGGTGCGGTCGGTGGCCGACGGCAACATCCCGCGCGCGCCGAGCACGGCCGCGACGGCGACCAG
Source organism: Nocardia sp. XZ_19_369 (assembly GCF_015355715.1). NCBI lineage: Bacteria > Bacillati > Actinomycetota > Actinomycetes > Mycobacteriales > Nocardiaceae > Nocardia > Nocardia sp. XZ_19_369. The sequence continues at coordinate 9,570 of NZ_JACVED010000009.1, read as the reverse complement.
CGCGCTGACACCGAGGAAGTGGCCCGCCAGCGCGACCTGCGCCCGCTCGACCGCCGCACCGACCAGCGAACCGCCGATCATCCCGAGGCTGTGACAGGCGTGGATGCCGGACAGCAGTGGCCGCCCACTGGCCTTTTCCACGGCCACCCCGTGCGCGTTCATCGCGACGTCCACCACACTGTTGAGCACCGCGAACACCAGTAGCGCTGCCGTCAGCCCGGCCAGGTTACCGGCGACCAGCAGGCCGGACAGCGACAGCGCGAACGGCGGCACCGCGAGGCGCAGCGTGGCGCGGCTACCGAACCGCAGCGTGACGAACTTGCCGAGTTGCAGGCCGAGTACCGCCCCGATGTTCAACCCCGCGAATGCCGTTGCCAGCCCGGCTTCGTCGAGCCCGAGCTCGTCCTTGATGGTCGGCGTGCGCGCAACCCAGGTGGCGAACAGCGACCCGGTGAGAAAGAAGATCAACCGAACCGACCACAGCGCCGACCGTACGTCGGTGGTGGATGGGCCCGAAGTCAGCATCGGCACCGGCGCATGCTCCTCTCAGCAGACCCGCACGGGGTCACGAAGCGGCCAGCGAAGCACGAAAGCCAGCGCCCGGCAACATCTTTACGCTGTGCTCGCCGTAGACTGGTGTTGCGACCCCGGCGAGCGTTGATCCGGGCTTGCGGAGAGTCAGTCATGGAGAGCGACCTCACCTCGCGCCGGTGGGTGAAATTCGCCGAGATCGACAATGCGCGCGATCTCGGTGGTCTGCCCGTGCAGGGTGGCGGCGCCACTCGTTTCGGTGTTGTCTATCGATCCAGCACACCCCAGCAGCTGTCCGAATCGGACCTGGCCTACCTGCTCGGGCCGGTGGGTTTGCGCACCCTCGTGGATCTGCGGACGCCACTGGAGGTTACGCAGGAGGGGTACGGCCGGCTCGCCGAAAGCGCCGTGCGGCTGGTCAATCTGCCGGTGTGCAAGGCGGCGAGTACGGCGGCGCCCAGCGAACTGGTGCCGGACGCGCACCGGTTCGATCTACGGCAGCTCTACCACGAATTGCTCTCCGGCAGTGCCGACTCCGTGGTGTGCGCCGCACGATTGATCGGTGATGCACGTCGGCATTCGGTCGTCTTCCATTGTGCCGCAGGCAAAGATCGCACCGGGATCCTCGCGGCCATGCTGCTCGACGCGGTGGGCGTGCACGCCGAGGCCATCGTCGCGGACTACGCGCTCACCGCGGAACGCATCGTCCGCATCCGTGCCCGCCTCGACGCCATGCATTCCTACCGAGGTCTCCCGCCGGTGCGGACCGGAATCCTCGACGTCGACCCGGCCCCGATGCGCCGCTTCCTGCGCGACCTGCATATCGACCACGGTGGCGCCGCCCGCTGGCTGCGGGCGAACGGCCTCACCGACCTCGAACTGGCCGCCCTGCGCCGCGCGATGGTCGAGCAGTCCTGAACGGCGCGAATCCAGCGCTGCGACAAGAACCTACTATGCGGCATCGACCAGGCTCCGCCGGAGGTAATCGGCGGTAATCGAGTTCTCAGCGGCGAGCAGCGCGGCGGGCGTGCCGGTGAACACGATCTCGCCACCGTGCTTACCGCCGTCCGGACCGAGATCGATGACCCAATCCGCCCGTTTGACCACATCCAGGTCGTGCTCGATGACGATCACCGTATTGCCCGCGTCCACCAGGCGGTCGAGCAATCCCATCAGCGTGTCGACGTCGGCCATGTGCAAGCCGGTGGTCGGCTCGTCGAGGACGTAGATGCCGCCGCTGCGGTGCAGGTGATCGGCCAGTTTGATGCGCTGGCGTTCCCCGCCCGACAGCGAACTGAGCGAGCGGCCCAGCGTGAGGTAGCCGAGACCGACCTCGTTCAGCGAACGCAGCGGCTTCCGAATCTTGCTGTCGGCGTGCCCGTCCCAGAAGTCGAGGGCCTGTTCGGCGGTCATGTCCAGCACGTCGGCGACCGACGCACCGCGCACCGTGTACCGGAGCACTTCGGGCCGGAATCGCCTGCCGTGGCAGGCCTGGCACACGGTGGTGATCGGATCCATGTACGCCAGGTCGGTGAAAATCACTCCCGCGCCGCCGCATTCGGCACACGCGCCATCGGAGTTGAAGCTGAACAGTCCCGGCTTCACCCCATGCTCCCTGGCGAACAGCTGCCGCAGCGGATCCATGATGCCGATATAAGTGGCCGGGCTGGAGCGCCGGGACGCATGAATCGCCGACTGGTCCACCGCGATCGCGTCGGGGTGCGCGGCCAGAAACGCACCGGAGACCAGCGTGCTCTTACCCGAGCCCGCGACACCGGTGATCGCGGTGAGCACACCGGTCGGGAACCGCGCGGTGACGTTCTTCAAGTTGTGTAACGCGACATCGGTGACGCTCAACCACCCGGTCGGCGCGCGAGTCTCGTCCTTGACCGGCTGTACCCGGCGCAGCCGCTCGCCGGTCAAAGTGCCCGAGGCGCGCAGCTTTTCGACCGTGCCCTGGAACATGACCTGTCCGCCGTGCCCGCCCGCACCGGGGCCCATGTCCACCACATGGTCGGCGACCGCGATGACGTCGGGGGAGTGCTCGACCACCAGCACGGTATTGCCCTTGTCGCGCAACTGGATCAGCAGGTTGTTCAACCGGCCCACGTCGCGCGGGTGCATGCCGACGCTCGGCTCGTCGAAAATGTAGGTCATGCCGGTGAGGCTGGAACCCAGGTGCCGAACGACTTTGAGCCGTTGCGCCTCACCACCGGACAGCGACGAGGTCTCCCGATCCAGCGACAGGTAGCCCAGACCCACCTCCTCGATCCGGCGCAGCCGGGCGATCGCGGCCTCGGCGATCGGCCGGGCGATCGGATCGCCGATGGTACCGAGCACCTCGATCAGGTCCGACACCTCGAGCCTGCCGTAGTCGGCGATGCCGAGCCCGTCGATCCGGCTGGCCAGCGCGGCGGCGTTGAGCCGCGCACCGCCGCAGGCCGGGCAGACCTCCTCGGTGACCACTTCACGTGCCGCCGCCCGATTCTTGTTCGACAGCGCGTCGAGATCACGCTTGATGTAGAGGCGATCGAACCGTTCGAGCAGACCCTCGTAGGCGTTGTTGCCCATACTTCCGGTCCTGTTCGGCCGCGGTACCCGAAAACCGTTGCCGCGCAGGAACAGTTGCCACTCTTCGGCCGTGAAGTCGCGCAACGGCTTGTCCGGATCGAACAACCCCGACTCGGCGTACAACTGCCATTGAAAGGTGCCGATGGCGAACGGCCGGAAGGTGATCGCTCCTTCGTTGAGCGACTTGTCGGTGTCGAGCAGCTTGTCCAGGTCCGGCCGCACCACGTGGCCGAGCCCGCCGCATTCCTGGCACATGCCGAGCGGGTCGTTGAACGAATAGCTGGTCGCCTCACCGGCACTCGGCTCGCTGTGCCGGGAGAACAACACCCGGATGATCGACTGGATGTCGGTCATGGTGCCGACGGTGGAGCGGGAGTTGCCGCCGATCGGGCGCTGATCGACCACCACCGCGGGGGCCAGATTGTCGATCGCGTCGGCCTCCGGGCGCTCGTACTTCGGTAGTCGGTTGCGGATGAACCAGGTGTAGGTCTCGTTGAGCTGGCGCTGCGACTCGACCGCGACGGTGCCGAACACGATCGACGATTTGCCGGACCCGGACACACCGGTGAAGACCACGATCTTGCCCTTCGGGATCTCCAGCGAGATGTTGCGCAGGTTGTTCTCGCGGGCTCCGACGATCTGGATGGTGTCTCGCTCTGCATTCACGAACGCCACGGTAGGTGGCAATGAGGTCAGCTTCGGTCCTCATTGCGCGTCATACTGAAACAGTGACCGAGACCGCCGCGCGACTGCTGCAATTGCTGTCGCTCTTGCAGACTCGCCGGGAATGGACGGGTCCTGAGCTGGCCGAACGCCTCGGCGTCACCGTGCGCACGGTGCGCCGCGATATCGAGCGGCTGCGTGAACTGGAGTATCCGGTGCACGCCAGCCTCGGCGCGGTCGGCGGATATCGCCTCGAAGCCGGGACCGCGCTGCCTCCGCTGCTGCTCGATGATGAGGAGGCGGTGGCGATCACCCTCGGCCTGCGGAGCGCCGCGCAAGGTTCGGTCGCCGGCATCGAGGAGTCGGCCGCGCGGGCTCTGGTCAAACTTCAGCAAGTGCTGCCGTCGCGGCTGCGCGGCCGGGTGGACGCCATCGACTCGGCAACCGTCTCGCTGGGTGGCCCGGCCACCGGGCCGCGCGTCGACCCGCAGACCCTGGTCGTCCTGGCCGCCGCGGCCCGCGACGGCGAACGGATCCGCTTCCGATATCGCGACAAGGGTGACGCGGAGACCAAGCGATTCGCCGAACCGCACAGCCTCGTCTCCGCGGGCCGCCGCTGGTACCTGGTCGCCTGGGATGTCGACCGGGCCGATTGGCGGACCTTCCGCCTCGACCGGATCGACGCCCCGTTTCCGACCGGGGTACGTTGCGCGCCAAGGGAACTACCCGCCGCCGATGCCGCGGCCTTCGTCACCGCTCAGCTCGCCCATTCACGCCCGGCGCGCAGCGTGGTCATCCTGGTGCACGCCTCGGCCGAGCAATTAGCCGAGATTTTCCGCGTGCGACCCGAGGAGGTCGAGCCGATCGACGATCGCAGCTGCCTGATCCGCACCAGCGCCGACTCGCTGGAGTGGACCGCCCTGCGGATCGCCCACCTCGGCGTGGAGTTCGAGGTGCGGGAACCGCCGGAGATGCGAACCATGCTGCGCGATCTCGGCGCCAAACTCCTTCGGGCGGCGGGAGATCCGCAGGACGACGAGCCGAGGTGACGCCCGCGGGTTGCCCGGGGCGGCCACAAACTGAAAGGCGACCGGTACCCCTGTTTTCAATACCCGTATACAACCGGGCGTGCGTTGCTATCGTTCCGCCATGTCGAACACGGCGGGCGAGCGTTTGGATGCCGAGGCGCCCGTGGAAGATCGGCCCTCCTTGCTGGAGGTCGATGATGAGGAGAAGCCCGCCCGGGTATTGACCGGCTGGGCCGAGCGGATAGTCGCGGTGACGTCGTTCGTTGTCGCGATCTTGGTGGTGTGGCAGGTATTTCGGCCGTTGCCCCAGGGCAGCCAGTACTACCTGGTGGTGTTCCTGGCGGCGACCTTGCCGCTGGTGTTCCTGGCGTACCGGTCCGGCGTGCGGTTCCTCGATCGGGCCGACGGACCCGGCGTCTTCGATTGGCTGCTCGCCGGCGTCGCCGTGCTGGTGTGCCTGTATCCGGTGCTGCCGTTCACGATCGGTTCCGGCGGTGGCGGATACAACGCCTTCCTGGATCGGCAAGGACTGCTGGACCCGGTCGACGTCGGCATGGGCGCGGTGCTGCTGATCCTCGTGCTGGAAGCGTGCAGACGCACCACGGGTTGGGTGCTCGTCGCGGTCTGCCTGGTGTTCGTGGCCTACGGGTATTACGGCGGGTTCCTGCCGCAGGACTGGACAATCGCGCACGCGGGCTTGGACTTCGGGCAGATCATCGACGCGCTGTTCAACTCGGGCAGCGGGTTCTACGGCACGCCACTGGATGTCGCGGCCACCTATATCGTGCTGTTCACGCTGTACGGGGCCGTCCTCGAATTCTCCGGCGCGGCACAGTTTTTCGTCGACCTCTCAGTGGCCGCGTTCCGGCGCTCGCGCGGCGCCGCCGGACGGACCGCCGTCGCCTCGGGCTTCCTGCTCGGCACCGTGTCGGGCTCCGGTACCGCGACGGCCGTGACGGTCGGCGCGGTCACCTGGCCGATCCTGAAGCGGGCGGGCTACCCACCGGAGCAGGCGGGCGGCATGCTCGCGGCCGCCGGTGTCGGCGCGATCCTTTCGCCGCCCACGCTGGGCGTCGCGGCATTCATCGTCGCGGAGTACCTGGAGGTCTCCTACGTCACGGTGCTCGGCTGGGCCCTGATCCCGACCGTGCTCTACTACCTCGGCATCCTGCTGGCCGTGGAGATCGATGCGCGCCGGTTGGGCACCAAACCGGTGGAGACGGACGGTGTTTCGGCCTGGCGGTTGCTGCTGCGCTTCGGTTACCACTTCCTGTCGCTCATCGCGATCGTCGTGCTGCTGCTGATCGACGTGAGCGCCACCCGGGCGGTCGTCTACGCGACGGTGCTGGCTTTCGTGCTCTCCTTCCTCGATCCGCGTACCCGCGCCAACGCACGGTCGCCGCGGCGGGTGTTCCACGCGATCGGCAGCGGTGTGCGCGCCGCGCTGCCGGTGGTCGCGGTATGTGCCTCGGCGGGCGTGATCACCGCGATGACGACCAAGACGGGACTCGGCGCGCAGCTGGCGGCTCTGCTGGTGCGGGCGGCGAGAGCGTTGTCCGACAACCACACCGTGGTGCTGGCCTGCACCGTCGTGCTCGCCGCCATCGCGCTGGCGCTGCTCGGCCTCGCGGTGCCGGTGACCGCGTCGTTCATCATCGGCTGGGCGATCATCGGACCCGCGCTGCTCGCGCTCGACGTGCCGCCCCCGGCGGCCGCCATGTTCGTCTTCTACTACTCGGTGCTGTCGGAGGTGACGCCGCCGACGGCGCTGGCCGCGGTGGGCGCCGCCGCGGTCACCGGCGCGCGCACCGTGCCGACCATGTGGCAGGCGCTGAAATACGCGCTGCCCGCCTTCCTGGTCCCGGTCGTTTTCGTGCTCACCGAGCCCGGCGAATATCTGCTCGGGCGCGGCCCGCTGCTCGGCATTCTGTGGGCCACGGCCGCCGCCTGCCTCGGTGTCGCCGGCCTCGCGGTCGCCACCGGCGGCTGGGTCCTCGGGGTCGGTCCCGCCCGGCCGGTCGCCAGGGTGCTGGCCGGCGTGGGCGGTCTGCTGCTGCTGTACCTGGAGACCGGCGCGCTCATCGCCGGACTGGTCGCGCTGTCTGCGGCCATCGGGATCACTCTGCTCACTCGAAGGAGGACGACATGAGAAGAGTCGCCGTAATTTTCGCTGTTGCCGCGGTATCGGCCGGTCTGCTCACCGGATGCGGTGGCCGCCGGGACGCGCCGCAAAACGACGCAGGGGGCGCGATCACCTGCGAGGTGAAACAGGAGACCAGGGTCGGCATCGCGACCGGCAACGCGACCGGTGTGTACTTCGCGCTGGGCAACGCCTACGCCGATCAGGTCGCGCAGGCGACCAACGGCAAGGTGAAGGCGACTGCCTCGGAAACGGGTGCGTCCGTGCAGAACATCCAGCAGCTGGTCGCGGGCAACTACCAGGTGGCGTTCTCGCTCGCCGACACCGCCGCGGACGCCGTACTCGGCACCGGCAGTTTCGACGGTAAGAAGCAACCGGTGCAGGCGCTCACCCGCCTCTACCCGAACTACACCCAGGTGGTGGTCCGCGCCGACGCAGGCATCAACTCCGTCGCAGACCTGCGTGGCAAGCGCGTGTCCACCGGCTCGCCCAAGTCCGGCACCGAGGTGATCGCCCAGCGCGTGCTGCAAGCCGCGGGCCTGAACCCCGACAGCGATATCTCCGCCCAGCGCCTGGATCTCACCAAAACCGTCGACGGTATGAAGGACGGCTCCATCGACGCCATGTTCTTCTCCGGTGGTCTGCCGACCCCCGGCATCACCGACCTCTTCACCTCCTCGCGGGACAAGGTCCGCTTTCTCGATCTCTCGGGCCAGCTCGATGCGATGCGCAAGGTGAGCCCCGTCTACGAGGCAGGCACGATTCCCGCCGCCACCTATGGCCTGCCCGCCGACGCCAAAACCATCGTGGTGCCCAACGTGCTGCTGGTCCGCGACGACCTCGACGCCGATCTGGCCTGCGTCCTGACCAAGTCGCTGTTCGACCGCAAGGCGCAACTGGAACAGGCGAACTCCGCGGCCAAGGGCATCACTCGCGACACTGCCCGCAACACCGATCCGGTCCCGCTGCACCGCGGCGCCGACCACGCACTGACCAAATAGGAACCCGACCACCTCGCGAAGGCGGCCGGCTCGAGTCCGTGGCGAGCCGGCCGCCGGTGGTGGTCGACGAGGCGGAGCACACGGTGCAGGTGCGGAGTGGGTCGCGGCCGCTGTGGTCGCCGGCGCACGCCAGGGAGGATGCGATGAGGAAAGTGGCGATCGTTGTCGCCGTGGTGTCGGTGTCGGCGGGTTTCGTCACCGGATGTACGAAGAGTCAGGAGGGCACGCCCACCGACTCGGGAGCGCCGGTCACCTGCACAGTGCAGGAGGAGACGGAGCTCGGCATCGCCACCGGCAACGCGACCGGTGTGTACTCGGCGCTGGGTAATGCGTACGCGGACCAGATCACGCTGGCCACCGGCGGCAAGGTGACGGCGACGGCCGCGGAGACGATGGCGTCGGTGCAGAACATTCAGCAATTGGTGGCGGGGAAGTATCAGGTGGCGTTCGCGCAGACCGATACGGCCGCCGACGCGGTGCTGGGCATCGGCACCTTCGACGGGGCGAAGCAGCCGGTGCAGGCATTGGCGCGGCTGTACCCGAGTTATGCGGCGGTGGTCGTGCGGGCCGACTCCGGCATCACCTCTGTTTCGGAGCTGCGCGGTAAGCGGGTGTCGACCGGTTCGCCGAAATCCGGCACCGAGATGCTGGCACGTCGGCAGCTGCGGGCGGCCGGGTTGAACCCGGACAGCGATATCGCGGTCCATCGCCTGGATCTCACGAAGGCGGTCGCCGGGATGAAGGACGGGTCGCTCGATGCGCTGTTCTTCACCGGGGGCGTGCCGACGCCGGGCCTGGTCGAGCTGTTCAGCTCAGGCGGGGACAGGTTCCGCTTCCTCGATACGTCCGATCTGCTGGCCGGGATGCGCATCCTGAGCCCGGTGTACGAGTTGGGCGCCATTCCCGCCGCTGTTTATGGACTGCCGGAAGACGTGCCGTCCATCGTCGTGCCCAATGTGCTGTTGGTGCGGGACAACTTGGATGCGGATGTGGCCTGTGTGCTCACCAAGGCGCTGTTCGATCGGAAGGCTCAGCTGGAGCAGGCGAACTCCGCGGCCAAGGGGATCGTGCGGGATCACGCGCGGGAGACGAACCCGGTGCCGCTGCACCGCGGGGCGGAGCACGCACTGGCCAACTGACGGGGGCTGCGAGGAGGCCTGCTGGCCTCCTTCGGATGAAGTTGCGGTGGTCTGGGTCACATTCGTGTGATTCAGACCGATCCTCGGCCGATGCCAGGGGCCTTGACCTGCGAATTCTCGGGCTGCGCAGGCGATTTGACGTGGCGTTCTCCGCCGCGTAACTTTATCCAAGTCAGAGCGACACGGACACCGACCCGGAGCCGAGAAGCACAGCGGAGACGCTGCGCGGATGGACCGGGAAACGAGGTAGGACGAGGAGCGCCTGACGCTCACACTAGCTCTACCGGTACCCCGATTTCATGTCGGGTTCATGGCTGAGCTAAGCTTGATAAGTTGCCTCACCGATCGACCGGGCCAGCCCCGCGAGATGGTGTGTGCGTGTGTTCTTTGAGAACTCAATAGTGTGTCGATGAATGTCAGTGCCAATTATTTAATTGGTTCCGGCTTCTCATACCCCCCGGTTGAGAGGTCGGACATTTAGTCAGCAAATCTTTTTG
>NZ_JACVED010000008.1:0-530083 GCF_015355715.1 Nocardia sp. XZ_19_369 | reverse complement strand
CGGCGGCCATAGCGGCAGGGAAACGCCCGGTCCCATTCCGAACCCGGAAGCTAAGCCTGCCAGCGCCGATGGTACTGCACTCGACAGGGTGTGGGAGAGTAGGACACCGCCGGAACATCCTTCACGATAGGGGACCCAGATTCTGGGTCCCCTATCGTCGTTTCAGCACCTTGCCGTGCCTGAACGACCTCGCCGTGTCATGTCCCCACCAGGACACGTGATTGAATTTGTGGGGCCCCCGACCACCTCTTGCGGACCTCAGAAAGGGATCACCGTGTCGGAAAAGAACGACGACGACCGGAAGTCCTTCCGGCGCGGCGAGGGATCCGATCGCCCCTCCCAGGGCAGCGGTGCGTCCGGTGCAGATTCCACCAGCAAGCGCCCCGACCGCGACAGCGGCCAGCGCGGCGGCTTCAAACGCAACGACTCCGGCGACCGCAGCGGCTCCGGCCAGCGCGGCAATGCCGGCGAGCGTGGCGGCTTCAACCGCAGCGGTGATTCCAGCTCGCGCGGTACCAGCAATCGTGGCGACTCCGGCGGCTTCAACCGCCGTGACGACGCCGGCTCATCCGGCAGCGCCAACCGTAGTGGCGATTCAGGTAGCCGAGGCGGCTTCAACCGCAGCGGTGGTTCGAGCGATCGTGGCGGTGCCAACCGCGGCAGCGACTCGGGTGAGCGCGGCGGGTTCAACCGTAGCGGCGGCTCCAGCGACCGCGGTGGTTTCAACCGTGGTGGCGATTCGGATAACCGTGGCGGATTCAAACGCGGCGGCGACTCGAGCAGTCGCGGTGACTCCGGGCAGCGCGGAAGTTCCGGCGAGCGTGGCGGTTTCAACCGCGGCGGTGGCTCGGACGAGCGTGGCGGGTTCAATCGTGGCTCGGGTGAGCGCGGGGGATTCAACCGTAGCGGTGGGTCCGGTGAGCGCAGTGGCTTCAATCGTGGTGGCGACTCCGGTGGCCAGCGCGACTCCGGTGATCGCGGTGGTTTCAATCGCAGTGGTGGCTCCAGTGATCGCGGTGGTTTCAGCCGTGGTGGCGACTCGGATAGCCGTGGCGGATTCAACCGCAGTGGTTCCGGCGAGCGTGGCGGTTTCAATCGTGGTGGCGATTCCAGTGGCCAGCGCGACTCCGGCGACCGTGGTGGCTTTAACCGCGGCGGCGACTCCGGCGACCGCGGCGGGTCGAACCGCAGCGGTGGCTCGGGAGAGCGCGGTGGTTTCAATCGCAGTGGTGGCTCGAGCGAGCGTGGCGGATTCAACCGTGGCAGCGACTCGGGTGACCGTGGTGGTTTCAATCGCGGCGGCTCCAGCGACCGTGGCGGATTCAATCGTGGTGGCGACTCGGGTGGTCAGCGTGACTCCAGCGACCGCGGCGGCTTCAAGCGCGGCGGCGATTCCGGCGGCCGCGGTGGGTTCGACCGTGGCAGCGATTCGCGGGGCAACGGACCCGACGATCGGCGGCGCGGTGGTGAAGGTGCCCGCAGTGTCGGTGGCGATCGGTCGCAGGAGCGTCGTGCGGCGCGTCCGGAGGAGCCCGACCTTCCCGATGACGTGCAGCCATCCGACTTGGAACCCGCTGTCCGTCGCGACCTGCTGAGCCTGGACAAGTCCAACGCGGAAGCGGTGGCCCGGCACTTGGTGATGGCAGCGAAACTGATCGACGACGACCCACGCCTCGCCCTCGCACATGCGCGGGCTGCCCGGCAACGCGCGGGCCGCATCGCTGTGGTGCGCGAAACGGCGGGTGTCACCGCTTACCACGCAGGTGAATGGGCGGAAGCCCTGTCCGAGCTGCGGACCGCACGCCGTATGTCCGGCGGCTCCGGCCTGCTCGCCGTCATGGCCGACTGCGAACGCGGCCTCGGCCGCCCCGAACGCGCCATCGAGCTCGGCCGCAGCGACGAAGCCCGCGCCCTGACCGGTGACGAAGCCACCGAACTGCGCATCGTCGTCGCCGGCGCCAGGATGGACCTCGGCGAATACGACCAGGCCGTCGTCACCCTGCAGACCTCCGAACTGGACCCGTCGCGCACCGGCTCGGCCGCAGCCCGGCTCTTCTACGCCTACGCCGACGCCCTCGTCGCCGCAGGCCGCACCGACGAGGGCCTCACCTGGTTCCTCAACGCCGCCTCGGCCGACCTCGACGGTGAAACCGATGCGGAAGAACGCGCCGAGGAACTCACCGGCGGCGCTCTCCCCGACGACGACCTACAGCTGTAGCCCGACAGGCACGGCTGAGTGTCACTGTCGCGCCGTGCCGGCAATGCTGAACTCGGAGCGCGGCTAGCTGAGCGCCCGCACACTTTCTGATTTGGCGCACACCGAATCGCATGCGATTCCTTGTGCGGGAAATCAGAAACCGTGCGGCCGTCTGGCGTCGATCCCCGTCGAGCGACAGGCCGACGCTGGGGCGACACCGAGCGTCGAGCAGGCCGTTGGATAAGTCGATGCCGATTGCGAGCCGGTGGCTCGTGCACGGCGCTCCTGGTCCGCGGCGCTCGCTGTACCACCCGCAGTTCGCCGCTTGGGTCGCCTGTGCCCTTTCGTCTGCCCTAAGCCACGTCGTACACCTCACGCACTCCAGATCTCTTTGGCAGCTTCGAATATTCGTGCGAGTTTCCGCGCATACCCACCGGCAGCTGGCATAGATGCGAGTTCGTTGGCGCACCGAAGCGTGCCGACCAGTTTCCTGGATTGCCCGGCATCCCAGCAGGTTTCGCTGCTCCGCGCCCGGCGATCTCTTCGCCGGAATGCGCGGCTAGCCTGGCACAGACCACGTATGGTTCTCGTGGCGCGAAATCGCTACGGGTGTGCCGACTTACGGGTGGCATGGCCGGATGATGTCGTAGAGATCAGCGATACGTCAACGGGACCGTCTGATTACAAGGAGATTCACGATGAGCAGTGTCCGGGCAACGGTATTCGTCGGATTGGCCGCCGCAGCATTCGCTGCGATGGGCACCGTCTCGGCCAACGCGGAGCCGTTCGACTACGGGCAAGAGGCCAAGCGCGTCTGCGAAGAGGCCGGCCTCGAATTCACCCAGAGCATCAACCTTCCCGGCGGCGTCGGCGCGCAGGCGACCTGCCACGCGCCCGGCCAGGACGAAGTGAAGTTCATCCCGATGCCGAAGGACACCTACTGCTCGGTCCCCGGCATCATGTCGCCCAAGGAAGGCAAGGCCGACGGCGCAGGCAACTGCATCGCCAGCTAGTGCAACGAGCGGGACATGAGGGTGGCGAATCGCGAGAGGAGCCGCCGTCATGTCCCGCTCGTCGTTTACGTCATCCCTTGTTGCGGCGAATCGTTGGACGTTGAGGGGTGTGAGCGTCGCCTCCGGGGGCGATGCCGTTCGTTTTCCTGTCGGCCCGCTGGCGTAGTGTTCGGGTTTCTCGGACCTGCCGAGGGCCACCGCCTCGGCGCGGTGGAAAGCGTCCGGCGGATGCGGAGTTCGGCACCGTGCGGGGCGACGATACGGAAGACATGAGGAACATGCGGGGTGCCGGAGACATTGGTAGGTAACCGGAAGCAGCGGCTACGCGATCGCTACGAAGCCTTGCTGCTGGACCTGGACGGCACCCTGTATCGCGGCGACGCGGTGATCGAGGGCGCCCCGGCGGCCTTGGCGCCCGACGAGACCGCGCAGCGGCTCATGTATGTCACGAATAACGCGAGCAGGGCACCGAAGACGGTCGCCGCACACCTGTCGGAGCTCGGCTTCCGCGCGACCACCGACGAGGTGGTGACGAGCGCGCAGGCGGCCGCGCGGCTGCTGGCCGAACAGCTCGAGCCGGGCGCGGACGTGCTGATCGTCGGCACCGACGACCTGGCCGCCGAGGTGACCGCCGTCGGCCTGCGCCCGATCCGCCGCTTCGACAAAACCGCACCCGCCGCTGTCGTACAAGGACATTCACCGCAAACGTGCTGGGCCGACCTCGCCGAAGCGGCGTACGCCCTGCGCGCAGGCGCGCTGTGGGTCGCGGCCAACACCGACAAAACCTTGCCGAACGAGCGCGGCCTCGCGCCGGGCAACGGATCGATGGTCGCCGCGCTGCGCACCGCCTCCGACCGCGAACCGATCGTCGCGGGCAAGCCCTACGCACCCCTGCTGGAAGACGCGCTCGTGCGCGCCGGAACCCGCAGCGCACTGGTGGTGGGGGACCGGCTCGACACCGACATCGAGGGCGCGAACACCGTCGGCCTCGAATCACTGCTGGTCCTGACCGGTGTCAGCACGCTCGACGAGCTGAAAGACGCCGCGGACGAGTTCCTCCCCACCTACGTCGCCGACTCGCTGGACGCACTGAACTACCCGCCGGTGCCCGCCGAATCGGACACCGACCCGAGCGACCTCGCCGCAGACCTCGCCGACCGGTTGCGGCGCAACCCGGGACGAGCCGTGACGGTACGCGCGTCTGCTGCGGAAATCCGATAGCGTTGACGCCACGATGACTACTCCCATGCCCCGCCCGACCGGCCCCGGTATGCACGTACCCGGCGCGAACGGACCCCGTCCCGGCGCCCCGCTGCCCGGTCAGCATCTGCCGGGTGGCCCAGGGCGCCCGGAGCCGGCCGACCCGGAGCGCATCCGCAGCGAGATCGACGGCCTGCTCACCGAACTCGCCACGCGCACCAGCTGGCCGGGCTCGCCGAGCGCGGCCGAGGGCGCCGAATCCGGCACGGACATCACTCGCCGCGCGCGCATCCTGGAACAGGCACACGACGTGCTCGTGCAGGCCCTGGCCACGGTGGACAAGATCTGAGGTGGCCAGACGCGCGCGCGTGGACGCCGAACTGGTTCGCCGCGGATTGGCGAGATCGCGGGAACACGCGGTCGAGCTGATCGGCGCCGGTCGGGTCCTGATAGCTGGAACGGTCGCCGTGAAGCCGGCGACCGCCGTCGAGGCGGGTACGCCGCTGCTGGTCCGCGACCAACCCGACGAGGTGTCGTGGGCCTCTCGCGGCGCGCACAAGCTGCTCGGTGCGCTGGAGGCCTTCGAGCCCGCCGGGCTCACGATCGCGGGTAAACGCTGCCTGGACGCGGGCGCGTCGACCGGCGGCTTCACCGACGTGCTGCTGTCGCGTGACGCTCGCGAGGTGGTCGCGGTGGACGTCGGCTACGGCCAGCTGATCTGGCGGTTGCAGAACGACGACCGCGTCCGCGTGGTCGATCGCACCAACGTGCGCAACATCACCACGGAAACAGTCGGCGGCACAGTCGAATTGGTCGTCGGCGACTTGTCGTTCATCTCGCTCGCGCTGGTGCTGCCCGCGCTGGCCGCGTGCACCGCACCGGGCGGCGATCTGCTGCCCATGGTGAAACCCCAGTTCGAGGTCGGCAAGGAACGCGTGGGTTCCGGTGGCGTGGTGCGGGACCCGGCGCTGCGCGCCGAAGCTGTCCGCGACGTCGCCACCGCGGCCGCGGCGCTCGGCCTGCGCACCGAGGCGGTGGTGGCGAGCCCGCTGCCGGGCCCGTCGGGCAATGTCGAATACTTCGTGTGGTTGCGCAAAGACGGGCAGCCGGAAGACGACGGGGAGCGAGTCGCTGCTCTCGTCGAGCGTGCGGTTGAGGAGGGTCCACAGTGAACGCGCCGACCAGAGCCGGTGGCCGGGAGATCCTGCTGGTGGCACATCCGGGCCGCGCGGAGATCATCGAGACCGCCCACCGGGTGGCGAAAATCTTCGCGGACGCGGGCATCTGCCTGCGGGTACTCGCCGACGAGGCCGTCGACACCCGATTCGAGGCCGAACCGGGTGGCTATCCGGTGCGGGTGGTCGAGCACGGCCCGGACGCGGCGATCGGCTGCGAGATGGTGCTGGTGCTCGGTGGTGACGGCACCTTCCTGCGCGCCGCCGAGCTGGCCCGCCCGGCCGGGGTGCCGGTGCTCGGTATCAATCTGGGGCGCATCGGTTTTCTGACCGAGGCCGAGGCCGAGAATCTGGATGACGCACTGGCACAAGTGGTTCGGGGCGACTACCGCATCGAACACCGGATGACCGTCGACTTCACCGTCCGGGTGGACGACGAGGTGGTGCAGACCGGCTGGGCGTTGAACGAGGCCAGCATCGAAAACGCGTCGCGGACAGGCGTGCTGGAGCTGGTACTGGAGGTCGATGGACGTCCGGTGTCGGCGTTCGGCTGCGACGGCATCCTGATCTCGACGCCCACCGGTTCGACCGCCTACGCGTTTTCCGCGGGCGGCCCGGTGGTGTGGCCGGAACTCGAGGCGCTGCTGGTGGTTCCGAGCAATGCCCATGCGCTGTTCGCGCGGCCGTTGGTGACCAGCCCGGAGTCGCGGATCGCGGTCGAATGCGTGGCTACCGGTCACGATGCGATAGTTTTCTTGGATGGCAGGCGCACCCTGGAGTTGCCGAGGGGCGGCCGGTTGGAAGCGGTCCGCGGTGCCCAGCCGGTGCGCTGGGTGCGGCTCGATTCCGCGCCGTTCGCGGACCGGATGGTGCGCAAGTTCCAATTGCCCGTGACAGGCTGGCGTGGCCGACGGCGAACGGAGAGCACACATGCTGACCGAGATCAGGATTGACGGCCTTGGCGTCATCTCCACGGCCACCGCGCAATTCCACGAGGGCCTCACTGTTCTCACCGGCGAGACCGGCGCGGGCAAGACCATGGTGGTCACCAGCCTGCACCTGCTGAGCGGTGCGCGGGCCGACGCGGGACGGGTGCGGCTCGGTGCCGCGCGTGCGGTGGTGGAGGGTCGCTTCACCGTCGACGATGTGAACGACGCCGCCCGCGCGGAAGTGACGCAGGTGCTGGAATCGGCTGCGGCCGAACAGGATGACGACGGCAGCATCATCGCGATCCGCACGGTCGGCAGCGACGGACGGTCCCGCGCGCATCTGGGTGGGCGCGGCGTGCCTGCCTCGGTGCTCGCCGATTTCACCGCGCCGCTGCTGACGGTGCACGGGCAGAACGATCAGCTGCGGTTGCAGCGCCCCGATCAGCAGTTGTCGGCGCTGGATCAATTCGCCGCCGACACCGTCGGGCCGCTGTTGCGCAAATACACGGTGCACCGCCGTGCGTGGCTGGATGCCCGCGCCGAACTGCTCGAACGGACCGCGCGCAGTAGGGAATTGGCGCAGGAGGCGGACCGGCTGCAGCATTCGCTGTCCGAAATCGACGCCATCGCACCGGAGCCCGGCGAGGACGTGCGCATCGTCGACGAGGTGCGCAGGCTCAGCGATCTCGATTCGCTGCGGGAGGCCGCCGCGACCGCGCACGACGCCCTCGCCGGTCCCGTCGATTCCCCCGAAGAGGGTTCCGGCGCACTGGAATTGCTCGGCTCCGCGCGCGCTCGCATCGACTCGGCCGATGATCCCGCGCTGACCGCGCTCGGTCCCCGGCTCGGTGAAGCCATCGCGGTGGTGGTGGATCTGACCACCGAACTGAGCGGCTACCTTTCGGATCTGCCCTCGGACCCCGGTGCGCTGGACTCGCTGCTCACCCGGCAGGCCGAGCTCAAGTCGCTGACCCGCAAGTACGCGCCCGACATCGACGGTGTGATCGCCTGGGCCGACGATGCACGCAGCCGCCTCGGCTCGCTCGACGTGTCCGAGGAGACGTTGACCGCGTTGGCGGCTGAGGTCGATATCGCGGCCGAGCGGGTGCGGGAGGCGGCACGCAAACTCAGTGCCGCGCGCAAGAAGGCGGCAGGCAAGCTCGCGTCCGCGGTGAGTGCCGAATTGGGCGGACTGGCAATGGGTAAGGCCAGGCTCGAGGTCGAGGTGCATCCGATGCCCGCGGGACCGCAGGACTCGGCGCCGCTGACCATCGACGGAAAAGACGTGCACGCCGGGTCATTCGGCATCGATGAGGTGGAGTTCCGGTTGTCCGCGCACTCCGGCGCGCAGTCACTTCCGTTGAGCAAGAGCGCATCCGGCGGTGAGCTCTCCCGGGTGATGCTCGCCCTCGAAGTGGTGCTCGCCAGCTCCGACCACGGCGCGACCATGGTGTTCGACGAGGTCGACGCGGGCGTCGGCGGACGCGCGGCGGTCGAGATCGGCCGCAGGCTGGCCCGTCTCGCGCGCACCCACCAGGTCATCGTGGTAACCCACCTGCCGCAGGTCGCCGCCTTCGCCGACACCCACCTGGTGGTCGACAAGTCCGACGACGGCAAGGGCAAGGTCAACAGTGGCGTGCACGCTCTGACCAAAGACGAGCGCGTCATCGAATTGGCCCGCATGCTGGCCGGTTTGGACGACACCGAAACCGGGCGGGCGCACGCCGAGGAACTGCTGGAGCTTGCGCGGGCGGAGAAGTCCGGAGCGACCGTCTAGCCTGCGACACACCGTGCTCGACGCCGTCTGTGCTCAGGCTGGGTTCTGCTCGGGAGTTCGGCTCACAGAGCGTCCACACCAGTCACAGGAGCTGGACGTCCTGTGGAACGTGTAGACGCTCTGTGCGGTGAACCGCTAGCGCACAGCCTTTTGCGCTGCCTTGATGAACTGGGTGATGAGGTTCTTCAAACCGAATTCGAGCACCTTGGCGGGCACGGGCAGGCTCGGCTCGGACTCCATCGTGTAGGAGACCAGGGTGCCGTTGTCGGCGTCGGTGAAGGTGACCACGCCGACGTGCCGCTTCACCGGGGCACCCTTGACGATCTTGTATTCCATCCGCTCACCGGGCACCAGCTTGGTGATCTCCTCGGTGACGCCGAGCGGGCCGACACCGAGCAGGTGCTGCGCGCCGACGCCTTCGCGCTCGGTCAGGCCCGGCTTGGTCAGCTTGACCTTGATCGGGAGGTACGGGCTGATGCTCTCGCGGTCGGCGAAGAGCCGATACACCACATCACGCGGGGCGGCGATGACGGCGTCGACGGTCGTGCTGGCCATGGGGTCTCCTCTTCGAGTTACCTGTGACGGGCAGCATATAGGTAGTACCGGGTAGGCCTGAGGCCCTGTGTAACCGGTGTCACAGACAGTGGGGTTCAGGCATCGGCGGCCGCCTCGCCGACTTCGCGTAGACGCCGTGCGTAGAGCCGGTGAACGCGTCAGTCGCGTTCGGCACCGAGGCTGATACCGCGGGTGGCGAGCCAGGGGAGCGGGTCGACGCGGTCGGTGCCGTTGAGCCAGACCTCGAAATGGCAGTGCGGACCGGTGGTTTCGCCGCGGTTGCCGACGGTGGCGATCTCGTCGCCCGCCAGCACGTGCTGACCGATATTGACCAGCGCCGTGTTGATGTGGCCGTACACCGTGATCGTGCCGTCGTCGCCGAGCAGTCGCACCCACATACCGAATCCACTCGCCGGCCCAGCGCTGATGACGGTGCCGTCTTCCACGGCGACGATCGGGGTGCCGATCGGCGCGGCCACATCCACGCCGGCATGCAGCGCGCCCCAGCGCATTCCGTAGCCGGAGGTGAAGGTGCCGGAGGTGAACTTGGTGAACAGCGGGCGCAGCTTCGCGGCGGCCTGGGCGGACAGCTCCTCCGCGACCTTGCTGCCGTTCTGCAGGATGTCGCTGAACTGACCGAGATCGGCCGGACCTTCGTCGAGCAACCCCGGTTCGGTACCGACCGGTGCCGCAGCCGACGACTGTGGTTGGCCGAGCGCCATCGGCACCACGGTTGTTTCCATCGGCGGCTCGTCGCTGCCTGCCAGTAGATCCTGCCCGACAGCGACGAATGCGCCTGCGGCAACCGCGAGGATGGCGGCGCGACCCTTCAACGCGGTCGGCGGTGCGGGCATGCGATGCCTGCCGCCGCGCCGCTTGGGTCGATCCGCGGCCGAGGATCGCCACGCATCAGCCGACGGCACCCGCTCATCGTCCGACGACGGCCACCGATCGTCCTGCTGCGCCGACCGGCCTCTTGACGGCCGCCACGCATCATCCGGCGACGACCACGAATTGTATGGCTGTGCCTGCTCATCCGCTGGAGCCGGCGACTGGTTCTCAGTCGAGACCCACTGGCCCTCCGATGCGGTCCATGCCTCGCCGGTCCACGCCCACTGGTTATCTGGTCGCGCCCACCGATCCTCAGGTGCGCGCCACTGATCTTCGGGTGCGCGCCACCGATTCTCGGGTGCGGGCCACTGATCTTCGGGTTCGGCCCACCCACCCGCAGGTTCCGACCACTGAGTCTCCGGCGACGTCCAAACATCGTCCGACGACGGCCATGTCGCGCCGGACTGTGTCGGTCGATCCTCTTGCGACGCCCACAGATCGGCTGACCGAGTCGACGCGTCTTCGCGCGACTTCCACCCCGCCTGTGATGCCCAACGATCCTGTGGCGACGACCACGCGTCGCTGGTCGCCCGCCAGGTGTCGGCTGACCGCGTCGGGTGATCCTGCGGCAGGTCCTCGGGCGTGGCCCACCGATCCTCGGGTGACGCCCACTGATCATCCGGTGACGCCCACTGATCCTCGAACGGTGCCACCGACTCAACCCACCGCATCGAATAGCTGTCACATTGCTGAGGATTGACCGAATTGCGCCGATCGCCCCCGACTCGCCGCCCGTGACCCCGCATCGAATCTGCGCTCATCGACCCGCCTGCGTTTGTCTGTATTGTCCCGAACCGACCGATATGGGCGAAACGTCTGGTCCACGGCGCAATCGCCCGGTATTCGCAAGGGTTTCGAGGCACATCACGCTGTCGTCCTTCGTCACGTCACGTCGAGCTGTCGTCGGGGCTGGTCGACGGTAACGAAACGATAGCGGTCCCGCTCGTTAGGCGCGCGAACTATACGCAGCAATGTGATAGCCACCACAACACCCGCCCTGCAACGAGTTCTCCCGCGTGTCGCGCGTGGTGTCAGTGTTGTCACAGTGATGTATGTGGTAGGTGGTACGGCGCGCCTCCACCAACGGTTTAGGGTTTGCGTGCAGCATCGGAGCCATGAAGATGCTGGCGTTGTTGTCGAGGAACACCGAAACGCTGCCCGGCCTCTCCGGGATAGCCCGGGTGGATCGCAACACCCGGCGCCTGCTGAAACGGGTCGGACCAGGCGATGTCGTCGTGCTCGACGAGATGGACCTGGACCGCCTCACCGCCGATCGTCTGGTCGAGGCGGGGGTGGTCGCGGTGATCAACACCTCGCCGTCGATCTCCGGCCGCTATCCCAATCTCGGTCCGGAAGTGCTGGTGGCGAACAACATCCTGCTGCTGGACACGGTGAGCTCCGACGCGTTCAGCAAGATCAAGGACGGCGTCAAGGTTCGCATCGACGAGGGCGTCGTCTACGCCGACAAGGTGATCAAGAAGGACCCCGAGGTCCTGGTCAAGGGCATCGAGCTGACCGACTCCGACATCGCCGAACGGATGATCGAGGCGCGCAACGGCCTGGCCGACCATCTGGAAGCGTTCGCGGGCAACACCATCGAGTTCATCCGCACCGAAAGCGCCCTGCTCATCGACGGTATCGGCGTGCCGGAGCTGGAACTGGCGATGAAGCACCGGCATGTGGTCGTGGTGGCCGACGGCCCCGATCACGCCGAGGATCTCAAGCGGCTCAAGCCGTTCATCAAGGAGTACGTGCCGATCATGGTCGGCGTCGGTCGCGGCGCGGACACCCTGATGAAGCAGGGCTACCGCCCCGACCTCATCGTCGGCGATCCGGACGAGATCACCTCCGCCACCTTGAAATGCGGCGCCGAGGTGATCCTGCCCGCCGACACCGACGGCCACGCCAAGGGCCTGGAACGCATCCAGGATCTCGGCATCGGCGCAACCACCTTCCCGTCCTCCGGCGCGCCCGCCGATCTGGCGCTGCTGCTCGCGCACCATCACGGCGCGTCGCTGATCGTCACCGCGGGCGCGGCCGCCACGCTCGACGACTTCTTCGACCGCAGCCGCCGGGAAAGCAACCCGGCGACCTTCCTTACCCGCCTCAAGCTCGGCACCAAGCTGATGGACGCCAAGGCCGTGGCCACGCTGTATCGAAACCGGGTGTCCGGCATCGGCATCGCGATGGTGGTGCTCGCCGCCCTGATCGCGGTGATCGTGGTGCTGCTCGCCTCAAACACCGGCACCGACGCCGTGGCCTGGGCCGCCGACACCTGGGACCGGTTCGCGCTGTGGGCGCAGGGCTTGGTCGGCGCGGGCGACAAATGACCAAGGGAGCACGATGATCTCGTTACGCCAGCACGCCATTTCGATCGCGGCGATCTTCCTGGCCCTCGCCATCGGCGTGGTGCTCGGCTCGCAAACGCTGGCCGCGGATCTGCTATCGGGCTTACGTGCGGACAAATCGGATCTGCGCCAGCAGGTCGACACGGTGTCGGACCAGAATCGGCGCCTCACCGATCAGTTGAACGCGGCCGACCGCTTCATCGCCGGATCCGCGGGCCGCATCCTCGGCGGCACGCTGGCCGATCGCAGCGTCGCGGTGTTCACCACCCCCGACGCCGATCCCGCCGATATCGAGGGTGTGACCAAGGCGCTGGAAACCTCGGGTGCCGCGATCACCGGGCGGATCGCGCTCACCGACGCGTTCGTCGACGCCACCGAGGGCGACCGGATGCGCTCCGCCGTCACCAACGTCATCCCGGCGGGCGCCCAATTGCGCACCGGCGCAGTCGATCAGGGCAGCATGGCCGGCGACCTGCTCGGCCTGGTTCTGCTGCTCGATCCGGCCAACGGGCAAACCCGCGGCACTCCGCAGGAACTGGGCCTGGTGCTGGAGACGCTGCGCGGCGGCGGCTTCCTCGCCTACGGCGACACCCCGGTGCGTCCCGCGCAATCGGCGGTCGTGATCACCGGCAACGGCGCGAAATCCGCTGAGAACAGTCAGGGTGCCAACATCGCTCGTTTCGCGGGCGCGCTGCGTGGCAGGGGTGCGGGTGTCGTGCTCGCGGGGCGCTCCGGTGCCGCCGAGAACCCGGGGCCGCTCGCCGTCGTCCGCTCCGATGGTCCGCTCGCCACCACGGTCAGCACCGTCGACAACCTCGACCGGGAGATCGGCCGCGTCACCACCGTGCTCGCGCTGAGCGAGCAGCTGAACGGCGGCACGGGTCGCTACGGCACCGGTGCCAAGGCAACATCGCTGACGCTTGCCGCGATGCCCCGCTGACACCATCTGCGTTCGCTCGCGGGTCGCGGTGCGATAGGCGGCACGTCCAGCTGGGCAGCGGCCCCGGATTCGCCGAGCGCCGGCGTGAGCCACCGCGATACCGCACAGCCCACTCGGCGACCTCCCTCACAGCCGTCGGCATGACGCATGATCAACACTCCGGCGATCCAACAGCAAACGTGCGTGGCGTTAGTTCCCCAGGCAGGATCCGTGTTACCGTGAAGACCCGTGGGTCATACACGGAATCAGGCGCGAACGGCTACGAAGCACATCTTCGTGAGTGGTGGAGTCGCCTCCTCATTGGGTAAAGGTCTTACCGCCTCCAGCCTCGGTCAGCTGTTGACGGCGCGTGGGCTGCGCGTCACGATGCAGAAACTCGACCCGTACTTGAACGTCGATCCCGGCACCATGAACCCCTTCCAGCATGGAGAGGTTTTCGTGACGGAGGACGGGGCCGAGACCGATCTGGATGTCGGTCACTACGAGCGGTTCCTCGACAGGGACCTGACCCGGGACGCGAATGTCACGACCGGGCAAATCTATTCGACGGTCATCGCCAAGGAGCGCCGCGGCGAATACCTGGGCGACACGGTGCAGGTGATCCCGCACATCACCGACGAGATCAAGAGCCGGGTGCTCGCCATGAGCGCGCCGGACGCCGACGATCAAACCCCCGACGTGGTGATCACCGAGATCGGCGGCACCGTCGGCGATATCGAGTCGCAGCCGTTCCTCGAGGCGGCGCGCCAGATCCGCCACGATGTCGGCCGGGAAAACGTCTTCTTCCTGCACGTCTCGCTGGTGCCCTACCTTGCCCCCTCCGGCGAACTCAAGACCAAACCGACGCAGCACTCGGTGGCGATGCTGCGCAGTATCGGCATCCAGCCCGACGCGCTGATCCTGCGCTGCGACCGGGAGGTGCCGCAGGCGCTGAAGAGCAAGATCGCGCTGATGTGCGACGTCGACGTCGACGCCTGCATCTCCACCCCCGACGCGCCGTCGATCTACGACATCCCGCGCGTGCTGCACCGTGAGGCCCTGGACGCCTACGTGGTGCGCAAGCTCGGGCTGCCGTTCCGCGACGTGGACTGGACCGTGTGGGGCGATCTGCTCGACCGGGTGCACTCGCCGCGCGAGACGGTCGAGGTCGCGCTCGTCGGCAAGTACGTCGACCTGCCCGACGCCTACCTGTCGGTCACCGAGGCGTTGCGCGCGGGCGGATTCGCCTCGCGGGCCAAGGTACTCATCCGCTGGGTGCCGTCGGACGAATGCGAGACCCCGGCCGGTGCCCAGTCCGCGCTGCGTGACGTGGACGCGGTCCTGATCCCCGGCGGCTTCGGCATCCGCGGCATCGAGGGCAAGGTCGGCGCCATCAGCTACGCCCGGGCACGCGGCATTCCGCTGCTCGGCCTGTGCCTCGGTCTGCAGTGCGTGGTCATCGAGGCGGCCCGTTCGGTCGGTCTGGTCGAGGCGAACTCGGCCGAATTCGAGCCGGACACCCCGCATCCGGTGATCTCCACGATGGCCGATCAGGAACAGGCCGTCGCGGGCGAGGCCGATCTCGGCGGCACCATGCGCCTCGGCGCCTACCCGGCCACGCTGGCGAAGGGTTCCGTGGTCGCCCAGGCCTACGGCAGCGAGCAGGTTTCCGAGCGGCACCGGCACCGTTACGAGGTGAACAACGCCTACCGTGACCGGATCGCCAAGAGCGGGTTGCAGTTCAGCGGCACCTCGCCGGACGGGCACCTGGTGGAGTTCGTCGAACTGCCCGCCGACGTGCACCCGTTCTTCGTCGCCACCCAGGCGCACCCGGAGCTGAAGAGCCGTCCGACCCGCCCGCACCCGCTGTTCGCGGCGCTCGTCGCGGCGGCACTGAAATACAAGCTGGCGGAGCGGCTTCCGGTCGACATCCCGGACGAGGAGTTCGCGAGCGCGGCGGACCAGGCGTAGCACGATGACGCAGGACGGTGGCACCGCCGGACCAGGCAGCCACGATTTCGAAACCGTATCCAGCGAAACCGTCTACAGCGGCGCCATCCTGGCGTTGCGCCTCGACCAGGTGCGAATGCCCGGCGGGCACGTCGCCGAGCGTGAGGTGATCGAGCACCACGGGGCCGTTGCTGTCGCCGCGATCGATGACGACGACAACGTGGTGCTGATCAACCAGTACCGGCATCCGATCGGCAGGCGGCTGCTCGAGCTGCCCGCCGGCCTGCTCGACCTGCCCGACGAGGATCCGCTCGTCGCCGCTCGTCGCGAGCTGGCCGAGGAGACCGGGCTGGCGGCCAGGGAATGGGCCGTGCTGGTGGATGTGGCGCTCTCGCCGGGATTCACCGACGAGGCGTTGCGGGTGTACTGCGCCCGCGGGTTGTACGAAACCGACCAGCCGGAGCCGGAACACGAGGAGGCCGACCTCTCGATCGTGCGCATGCCGGTCGACGAGGCGGTGCGTGCGGCGCTCGCGGGGGAGATCGTCAACGCGACCGCCGTCGCCGGTGTTTTCGCGCTCGCCGCGGCGCGGGCGAGCAAGACCGAGTTGCGGCCGGCCGACGCGCCGTGGCCCGGCCAGCCCACCGCGTTCCTGCGCCGCAAGGCGGCCGAGAAGTCCGCGGACTGACGGGCGCCGGCCGGTGCTCGCGCGGGAATTGGATGCCTACCTCGACCATCTCGCGGTCGAGCGCGGCGCCGCGCGCAACACCCTCGGCGCGTACCGGCGTGACCTCGGCCGGTATCTCGACTTCCTGACCGGGCGCGGCATCACCGCGCTCGATCAGGTCGCCGAGGGCGATGTCGCCGAGTTCACCATGGCGTTGCGGGCCGGCGGCGCTGAATTCCCGCCGCTGGCCGCGGGTTCGGTGGCTCGCGCGCTGATCGCGGTGCGCGGGCTGCATCGGTTCGCCGCGGCCGAGGGGATGACCACCACCGACGTCGCGCACGCGGTGAAACCGCCTGCTCCCGGTCGTCGGCTGCCGAAGGCGCTGCCCTACGACCAGGTACTGAAGTTGCTGGAAGCCGCGGGTGGTGGTTCGGCGAGTGATCCGGAGGCCGCGCCGGGCACCGACGGCGGTCCGCGTGGGCTGCGCGACCGTGCGCTGCTCGAGCTGCTGTACTCCACGGGCGCACGGATTTCCGAGATGGTCGGGTTGGATGTCGACGATCTCGATACCGACGAACGTGCCGTGGTGCTGCATGGCAAGGGTGGTAAACAGCGGATGGTGCCGATCGGCAGGCCCGCGCTGGCCGCCGTCGACGCCTACCTGGTTCGGGGGCGACCCAAGCTCGCTGCCAGCGGAAAAGGCAACGCGGGCGCGCTTTTTCTCAACGCGCGCGGCGGACGGTTGTCTCGGCAGAGCGCCTGGCAGGTGCTCCAGACCGCCGCCGAACGTGCGGGCATCGGTGCCACCGTCTCGCCGCATACTTTGCGGCACTCGTTCGCCACGCACCTGCTCGACGGGGGAGCGGATGTGCGTGTGGTGCAAGAGTTGCTCGGCCACGCCTCGGTGACCACTACTCAGATCTACACCCTGGTCACCGTCAACACGTTGCGCGAAGTCTGGGCGACCGCGCACCCGCGCGCTCGTTAGCCGGTTTGTCCGAAAGCACTGTGAGTCTCACCCCATTCGCGTGCTGGAATGAAATCGGACTGGGGTCCGGTTGTTGCTTGTGCCGGGTCCGCGCTGTGCCGCCCGGCCTGTGCAAACGTGAGGTGAGTTGAGTGGCAAAGTCTTTCATCGTCCAGGAATCCGACGTGGAAGCGGTGGCGCTGCCCGGCGGCGGGTCCTTCCAACTGCTGGAGGACAGCGAGCGATCTGACGGCTTGTTCGGCGCGAACCGTCTCGTACTGGCCGCAGGCGCGAATGGCACTCGCCCGCACCACCACACGCAATCCACGGAGATCTTCTACGTCCTCGACGGCACCATGGAGTTCCTCGTCGACGGCGAAATCAGCGCGGTGCGCAAAGGCGGACTGGTCGTGGTCCCGCCCGGCACCGTGCACGCGTTCGGCGCGTCGGCGGACGGACCCGCCGAGTTTCTCGCCGTACTGACACCGGGTATCGTCCGCTTCGAATACTTCCGGCAGCTCGGCCGGATCGCCCGCGGGGAGGCGGAATGGGACAGCATGGACGACCTGCACGACCGCTTCGACGTGCATTTCGATGGTGACCCGGAGTGGCGCTGAGCGATACGGGGTAGCGTTTTGCTGTTCGGGCTCGGCGTGGTGCCGCGAACACGCCGCGCGCGTCGCGGCACTTGCACGCTCGCAAGCGGTAGCGTCTAACGAGAGTCGGACCGTACGAAAGCGAGGGTCGGGCCTGATCCGCCTCGCTACGCTCGGCGAGGCAACGGGCAGGAACGTATAAGGAGCAGCGGATCGTGACATCAGCCGGAGCGGCAGAGCCGCCGATGGGTGCTGGGGCGGAGCCGCTTACGGGTGCGCGCTCGGGTCCGTACTCGGAGGCCGCGGCCGAAACCCTGTGGGGCACCGGGGCCGAACCAGTCCCCGAGGACGCGGCACTCGGACCGACCGGGCGCCCACTGCGTCTGGTACCCGACCCGCCACCGCTGGACCGGCACGGCGACGCCCTCATCGTCGCCATGTGCAACCAGAAGGGCGGCGTCGGCAAGACGACCTCCACCATCAATCTCGGCGCCTCCCTCGCCGAATACGGGCGCAAAGTGTTGCTGGTCGACCTCGACCCGCAGGGCGCGCTGTCGGCGGGATTGGGTGTGGCCCACCATGATCTCGACCTGACCGTGCACGACCTGCTCGTCGGTTCCAAGGGTTCGATCGACGACGTGCTGACGCCGACCCGGGTCGAGAACATGGATCTGCTGCCCAGCAATATCGACCTGTCGGCGGCGGAGATCCAGCTGGTCAACGAGGTCGGGCGGGAGCATTCGCTCGGCCGGGCACTGCACGGCATCCGCGATCGGTACGACTACATCATCATCGACTGCCAGCCGTCGCTCGGGTTATTGACCGTCAACGCGCTGGCCTGCGCCGACGGTGTGATCATTCCGATGGAGTGCGAGTACTTCTCGCTGCGCGGGCTCGCGCTGCTCAACGACACCGTGGAAAAGGTGCGCGACAGGCTGAATCCGCGGCTGAGCCTGTACGGAATAGTGGTCACCATGTTCGACGCTCGACTACTGCATTCGCGTCAGGTGATGGCGCGGGTCGTCGAGGTGTTCGGCGACCTGGTCTACGACGCGGCGATCTCGCGCACCGTCCGGTTCCCCGACGCCAGCGTCGCCGGCGAGCCGATCACCACGTGGGCACCGAAATCCAGTGGAGCCGAAGCATATCGGGCGATGGCGCGGGAAGTCATCCACCGGTCCGGCCGGTGATCGGAAGCAACGACCCCGCGCCACCCGCAGCAGTTAACCCCTCACCCGGCTCGGAGTCTGCCAGTGCCGACTCCGCACCGGGTGATCTCCTGGAGCGGGCCGACGCGGGCCCGGATGACCCGGACGAACAGGCCGACACCGTGACTTCGAGCGAAGGTGGATCGGGGGAACCGGGGACGCCGGAGCCGATCGGGTCCGACGATGACGCGGTCGCCGACGATTCAGCGGTGCCCATAGCAGCCGCGGCCGCATCAGCGGAAGACGTCTCCGCGCAGCTGAGCGACGCCGGTGTCGCTGCTGCGTCCCCAGATTCAGCGGCGACTTCGAGCGGTGGTGCCGCCCCCGCAACAGCTACGCAGGCACCGGCCGACGCGGCGAGTGCGAGCGAACGTGGCTCGGGAGTCGCGGCCACGGCACCGGCCGACACGGCGACTTCGAGCGATGGCGGTTCAGCTGATGCTGCGCCCAAGGACGAGAAGTCCGGGTTCCATCTGCGGCTGAGCAACTTCCAGGGGCCGTTCGATCTGCTGCTGACGCTGATCAGTTCGCGCAAGCTCGACGTCACCGAGGTGGCGTTGCATCAGGTCACCGACGAATTCATCGCCTACACCAAGGCGTTGACCGCGGCGCTGTCCGACGGCACCTACCCCAACGCCGCCGCGACCACCCTGCGGGCCGACAAGATCCTGGACCAGACCACCGAATTCCTGGTTGTCGCAGCCACACTGCTCGACCTCAAGGCCGCGCGTTTGCTGCCGTCGGGGGAGATGACCGACGCCGAGGACCTCGAACTGCTCGAGGCCCGCGACCTGCTGTTCGCGCGGCTGCTGCAGTATCGGGCGTTCAAGCAGGTGGCCGAGCTGTTCGGCGAACTGGAGGCCGTCGCGCTGCGCCGCTACCCGCGCGCCGTCGGGCTGGAGGAATGCTTCGCCGGTCTGCTGCCCGAGGTTACGCTGGGAGTAGACGCGCACGAGTTCGCCGCGATCGCCGCCGCTGCCTTCCGGCCCCGCCCGGTGCCCAAGGTCGGCCTCGACCACCTGCACTCGCACGCCATCTCGGTCGCCGAACAGGCCGCGCTCGTGCTCGAACGGCTCAAAGAACGCGGCGTAGGCGGCTGGACGACCTTCAGCGAACTGGTCGCCGACTGCGAGGCGCCGATCGAGATCGTCGCCCGCTTCCTGGCCCTGCTGGAGCTGTACCGAGGAAAAACGATCGAGTTCGACCAACCCGACCCCCTCGGCCAACTCTCCATCAGCTGGATCGGCGACGACGCCCCCGACGCCGACCCGTCGGACACTGTGACTATCGAGGAGGACTACGGGTGAGTGACACCGTGGACACTGATGTCTCGGATTCGACCGAAGCTGAGGTCAACGCGCCGGAAGTCATCAGCGCCGAGCGCCCGGCTGACGCGATGCCCGCAGCCGCGACAAAGTCCGCCGACACCGAGCCTGCGATTGCGGACGTCTCGACCCCCAACACCGACACCGAGTCGGCAGCGACCGACGCCGACCCATCGGACGCCGACGACTCCTCAACAGCGAACAACACCACCTCGCAACCCGACCCCCCAAACGCAACCAC
This sequence comes from Nocardia sp. XZ_19_369, assembly GCF_015355715.1. NCBI lineage: Bacteria > Bacillati > Actinomycetota > Actinomycetes > Mycobacteriales > Nocardiaceae > Nocardia > Nocardia sp. XZ_19_369. Next base: position 510,125 of record NZ_JACVED010000008.1, on the reverse strand, counting down.
CTACGACGCGACACCAGTCGCCAACAACACAGTGGCGGAGTTCACCCCCGAGCGTCTCGAGGATGCGGAGTTCCGGTCCGCGTTGGAGGCGATGTTGCTTGTGGTGGATGCTCCGGCCCCGGTAGAGCAGTTGGCGGCGGCGTTGGATGACACCACGGAGCGGGTGGATGAGGTGTTGCGGGAGATGCGCGCGGAACTGTCCGCGCGGGGTAATGGGATCGATCTGCGTTTCGTCGGGGACGGTTGGCGCTTCTATACTCGCAGCGAGTACGCACCGTATGTGGAACGGGTGCTGCTCGATGGCGCTCGCACGAAGTTGACGCGGGCGGCGTTGGAAACGCTGGCGGTGGTGGCATACCGGCAGCCGGTGACCCGGACCAGGGTCAGCGCGGTGCGCGGCGTGAACGTCGATGGGGTGATGCGCACGCTGCTGGCCAGGGGCCTGCTTGCCGAGGCGGGCGTCGACCCGGAGACCAACGGGACGATGTACTGCACGACCGAGTTGTTCTTGGAACGGATCGGGCTCGCGTCGCTGTCCGACCTGCCGCCACTGGCGCCCCTGCTCCCGGGCGTCGACCTGATCGATGAGATCAACGAGAGCTTGGATACGGACCCCCGTTACACCAGGCTGAAAAAACCCGCCGAGGCCGACTTGGACCTCGGCAGCGAGGATTGACAGGACAAAATGAATAATTCCGCTCGCCGAGATGGCACACCGGATCGTAGGAAACGCAGTGACGAGCAGCAGCGCCCCGCACGGGGTGCGGGCGCTCGAGGGGGGACCGACCGCGGCGCATCGCGCGGCGACGGCGGATACCGCGGCGCGCAGTCGAGCACGCAGCGCGGAAACACGCAGGGCGGAAACTCATATCGTGGCGGTTCAGCTCAGGGCGGCAGCGGCTACCGCGACCGTTCCGAGGGTGGCAACACCTCTCGCGGCCGCACCGACCGTGGCTCCGCCCAAGGCGGCTCTTATCGCGACCGCTCCGACGGTGGCAACACATACCAAGGCCGTGGCTCCGCGCAGGGCGGCTCCTATCGCGACCGTTCTGACGGTGGCAGCGCATACCAAGGCCGCAACGACCGTGGCTCCGGCCAGGGCAGCAGCTCTTACCGCGACCGTTCTGACGGCGGCGGCGGATACCAGGGCCGCAACGACCGCGGGTCCGCGCAGGGCGGCAGTTCTTACCGCGGCGCACGGGATGGCAACGCGCAGGGCGGCGGCGGTTACCGCGACCGCTCGGACAGCGGCAACGCCTACCGCGGCCGCAGCGAGGCCGGTTCCGGTGGCAACGCCTATCGCGGTCGTACCGAAGGCGGCCAAGGCAGCTCCTACCGTGACCGCGCCGATGGCGGCAGCGGATATCAGGGCCGCAACGACCGCAACTCCGCACAAGGCGGCAGCTCGTTCCGCAGCCGCAGCGAAGCAGGTTCCGGCGGCAACGCGTATCGCGGCCGCCCCGAGGGCAGCGCCAACCAGGGCGGCACCTCATACCGCGACCGCAGCGAGGCGGGCTCCGGTGGCAACGCCTACCGTGGCCGCTCCGAAGGCGGGCAGAGCGGCAACGCCCAGTCCGGCAACTCCTATCGCGGCACCACACCCGGCGGATCCACCGGCCGCGGCCCCGCGCAGGGCGGCATCCCGCAGCGCCGCGCTCCGCAGCCCGCGCCCACCGGCAAGAAGAAGAACCCCAAGCCGCAGCGTCAAACCCAGTCAGCACCTCTGCTGAACAACGCCAAGCCGGCCAAGCGCCAGCACGTCGAGCCCGCCGCCTCCGAAGGCCACACCAAAATGCCGTGGGGCGAGGGCGAGCGTTTGCAGAAGGTCCTCGCCAAGGCCGGTGTCGCCTCTCGGCGCGCCGCTGAGGAGATGATCGCCCAGGGCCGGGTCGAGGTGGACGGCGCGATCGTGGTCGAGCAGGGTCTGCGGATCGACCCGCAGGTCGCCGTGGTCCGGGTGGACGGCACCCGCGTGATGGTGCGCGAGGAACTCGTGCACATCGTGCTGAACAAGCCCAAGGGCTGGCAGTCCACCATGTCCGACGATCTGGGCCGCCCCTGCGTCGGTGACATCGTCGCTGAGCGCGTCGCGGCGGGTCAGCGCCTGTTCCACGTCGGCCGCCTGGACGCCGACACCGAGGGACTGCTGCTGCTCACCAACGACGGCGACCTAGCGCACCGGCTCATGCACCCCTCGTACGAGGTGTCCAAGACCTACCTCGCCACGGTGAACGGCGAGGTGCACAAGGCGATCGGCAAGAAGCTCAAGGACGGCATCGAGCTCGAAGACGGCCCCGCGAAGGTCGACAGCTTCCAGGTGCTCGAAATCGGCGAGGGACGTTCCCTGGTGAAACTTGTGTTGCACGAGGGGCGTAAGCACATCGTGCGCAGGCTGCTCGACGCGGTCGGCCATCCGGTGACCCGGCTGGTGCGTACCAATATCGGTCCGGTCGCGCTCGGCGACCAACGGCCCGGCACGTTGCGCGTGCTCGGTCGCGGTGAAATCGGCAAACTCTACGAGGCGGTGTCGTTGTGATGGGTGTGGAGATTCCGGTGGAGACGCCACGGCAGCTGACGGGGACGAGTCCGCTCGTCGTCGCCATGGACGGCCCGTCCGGCACCGGCAAGTCCAGCGTCTCGCGCCGCCTTGCCACCCGGCTCGGCGCCCGCTACCTGGACACCGGTGCGATGTACCGGGTGGCGACCCTGCGCGTGCTGCGTGCGGGCATCGAGCTCACCGACGCCGCCGCCATCGGTGCGGCCGTCAAGGAGCTGCCGCTGTCCATCGGCACCGATCCGCGCCGTGAGGTGATCCAGCTCGACGGCGAGGACGTCTCCTCGGAGATCCGCGGCGACGCCGTCACCAAGGCCGTCTCCGCGGTGTCCGCCGTGCCGGAGGTCCGTGATCTGCTCGTCGCGCTGCAACGCGAGATCACCACGGCCGCACAGCGAATCGTGGTCGAGGGACGCGACATCGGCACCGTCGTGCTGCCTGCCGCGGACGCCAAGATCTACCTGACCGCCTCGGCCGAGGCCCGCGCCCACCGGCGCAACCAGCAGAACATCGCCGAAGGCCGCGGCGACGACTACGAGGCCGTGCTCGCCGACGTGCAGCGGCGCGACAACCTCGATTCCACCCGCAAGGTGTCCCCACTGCGTCCGGCCGACGACGCCGTGCTGGTCGACACCAGCGACCTGAACATGGATGAGGTCATCGACGAGCTGTACCGCGTTGTCGCGCAGCAGATTTCGACGACCAGGACGGGAGGTTCCCAGTGACCGAAGACGTGATGGCCGGCGACGGCATCTGGAGTGACGAAACCGACTGGGAGCTCACCGATCTCGATGGTGAGCTGACCGGTGAAGAACTGCTCGCCATGCCGACGCTCGCGGTCGTCGGCCGCCCGAATGTGGGCAAGTCGACCCTGGTGAACCGCATCCTCGGCCGCCGCGAGGCCGTCGTGGAGGACGTCCCCGGGGTGACCAGGGACCGAATCTCCTACGAGGCCAACTGGTCCGGGCGCCGCTTCCTGGTGCAGGACACCGGCGGCTGGGAGCCCGACGCCAAGGGTCTGCAGCAGTCGGTGGCCCGGCAGGCCGAGGTCGCCATGCATACCGCCGACGCGATCCTGCTCGTGGTCGACGCCGTGGTCGGTGCCACCGCCACCGACGAGGCCGCGGTGAAGATGCTGCGCCGCAGCAAGGTTCCGGTCATCCTGGTGGCCAACAAGGTCGACGACCAGAAGGTCGAGTCCGAGGCGGCCGCGCTGTGGTCGCTCGGTCTGGGCGAGCCGAGGATGGTCAGCGCCGCGCACGGTCGCGGCACCGGTGATCTGCTCGACGACGTGCTCGCCGCGCTGCCGGAAACCCCGCGCGAAGGCACCGGCGGGGCCGGCCCGCGCCGGGTCGCGCTGGTCGGCAAGCCCAACGTCGGCAAGTCCAGCCTGTTGAACAAGCTGGCCGACGACGAACGCTCGGTGGTGCACGATGTCGCGGGCACCACCGTCGACCCGGTCGACTCGCTCGTCGAACTGGGCGGCAAGGTCTGGAAGTTCGTCGACACGGCGGGCCTGCGCCGTAAGGTCTCGCACGCCAACGGCACCGAGTTCTATGCCTCGCTGCGCACCAAGGCAGCACTGGAGGCCTCCGAGGTCGCGATCATGCTGATCGACGCCTCCGAGCCGATCACCGAGCAGGACCTGCGGGTGATCAGCATGGTCGCCGACTCCGGTCGCGCGCTCGTGCTGGCGTTCAACAAGTGGGACCTGGTCGACGAGGACCGCCGCCTGCAACTGGACCGCGAGGTCGACCGCGACCTGAACCGGGTGCCCTGGGCCCAGCGGGTCAACATCTCCGCCCACACCGGCCGCGCCGTGCAGAAGCTGGTGCCGGCCATGGAGACCGCGCTCGAGTCGTGGGACAAGCGCATCTCCACCGGTCGCCTGAACACCTGGCTCAAGGAAGTCGTCGCGGCGACCCCGCCCCCGATGCGCGGCGGCCGCCTGCCTCGCATCATGTTCGCCACCCAGGCGACGACCCGCCCGCCGACGTTCGTCCTGTTCACCACCGGCTTCCTCGAGGCAGGCTACCGCCGCTTCCTGGAACGCCGGCTGCGTGAGGAGTTCAACTTCGACGGTTCCCCGGTGCGCGTCTCGGTGCGTGTCCGCGAGAAGCGTGAGCGGACGTCCAAGCGGCGGTAGGCAGTTCGCGAACCGAGCCCCGAGCGCACGACACATGTCGTCGCGTCTCGGGGCTCTTTGCTGCGCGGACCGTTGGCAGTTCAGTGCTGCTTCGACGCTGCCAGGACGGCCGCCCCTCGACATCGTCGGCGCGCGCAGGGGCTTCCGAGCCGTGCCGCTGCCGTGCTACATCGACCGTGAAATCAGTTCTGACACCAGCAATGTGACGATCACGGCGTTGAAAGCGAAGGCCAGTATGCTATGTCGCGTCACCATACGGCGCGCCCTGTTGGTAATCGGTGTAACATCCGACGACGCGAAAGTGGTGGACACTTGAACGGCGAGGTAGAAGTAGTCACTGAAGACCGGCTCGTTCTCTTCGGGGAAACTGAAGGAACGACTTTCAGTGTTGCAGCGAGCGTAGGCTACTGCGTAACCTGTTGCGACGAGAGCCCACGACGAGATGATCGTCAGAGCAAAGACGATGAGAACAAGCAGACTCTCCTGCGAGTGCTTGTAGCCAAAAGTGGCCAGCACCGTCAACATAGAGACGTAATTCCCCTCGACGACGATCAATCTCGGGAAGCCGCCCACGATCCGCAACGGCGAACGATTCATGCCTGTCGATTCGGTGCCGTGTGACAATCGCCGACCCAGCGCCACCGGGTCGATACCGCCGAAAGTCGCGACGGTCAACCCGATGTACGAGACTGAGAATATCGTCCAAAAAATGAAGTAGCTGATCACCACTTGCAGTAGCAGTGGGCTGTTCTGGTCGTTGCCGTTCATCGCGACCAGCGTTGCGGTAGCGGCGATTGTGGCTACCATCGCCGGGACGGCAACTCGTCGGACATCGGAGACGAATACGGGAAGACGGTACTCCGAGCGTGGTAACTCACCCATCATGTCCCACCGCTTTCCGGGTGCTCACGTCTGAAGGCTGGGTCATTTTCCTGGAAATGGTGAATTGACCGTGGTGAAGTACTGTACTGCGGCGAAGATGGCGACCGGGGCGGTAACGAATAGTTGGCCGGCAATAGTTCCCAGTGCCCCGATCGCGATAATGCCGCCGAGGCACCCGACCGCGGCCGCGGGGATGAACGGGCCGAACAGCCCTACGATGGTGGCAGAGGCGACGACCGCGCCGGCGATGCCGCCCAGGACACAACCGACTGCGGCGCCACCGATACCGCCGACCAAAGTCCCGATGGTGGCGCCCATACTGATGGTGCTGGTCATCCGGCTCCAGGCGGCCACCTCGCGGTCGTACTCTGATTTGAACGGCGCTTTGTCCTCGAAGGGCAGCGCGACGGGCCGGTAGACGGCGTGCGCCATGTCGAACTGCGGGGTAAGGGTGGCGGAGTTTCCGGAGAGCTCGGCGGCGATAGGGAACACGAAATCGTCGACTCGGAAGGAGAGCTCGGCGCCAGCGAGCACACTGCTGTCCGCGGCTTTGACCTTGAAGTTACCGTCCTCGACGATCATCGAGCCGGCGTCGGTCGAAATGAGCGTCGCCGTCTCCGTGAAACGGGCCTGGTAGCCGATTGTCGCTGCCCCCTCCGCTGGGGTGGCGTGGCCGTTGCCTGCGGCAATTCCGAGCGCTGCGGTAAGTAACGTCGCGGTCGATAGGCCGCGTCTTCGAATCTTGTTCATGGTTGGACCTCCCGGAACTTTCTGCCTGATCCGTGCGCGGATTGCTGAAGATTAGCGCACAATTTCACATTGGACAAGGCGTCTTACCAGTTCCATCTTGGAAATGGCATCCAACGGCTGAATCTGGTTAGGCTTGGAAAGTTTCTGCGCCGGGGTGCAACCCCGGTTGCTCCGCTTCGGACGTGTGGCCGCGATGGACTCGGAGCTATGGCCCGGTCATCGCCGCCGTAATCACGCGCGTCAACTCGTCGACGATCTTGTCGAGCTTCTCCTCGCGGGAACACGGGACGGTTACTCCACCGTCTGTCAGATCCTGCGCCAGTGCGTTGAGCGCCCCGATGGTCAAGACGGCCAAGTATCGATAGTCGCGGGCTACGGCTTCACCTCGGCGGACCGCACGTTCGGTCTCGGCGATGATCATGTGGATCATCTTGTCCCGAAACTCTTTCCGGCGGTCCTCCATCGACTGGCTCACGCCGATGACCTCGACGTAGCAGATGCGCGCCGTCTTGTGTGTCGCGCAGGATACGTCCAGGTACGCCCGAAACCCTTGCCGGATACGCTCGGCCAAAGGGCTCGAGTCGGCGTCCTCCATGGCCTGTACAGCAGCTGCCGCAGCGCGGCCCGTTATCTCGTCGAAGACCGCATGGAGCAGTTCTTCCTTGCTGGAAGCTTGCTCATAGAAGCTTCGGGTAGACAGGTTCGCCTCCGCGCACAATTGCTCGATCGAGGTATTGGCGTACCCGCGCGTACCGAAAAGCGATTGCGCGCAATCGATCAGGCGAGAACGTCGCATGGCGCGTCTGTGTTCGCCGGACACTCCCCCGTATACCCGCTTGGGGGAGTCGCTTGCCGACACGCGCTGCACCATAAAAGCCGATTGTATCTTATTCGATCGAAAACCCATGGAGTCCATAGCGTGTGAGCAATCAGCCCGGGTGGTCGTTCGTGGCGGCACCGCGCTCTCGGGCGAGCGCCGATGCGGGGTGCGTATGCCGCCGTCGGCGGAGCTATCGACCGCAGCTCGACATGGAAGCTTCGTCGGGAGCGCAGCCGCCCCGGGGGGCTGTCCAAGCAAACCGGTAAGACGTCTTGCCCAAATTGTCCTGCTGCGCTACGCTTCCCTTGTCGGTGCATATGTACGCGATATCGAGCCTGATTCGGTACGGCTCGACAATGGCCGGCCGGGCCGCGCTCGGCAGTCAGCGCTTTTCGGCTGTTTAACGGCAGCAGCGGTACGGACGTTGCTCGACATGAACGAGTTCGACGTGAGCAGAGGCATTCGCGCATAAATTGCGCCCACATCGTCTATACGACCCGGTTGCCGGTGGATCGACGGTCGCGAGCAATCTGTAATTGTGGCGGCCCGGTCGGCCCTGGGATAAGGAAGTGATCCAATATGCTGCTTTTGATGCGACCCACCTTCGACACGGCACTGGTTGTGGCATGAAGTATCTGGGCACAGCGATTTTCGCTGGGGGCGTGGCCGGGTCGAGTATTCTGCTCGGGCTGGGTTCGGCGGCCTCGCTTGCGACGATGACCGCGTTGTTCTGCGTCGGCTCGGCGGCCGGTTCGCTGCGGCTGGATTTGCGGACGCTGATGGGGATGGCGCCGGCGATGTTTTTCGTCGTGGCGGCGCCGCGCGTGCTCGGTGAATATTCGCACGCCTTGGAGATCGTGCTGTTGGTGTCGATCATGTTCGGCGTAGGTTTTCTGCCTGCTCTTGGCGTCCGATTCTCCATCGTGCCGCTCGGCTTGGGGATGGCGTCGCTATTCGGATATGGACTGCAACTCACCGGCGCGGTAACCGTCTGGCAGGCGATCGCCGCTGCGCCGGTCGGCATTGCTGCCGCTGCGATCTATCGGGTCGTGACCGGCTGGCGTGACCCGGGACGTCCGATGCGGTATTTGCTCGCTGATGCGCTGGTGTCTTCGGACCCCGAGTCACTGCCACGCGTAGCGCAGTTGGCGCTGGCTGATACCCCCACCCGTTGGATAACTGCTGTCCTCGCGGGAACGCTTCGTTATCGGACTGCGCTCACCGCCCTCGAGGATCGGCCGCCGACAGCGTTGTCCTCGGCCTCCGACATCCAGCCATTTCTGCGATCGGCAAAAGCTGAGGCAGCCCGCTTGGCCGACCTGATTCGAGGCCGCGACGATGTCGGCGTCCGCGCTGCGGTATCTGTTGCCCAGATCGAAAACGTCGGCTTCACCGATGATCGATACCTGATCACGGCTGTCCGAACAGGGCTGGAGGCGGTCCATACGGCTGCTGTGGAACGTGATCAATCCACTACCGAGATCCCCGCCTCGATGCGACGAACCGCAATGCTCACCCGCGCCCGCGCGGCCCTGACCTGGCAGTCGATCAGGTTTCGGCACGCTGTGCGATTGGCTGTCGGCATGGGGACGGCTTTGCTTGTTGCCGAGTTGCGGCCCGGGGATCCGTTCACCGTGGTGTTTCTGACCGCCACCTTCATGATCATGCAGCCCTCGTTTCAGGACACCGTGCGGAAAGCCGGCGAGCGCATCACCGGCTCACTGGTCGGCGCCGCGGCGTTGACTGTGGCCGTGTGGACGCTGCCCACCTCCGCGCTACCGGCGCTGGGGTTCGCTGCCCTGCTGGTCGGGTTCGCGTTCATGCAGACACAGCCAGCCGTGATGAATGCCTCGATGGTTTTGTTGACAGTAGGAATAGGTATCGCGGCCAGCGACCAGCCGCTGTCTGAGGCATTGATCAAATACATCGTCGTGATGGCGATCGCCGTGGCAATCGGGCTGTTCTTCGGCTTCGCGTCGGTGCCGGTGCTGCCCAAGCCGACGGTTCCACAGCGCTACGAGGCCGCCGTGCGCGCGACACAGCGGCTGTTACACACCGCCTCGACGGTGCTATCGCGGCCAGGTTCCGATCGGACCAAGCTCAGTGTCCAATTCCAGGCGGCGGCACTGTCTCGCCAGGACCTAGCGGAATCGGGACCCGATGTCGTCGCCGGGACTCCCCGCCAGCAGGCCGCCGCAGCGCGCGCGGCAGCACAGCTATCGGCAATCTCGACATCGCTCATCGGGTTGCTCGTGCGTCAGCAGGTATCGACATCAGCGGCGGCCGAGGTCGAAAGACTCGCCGACTCATTGTCATCTGGCACGGTCGACAGCACGGAGCCTGATATTGCTGGCTGCGACGTCGACGTCGACGAACGAGCGCTGCTGGACCCGATGGCATCGGCGGCAGCGGATCTGCATTTGCTGCGGACCGACCTTTACGAACCAGGCATCCCGGTCAAGTGAAGAAATGGCCGCCGGCAACCGGGCCCCCTCGTGCACGAGGGGATGCGCAGACCGTTGCCCTGACGGTGGCTGCGGCCTCTGGGGGGCAAACCTGCTGCATGTGGCGTAACCAAAATGTAAGCCTAATCGGGTAAGATCTCTTATCAAATATAGGCTGGCGTGATAGGCTTCGATCAGTGCACGAATTCATCTTCGATCGCACAACGGCAGCGAAACAGTTCCTGCCAACTTCGGTACGCGTGGATCGTAAGTAAACGCAGAGAAGCAGCCCGCCGTTGCCTCTGCATGACGGCGGGGTCGTCGCCGAGACGGCTGAACCAATATTTCCCCCGAGTAATTCCACGACAAACAAAGGATGACAATGCGATTTCATGGAGTGAATTTGATGGTCGACGACGTGCAGAAGACCGTCGACTTCTACGATGATGCCTTCGGTATGAAGCCGGGATTCGCCGACCCCGACGGGACGTTCACCGTGCTCACCTTTCCCGGCGAGACGCCCGGCCCGGGCTCGGTAGTCCTTGCAGTGGAACACTGGAGCAAGATCGAGGATTTCGCGTCACCGACACCTCCCAGTGCGGTCCGTATCGGGCTGGAGTTCGAGGACGTCGACGCCGCCTACAAGAAGGCATTGGCGGCAGGCGCGACCAGTGCCAAGGCCCCGATTGTCCGCCCATGGGGACAGAAGATCGCTGTCGTCAAGGACAACTCCGGATTCCTCATCGAATTGTGCGCGCCCGTCGAATACAAATAACCAGCACGACAGCAGATTCGCCCATGCCCTTGGTGGTATCTGCAACGAAGCGGTCACCTCCAGGCCCGGCGCGGCTCCTTGCCGGGCCTGGAGGTGCCGATACACCGCCGAAACGGGGGAGTCGTCATATCGCGGGCCCGCTCGGCCCACCGAGGCATGGTGCCACCACGAGCTACCTGGCTGTCCAAGGGCGGGTGGAAGGTGAAGGAACCCGATATGGAACTACGAAAGTCCTGGTCGTCGCGGGTTCTCGCACATCCGCTTACGCGATTGCTCGTCGGCGTGATCGTGGTACTCGCGGCGGTAAAGGCGGCAGATCTCCTGACCACACCGCTCGCCGGGAGTGATGTCGGCAGGCCGATTCGGGCGGTGTTCCAGGTCGCCTGCGCCTACGGTGCCTACTACGTGGTCATTGCGCGATTGATCGAGCACCGACACACCGCCGGTGAAATCTCGCCGCGCATCGGCCACGGTATGGCAGGAATAGCGCTCGGTTCGATCGGAGCCTTCGCCGTTGTCGGATCGATCAGCTGGCTGGGATCGGTACATCTGGTTCGCGCTGGTGACGTGGGCTCGACGCTGCTGGTGACTTCCGCTATGGCGATATCGTCGGGATTCATCGAGGAGCTGTTGTTGCGGGGGCTGGTCTTTCGTTTGCTCGAGGAGTGGTTCGGCAGTTGGATCGCACTGATTCTGTCGGCCGGCGTCTTCGGGGCGCTGCACCTGGGCAATGACCATGCCTCGCTGTGGAGCGCTACCGCGATCGCCTTGGAGGCGGGGTTGTCGCTGGCGATACTGTTCATGGTGACCCGCAATCTGTGGCTGGCAATCGGGGTCCACCTGGCCTGGAATTTCTGGCAAGGGTTCCTCGGCGTACCCGTATCCGGAACGGCGACAACAGGTTATTTGCGAACCGAACTCGATGGCCCGACCTGGGTTACCGGCGGGGCCTTCGGCTACGAGGCCTCCGCGATCACCGTCGCCTATTGGCTCGGCATTGCCGTGGCCTTCTTGGTGGTCGCCGTCCGCAGACGCAGAATCCGTCCTCGTCCGTCGCGCCGAGTAGCGCAGTCGCACACCGCAGCGCCGGGGTCCGCACCCCTTTCGGAGTCGTCATGATCGCCCAGAAAGTCGCTGACTGCACGGCACCTTCCTGGCCGGGAACACCGATCGTCTCTCTCGACCCCGCCGCGAGTACCAAGACCCCGCGCAGCAGCACCATGCAAGTCGGCACGCCTGGGCCAGTATTCAGCTATGCGTCATGACGTCCCGGCCGCAGAGGTGTATCCGCCCAGGTGGGCGCGGAAGTCGGCCAGCGCGCGGCGGAGCCGGTCATAGCCGGGGGCGAGGCGGTGCAGAGTGGCGATGAACGCGGCATCGTCGCCGACGACCAGAGGGTATTGCAGGCTGCCGACGATGCGTGATTGGGCGGCGGCCAGGGTGGCGGCCTCGATGCGGCCGAGCATGGTCAAGCTCGCCGAAGCATCCAGCAGTCGGCGGGTGCCGACTCGAATGCTGAAGATGGCCAAGAGGTTTCGGATCTCAGGAGCCAGGCCCCGCGCGACCACCTCGGCAAATTCCTCGACAGTGTCGGATGCACCCGCGAGGGCCCGGATAGCTTGCGGCACAGCGGATGCCAGCGCATCGATGGGGGAGACGACCCGATCCCGCACGAATCCCGAGCGCAGGACGAACGGCGTATCGATATAGGTCATCTGCTCGCCACGCCAGGCCTCGAGGAAGGCCCCGGTCGGCAGCGTCGCGAAGGGGTTTCCCTGCGGATCATGCAGCAACACGGTGTCGTCCTCGACCGCGAGCACCACCACGTAATGGTCCGCGCCGATAGCGATTCCGCCATTCGGACGATAAGTCAGCAGGCCCATCTCCAGCGGCCCGGCCAGCGCGGGCCCCTGCGCACAGGCCGCCCGCAGCCGATCGAGCGCCGCCGCCGCGGACCCGCCGTCGCTGCGCACACACGACCACCCGAGCAACTCGATGGCGGCCGTCAACCCGATCTCCGGATGCCAGCCGGCCGGATCGAAGTACGGCGTCGAACCGTTCTCCAGTTGAAAGCCGAACGGCGACCCCGTCAACGTCTCGATCACTCCGGTGGCCGGTGCGTGCTCCCCGAGCAGCATCGCCAGTGAATTGCTGTAGCAGTACGGACCCGAACCGATGTATGGATGCATGCGTCCACCCAACGACCTGACACCGTGTCAAGGTCAACCTCCGGACGCCACAAAGCCGCCCGATCGACCGATCAACAACCGGCCGATTGTGTGAGATGCGCGACGCGCCGACCGTGCCGACGCGCGCCCGGCGACCATGACCTGGCATTATCCGACCATGGTCATTCCCAGCGTGCTGCCGGAACGTCCGCCCGCCGGAACCCCGTTCGAAACGGGGTGGCCGGTACGTCTCGCCGACACCGACGGCGACCAACGCCTCCGGCTCGACGCCATCGCCCGCTACCTGCAGGACATCGGCTTCGAGCACCTCGACGCCGTCGAGGACGGCGACAGCCACCGCGGCTGGGTGGTGCGCCGCACGGTGATCGACGTCCTCAAGCCGATCCAGTTCGGCGAGCGGGTCACCCTGCGCCGCTGGTGCTCCGGCCTGTCCAACCGCTGGTGCAACATGCGCGTGCAGATCTGCGGCAGCAGCGGTGGCCTGGTGGAGACCGAAGCCTTCCTGATCCACTTCGGCACCGAATCCGGCGTGCCCGCCCGGATGAGCGACCGCTTCATGGAGCCGATGCTGGCCAGCACCACCGAACACCGCCTGCGCTGGAAAGCCGCCCTGACCGACCCGCCGCCCGCCGCCGACAGCACCGGCGTGCAGGTGCGCCCGTTCCCGCTGCGCATCACCGATATCGACATGCTCGACCACGTCAACAACTCGGTCTACCTCAGCGGCGTCGAAGAAGTCCTGGCCGATCACGACGACCTGAAGTCGGGCGCGCACCGCGCGATCATCGAGTACGCCAAGCCGCTGCGGTCCGGCGATCTCGTCGAACTCGTCGCCTACCGGGCGGGCTCGGTCCTCGACATCTGGTTCGCCGTCGGCGACGAAACCCACGCCGTCACCAAGGTTCTGCCCATCTAGGCGGGCCCGGCCAGCTCCGCGACGGTAGCCCGGGCGCCCTTGGCGTACAACGAATCCAGCGCCGCCACATAGGCGCTCACGAACCGCGGCTCGTCGATCAGATCGCCGAAAACCGAACGGTCCCTGAGGAATGCGGTGCGATCGTCCCGCTGGCGGCGCGCCAGCGGGATCAGCCGACCGCGCAGCCGGTCCACGATCTCGATCGGCTCGCCGTGTTCGTCGACGCCCTCCGCGTAGCGCGCCCAGCTCGCGACAATCGCGGCCGCACAGGTGATCTCGCCGTTCTCGGCCAGCCGCTGCCGTACCACCGGCAACACCCACTTCGGTATCCGATCCGAGGATTCCGCACAGAGCCGCGCCACCGTGTCGCCGATCGCCGGATTGGCGAACCGCGCGAGCAATGTCTGCTTGTACTGGTCCAGATCGACTCCGGGCACCGGCCGTAACGTCGGCGTCGCCTCGATGTCCATGTAGCGCAACAAGAATCGGCGAAATGCCGGATCCTGGGCCGCGTCGTGCACCAGCCGATAACCGGTGAGATATCCGAAGTACGCCAGCGCCTGATGGCTCGCGTTCAACAGCCGCAGCTTCATCAACTCGTAGGGCGCGACATCCTCGACCAACTGCACGCCGACCGCGCCGTAATCGGGTCGCCCGAGCGTGAACGAATCCTCCAGCACCCACTGCGTGAACGGCTCCGTCACCACCGGCCATCGGTCCACCACCCCGTAGCGCCGTGCGACCTGGGCCGCCGCCTCGGGCGGGGTGACCGGAGTGATCCGATCGACCATCGAATTCGGGAAGCGCACCTCCCGCGCCACCCAGTCGCCGAGCTCGCGGTCGCGCAGCGCGGCGAACGCGCTGAACGTAGTACGCGCGACATGCCCGTTCCCCTCGATGTTGTCGCACGAGAGCACCGTGAACGGCGCGACACCCCGTGCCCTGCGCCGGGCCAGCCCCTCGACGATCAGACCGAAGAGGGTGGCGGGCACCGCATTCGGCGCGAGGTCGGCCTGAATGTCCGGCGCTTCGGCGTCGAACGCGCCGGTGGTGGCCGAGTAGTGGTAACCACCCTCGGTGACGGTGAGCGAGACGATCCGGGTGGCCGGGTCGGCCAGCTTCGCGAGCACGGCCTCGGGATCGTCGGGTGCGTACAGGTACTCGACGATCGAGCCGATCACTCGCGTATTCCACCTACCGTCCGGGGTCAGCACCGACAGCGTGTACAGCCCGTCCTGCGCGGTCAGCGCATCGCGCATCCGGCGGTCGGCGGGCAGCACGCCCACGCCGCAGATGCCCCACTCGCGCGCCTCGCCGCGTTCCAGCAGCCGGTCGATATACATCGCCTGATGCGCGCGGTGAAACCCGCCGACACCGAAATGCACTATGCCGGTGGTTATTTCGGATCGGTCATAAGTCGGTACCGCAATGCCGGTATCGAGTCCCGGCAAGATGGCGGCTTGCAGCGCAGCGCTGGTGTCCCTGGTCATAACCACCCCGTCAGTGTTGTGCGTCACACTTCGGATGCCACCCGCGAGGGGCAGTAGTTCACACGCCGAGCATATGCGTAGATTTCCTGAGGGCCGTAGGGGCCACGGTCTCATCCGCCCGAGGAGGCCGGGCTCGCGGTCGGCACAGTATTCGCTGCTCGGCCACCCCCTGCGCGAGACCAAATGGTGCCATTACAAGAACACTGCGTTACCACTTCGTGTGCGGACAAATCCACTGGCGGCTACTAACGTTCCGTAGCGGAGCGGTCGCACCCCTCGCCGCTGCACGACTACCGCACCGGAGGTTTGCGTGACCGTCGACTCCCCAGCGATCGGCAAGACCGCTCTGCGCAACGTCCGTGTCTTCGATGGCGCGGAGCTGACCGAGCCGACCACGGTGGTGATCGACGGCGCGGTGATCGGCACCGACGCCGGCGGCGCCGAGAGTATCGACGGCCACGGCGCGATCCTGCTACCCGGCCTGATCGATGCCCACGTGCACCTACACGGCCCGGAATCGCTCGACCAGCTCGTCGCGCACGGCGTCACCACAGCGTTGGACATGACCACCTGGCCGCCCGAGCATCTCGCGGCGCTGCGTAACCAGCCGGGCACCACCGACATTCGCAGCGCGGGAACGCCGATCATCGGTCCGGGCGGTACCCACGCCCGCATTCCCGGCATGGCCGAGCACGCGGTCATCCACGGCCCGGAGGCGGCCGAGGCGATGGTCGCCGAGCGTGCCGCGGCCGGCTCGGACTACATCAAATTGGTGCTCGAAGCGCCGGGAGAGGGCGGCCCGGACGAAGCCTCCGCCAAAGCGGTCATCACCGCCGCGCGGGCCAAGGACCTCCGAATCGTCATCCACGCAGCATCTTTGGGCGCCTACGCACTGGCACTGGACGTCGGCGGCGACGTCATCACCCACGTCCCCATGGACGGTCAACTGCCCGCGGAGGCGGTGCGCCGGATGGCCGAGGAAGGGCGCGTCGCCGCGCCGACCCTGGTCATGATGCAGGGCGTAGCAACAACTTTGGGCATCCTGGGTTTCGCCGACTGCCTCGCCAGCGTCGCGACGCTGCACGCCGCCGGTGTGCCCGTCCTCGCGGGCAGCGACGCCAACGCCGAACCCGGCGTCCCCTTCCAGCCTGCGCACGGCGACTCGCTGCACCGCGAGCTGGAGCTGCTCGTCACCGCGGGCCTGCCCCCGGCCGAAGCGCTGCGCGCCGCGACCACGGCGCCCGCCGCCCACTTCGGCCTGTCCGACCGCGGCACGATCGCACCGGGCATGCGCGCCGATCTCGTGCTGCTCGACGGCGACCCGCTGGCCGACATCCACGCCACCCGCGCCATCACCCAGGTTTGGTGTGGTGGCGTTTCACACGCGATGAGTTAGGTGCGAGCCGTCGGGGTGCCGCCCCACTGCCTGGGCGGCACCCCCACGACTCCCGCTCTCAGAGCGACATGACCCCCTGCGACCGCAGCAGCCGCGTGAGATTGGCGCTCACCAGCCCCGCCGTGCGCACCACCGCCTCGGCCAGCGCGGGCAGCCGGTTCAGCTCACCCACCGTCGCCGCCAGCGCGGCGACCACCTCGCCGCCCGGGCCGCGCACCGGCGCCGCGACGCAGGCCAGCCCGAACCGGCTCAGGTCGGTGTCGTAGGCGAGTCCCCGCTCCCGTGCCAGCGTGACCTGACGGCTCCACTCGCGGTGCGAAAACCCCTCGGGTGGTTGGTGATTCGGATGACCGATGGCCAGCACCTGTTCGGCGGCGGTGCCCGAGGGCAGCAGCGTCCCCGCCCGCAGCGGGAAGACCGCATCGATCTCCCGTCCGATGCCGCCGATCAGCATCGTGTGCCCCCGATCGGTCACCGAGAGACTGAATCCGCCCCGATCCGAGGTCGCCGTCAGTTGCCCGAGCGGCCGGGCCGAGGCAGCCCGCAGCAACCGCGCCGGTTGCCAGGTCTGCCCGAGCCGAAACACCCGGGGGCCGATCTGATAGCGCCCGCTGCGGCGCTGCACTGCTCCTTCCGCGACCAATTGATTGAGTAACCGATAGGCCGTTGCCTTCGGTAGTCCTGCCGCCGACGCGAGCTGGGTCAACCCCAGCTCGGCACCGTGCGCGAGCGCCTCCAGCAGGGCAAATGCCCCCTCGAGCACACCACGGCCCCCCAAGGCCGCCTTTTCCATCGTCGCTTCGTTCACTCTCTGTCCTCCCGTGCAGATACTGCAACGAACCGAGCACGTGCTTCTTATCGTTCGCGGTCCGACAAATGGAACGCTCGGTTCGCTCATCAGACCGACAACTACCCCGACCCGCCGGCCGGCTACAGCATTGGCTCCGTCGCGCTGAACGGGCACCGGCGGTTTTTGCTACAGGGAAGAGTCTCCGGTCCGCGCCCTTCACTCACGTTTCATCGACGTCTCACGGGACCGAGATGCGGGGTAATCGGCGGTGCGACGACCACTCGGGGGAAATTTCGGGCAGACGAAATCGAGGGAGATCCAATGGTCGACACTTTTTTCGCGGACGTGTCATATTTTCAGGTCCCGGTGGACGATTCCTATCCGCACGCGATACTCAGCTTCCGGTCCAACGACGGCGACTTCCGTGACGCCAACTTCGCCGCGAACTACGAATGGGCTTGCCGGGCCGTCGATTCGGGACGCCTGGCGTGCTTCATCGTGTATTTCTACTGGCGGCCGAACTGGCTGGAGACCGTCGAAACACACCGCGACATGGTCGCGCGAATGGGCGGTCCGCACCCGCGGATGATCAGCATGATCGACGTCGAATCGGGCGGTAATCCCGGCGGCGACCACTCCGACGGCATCAACGCGTCGTACTGGAATCTGGTCGATTGGCTCGGGGACCGGCGGCGGGTGATCGCCTACGCGAATCGCGGCGACTTCTTCGATATGTGGGCCGACCGCCCCGAAGGAGTGCGCATGGTCGGCGCGGGCTACGGCCGCAATCCGAATCTGCCCGGCCAGCTCGCCCACCAATACACCGACGGTCAGGGCTTCGGCGGCGGCCTGCCCGAGGGCTGCCCGCCGTTCGGCGACTGCGACATGAACATCGCCTACGAAATGTCGCCCCAGGACTTCGCCGCGGCGTGCGGCGTCGGATTAGAGGAGGAATTCATGTCCGCATTGAACGAAACGGAACAGCGCGAGCTGCTGGACAAGACCCGGGAGATCTGGATCCAGCTGCACGGCCCCCAGGGCTCCGGCTGGCCGCAGCTCGGCCAGAACGAGCAGGGTCAGAACCGCACCCCGGTCGACGCGCTCGCGGCCGTGGAGGACGCGCTGCAAAGCCCCCGGAAAAAGGTCGGCTAGCTCGTCAAGCCTTGTGCGACAAGATGTTCAGCACAACGACGAGGCCGACCACGATGGCGGCGCACGCGGCGACGGTCGCGACGACCGACTGTGTCATGGCGGCGACGCCGATGGTCAAGGCCAGGCAGGTGGCCGCGGCCAGCAGCGCGGTGCCCGGTTCGGCACCGGCGATTCTGGTCGGTCGATGATCGATCACAGTCATACCTTTGTTCGAGCCGGGCGGCGTGCGGCCGGATCAACGGCCGCACGCCACTCGGGGCGGGCTACTTGCCCAGCGCGTTCTTTGCCTTGTCCACCGCGTCACCGATGGCGTCCTTGACGTTCTCCACCGCGCCCTTGACCGCGGACTCGACCTGGTCCGCCTTGCCTTCGGCGCGCAGATCGTCGTCGCCGGTCGCGTTGCCCGCGGCTTCCTTCGCCTTGCCACCGAACTCGTCGACCTTGTTGCCGATCTTGTCGCTCAGAGACATCGAAACCTCCGCTGTGTCGCGGCACATCCGGGTTGGATGCACACGCTGTATAGACACGGCCGCTCAGCGAAGCGCACGCAGCAACCATTGAGACAACGATCACGTCATACTGGACGTGACGCTTTCCGATCCCCGGTGTCTACCTGATGAGCGGTGGAGGAGGTGCTGTGACCACGACAGAAACGGTTACCGAGACCGCGCCTGACGATGCGACCCTGGTGAGCAGGGCGCGCGACGGCGATATGAGAGCCTATGAGCAGCTAGTGCTGCGCTATCAAGGGCAGATGTTTCGCCTCGCGGTCAAGATGCTCGCCGACCGCTCCGACGCCGAAGACGTCGTCCAGGAGGTATTCCTGGGTGCGTGGCGCAGGCTGCCACAGCTCAACGATGACGCCGCCTTCGTCGGCTGGCTGTATCGGATGACCACCAACCGCTGTTTGAATGTGATCCGGGCGCGTCGGCCGACGGTCGAGGTCGACCCGGAGACCACCGAATCGCCCCGCTCGGATACCCAACCCGAGCATGCCGTTCAGGTGAGCACCCAACTGGAGGCGCTGAACGCGGCGCTCCAACTGCTCACGCCCGAACAGCGCGCCTGCTGGCTGTTGCGCGAGGTGCACGGGCTGACCTACGAGGAGATCGGCGACATCGTCGAAGTGAACACGACGGCGGTGCGCGGCCGGATAGCCCGAGCACGAGCCCATTTGTCCGAGGTGATGAAACCATGGCGGTGAACGGAACTACTGAAGAGGATTACCGGCTGCCCTGCGGCCGCGAGATCGAACATGTCTGGGATCGGCTCGACGCGGTCGAGGCGGGACTCGGTGACGAACACGAGAAGACCTGCCCGCACTGCCGGTCGGCCAGGGACAGCCTGCTGGCCCTGCGCGTCGCGACCAAGGAACTCATCGACGAACCGGACCCGCCGCCGCCCGACCTGACCGGGCGCATCATGTCCGCGGTGCGCGCGGAGGCTCGGCGCGGCCGGACTTTGGTACTGCCCACGCCCGCGCCGGGCACGGTCGAGGTGAGCGAACAGGCCGTCGCCACCGTGCTGCGCTATGCCGCGGATTCGGTGCCGGGTGTGCGTGCCAGGCAGTGCCGGGTGCGCCGCGTCGGGATGGGGATGGACGGCGAGACCGAGGTGGCGGTCGACTTGGCCGTGGCCATCCGGTTCGGGCACACCACCGTCGGCGACGCGCTGCCGCTGGTGCGCGAGCGGGTCACCGCCGCACTCGCCGCGCAGGTCGGTCTGGTGCTCACCACGCTGGATCTGGTGGTCGCCGACATCTATGAGGACGACGAGACGGGGGACGCGCAGCGATGACGACCGATGCTGTTTCCGAGGTGCGCATCGAGGCCCCGGTCGTTGCCGCGGTGGCCGCGCAGGCGGCGTGCGCGACGCCCGGCGTCATCCGCCTCGAACCCGGTGTGCGCGGGCTGGTCTCGTCGCTGGTGCGGGTCGGCAAGCAGCGCCTGACGACCGCCGACCCCGCGGCGTCCGAAGGTGTCCGGGTGCGTAGAAGCGCCTCGGGTGCGCTGAGTGTGCAAGTGGACGTGGTGATTTCGGCCGAGCGCGCCGCGGCGGTGATCGGTCACGCGGTGCAACAGGAGGTTTCGCGGGTGGTGTTCGAGCAGACCGGGCAGACGGTCGACGAGGTCTCGGTGTCGATTCTCGATATCGAGCCGGAACGGTCGTGAACAGCGTGCGTCAGCAGGTGAACCGAGCACGGGTAAGGGCGGTGTCGTGACTGCTACCAGCGACCTCATCGCCGTGATCCTGGGCGCGCTGGACACGATCGACGGTATCCGCCCCGCGACGCCCCTCGGCGGGGAGAGCCCGGCCTGGTGGCCTTGGGACGCACGAGGTTTCGCGATCGACGTCGGCCCGAGCCGGGTGGAGGTGCGGGTCGCCGCCGCCGAATTGCCGTTGACGCCCCTGCTGGAGAAGGCCACCGAGGCCGTGCGCGCCGCACTCGCCGACACCGACTGGGCCGACGCCCGCCTGCGCCTGGTGGTGACCGAACTCGACGCCGGCGCCTTCGGCAGTGAGGAGGTTACCTAGCTCACACCCCAACGCCCGTGACGTTCCGGACCGGACAGGTGTCGATCTATATGAAGGCGATATCCGATGCACCGCAAGGGAAATCAGGAGGAGCAGCAATGAGCGCGACGACAACCACCGACAAGAGCACGGACAACAAGGCAGCTGCGGACAACAAGGCGCCGGCGAACCGGGCTTCCGCCGGATCGCCGGACAAGGACAGCAAGCTGGTCAGCGACCAGGGCACCACCTCCATCGCCGACATCGTCGTGCAGAAGGTTGCCGGGCTCGCGGCCCGCGAGGTGCGCGGCGTACACGCGCTGGGCGGCGGGGCGGCGCGGGCGTTCGGTGCCATCCGGGATCGCATCCCCGGCGCGTCCACCAATGTCGGCCAAGGGGTTTCGGTCGAGGTCGGCGAGACCCAGGCCGCCGTCGACCTGGAGCTCGTCGTCGAATACGGCGTCGCCATCGCCGAATTGGCGCGAGCGGTGCGCCGCAACGTGATCAACGCGATCGAGCAGATGACCGGGCTGGACGTGGTCGAGGTCAACATCAACGTCAACGACGTCTACATCCCGGGTGACGACGATGAACCCGAGCAGAGCAGCCGGGTGCAGTAGATGAGCGCCACAGCGATCTGCCTCGCGGTCGGTCTCGCGCTGGGCTTCGCCGGTGCGTTCGGCGGCTTCGGCGCCTTCACCATCGTGCTGCTGTTCGCCGCGCTCGGCCTGCTGGTCGGGCGCTGGCTCGACGGCGAACTCGACCTGGCCGGGTTGCTCCAATCGGCGCAGGGCAAGGGCAGACGATGACCACGGCCGTCGTCACGGACGAGTATCCCGGCGGGCTCACGGTCGCGCCGCGCGCGGTCCGGCGCATCGTCGAGCAGGCCGCCCGCGAGGTGGACGGCGTGGGTGCCGACGTGCGGGTCGACGCCGAGGTCTACCCGGACCGCACCGCCCTGGCGGTCCGGTTGCCGATCAGCTATCCCTCGCCGATCGGCCGGGTGACCGAGGCGTGCCGCGCGCATCTGGCCAGCCGGACGCGTGAGCTGACCGGCCTCGCGGTGACCGCCATCGACATCGAGGTGGCCGAGCTGACCACCGAAACCGCTGCGGAAAGGAGAGTCCGGTGATCCGCAGGCCGCGTCGAGTAGGTCCGGCGATCCTGATTGCGGTGCTGCTGCTGGCCGTCTGCGTCGCGGTGGCGGTGTCGTTGATCCAGCGCCTGGTCGGCGCGCACGAGTTCGTTTCCTACGACTCGGTGGCCGCCGATCTGCACGGCATGGAGTGGCACGACATGCCGGTGCTCGGCGTGGGTATCGCGGCGATGGTGTTCGGTTTCGTGCTGCTCGCGCTGGCGCTGTGGCCCGGCCGGGCCGCGGTGCTGCCGCTCGCCGCCGACGACGGCATCTCCGCCGGGGTGACGCGCGGGGGACTACGTACGGCCCTGCGCAGCGCCGCGGGCACGGTGGACGGCGTCAGCACCGCCCGGATCCGGTTGCGTCGCAAAGCGGTCAAGGTCTCCGCCCGCACCGATCGCGCGGGCTCGGAGGGCCTGCCCGAGGAGATCTGCGAGCGGCTCACCCGCCGCGTTCAGGAGATCGGCCCGCAGCGGGTGCGCCACGTGCGCGCCAAGCTGCGGGGACCGAAGACGGGAGAGGTGTGATGGTGCGAACCAACCGTCCGGCCACGTTGAACCGGACCCTGCTCGGGCTGACCGGCCTGCTCTTGCTCGCCGCGGGCCTCCTGGCCGTTGCCGCGCACTACGGGCGGCTGCGCTGGGTCCAGTCCGACGACACCGTGGTTCCCGGCACCGACGCACCGCCGACCTGGGTGCTGTGGGCCGCCGTCGCCGTCGCCGTGCTGGTCGGCCTGCTGTGTCTGCGCTGGCTGCTGGCGCAGGTGTTCCGGATGCCGAAGTCGGTCACTTGGCGGACCGGCGGCACCGAGTGGGCAGGCACCACCGTGCTCGCCTCGTCGACCGCCGCGGCCCCGGTCGCCGCGGATATCGAGAGCTACCCGGGTGTGCGCACCGCCTCGGCCTGGTTGTCCGGCGAGCGCACCGCACCGGAACTGCACCTGATCGTGACGGCCGAACCGCATGCCGACATCGCCGAACTGCGTCGCAAGATCCTCGGCCACGCGGTCACCCGGCTGCGCGCGGCATTGGAGGTCGAAGTGATTCCCGTGACATTGGAGCTGGACTTCGCCGAGGATCGCCGGCCCGCCCGAGTGCGCTGACAGTCGGCAGCTGCGCACGCGACTCGGCCCGATCGTCCGACCTCAGGCGGCATCAGGCCAGGTGGGGCCCGCGACCGCTGGAGCCCGCGCCGGCTTCGCACGGTGCGTTGGCGAACCGGCACGCCGCAGGCCCAGGCGGGCGCAACAACCGAGGTCCGACTACGGTAGTTTGGCGAGTTGGATCATCTCCGCGCCGTGTTCGGGCGGGCGGAGGGTCGACGCGTCGGAGGTAGCGAAGTGGCGATGCCAGGCAACCGGTTTGGTGTAGCAGGCTCAGGTCGGTCGAGCCGAGGTGGAACGGCGCCCGCTGGCGCCGTGTGCGTCGGCGTTCAGGAGGATGCCCGATGAGCGCGGACGGAAAGGCCAAGAGCCTGGAGACGGACGTGCGGTCGGTGGATTCCACCCGGATCCTGTCGCTCACCGGGGAAATCGATATGGCCTCCGCCCCGCAGTTCCAGGCTGCGGTGGACGAAGCCCTGCGCGACCAGCCGAACACGCTGGTGGTGGACCTGTCCCTGGTGGAATTCTTCGGCTCCGCCGGATTGAGCGTGCTGCTCGTCGCCGCGGAGTCGCTGCCGTCGGGTCAGCTGCGCGTGGTGGCCTCACCGCCGGTGCGCCGCCCGATCGAGGTGACCGGCTTGGACAAGCTGCTCAGCGTGCACAACACCGTGGACGACGCGCTGTCCGTCGAGGAACCGCGCCGCCCGGCTTAGGTCCGAGCGGAACTGCCGGAGTCCGGATCGATCGTCGCCGGAGCCGGATCAGCGTTGCCGGGACTGGATCAGCGTTGCCAGGGGCTGGGGCAACGCTGTCCTGACCCGCGAATCAGTGGAGTCGAGGAAGCCGGACGACCTGGACGAAGAAATCGTCGATGTGCTTGATGGCCGCGACGAACTGATCCAGGTCGACCGGCTTCGTCACGTAAGCGTTGGCGTGCAACTTGTAGCTGCGCAGGATGTCTTCCTCGGCCGCCGACGTGGTGAGCACGACCACCGGGATGTGCGACAGATCCGGGTCCGCCTTGATCCGTTCGAGCACCTGACGTCCGTCGTATCTCGGTAGATTCAGGTCGAGCAGGATCAGATCCGGCCGCGGGGCCTCCGCGTACTCGCCCTGCCGGTAGAGGAAGTCGAGCGCCTCCTGTCCGTCGTGCGCGACGTGCAGGGTGTTGCCGATCTTGTTGTCCTCGAACGCTTCCCGAGTCATCAACTCGTCGCCGGGATCGTCTTCGACGAGCAGGATGTCGATGGGCTGAGCGGGGATGGACAAAAGCAATCTCCTTGTGGTGTGGCTGACTCACGATGGGGCACAGCCGGTTCGGTGAAATGGTAGAGCGGAGTCAGCTCGCCGGGCTGGGTGAGCTTGTTTGATCGACTGGACTGGGGTCGCCGTCCGCACCGGCGTCGCTGAGCGAAATGGTTTCGCTGTACGAGGTTCGCTGCTCGCTGTCGCCGGGTGCGCTCGAATCGTCGGCCGGCTCGGATTCGCCTTCTGCCACCGGCGAATTCAGCGTGAACCAGAAGCGGGTGCCGCCGGTGTACTCGGTATCGAGCCAGATCTTCCCGCCGTGATGCTCGACGATCTTCTTGCACAGGGCCAGCCCGATACCGGTGCCGGTGTACTCCTCCCGGCTGTGCAGCCGCTGGAAGATCACGAACACCTTCTCCGCGAACTCGGGTGGGATGCCGATCCCGTTGTCCGACACCGAGAACAGCCACCCGCCGGTGTCGCCGTCCGGCACACAGTCGAGCCGGACGACGGGCGACCGGTCGGGCTCGCGGAACTTGATCGCGTTGCCGATCAGGTTCTGCCACAACATGGTCAGCAGGGTCGGATCGCCGGTGATCTCCGGCAGTTCGTCCGGGCGTTCCAGCTCCAGATCGTTGTCCTCGGCGGCCGCAGCGAGATTGGCGATCGCCTTGTCCAGGGTCTGGTCGAGACCGATCGGCACGTTGCCGTCGATGACCCGGCCGACCCGGGAGAAGGTGAGCAGATCGTTGATCAGCACCTGCATGCGCTTGGCGCCGTCCACCGCATAGGCGATGTATTGGGTTGCGCGCTCGTCCAATTGGCCCGCGTACCGCTTCTCCAGCAGCTGGCAGAACGCGGCGACCTTGCGCAGCGGCTCCTGTAGATCGTGCGAGGCCACATAGGCGAACTGTTCGAGTTCGGCGTTGGAGCGGCGCAGCTCCGCGGTCTGCGCGTCCAGCTCGGTCGTCTGCTCGGCCAGTACGGCTTCCTGGACGCGGGAAGACTCCAACTCGGCGACGACCCGGCGGCGCATGCTCTCCACCGCCTCCGCGACGGTGGCCAGGTCGGCGGGTCCGTGCGCGGCGATGTGGTGGGCGAAGTCGCCGTCGGCGACGCGCAGCGAGGCGGCCTCCAGATAGTCCAGCGGCCGCGCGACCAGCCTGCGCACCAGCAGCGTCAACGCGATCGCGGCCAGCAGGAACACAGCGACCATGCTTGCCAGCACGGTATCCCGCGCATCCCGAGTACTTTCCAGCTCGGCGCGTTCCCGGTCGATCTCGGCGGCGAGGTCGGCGTCCTGCTTGGTGAACAGGGTGCGGACGTTGTCGAAGTCCGCTTTACCCCGCGCGGCTGTGGGCTCGTCGACGGCGCCGGTGCCGCGGGCGGCCACCGCGACGGTCAACGGCTCGGCGTAGCCGGTGCGCCACTCGTCGGCCGCGCGTTCGAGCGCGTCGAGGTCGGCGAGCAGTTCCGGACGGCCCGCGAGCAGCTCGCGGATCCGAGCCGCGGCCCGCGCCTCCACCTGCTTGCCCTCGTAATACGGTGCGAGGAACTGCGAGTCGGCGGCGATGGCGTAGCCACGGATGCCGGTCTCCTGGTTGAGCAGCGCGCTTTGCAAGCGGTAGGTCTCGGCGGTGGCGGGCTGCAACCCGTTCACCATCCGGTCGGCGACCCGGTTGGTCTTGGTGAGTTGATGGGCACCGATCGCGGTGCCCACGATCACCAGGATCACCATGAGGGCCAGCACGAGCATGAACCAGCCCTGCACGGTCAGCCGACCGGCGATGGACTGCTTCCTGGGGGATGTCGTCATCGATTGTCCTGATTCAGGTCTCGGTGATGCCACTGCAAGTACATGACCGCTACGTCGTCCTCGAGGCCGCCGTGCGACTCGGCGAGCGCTTCGGCACGCCGGATCAGCTCGTCGACGAACGCCGAGGGCTCGGCGGCGGTGACGGTGCGGGCCAGCTCCAGCAGGCCCTCCTCCCCGAGCCGGTCCTCGCCCACGGTGGTGTGTCCCTCGAACAGTCCGTCGGTGAACAGCATCAGGCCGGAGCCGACGGGCAGCGTGATCTCGTGGGTGGTCCAGTCGGCACGGCCGGGCAGGAAGCCGAGGGCAGGACCGCCCGGCACCTCGACCCAGTCCACCGCCGAGCCGGTGCGCAACAGCATGCCGGGATGCCCGGCCCTGGTCACCAGCACACGACGGTCGTCCGGGCACAGGGTCAGGCTGGTCAGGGTGGCGAAGGTCTGCTTGCCGGTGCGTTCGGCGAGCAGCACCTCCTCCAGCAGCCGCAGCTGACGGATACCGGAGATATCGCTGAGCACCAGGGTGCGCCAGGCCAGCCGCAGCGCCACCCCGGTCGCGGCCTCGTCCGGGCCGTGGCCCGCGACATCGCCGATCAGCGCGTGCACGGTGCCGTCGGCCTGCTGCACGACGTCGTAGAAGTCGCCGCCGAGCAGGGCGTTGGCCCGGCCGGGGCGATAGCGCGCGACGATGTCGACCGAGCGTTCACCGCGCAGCAGCGGGGTGGGTAGCAGGCCGCGCTCGAGTCGCGCGTTCTCCTGCGCACGCATCTGGCTCGCCCGCAGTGCCGCCGCGGCGCGTTCGGCCTGCTTACGCTGAATGGCGTAACGCAGTGCGCGACCGAATAATTCGGGCTCGATCCGGCCTTTGATCAGATAGTCCTGAGCGCCGGCCGCCACCGCGGCCAGGCCGATCTGTTCCTGGTCCAGCCCGGTGAGCACCACCACCGCCACCTGGTCGGTGTACTCACGCACCGTGGCCAGCGCCTCCAGCCCCTGCGCATCCGGCAGGTGCAGGTCGAGCAGCACGCAATCGGGCAGCTCGACGGCCAGCCGTTGGCGGGCCTCGGCCGCGGATCGCACCCACCGCACGGGCAGGCCGGGTGCGCCGTCGGCGATCAACTCCTCGACAAGCAAGGCATCGGCCTGATCGTCCTCGATCAGCAATACCGAGAGGTCCGGCCAGTTCCAGACGGCGGCGCGCTCGGGCGGACGCACCGGAATCGGAGCCGCTCCGGGGGCCTTGCCGTCGCTACCGCCGAGAAGGCTGACCCGCCCACTCTGCCCGGAAAGCATCGACTCGGGTCTCCTTCCAATCCGCGTCACTACTCGGTCGCCGTGACACACGACTAACGCGGAGTACCCACATTCGCGAGGCGCACCCTCCGGGCCTTGTACCGCACGACGCGACAACATTACCGTCCCGAAACAGTGGGTCCGGCCGCCGACCGGATCCGCGGGTGTGGTGCACAGCTCGATTCCTCCCGTGATCGACGCAGCTCACACCCGCTGAACGTGCGTCTGCGCCGGAGGTCGCCGTTGATCATCGAACGGGCGGTTCGGCGCGTCGGACGTGCTGAACCGTCGCGCTGCGTTTCCCGGGGCTATCCGGCGCGCCAGGTCGTGAAGTCGAACTCGAGGTATTGCTCAGCGGCGGAAGGGATGTGCGTGAGCGTGAGATCGGCGAGGTTGCCCTGGTCGGTCTGCACGCAGAGGTGGCTGTCGAGGGGCAGGTGGTAGACGTTGTCGAGAGTTTTGGTCCAGGCGCCGGGCGCGATCGTTGTGCAGCGGTCGAGGCCGGCGTCGGCGCGCGGGATGGCGAATCGCGCGGCGCCGTGGGTCATGGCGTTGAGGGAGTCGCCGGTTCTGGAAGGGCTCATGTCCACACCGGGTTCGTTCTGATCGCGGATCTGCCCGGTGTCCAAGTCGATTCCCTCGACGTTGGCGATCCTGCGTTTCACACCGTGCGCGACCGTGGGCGGCGCGGTGGTTGTGGGTTGCGCGGACGGGCCGGCGGAAGTGGCGGGACCGGGGCCGCCGGACGCACTGGGTGTCGGCGACGGTGAATTGGAGCTCGCGCATTCGGCGACACCGACGACGACCGCGAGCACACCCGCGACACTGCCCACGATGGTCCAGAACAGCGCCGAGGTCCAGAAGTGTGTCGCGCCACGGTTGCCCGGTGCTGGTTCGTTGTCGGGCATCTGCTGCTTCCCCCTGTCGCCGGATGCTGGTCCGCGCCTGCGACAGGCGAACCGCAGCCCGCGCCGCAGAAGCTGCCCCGCCCGTGGCGAGACACGAAAGACCTTACATAGCAAGCGGCTATCCGTCTGTGGGTTTCGGTCAATGCCACCCGTGCTGGCAGTCGGCCGGCGCGCCGCTGTATTGTTCGCTTCAGCAACTAGTTGCTCGGATCACGCGAGCCTGCTGGTGAAAAAGGGGAGGGCTTACGCCCGTTGGCGGCCCGCAGCGCACCGGTATGCTCGCCGATCTGTCGCACGCTGAGAGTTCTACCAGCAGTAGTACAGAGCAGATCGTTTGTCGCACAGGGCTCGGCCGCGCGCCGGGCCGACCCACTCGACGGCCGCGCAGGTGCTCGCGGCGGCCGGCGAGGGATACGCGTGTTCGAGGACAACACCACAACGCAGCCGACCAGAATCAGGGCGCACATGACGAATTCCACCACCCAGGCAATGCCGCCGGGCCTGGAAGCCGGCGAGGGCACGGCACTGTCACACCGGCAGATCATGACCATTCTGTCCGGCCTGTTGCTCGGCATGTTCCTGGCCGCGCTGGATCAGAACATCGTGAGCGTGGCGATCGTGCGGATCGCCAACGACCTGCACGGCTTCGATGAACAGGCCTGGGCGACAACGGCTTACCTGATCACCGCGACGATCACCACGCCGCTCTACGGCAAGCTGGCCGACATCTACGGGCGTAAGCCGTTTTATCTCACGGCGATCGGGCTGTTCATCATCGGCTCGGTGGCCTGCACCTTCGCCGCCTCCATGTATCAGCTCGCCGGCTTTCGCGCGTTCCAGGGACTCGGCGCGGGCGGTTTGATGTCGTTGGCGTTCACCATCATCGGCGATATCGTGCCCGCCCGCGAACGCGTGCGCTACCAGGGCTATTTCATGATCGTCTTCGGTACCGCCACGGTGCTCGGGCCCGTGCTCGGCGGCTTCTTCTCCGACTATCAGACGCTCGGCGGGATCGACGGCTGGCGCTGGGTGTTCCTGGTGAACGTGCCGGTCGGCGTGCTCGCGTGGCTGGTCGTCGCGAAGGTGCTGAACGTGCCGCATCAGCGCCAGCGTCATCGCATCGACTGGCTCGGTGCGGTGGCGTTGACGATCGGCGTGGTGCCGCTGCTGGTCGTCGCCGAGCAAGGCAGACACTGGGGTTGGAGCTCGCACCGGTCGCTGCTCTGCTACGGGATCGGTGCGTTCGGGCTGCTGCTGTTCCTGCTCGTCGAGTTCCTGATGAAGGACGCGGCGCTGATTCCGTTGCGGCTGTTCAAGAGTTCGACGTTCAGCGTCACCATCGCGGGCGGGTTCATCGTCGGCGTCGCCATGTTCGGCGCCATCACCATGGTGCCGCAGTACTTTCAGGTGGTACGCGGCTTCACCCCGACCAACGCGGGTTTGCTGATGCTGCCGCTGGTGCTCGGCATCACGATCGGCGCACAGCTCGCCGGGCGGATCACCAAGAAGACCGGTCGCTACAAGATGCTGCCCGTGGCAGGTACTTTCGTCATCGCGGTCGGCTCGGCGCTGTTCGCGCAGGTGCACTACGACAGCCCGCTGTGGCAGCCGCTGGCCTACGGGGCGGTGATCGGGCTGGGGCTCGGCGGATGTATGCAGACGTTGATCATCGCGGCGCAGAACGCGGGCCCGCGGTCGGATATGGGTGTGTCGACCGCTTCGGCGACGTTCTTTCGTCAGATGGGCGGCACGCTCGGTGTCGCCGTGTTCCTGACGATCATGTTCAACCTGTTGCCCAACAAGATAATCGACGCGTTCGGTGGACAGTTGCCGCCCGAGTTCGGTGCGGATCAACTCACCGGTATTCAGAGCAATACCAGCGGGATCGAGTCTTTGCCGGATGCGTTGAAGGTGCCGATCCTGACCGGGTTCACCGACTCCATGCATGCGGTGTTCTATGTCGCGGCCGGGGTGGCGTTACTGGCGTGCCTGGTGCTCATGTTCATGAAAGAGATTCCGTTGCAGGATGCTCCGGTGCCTGTCACGGCATCGCCTGCCGCGGAATCGAGTTGGGACGAGGATCAGGTCTGGGAGGGTGCCGCGCAGGTACTTTCGGAACCAGAACCGGCAATGGCCGGAGCGGTCAGTAGTCACGGGTCGGGTGAGCACCTCGGCAACGGTTCGCACCAGTTCGCGGTGGCGGCAGCCGGTTCCGCGGTGACCGTGCTCGATGTGGACGGCTTCTCCGGCGATGACGACGGCACGATCGGCGGGCGTATTCGCCGCGAAGACGGTCATCCGGTGCCGCACGCCACGCTCACCCTGATCGACCAGCGTGGACATCAGGTGTCGCGAACGAGCGGAGATGCCAAGGGCGGCTATCTGATCGGCGTACCCGAGGGCGGCAGCTACGTGCTGATCGTCTCGGCTACCGGCCACCAACCGGCCGCGGTCACCGTGTCCATGGGCCCGCGCCCCCAGCACCTCGATCTCACGTTGCTCGGCTCCGGCGAGTTGTCCGGCGTCGTCCGCTCGGCCGCCCGCGGCACCCCGCTGGCCGGTGCGACCGTCACGCTGGCCGACCTGCAAGGCGACGTCGTCGGCACCGCGGTCACCGCCGCCGACGGCACCTACACCTGCCACGGCATCGTCACCGGCACATACACCCTGGTAGCCGTAGCCGAACACATGCGCCCCACCGCAACCGCCCTCATCGTCCCCGACACCGGCCTGCTCCGCCACGACATCGAACTCGCCGCCATGGCAGTCCTCACCGGCTGCGCGCTGTCCGAAGACGGCCGCCCGATCCCCGACGCCCGAATCAGCCTCCTCGACGCCACCGGCGACGTGACCGCCACCACCCGCACCGACGACAACGGCCACTACCTCATCCCCGACCTCCCCCAAGGCAGTTACACCATCGTCGCCCGCGGCTACCCCCCATCCACCAGCCAGGTCACCGTCACCGGTGGCGAAGTCAGCCACAACGTCGAACTCGCCTACCACCAGGATGATTCGCCCCCGACCCAGTCGTAACACCTGCCGCCTGTACCTGATCAAAGGCCCGGCTGATTATCCAGCCGGGCCGAAATGGTCTCCTCGAGCTCACCCATCGTCTTGGTGAACACACTCTCGAGATCCACCTCGTATCGATGGGCCAGAATCAGCACCGACCAAAGGCAGTCGGCGAGTTCATGTTCCAGCGCCGCACGTCCGCCGGGCATCGAGCGGGTGCCCTCGGCCGCCATGACCAGCTTCGCGAGATCGCCTACGTCCCCGACGAATCCGAGCATGAAGTCTTCCCGGGTCCATGTCCGCCCTCGCTCGGCGAGGTTGAGTGCGTCGTAGAGGTCGTGAATCGCGATCGCTCGAGCGTGCAGTTCTGAAATATCCACCCCACCTGTCTACCTGGGGCCCACGGTCTCAGCGCTGGGGTCGAGCCATGCAGGATCAGAGCGGGACGCTCAGGCAGGCGACTCGGGCGCCGGCCATGCCTGCATTGCCGTCCGTGGTGTCGGTCTTCTTCTCGTGCACCACGATCGCCCCGGCTTTGCCCTTGCGGAAGGTCCACTCCACCATCGAGACCTGCTTGGCGTTGCCGTTCTTATCGGTGGTGAAGTCGAGCCACATCTCGTTGCGCGGGTTGGCATATTTCGCGTCCATGGACATGCCGCCGTTGGCATTCGGATCTTCCACGTTCTGATAGTGGACACCGGAGTCGGCCGGCTTCGGTCCACAAGACTTCACGTGCGCGTGCGATCCGTACACGCGATTGGGGAGCAGGCCGGAGACGGTCAAGATGGCCACGGTCTTCGCACCGAAGGTGCCGACGACAACCCTGGCATGACTGCCGGCCGGTGCCAGCGTCTGGTCGTGCGTGACGGCGACGGCACCGTCCTGCCAGGGCTTGAAGGTCCCCTCGACGATGATGGGCCCGTTGGCATTCGCGGGTGCGGCGGGAAGCAGCAGGGCGGCGGCGATCGCGCCGAGTAATAAAGGTTTGTATTTCATGAGATCAGGCTCCGCCGAGGTCACAAACCACGTCAAACATTTCCATGTGGGGATTTTCGGCTCGAACCCTGGCTTGTCCGGAACACGTTCGTGCTGAGGTATTTCAGGCCGGAGTCCACCAGGATGGTGACGACGGTTGCCTCGGGGCCGAGTCGTTGTCCGAGTTCGATGGCCGCGAGGACATTGGCGCCGGAGGAGGTTCCGGTGAACAGCCCTTCTTCGCGCGCGAGTCGTCGTGCCATGGCTTCGGCGTCGGCGGTGGGTACGGGGATGATCTCGTCGGGGAGGTCGGGGTCCCACATCGGGGGCCGGTAGCCGATGCCGATGCCTTCGATGAGGTGAGCGCCGGGACGGCCGCCGGACAGCACGGCGGATTCGGCCGGTTCCACCGCGACCACCCGCAGCCGTGGGTTGTACTGCTTCAGCGGTGTGGTCGCCCCGCGCAGTGACGCTGCCGTGCCGACCGCTTGGACGAAGCCATCGACGCGGCCACCGGTTTGTGCCCAGATCTCTTCGCCCATCGAGTGATAGCCGGT
The DNA here is from genome assembly GCF_015355715.1 of Nocardia sp. XZ_19_369. NCBI lineage: Bacteria > Bacillati > Actinomycetota > Actinomycetes > Mycobacteriales > Nocardiaceae > Nocardia > Nocardia sp. XZ_19_369. Next base: position 477,259 of record NZ_JACVED010000008.1, on the reverse strand, counting down.
GATGCTGTCGGTGTTGGTGAGCTGGTCGGTCCAGTAGGTGTTGGGTTGACGACCGAATCCTGCTGCCGTGTCGATCATTTCGAGGATCAACTTTTTGGTGATCCGCCCGTGCTCGCTCTTGACCAGGATGAGTTCGGCGCCCAGCGCGACCATCTGAATCAACTTGTCCTCGCTGAACGCTTCCGAGCTGACGATTCGCAGCGGATATCCGCGCGCCGCGCAGACCATGGCCAGCGCGGCACCGGTGCTGCCGCCGGAGTATTCGACAACGGTGTCGCCCGGCCGTAGCCTCCCGTCGGCCTCGGCGGCAGCCAGCATGGCCTGTGCCATGCGGTCTTTCATGCTGCCGGTCGGGTTGTTGCCCTCGACCTTGACCAGAATGGTCGCGCAGTCGGCGGGCACCACTCTGTGCAAACGGACCAGCGGTGTATGACCGATCGCTGTCAGCACGCTGCTACTGATTCCCATGATTGCTCATCCTTCCGACGCCTTCATCGACACTGCCGATCGTCGGCGCACCGCGCCGGAGCCGGAAGTTCAATTCTTGAACTGCGCTGCGGGCCTGCGGTCCATACGCTTTCGGTGTGGGTGGTTATGGACAGTTCTGCGCCGTGGCGCGGGCGCTGGATGTGCTCGGTGAGCGGTGGACGCTGTTGATCGTTCGCGAACTCCTGCTCGGCGCCTCGAGTTTCGGTGACCTGTGCCGAGGATTGCCGCGGATCCCCCGGGCAACTCTGTCGGCGCGGCTACGGGTGCTGCGCGCTGCCGGCGTCGTCGACGGCTATCGCCTCACGGATGTCGGTGCCGCGCTCGCCCCCGTGGTCCGGGAACTGGCCCGATGGGCCATCACCACCGACAGCGCCGCCTTGGGCGAAGACGATCTCGACACCGCCGCCCTCACCTGGGACATGCGCCGCCGAGTCGATGTCGCCGCGCTGCCCGACCGTCGAGTCGTGCTCGCCATCGAATTCACCGATCGGCCGAGTTCCGACAGCAGGTTCTGGTTACACCTGTCCCGGACCGGGGTAGACCTGTGCCGCGACGACACCGGCGCACCCGTCGACATCTGGCTCACCACACCGACCCGAGCGGCAACCGAATGGTGGCTCGGGAACCTGTCCTGGCAGCAACTGCTGCGACAACCCGGAGTTCAGGTCCACGGCGACCACGCACTTCAGCGGCAGCTGCCGCGCTGGTTCACCCGCTACCTGTTCACTCCCGAAAACCTCGGCGTCAATTAGGACCGTAACTGTCCTACCTTCGCGACACAATCGACTCATGAGCGAAAACGAATCGACTGCGGAACAGACCGAGATCACCGACTACAACGATCCGAATGCGCCGTGGAACCAGCCTTGGGATGAGCAGGGCGGCATCGCCAACTGGAACGATGACGTGATCAAGGAGTTCCGGGAGAACTCGGGCAAGGTGGGCGGTGCTTATGCGGGCGGGGACCTGATCCTGCTCACCACCACGGGAGCCAAGAGCGGCAAGCGGCACACGACTCCGTTGGGACCGCTGTATCGGGGCGAGACCATGTTCGTGAGCTCGTTCATCGAGGACAAGTACCCGGCCTGGTGGTACAACATCAAGGCGAATCCGCAGGTCACTATCGAGCTCCGGGGCAAGACCTACCAGGCGACCGGCAAGGTGCTCGAAGGTGCGGACTACGACGAGTTCGCAGCCTGGGTGCTGGCCAACCACCCACTGCTGGCGGACTTCCAGTCGAAGATCGACCGGCCCATGCCGCTGGTCGTGCTGACCCTCGACGGGGAGGGCTGAGTACTCCCAGCGCGAACGCCAACGGCCCGAGATAGCCTCGGGCCGTTGATCTTCGGACTGTCGCATCTGGCTGGCGTGCAGAGATGCCGACAGCATCATCGTTACGAAATCCAGCAGCTGGGCCGCTATTTGACTGCGGTGGTCAGGCGATCGGCATGGGGGGCAATGAATTTCCCGACGATGGGAAGTTCGGCGCGGACACCGCCGGTGCTGTTCGCCTGGACCATGGCCATGATCCAGACGGCGACTGAGAAGACCGCGACTGCGAGTCCGGCGAGGCTGAAGATTATCCCCAGGGCTCCGAGGAGCGAGCCGACGATACTCAGCACAATATTGACCACCGAGACCGCTCCGAAGAAGACGATCGATTGTGCGGCATGGAATCTCACGTCGGGATCGTTCTTTCCCATGAATAGGAAGACGATTCCGGTGAGCCACCCCAGCGCGTACGAGAGGATCGCGCTGGTCTTCTTGTCCAGGCCGGCGGACTGCGGTTGGTTCGTGGGAGGTTGAGAAGATGTCATGGGGTAAGTAGATGCCGCGTGCGTCCCCTACCGATCCCAGGTTTCGGCACGAACCCCCCGGTCGCGGCTAGCGCCGGGGATTCCGGACATGGTTCGCTCGATGAGACGATCACCAGTGGCTGAGTACCGGGTCACAGGCGCCGCACCCTCTCTCGGGATCCGCACTACCTACGGGCGCCCGGAGTCGGTGCGGATCCCGAGAAAGGGTGCGGCAGTTCTGGTCGGGTCCTGAACTCCTCAGGTGCAGACGATCCAGAAGCTTTGGTGCCCAACGGATCAGATCCCGTCGGCTGGATGCCGTTCGAGCGAGCGTCCGGCCAGCCACAGCTGTTCGAAATGCCCGATCGCACCCTGGACGAACGCTGGTTCGTCGACGCGGAAGCCGCTCAACTGCTGGGTGGTGCCGGTGGTGAAGGCGAGAAACGCTACCCGGTCATTGAATCCCACGCGCCGTTTCCTCACCGGGTGTGGCGATGATCCGTCGCACCAAGCGGTTGCCGGGTCCGGTGCACCATGATTTGAGGCCGTCGAAGTACGCGGTGGCAGCGCGGCTGGAGGAAATCGAGATTCTGCGTGAAGGCAAGGATTCGCCTCCCGCATAGCTGCGAGTAGGCAGTGCTCCGATCGCGCACAAGAAAGGGAACCCACCCGTTGAGACGTTCGTTCCGGCGGGTGGGCCTGCGGCTGCGACGGCGAGCTCAGCTGTGCGCGCCACTGGAGCGCGCGCGGGGTTGCTATGTGCGCGTGGCCATCTGAATGTCGACGTCGACGGACAGCACGGCCACGGTGTAGGCGACTGATCGACCGTCCTGCACGCAGTGGTGTTCGCCGTGTTCGACGAATCCGAGTCGGCGGAACAACTGCCTGCTCCTGGTGTTCCAGGTCTGGACGACTACGCGAACTGGGGTCGCCGGGTGGTCTCGGCGGAGCTGAGTGAGCACGGCGGTACCGAAGTGCATGCCGTGACCGCTGCCGACCCATTGCGGATCCATACCGACGCCGAGGTCGACCATGGTGGGGTCCTCATCGAGGCCCGGCACCCGTGCCTCGGGTCCGGTGCAGAAGAACCCGACGATGCGGTCTGTGTCGGCATCGGCTACTGCCATGTATCCATCGGCCGCACTTGGCAATTCATCGTCATCGGCAGCGCCGAAGTTGTAGATCTGCCACGGACCGGCGTACTGCCAATCGGCTACCTGACGGGCGTCGCTGAGGGTGAAGGGACGTACTACCAGGCGGTCGGGCCATCCATCGCTCACGCCCAGACGTTCTCACATTTGCCCGCCGCAGCAGAAGCTATTTTCGGCAGCGCGTCACACCGGGGGCGGAGTACTGGTCAGGAGGGTGGTGAGAGTTTTGGGGGTCCAGGTGAGGTCGGCGCCGGGGCGGGTGGCCAGGTAGGTGGCGGTGGTTTCGATGGTCCAACCGTGGGATTCGATGAGCCCAGCGGCGAGGTGGCGTAGGTAGGCGGAGGAAGGGGCGTTGCCGGGGAGGTCGGTGTGGCGCCAGGGGGCGGTGCAGGTGACTATCGGGTGGTTCACCAATGTTCCTGCGTAGGAGAGGGTTTCGTATCGACCGGGGCCGAGGGGAGCGCGGCCGGTGGTGATCACCTCGGTCAGATCGAGGTCTGTGCCGGGGGAGCGGTACATCTCTTGAGCCGCGATGTCGGAGAATTGCGCGGCGGTGAGCAGGTAGGCGCGGGCTGCGGTCTCGCCCGGTCCCTCCGGGTCGTAGAACGCGCGGCCGCCGGTCCAGACCAGGGATTCGGTGGCGAAATACAGCAAGCCCGGCAACATGATGGGCATCGAGCGGACGGGCTCGGCCGGGTTGCGGCAGCCGAGCATGGCCCGTGCGCCGCCCTCCGGCGTGCCTCCGTTGAGGTAGCACCGCAGTCGGCTCAGGTGCATGTTCGACCCGTACGCCGCATACCAGACCAGGCCGTTGTCGGTCACCCCACCCATCCTGCCGTCGTCGCTCGCGACGCGCAGCTCTCAGCTCCGCTGGAACACCGCGCGCCACCGCGCGAACCCCGGCTTGTCCGGTCGGGCCACCTGCTCCACCCGCACCGATCGCAGATCCCCGACCGCGAACGCGTCGACCTCGGCCCGGGTGAGCGGCCAGGGCGGCCCGTCCACCTCCACGCCTTCCTCGCGAATAGCCGCGATGACCAGCAGCTCGCCACCGGGCGCCACCATCCGCGCGACATTCGCAGTCGCCACCGCCCGCACCGAGACCGGCATCGACTGCACGGTGATCGACTCGACCACCAGGTCGAACGCACTGGCCCACTCGGCGGGCGGCGCGAGCAAATCGGCGACCTGGTAGTTCACCGTGGATGCCGGAAAACGTTCCCGCGCAGTCTGTATCGCGGTCTCCGACACATCGAACGCGGTCGTCTCGAACCCGAGCTCAGCCAGATGCTCGGCATCGCGCCCCAACCCACTCCCGACCACCATGGCCCGCATCCCGCCACCGGCCCGCTCATGCCGCTCGATCCAGTCGACCAGCAGCGGATTCGGCTCGTCGGCATCCCATGGCACCACCGCCGCCCCTTCGGAGGCGGCCGCGTACAGCCGCTCGAACCATCCGGTCGGGTCACCCTGCGCCAGCGAAGCGGCAGCCAGCCGGGTCGCGTCGGCATCACGAGAATCGGTCACCCGCCGAGTCTGTCAGGCACCCACGACCACCGCACGGCGACCGTCGGGCATGATCAGCGGGACGGCAGCCGGTCGCCGTTCCTCGTACTGCTCCGCACGTCGTCGATCGATGCTGTCACGCGAGGAGCCGGGCTGCTACGCCCACCGAAACTTCACCGTCCCGAGCCGCAGCAACCGCGATCGCTCTGCCAATGGCAATGGCCGCCAGTTCCGCGTCGGCTGCCGGTGTCAGTCTTCCTGGTGTGCCCGGGTGTTCGACTCACGGTAGCGTTGCGCGACTTCGTGGAATGCCGCCTTGGGACGGCGTGCGGTCGATTCACTGACCGCCACGATCCCGAAGCCGGCCTTGTCGAGGTCCAGTCGGGGGTCGTCTCGGTGTGGGAAGTCGGGCATGGCGAAGGTGAACACGAAGCAGCCGTATACGCCTTCCGCGATGTACAGGTCGATGAGTTCACTCAGGTATCGGGCCTGGACGGTCTCGTCGCGAGGATGGTCGCCGCGGACGTAGGGGGCGTCGGCGAACCAGTTGACTATCTGGAAGGAGCCGGCGCCGCGCAGGTCCGCCCCGGTGAAGGCGCCGCAGCCGAACTCGGTGATGACGACGGGCTTGTCGTGGTCGCGGACGAGGCTGCGTAGGCGGTCGGTGTAGCCGGCGTGGTTGCGGGCGTTGCGGTAGAGGCTGACGCCGACCAGGTCGAACAACGACCAGTCGACGTGCTCCCAACCGGCCGCGGAGTAGGTGAGAGGGCCGTGGAAGCGGTGGCGCGCGGTGCTCGCGGCGGCTGTGAGCAGGGTGTGCAGCCGGCGGTCGAGTCTGCGGCGCAGGAGCCGGTGCCAGCGCAGGATGAGTTTGAGGCGCATAAACGACTTCGGGCCAGGGACGATGCCGGGCGCGGTGTGGGTGAACTCGCTGCCGACCATCAGCGTTACGCGGTCGGGGTGCGCTCGGCGCAATTCCTCGGCTGCGTGCGCGAGGGCGTCTAGATGCTCTAGCAACTCCGACTGCGGTCGGTCGGGAAGGTGGGGCCGCAGGTAGACGTCGAGGCCTGTTTCCAGGGCGGTGCGGGCGGCCTCGATCAGCCCTGTCCTATTGCTGCCGATGAGCATCACGGTGGTGCAGTGCAGGTCTCGGGCGATGGTCTCGAGATCGCGCCGCAGCCCGGCCTCGGGTGTGTCACCGACCCAATAGGAGATACCGCGGACCGTCAGCATGCGTGGGCCGAGGTCGGGAACACCTGAAACGTACCCATCCAACCGACCTCCGACCACCACCGGACTTTGTTCTCCGAGTCGTCCAATTGCGAAAAGCGCATCGTTGCAGGACGACTCAGACGTTATCGCACACCAACGAACACGCCCACGAAATCAGCAGGATGCCACATCCGCGCATACCGCTGACCGCGCTGAGCGAAGCGGCCACGCCGCGGTGGCCGGTGGTCCGGAGCCGTTGGGCGCGTCAGTCATCGGCGCCCCGGGGTAGCACGCGTTCGAGGGCCGCGACGGAGCCGTCCACGGCTAGCCCCATCGTCCGGCGGGACGGCGGTGTCACGCCAATTTTTCAACCGCCCCACGCCGCAAGCCGAGACGTGTGCGCAAGCTGCTTGCGACCAGCCCGAATATCGAACGGCCACCGCCCCGAGCAGGCGCATCCTTCTCGGATGCGAACCAGATTTGAAAGTTCGCCGGGTTGATCGGAATCGAGATGTGCTCGTGCGTAATAGCCCAGGCGCCAGCCAACCGTCGCAGACAGACCGTCTCTCGTACCCATATCGGCAACTCGATCCCGCCTCGGCGCTTTCCCGAGTCCAGATGAAGCATGTTGGCGAAGGCGGCGTCTTCGGTTGTGACTATGGTCAGGTCGTGCGTTTCCAAGCCGATGGGGCCGACGTACCCGTCGAACCATCGCAAGAAATTGCGACGCACTTCAGCGGCCCTGGTGAACCGCAGGGGTGCTACCGCGTCGTAATAGCTGATGTCAGGTGAATAGAACGACATGAGCAGATCGATGTCCTTCGACCGCTGCGCAGCGGTGCGTCGCTCCAGGAACGCCCTGATCTGGGATTCATCCGAGGTCATCGTGTCTCCGTTCGGGATTGCCTGCCACAAGCCGGTAGCCCGGCAGCCGACCTGTGCTTCCAGTAATCCGACGATGCGGCCAGCGAAAATGTGAGGCGCTGTCGGACGACGGCGCGATGGATCGAGGAGCGCTTCGGGCACCAGCCGATCCTTACCGACGTGTATGTGTGGCAGCCGGTCAGTGCTTCTCAGGTTTGGTGTCGGTATCTGTTGGTAGCGTCCGTTTCGTGACGACAGAGCGACCCCGGTCGGTTCCGGACGGTGCTCGAATGCAACGGGATCCCGAACCTATGACAGACGAACTCGACGACAGACTGGATCGGATCGGCCAGCACCATTTCCGCGCGAAGTTCCGGCTACGCGGACGGGACCGGGCGGTTGTCGACCTGCGCGGGATCAACACCGTCCGCAAGCACGCCGAGGACTTGATCGCGCGCAGGCTGGCCCCGGCCGAACCGCGCAACGACGGTCGGCAGACGCCCTATCGCGGACATCCCGTCTTCGTCGCTCAACACGCCACCGCGACGTGCTGCCGCACCTGTCTCGCGCGCTGGCACGCCATTCCGGCTGGGCAGGCGCTCAACGACGCCGAGCGGGCTTACGTCGTGGAAGCGATCTGCCGGTGGATCGTGAAGCAGTACGCCCCCAACCAGCCACCCCCATGACAGGCGCGCGGGACAGCGCCCGGCCAGTCCGGCGGCTGAGTCGGCGGCGTACGGTCGCACTTCGGCTAGGGCTTTGTCGGCGGGGATGGCGCGATGCGCTCACCTTTTGAGCCTGCGCTGTCGGCAGCACCCTCGACTACAGTTAATGAAGTGCAATCTACGATTGGAATGTGGAGGTGAACGCGCGGATGGCGGATGAGCCGATCGACTCCGGGTCACCCACTCCGCACCCTGTCGCCGCGACCTTCGACCTACTCGGCGACCGCTTGACGCTGACCATCCTGCGCCACGCCTTCGTCAACCGCGCCAGCCGGTTCAACCAGTGGATCGAGCGCACCGGTGCCCCTCCCGCCGTACTCACCGCGCGGCTCGCGGCCCTTGTCGACGCGGGCGTTTTCGTCCGCACCCCACAAGCCGGAACCTCGGACAGATTCGACTATCTGCTGACCGAACTGGGCCGCGCCACTTGGGAAATCCTCGTCTCCATCTGGGGCTGGCAGCGCGAATGGACCGCCGAGGGCGCGCTGCACCCCGACTTGGTGCACGACGAGTGCGGTCATCGGGGACCGCCGGTGCTGATGTGCCGAACCTGCGGCCACCCGGTGACTCCGCGCGATACCGATGTCGAACTCGGTGACGACGCGTTGGGGCGCTTCACCTCCAGTGGCAGGCGCCGCGCCCGCGCCCCGGTTTCGGCGCGAAGCGATATGCAATTCGACGAGGTCATGGCGGCGATCGGCGACCGATGGAGCGCCACCGTGACCGGTCTCGCGCTGGCGGGCATGCGCCGATTCGGCGACTTCCGTACGGCCATGAACATGTCACCGACCACGTTGACCGAGCGGCTCACTCGCCTGTGCGAAGCCGAGATCCTGTACCGATCCGGCGAAGGCGCGGGCCGCGAATACCGGCTGACCCCGCGCGGGCGCGCACTGTTCCCGATCTTCGCTTTCCTGCTCGCTTGGTCGGCACTGGCGCATCCCGAAGCGCCCGAACCGGGTTTGCGTATCCGGCATCGCGCCTGCGGTTCCGACTTGGTGCCGGCTCTGCGCTGCCGCGGCTGCGACGCCCGGCTCGAACGCACCGACGTCCGGTTCGAGCCGGTCTCGCAGGCCGTGCTCGACCGCCTCGCCTGACCCGGCAACCAGGCACTCTTGACACCCCTCTTTGAGACGCGTATCACTTCATTAACTGTAGTGGAGGGAAGAGCATCGTGACGCTCAAGGAAGAACTCATCGCGCCCGCCGCGCAAGCACTGACCAATCCGTATCTGGAAGGCATGTACGCGCCGACCGCAGACGAGATCACCGCGACCGACCTCGCCGTCCTGCACGGCAAGCTCCCCGCCGACCTCGACGGCGTCTACGTGCGCAACGGCCCCAACCCGCAGTTCGCACCCATCGGCCGCTACCACTGGTTCGACGGCGACGGCATGTTGCACGCGGTGCATTTCGAGAACGGCAAGGCCACCTACCGCAATCGCTACATCCGCACCACCGAGTTCGAGGCCGAGCGCGCGGCGGGAACAGCGTTGTGGCGCGGCGTGATCGAGCCGTGGGACGACAACCCGCCGGGCGACCGCAGGGAACGCAACTCCGCCAACACCGACGTCGTCTTCCACCACGGCAACCTGCTCTCGCTGTGGTACCGCGCGGGCAAACCCTATGCGCTGGACCCGATCAGCCTGGAGACCCGGGGCGTCGACACCTTCGGCGGCACGCTGCCCGGCGAGGTCTCCGCACACGCCAAGGTCGACGAGCGCGCCGAGGAATTCATCTTCTTCGACTACGGCATCCACGCGCCGTACCTGCGCTACGGCGTCGCCGACCCCTCCGGCACGGTCACCCACTACACCGGGCTCGAACTGCCGGGTCCGCGGCTGCCGCACGACATGGCGATCACCGAGAACTATTCGATCCTGATGGATCTGCCGCTCTACAACGACCCGAGGGCCGCCGCGGCGGGCCGGTTCAAGCTGTTCTTCGACCGCACGCTGCCCAGCCGTTTCGCGGTGCTGCCCCGCCGCGGCGACGGTACGCAGGTGCGCTGGTTCGAGGCTGCGCCCGGCTACATCTATCACACGGTCAACGCGTGGGAGGACGGCGACGAGATCGTCATGGTGGTCTGCCGGGTCTCGAAGCCGAGCCCGGTCTCCGACCGCGCGAACCCCCTCGCACAGCTGCTCGCCTACCTGCGGCCCGAGGCGAAATTGCACAAGTATCGCTTCAACTTACGCACCGGCGCCACCCTCGAGGAGGCCATGGACGACGTCAACACGGAGTTCCCGGCCATCGACCAGGGCAGCACCGGGCAGCGCGGCCGCTGGTCGTATCAGATGCGACTGTCGGTGGACAGCACCATGCTCTTCGACGCGGTGATCAAGTACGACCTGCGCACCGGCGCCAAGCAGACCCAGCCGTTCGGCGACGGCATCTTCGGCAGCGAGCTCGCCGTGGTGCCCCGCCCGGACGCGCGCGCCGAGGACGACGCCTGGCTGACCATGTTCGCCTTCAACAGCCACACCCAGCTGTCGGAGGTATGGATCTACGACGCCGCCGACCTCGCGGCAGGGCCGATGTGCCGCCTGGGCCTGCCAACCCGCGTGCCCCTCGGTTTCCACGCGACCTGGGTCAGTGGTGACCGGATGCGCGCCGCCGCGCAAACGGCCGAGTGAGCGCCGACCGGCACCGGCTGAGCGTGAGCCTGCCGTATTGGCAGGACCGCGATCCGCTGGATGCCCTCGCCGTCGCCGAAGCGGCCGAGAAGTTCGGGTACCACCGGCTGTGGATCGGGGAGATGGCGACCTTCGACGCGTTCGCGCTGGCCACCGCCATCGGGCTAACGCCAGGCCGAATCCCGTTGTGTCTCGGTCCCTTTGCCGTCGATGTCCGCAGTCCCGCCACGATTGCGATGGGTGTGGCGAGCGTGGCGGCGCTCACCGGTCGGTCCGTTGGCGTCGCTATCGGCAGTTCGAGCACCGTGGTCGTGAGCGGCTGGCATGGCCGTGAAAGAAACCGCACCGCAGTACATCTGGAGGAAACAGCGCGCATCCTGCGCGGGCTGCTCGCGGGCGAGAAGGTCGATTTCGAAGGAGCGGTGGAGCGCATCAAGGTTTACCGGCTCCGGCTCGCGCCGCCGCACTCGTCGATCGCCGTGGCCGCTTTCGGTACGCGTGCGCTGGCTGCTGCCGCTCGTACGGCCGATCGTGTGGTGCTGAATCTGGTTACGCCGGACCAGGTGTCGCGGTGTGCCGAACTGGTGCGGGCGGCCGCCGCCGATGTAGGCGTACCGAGCCCATCGATCTCGGTGTGGGTCACCGCCGCCGCGGACCCGACCGCCGACATGCGCGCCACCGTGCGCCGCGGTGTTGTGGGCTATCTGCGGGCGCCCGGCTACGACGCCATGTTCGAGGAGGCGGGCTTCGGCGAGGTGGTGCGGCTGGCGCACAGCGGTGCGCACCCCCGCGATGTCCTGGCTGCCGTGCCCGACGAATTGCCTGCTGCCGTAGGCATGTTCGGCGACGCTGCCGCACTGGCCGACCGCCTCGACGCGTATCGGCGTGCGGGTGCCGACGAGATCGTCGTCGTGCCTGCCACTTCGGCCGAGGATCCCGCCGGTCACCACACGCTCGAAACGCTGGCGAGGATCGACCATGACTGACGCCTACATTTACGACGCCGTCCGGCTGCCCAGGGGACGAGTTCGTAAAGCAGGCGGCACGCTCGCCGAGATTCCGCCGTACGAACTGTTCGGACAACTACTCAGCGCCCTCGAAAGCCGCTCGCTGAGTGTGGATTCCGTCGACGACATCCTGGTCGGCATCAGCACGACGGTCGGGGAGCAGGGCGGAAACCTGGCCCGCGCCGCAGCGCTGTGGGCCGGCTGGCCGGACCGAGTGCCCGGCGGCGTCGTATCGCGACTGTGCTGTTCCGGACTCGACGCCATCGAGAGCGCCGCAGCCCGGGTCGCCGCAGGCTACGCGGACGTCATCGTCGCGGGCGGGGTGGAGTCGATGTCCCGGGTGCCGATGCTGTCGGATCGCCCGGCCATCGCCACCGACACCGATCTCGGTGAACGCACCGGCTTCGTGACCATCGGCGTGTCCGCCGACCTCACCGCCGCCTCCTACGGCATCACCCGCGCCGAACTCGACGCCTACGCGGTGCGCTCACATCAGAAGGCAGCCGCCGCAACGACTTCCGAGTTCCTCGTGCCGGTACGCAAGGGCGCTACCGTGCTGCTCGCCGCGGACGAGGGCGCTCGGCCGGACGCCAGCAGCGCCGCTTTCGCCGCACTACCAGCCCTGTTCGGAGACGACCCCGCATGGGAGCGGGTAGCCCGGCACCTGCCCGATTCTCCGCGCCCGGCAGCCGGCCTGCACACCATCGCGACCGCGCCACAGCTCGCCGACGGTGCGTCCGCGGTGGTTGTGGGAAGCGTCCGCGCGGCAAGGCTGCTCGGGCGGCGGCCGATCGCCAGAATTATCGGCACCGCGCAGACCGCCGTGCGCTCACCACTGCTGACCGCCCCGGCCGCCGCGGCACGGGTAGCGCTCGCGCGCGCCGGCCTCACCGCTGCTGACCTGCACGTCGTGGAGGCGAACGAATCCTTCGCCGTCACACCGATTCTGCTCACCAGAGAGCTCGATCTCGACGAGGACCTGGTCAACCCGACCGGTGGCGCACTCGCCGTCGGCCACCCCCTCGGCGCGACCGGCGGCAACCTGATCGTCCAAGCCCTCGGCGCACTAACGCGCACGGGCGGCGAACACGCGCTGATCACCATCCCCGCAGCCCTAGGTCTGGGTTCCGCGGTGGTGCTGCGGCGTCTCGAATGAAGGAACATGCCATGGTTGAATCACCCGCCACCGCAACAGATATTGCTGCCGCCGCCGACGCAACTGCGATCAACTCCATTGCCGTAACCTCCACTGCTTCAAGGGTGAATGTCCGTGCTTGCCACCCAGAAGACCGAGTGCGCGAATATCTCGATCGAGGGTGGTGGCAGCCCGACAACCTGCCGGAGCTCTTGCAGCGCCGGATCGACGCGACGCCGGACGCGCCCGCCGTCACCGATCCCGCCAACCTCGCCGCATTGACCGGTGCGGAACCACGGACGCTGTCCTGGCGCGAACTCGACGAGCACATCCTCGATCTCACAGCAGTGCTGTACCGCAACGGCATTCGGCAAGGGGACACCGTCGCGGTGCTGTTGCCGAACTCGATCGCATTGACAGCCGCCTATTTCGCGCTGTGGCGGCTCGGCGCGGTCGCGACGCCCATGCCCGCTTCCTACCGCCGTCATGAGCTGTCGGGCATTGTTTCCGCCGCCGACGCGACGGCGATCATCACGGCTGGCCAGCTGTCGGGGCGTGAACTCGCCTGCGAGGCACTGGAAGTGGTGGGCAACGAGGGCACTGTCTTCGCCTTCGGACCCGGGGTGCCCGACGGTGCGATCCTGCTGGGCGAACCCGCCGACACCGCCGATCGGGAGCGGATGCGGTTCTACGTCAGCGGACTGACGGTTTCGGTGAACGACCGCGTAACCATCTGCTGGACCAGCGGAACCGAAGCCGCACCCAAGGGGATCCCCCGCTGCCACGGCGACTGGCTCGCCATGGCCTGGGGCGTGCAGGACGGACTGCATCTCACGCCGGAGTCGGTGCTGCTCAACCCCTTCCCCATGGTCAACATGGCGGGCTTCGCCGCATCCTTCCTGCCGTGGCTGCTCACCGGCGGACACCTGGTGCAACACCATCCACTGGACCTACCGGTCTTCCTCGGCCAGATCGCCCGGCACCGAGTGACGCACACCAGCATGCCGCCCGCACTGTTGACGATGTTGCTGCACAACGAAACTCTGCGCGCCTCGGCCGACCTGTCGTCGCTGCGGCGGGTGGGATCCGGTGGTGCCCCGCTGCCTCCGAGCGTGGTGCGCGGCTGGCAGGACGAGCTCGGCATCGAGGTGCTCAACTTCTTCGGCTCCAACGAAGGTGTATGCCTGCTCGGCGCACCGATCGACTTCCCCGACCCGGAGATCCGCGCGCAGTACCTCCCGCGCTACGGCGCGCCCAACGTGCAGTGGGCGTCCCGGCTCGCCGACCGAACGGCGGTGAAACTCGTCGACGTCAGTACCGGCGCGACGGTCACGGAAGTCGGTGGCACCGGCGAACTCCGGCTCGCGGGCCCCGCGGTGTTCGGCGGCTACCTGCCCGGCACCGCCTCGACCGAGCCGTTCGACGACGACGGGTTCCTGTGCAGCGGAGACGTATTCGAGCTGTGCGGAGAGGGCGGCCGATACCTGCGCTTCGTAGACCGGATGAAGGAGATCATCATCCGCGGCGGCATGAACATCGCCCCGGCCGAGATCGAGGGCCTCCTTGCTGACGCGCCGGGCGTAGCCGACGTCGCGGTGGTCGGCTACCCGGACCCGGTGCTCGGCGAAAAGTGTTGCGCGTTCGTGGTTCCCGCGCCCGACGCCACCGTGACGCTGGACGTCCTGACCGAGCACCTACGCGCCCGCGAGGTGGCCTCCTTCAAATTGCCCGAGCGACTGGAGATCGTCGAGACCTTGCCCCGCAACCCGGTCGGCAAGCTGCTGCGACGCGAACTTCGCGCGACGTTGACCGGCGACCAGCCCTGAACGGCATCCGACAAGCACCGTTCAGCCGAGACATACAGGAGTTCCCATGTCCACCAGCACCATTCACCTGCTAGGCGGCAGCCAAACCGATTTCGCCGTCAACTGGCACCGCGACGGCAAGGGCTTCGACGCACTCGTGGGAACCGTGGTCGGCCAAGCCCTCGCGACAACGGACATCGCACCGGACGAGGTTGGCGTGATCCACGTCGGCAACGCGTTCGGACAGTTGTTCACCGGCCAGGGGCAACTCGGCGGGATGCCCGCCACGGTCATCCCCGAACTGTGGGGCGTACCGGCGGGCAGGCACGAAGCAGCCTGCGCCTCCGGCAGTATGGCGCTGCTGGCCGCGATGACCGACCTCGAATCCGGTCGCTACGACTGCGCCCTGGTGCTCGGCGCCGAGCTGGAGAAGACCGTCCCCGGCGACGTGGCGGCGGGCTATCTCGGTGCCGCCGCCTGGGTCGGTCACGAGGCGCAGGACACGAAGTTCGTGTGGCCCACCATGTTCGCCGAGGTCGCCGACGAGTACGACCGCCGCTACGGCCTCGACGACACCCACCTGCGCGCCATCAGCGAGCTCAACATCGCCAACGCACGCACCAACCCGCTGGCACAGACCAGGAATTGGACATTCACCCCGGACAGCTTCGGCACCGACGACACCGCGAACCCGCCGGTGGCCGGTCGGCTACGCCGTCAGGATTGCAGTCAGATGACCGACGGTGCGGCCGCCGTGGTCCTGGTATCCGACCGATTCCTGGCGCGGCGCAGCGACTTACGGCCCGACAGCCGCGCGGTGATCAGCGGCTGGGGTCATCGCACCGCGGGCCTGCCGTTGGCGCAAAAGATAAGAGCCAGCGCCGACGACCCGTATGTCTTTCCCCATGTGCGCCGGACAATGCTCGACGCACTCGGTCGTGCGGGCCTGCCCGATATCGACGCGGTGGACGGCGTGGAGGTGCACGACTGCTTCTCCATGTCCGAGTACATGGCGATAGACCACCTCGGCATCACCGGTCCGGGGGAGAGCTGGAAAGCCGTGGCAGGCGGCGATATAACGCGTGACGGCCGGATACCGGTCAACCCTGGTGGTGGATTGATCGGCGGTGGCCATCCCGTGGGTGCGACCGGTGTACGAATGGTGCTCGATGCCTATAAACAGGTCACCGGGCAGGCAGGAGCCTATCAAGTGCCGGATGCCCGTCGGTTCGCCACCCTCAACATCGGTGGGAGCGCCACGACCGCAGCGAGTTTCATCGTGGAGAGCCGGACGAACCGGTCATAGTGAAGTCGGGCCTTTCCTGATCTCGTCGTATTCGCCGACAGTGCAAAGACACTCGGCGCGCAGTGACCGCCGCCGCACCGCCGCCGACCGGTCGATCGCCGGCAACACAGCGGTTGCGAATCGTCGTGCCTGTTCTATGATCATCCGGGAAACACAGCGGCGGCACGCCGCATTCACCCGGCAAATCGACGGTTTTCGCTGGCAACGGTGCGTCACGGGCGAATGCGATGTAGCCTTCCCACGCGTGATCACTTGTCTGCCATCGAATCTCCTCCTGGAGCCGAAATGACCATCCAGCATCCCATTGAGGACGAGGTCACACAGCTGGCGAGGCGGGTCGAGAAGGCCCGCGGCCGGCTGGCATACCAATTCGATCCCGCGTTGACCGAAGCGCTCTCCGAGGACGAGCTGCTGGCCGAACGCGAGCTAGCCGAGAAGATTCGCGGGCAAGACCGTGGTCAGCGCTGGAAAGAGGCTCAAGCCGCCGCGTCGGCGGCCGACCGCGCCAGGCAGACCACCGAAGCGATCGAGAAGGCCGACATGCGAGATCTACTGGTGGCCCGCAAGGCAATTGCTGCGCAGCGCCGTGAGTCGAGCCCGCATGCCAAACTCGCCTCGCTGTATCGGCATCGGGCCTGGTCGTTGCGTGCGCTCGCCGGTGTCGTCGGCGCGGGCATGCTGTGGTCCGCGGTGAATGTCCAGCACAACATCGCGCCCGGCGGTCCCGGTGACCCGCTGTACTGGTTCAGCTACCTGCTGGAAGCGATGATCAGCGTCTGCCTGATCATCATCATGATCGGCACGAACAAGGTGGCCGAGTGGGGTGTCGTCGACAACCGTAAGCAGGTCGTCGCCGCCGAGGTCGCGCTGCTGTCGCTGACCGTCACCCTGAACACCTACCCGTACCTGCGTGCGGAGCACTGGTACGACGCCGCCGTGCACGCCGTCGCGCCGGTGATGATCGGTGTCGCGCTGCTCATCCACGACGCCGCCAGCGCCCGGTACGGGCTCGCCATCCATCGCGCCACCGACCAGGTCCGGGATCTGCCCGACCCGGCCGAGCAGATCCGCCGCACGCTGCCCGCGATCGCCAGCTACCGGCTGCGCCGCTCGGCGGCCGAGGTGATGGCGTCCAGCTCCATCGCCGAGCTGACCGTCGAGGCCGAACCGGACCCGCTCGCGGAACTGGGCGCCGGACCAACCGGCGACGCCGTGGTGGACCCCGAGATCGAAACCGTCGTGGTCACCGACGAGGACGACGCGGCAACACCCGAGCCCGCCGCTCCCGTCCGCTCGGCGTTCCGTTCCACCACCCCGCCGCCCTCGGCAAAGGTGGTGGCCGCCGCGACCCTCGGCAGCGACCTCGCCGACACCAAGGACAGCCGCCCCGCGGCGAAGTCCGAAAACGGCTCCGCGCCCAGCACTTCCGACCGCAAGCCCACGGTGCCGGCACCGGCGCCCGAAGAGTCCGCCGCGAAGAGCAAGCCCGCCACTCCCGTGAACGGCGCGAAGCGCGACACCGACAGCAAGCCCGCCACTCCGGTGAACGGCTCCGGCACGGCGACCAAGCCCGCCGTCGCGGCCCCCAGCCAGAAGTCGGCCACCCCGACCAAGGCCGCCGCTCAGCAGGCCGCGCCGTCGAAGACCATCGCCACCCCGGCGAAGCCGAGCAAGCCCGCCGCCACCACCCCCGACAAGCTCACCGTGAAGTCGGCGGAACGCCCGTCCGCGACCGCGCCGACCGCCGCCATCAAGCGGCCGGCCGCGCCGGTCGACGAAAAGCCCACCACCCCAGCCGATACCAAGCCCGGCAAGGACGCCCCCGCCATCCCCACCCCGGAAATCCACGACACCGGCCAATTCCGCATCGCCGAGATCCTCGAACAGGAACTCGCCGAACTCCAGGCCGCCCGGCGCCGCGCCCGCACCAGCCGCAAGACGTCCACCCCCGCGGCGGGCCGCGACCGCTAGGCGTTGCGGCGCTAGATCGTTTGCCGCAGCGCGTCCGACAGCCAGTAGTGGATGGCTCCTGCCGTCGCCTCGGTGCCGGTGATCTCGGCCGTGAGGTGCCAGTAGCGGTGCAGCCGGGGATCGGTGTCCGCTGTGCCGGTGCGGAGTGCGCGCCGGAACCGGGGAGTGTCCCGTTCGCGGCGGGCTGTCGCGTGGGCGTGCACGTACTGGTCGAGCTCCGCTCCCGGACGGGGTCTTTCGTGGGCGGCGACCAGTGGCGCCACGATCTCGCAGACGTCGGCGACGGCCGTCGCCAAGTGCCTGCGGTCACCGATTTTCCCGTGCTCCGATCGCCAGATCTGCTGCGTCATCGCCGTTTTGACGCGCGGATCGGTGGCGAGCGCGGTGAGCTCGGCGTAGGCGACCAACCGATGCGGCGCGGGATCGCTCGACAGCGCAGGCAGATTCATGTCGATGAACGAATCGAACTGCTCGCGGGGCAGCGGGCCGAGAATGGGCCGCCAGAATGCGACGGCGCTATCGATGATCGAGCTCCGGTCCTGCACCGCGGCAAGCAGTTCCAGGCGACGCGCACGTTCGCCGGGCGGTGCGCATTCGATAGCGAACAGGGCCGCCCTGCGCCACCGGAGCGCGTCGAGCTCGGCATCGACGGTGGCGCGTTCGGCGGCTGCGGCCGCACCGATCGACTCGGCGCCGTCGAGCACGTTGAGGGTCGCGGGCAGCGGCACACCCAGCGCGCGTAACCGGCGCACCAGCAGCAACCGGTCCACCGCCGCGGGGGAGTCGAATATCCGATGCCCGCCGCCGGTCCGGCGATACTCCAGAATCCCGCTGTCGCAATAGAACCGGATGGTCCGCACGGGCACCCCGGTGCGGCGCGCCAACTCTCCGATGCTCATCGCGGCAGGGTAGGTGTCCTCGGTCACATCGACTTGAACCTCCACTCGGGTGGAGTTCCTACCGTAATGGAACTTCGAGTGAGAGGGATCGACCGATGAACCACCCCGAATCCATGACGACCGAGCAGATCTGGCAGGCCGTCGCCGCCGAACGAGCGCGCCTGGCCGACTTGCTCGCCGACCGCACCGAATCCGACTGGGACCGCGCATCCCTCTGTGCGGGATGGCGAATCCGCGATGTCGTCGCGCATCTGGTGCTGTCGACGCGCGCGAATCTCGGCTGGATAGTGGTCAATCTGATCCGTGCCCGTGGCAACGTGCATCGGGGCTTGCGGGACAGCGCCATTCGCTACGCCGACCGCGTCGGCACCCGCCAGTTGCTTGCGGAGCTACGTGCCACCGCACCGTCCCGATTCGTTCCGATCGGCACAGTGCCGGCCGACCGCTTGCTGGACGTCCTGGTGCATGCCCAAGACATCGCCATTCCGCTCGGCATCGTCCATGAAATGCCTGCTGTATCAGCCCGATCGGCGTTGGACCGGGTATGGGAAACGGCCGATCGTTTCGGCATCGAAGAGCGACTGTCGGGCTATCGCCTCGTCGCGACCGACATCGAGTGGTCTACGGGCACGGGTGAACTCGTCCAGGGAACCGCAGGCGCGCTGCTCCTGCTCGCGACAGGCCGTTCTGTCGCAGCTGCATTGCTGACTGGGCCGGGGGTCGCCACATTGACCGCGAACGAGCCGTGAACCGGTGGTCGCGTCGACCACTGCCGCTGTCCGCGCATCAGCTGCCCGAACCTGTTGAGCGCAACGGTTAAAGCGCGATATCGCGACCGGTGCCGGCCGCGTGCTGCCCGTGATTCCGGCGCAGTTCGGAGTTGATGCGCTGTGCTTCGGCGAGCTGGTCTTCGAGAATGATGATGCGGCAGGCGGCGTCGAGCGCGGTGCCCTGGTCGACCAATTCGCGGACTCGGGCGGCGATGCGCAGTTGGTAGCGGGAGTAGCGGCGGTGGCCGCCGTCGGAGCGTTGGGGGGTCAGGAGTTCGGCGGCGTCGAGGGCGCGCAGGAAGGCCTGGGTGACGCCGAGGGCGTCTGCGGCACTGCCCATGCTGTAGGCGGGATAGTCGTCGTCGTCCAGTTTGGCGCCGGGGTTGTCGGTTGCCGATTCGGCGTGGGTCTGTTGCATGAATACCTATCTGCGAAACAAGAATTGGGCCCCGGCGCGTGGAGCGCCGGGGCCCAGAGGGGGTTTATTCACCATGCCGATCATCGTGACCGGCTTCGTCTTTCCACATCCCGTGCTGCAGGGTGGGGTGTGGGGATCGCATCGTTAGGACTGTCGACCACCTCCAATCCATGGAACCGCGATGCCCGCTTGCGCTGCGATACGCGCTATGCCGTCCGAACGCTGAGAGCGCGTCGGAACCGGGCACCGCTCCCTACCTTTCGTGGTGTACGTCCCTCCCCTCCGGTGGCGTTGTCGTCAGCCACCCGGAGGGGAGGGTATTCAGTCACTTCATCTCATTCCGGGAAGTTCATCCTCTACCCGGCCAATGCGACTTTCTTCTCTGCTGACGGGATGAACCATATAACAGCGGTGCGGGAATGTCTACAGTCGCGACTGTAGATTTTCTGAACGCGTCGCGCCGCAGCTCAGAGCGTTGCGGGGCGCGTGGCAAGGGCCTGTTCGGCCGCCGGGTCGGCGCGCGAATCACGCACGAACAGTTCGGTGTCGTTGTCGACCACCCGCACCGACCGCACCCCCAACTCGGTTGCGGTCTGCGCGAGCAGCGATTCGATCGGCCGGAATTGCGCACTGCTGTCGGACATGATGACCTCTCCTGGCACGAGACACACGGGACAAGTCGTCCCACTGTCCTCGGCCGACGGTCCGGTGACCAGGATTGCGCTCACGATGCCGGAAACGGGCGCGGCGGGCTCGTCGGAATCCGCCGCGGCCGCGCTAGAGCTCAGGTGACAATCTGGGTGTACGCCGCGCGAATGTGTGACTCTGCGTCGCTGAGGTAGTCGGCCAGCATCTGCTCGGCCTCGGTGGTTCGACCGCCGACCATCGCCTCGTAGATCTCGTGATTGCGAGCCAGATACGGCTCGTGGAAGGTCAGCGGATCGGCCATCACATGGAAGACCAGACGCAGCTCGTTCCACACGCTCGACATCATCTCGTCCAGCCGCCTGCTCCGGTTGAGCGCGGCGATCGCCTTGTGGAAGTCGATGTCGGCCGTGCCGACGCCGGTCCAATCCTGGTTCGCGGCACAGGCATCCGCGTGGGCGAGCGCGGCGGCGAGGTCGGTCGGCTGCTGGCCGGCTGGATCGAAACTGTGCACGGCCGCGCCCTCGATCACCCGGCGGCACTGATAGAGCTCTGCGACATCGTCCGGGGTCGGGATGCGCACGAAGGCGCCGCGATTGAGCTCGTGCGTCACGAGCCGTTCTTCGATCAGCGAGCGGAACGCTTCACGCAGCGTGTTGCGCGAAACTCCCAGTGCCGCACAGATATCCGGCTCGGACAGGCGGGTGCCCGGTCGCAGCGACCCGTCCAGGATGCTGGCCCGCACGATGTCGGCGGTTTGCGAACTGCGACTGGAGCGGGCGAGCAGGCCCTTGTGTTCGGACAGCGCCGTGTAGACGGGATCGGGCCGATCTACCGGTGTCGTCATCCAAACCTCCGCGGACCAGTGGCTTTGCCGTTCGAGCATAACCCAGTGATCGAACCGCCAGCCGACGATCCCACCTTAGGATTGCAGAATCGTTCAACGATCCGTAGTCTGCTGTGACGTACGTCGCTCTCCTGAGCTCGAGCATTGCGAGGCAGCCATGAGCCTTTCCACAGACCTCCCGGTGGATCCGGCCGAAAAGTCACAACCCTTCGACTGGTTCCGAACGCTGAGCGCCAAAGGCAAGAAGGCCTTCCTCGGCGCGTTCGGCGGATATGGCTTGGACGCCTACGACTTCCAGGTGCTGCCGCTGGCGCTCGGTGCCATCTCGTCGTACTTCGTCATCAGCTCGGGCCAGGCGGGGCTGCTGACCACGGTCACCCTGCTGGTGTCCGCGCTCGGCGGCGCGCTGGCCGGTGTGCTGGCCGACAAGATCGGGCGAGTGCGCACGCTGCAACTCACCGTCGCCACCTACACCCTGTTCACCGTGCTGTGCGGTTTCGCACCCAATTTCGAGACGCTGCTGGTCTTCCGGGCATTCCAGGGTCTCGGCTTCGGCGGCGAATGGGCCGCGGGCGCGATCCTGGTCGCCGAGTACGCGCAGACCAAGTATCGAGGCCGCACGGTGGCTTACGTGCAGAGTGCCTGGGCGGTCGGCTGGGGCTTGGCGGTGCTGGTCTACACGCTCGTCTTCCAATTCGTGAGCGAAGATCTCGCCTGGCGGGTGCTGTTTTGGACCGGTGCGCTGCCCGCATTGCTGATCATCTGGGTGCGCCGCAATCTGACCGACTCCGAGACGGTCACCCAGCGCCGGGAGTCGGCGGGTAACCGGGCGGGATCGTTCGTGTCGATCTTCCGGCGCGACCTGCTCCGGACGACGCTGTTCGCCTCCTTGCTGGCCACCGGTGTTCAAGGCGGTTACTACACCCTCGCCACCTGGCTGCCGACCTTCCTGAAGAAGAGCCGCGACTTGAATGTCGTTGGTACCGGCGGTTATCTGTTCCTGCTGATCGGCGGAGCGTTCCTCGGGTATGTCACCGGCGGCATCCTCGCCGACCGGATCGGCCGCAAACGCACCATCCAGCTCTTCGCCGTATTGTCGGTCGCCTTCATGGTGTCCTATATCCAGGTGCCGGAGGGGGCGAACACCATGGTGCTGATCCTCGGCTTCCCGCTGGGCTTCTGTACCGCGGCCATCTTCTCCAGCTTCGGGTCGTTCCTGTCCGAGCTGTACCCGACCGCGTCCCGCGGTACCGGACAGGGCTTCACCTACAACTTCGGTCGCGGTGTCGGCGCCGTATTCCCCACCGTGGTCGGCTTTTTGGCCTCCACCACGCTGGGCCTGGCCGGCGCGATGATGTTCGGCGCCTTCGGATATGTTCTCGCGGTCATCGCGCTGTTCGGCCTGCCGGAAACCCGCGGCCGCGAATTAGCCTGAAGGAGGGTCGATGTCCGCGATCACCGTGCCGAGGGCGCCGCTGCGGATCCTGCCCGCGGGGGACCGGTCGATGCTCGTCGCGCCCGACGAGCACGCCGATCTGGTCGCGTTCATCGACCTGCTCCGCCGCGAATTGCCCAGCGGCGTGCACGATGTGCTGCCCGCCGCGCAGACCGTCCTGGTCACCATGACCGATGCGGCGGACAGCCGAGCCGTCGAAGAGCAACTGCGGCAGCTGTTTCGGAGTATCCAGGGGGCGGGCTCGGCCGAGGTACTGCCGGACGACGTACGCACCATCCCGGTCCGTTATGACGGGCCGGACCTGGAAAGCGTTGCGGCACAGTTGGGTATCTCGGTCCGCGCGCTGATCGCCGCGCACACCCGCACGGTGTGGCGGTGCTCGTTCATCGGATTCGCTCCGGGGTTCGGTTATCTCGAGGCCGCCGAGTCGGGATTGGCCGTGCCGCGCCGGTCCGAGTCACGGACGTCGGTGCCCGCGGGCTCGGTGGCGCTGGCCGACGGATACAGCGCCGTCTACCCGCGGCGTTCGCCCGGCGGCTGGCAGCTCATCGGCACCACCGACGTCCGGATGTGGGACCTCGACCGGGCCGAGCCGTCCCTGCTGCGCCCGGGCACCCGGGTCCGTTTCATCGAGGGGGCCGGCGAATGACCGTGGTACGCATCCTCGATGCGGGTCTGTTGAGCACCATCCAGGACCTCGGCAGGCCCGGCTGGTTCTCCATCGGTGTCGGCGTATCCGGTGCGGCCGATAGAGGTTCGCTGAAGCTGGCGAATCGGCTGGTCGGCAACCCCGAGGACGCGGCAGGCATCGAAACCTTGCTCGGCGGACTGGAACTCGTGGCCGAGGCGCCGGTCCTGCTCGCGGTGACCGGTGCCGACGCGCCGATCACCGTGGACGGTGTCGCCCAGGCTCGCGCGTCCGTTCTCGCGCTGGGCACCGGGCAGCGATTGAAGCTCGGCATGGCCACCGCCGGGCTGCGCGTGTATGTCGCGGTGCGCGGCGGTATCGCCGTCGATCCGGTACTCGGCTCCCGCAGTAGAGACACCCTCGCCGGACTCGGCCCCGAGCCGCTGACCGAGGGTGCGCAGCTCAGCGTTGGTCCGACGGAGAACTGCCCTTGGCCGAATGTCGAGGTGGCGCCGGTGCCGCCGATGGACTCCGGTCTGGTCACCGTCCGCGTACTGCTCGGCCCGCGGGACGACTGGTTCTCCGACCCGCAGTCACTGTTCACCGGCCGCTGGCAGATGACCGACCGCGCCGACCGCGTAGGTGTGCGATTGTCCAGGGTCGGCGACGGGGCGCCACTCACCCGGATCAACGACAAGGAACTGCCGACCGAAGGAGTACCGCTCGGCGCGATCCAGGTGCAACCAAGCGGCGAACCGGTCGTCTTCCTCGCCGATCACCCCATCACCGGCGGATATCCGGTCGTCGGGACCGTGGTCACGGCCGACGTCGACCTGCTCGCACAGCTGCGTCCAGGGCAGCAGCTGCGATTTCACGCGGCGACATCCTGACCGACTGCGGGTCGTCAGGACTTATGCAGTGTGCACAGTGGTAGTCGGGAAACCCTGGCCGGTTGCGTAGTGACACTTCCGCGAACAGTCGTGTGAACTGAGACCTCGTTCGGTCCGTCGGGCGCTCGATGGTGTCCCGGTTGGCGGCCGCTGTGTGCAGCGGCCTCTGGCTTCGATGTCAGCTTCGCCCGAGAGGTACCCCGATTGTGATCCAAGTTCGTTGTGCCATATTCGCAGTAGGTTTCGCGCTCACTGTTTCCCTCGCCGTTGCCGCGACGGCGACCGCAGAGGCGGATTCGCCGAACACCGGACCGCAAGCCACCTGGCCGGTTCGTCCCGACGAGAACCAGCTGCCGCCACTGCCGAGCGAAACCGACATCTACCGGTTCATTCCCGTCCCGATGCCCGCGGACGATCATTGGTACGACGACCCGGACGACCTCGACCGCTACGCCAACGGTGACGTGATCCGCAAGCGCGTGGTCACCAGCTATCTGCTCGGTGTGCCGTGGCCGCCGGTGCACACCGAACAGATCCTCTACCGCAGCACCGACAGCCGCGACCGCCCGATCGTCACCGCCACCACCGTGATGATCCCGGGGATCCCGTGGCTCGGCCCCAGCCCGCGCCCGGTGATCTCCTATCAGGAGGCGATCGACGGCCTGGACCCGGCGTGCAACCCTTCGCACACCGTGCGCGCGGGAACCATGAAGGAAACCCAGCTGTTGCTGCAATTCCTCGGTGAAGGCATGGCGGTGACGATCCCCGACTTCAACGGCAAGACCAGCACCGCCCTCGCGCCGAGCGAAGGCCACATGGTGCTCGACGGTGTCCGTGCGACCCGGCGCGCGGGCCTGGGCTTGGCCGACTCGCCGATCGGACTGTGGGGATACTCCGGCGGCGGCAGCGCCACCGGCTGGGCGGCCGAACTGCACCGCGGCTACGCCCCTGAACTGCCGATCAAGGGCAGCGCCCAGGGCGGCGTGCCCGGCGACAAGCACGCCATGACCCTGTTCGCCATGGACGCGGGCCCCGGTATCGCCGGGCAGGCCGATTTCGTCGGCTGGATCTGGCTGATCGCACTGTCCAGGGAATTCCCCGACCTGCTGCCGCTCGACAAGTTCCTCACCGCCGACGGCATGACCGTGGTCCACGACATCGAACACCGCTGCCTCTACACCGCGGCCGCCACCGGCGCATGGCGCCCGCTGAAGAACTACCTCAAAGACCCGAACGCTTTCCTGGACCCCGACATCCAAAACGTCCTGCACCGAGACAGTCTCGGCTACGGCGACGCCCCCGACGTCCCGATCGCCATGTGGCACTCCACCACCGACCCGATCATCCCCATCGCCGCCATCGAACCCGTCGTGCAACGCTACTGCGCAGCCGGCGCCAACCTCCGCTTCTTCAGAGTCCCTGCCTCCGAACACATCTCGGCCGAACTCATCGGCTACGAACCATCACTGCTCTGGCTCACCGCAGTCCTCGCGGGCGCCGACCCCGGCCCCACCACCTGCTGAGTGGCACCGAGAATCGGGTCAGGTGCGGGCAAACCCTGTGCCGCGCCGGCCGGCAGGAAGCCGGAGGCGATGAACTCCTTGATGTAGGCGTCGAGGGCGGCCTCGGTAATCGGTGGGCAGGTGATGCCGGTGTCGGCGAGGGCGGCGCGGGTGTGGGCGTCGCTCCAATCGAGGCGGGCGAGGCCGAGGTAGTTCGTGCTCAGCAGCTCGGCGCGGACGAGTGAATCGTCACCGGCGGCGTTGCGCCGACGGGATTCGGCGGTGAGGGCGGCCCGCACCGTGTCCAATGGGGCGGTGGTCACCGGTAGTCCGTGGCGGCGTAGCCGGGCGAAGATGGTTTTCACGGCCACCGGGGTCTTGTTGACCAAGTGGTACACCGTCTCTGCGCGAGGATGGGTGGCGAGTTCCACGATGGCGCGGGACACGTAGGTCGCCGGGCTCAGCGAGACGGCCGCGTCACTGACATCCGGTGCCTGCCCGAGGATCGCGGCGGCGCGGATCATGTTCCAGAACGAATCATCGGCACTGTTCAGGCCGGCTTGCGGGTCGCCGCAGATGGTTCCGGGGCGGTAGATGCCGATCGGTACCCCGCGGTCGCCCGCCTGCCACACCAGTTCCTCTGCGGCCCACTTGGACAGGACATAGCCGTTCTCGGCGAGCCGGTCCGCTCGCAGTCGGGTGGTTTCCACGATGAGGCGGGGTGTCGCGGTTTTGGCGACGGTGGTGCCCAGCGTGGAGACGAAATGTACCGGTTTGAGCCGGTGTGTCGTCGCCAGGCGGAGCACGTCGCGGGTGCCCTCGACATTGGCCGCGCGCAGTCGTGCGTACGGATCAATGTGGTTGACGCGGGCGCCGTTGTGCAGGATCACGTCGACGGTCTCGGCGAGACGGTCGTATTCGGTGTCGGAGAGCCCTAATCGTGGCGCGGCGAGATCACCGGGCACCGCGACGATTCGATGCTCGGCGGCCTCGTCCCACAGCCGGTAGCGCTGTAGTACCTGCCGGATTCGATCGGCGCCCTGGTCCGCGGTGTCGGCACGAACCAGACACCACACCTGTGCGTCGGTGTGCTCCAACAGATCTCGGAGCAGATGCGCTCCCAGGAAGCCGGTCGCGCCGGTCAGCAACACCACGTGCGGTGTCCCGGTGTGCGGGGCGAGACCGTGGTGGACGGTGATGTCGTCGTCGAGTACGGCGTCCTCTGTCGGGGTCGGCACCCGCGTCTGCGCGGCCGTCCCGGTGAGGTGCGCGGCGAGGCCACCCACCGTGGGGGTGGTGAGCAGTGCCGACATCGGCACGTCGCGCGCCAGCCGGGCCGAAAGCCGTTGATGCAGGGTGAAAGCCATCAGCGAGGAACCGCCGAGCTCGAAGAAGTCGTCGGTCACCCCGATCGGGGCGACGGCGAGCACCTCGGCGAATACCTCGGCGATCGCGATCTCCAGCGGCGTCGACGGGGCGACGCCGTCGCGTGCCGCGAAAACCGGCTGGGGGAGTGCCGCTCGGTCGAGTTTGCCGCTGGTATTGATCGGCAGCGCATCGAGCAGCAGCACCGCCGACGGCACCATGTAGGTAGGAAGCATGCGAGAGAGCGACTGCCGCAACGCATTCGGGTCGACATCCGAGTCGCCTGCCGCGACGACGTAGCCGACCAGCCGGTCGCCACCGTCGGACGGTTTCACCGCGACCGCCGCCTGCCCGACGCCAGGGTCGGCGAGCAACGCGGTCTCGATATCGCCGAGTTCGATGCGATGCCCGCGGACCTTCACCTGGAAGTCGCTGCGCCCCAGGTAGTCCAGGGTGCCGTGCGAGTTCCAGCGCACCAGATCCCCGGTCCGGTACATCCGTGCACCCCGCTCGGCCGGGTTCGCGACGAAGCGTCCGGCAGTGAGTCCAGGCGCACCTTTGTATCCACGGGCCAGCTGGACCCCGGCTAAATACAATTCGCCCACCGCGCCCACCGGTACCGGCCGCAGTCGCGTATCGAGAACGAACACCCGCGAGTTCCACTCCGGCACACCGATCGGCACCGTGGCCGCAGGCTCGGCCGCATCGACGTGATGCTGGGTGATGCTCACCGCCGCCTCGGTCGGCCCGTACAGGTTGTGCACCTCGGCGCTGCTGATCGCCGCGAACGCTAGCGCGGTCTCCGGCGCCAAGGCCTCGCCGATAACGAAAACCGCACGCAGCGAAGACACTTCGCCGACGGTGGCATGTCCGGCGAACGCCGTCAGCATGGTCGGCACGAAATCCGTGAGGGTGACCCGGTGCGCGGCGATCAGCCCGCACAGCGCCGCCGGATCCCGATGATCGTCGGGGCCGGCCAGCACCATTCGCGCACCGGCCCGCAGCGGCAGGAAGTACCCCCACAGCGACACATCGAACGTCGCCGGTGTCTTCTGCAAATAGGTGTCGGCGGCGTCTACCCCGTACTGATGCTGCATCCAGTCGAGCTGATTGACGATCGCCTCGTGGCTGACCACCACACCTTTTGGACGCCCGGTCGAGCCGGAGGTGTAGATGACATACGCGGGATGGTCACCACGCAACGGCATCCGGCGTTCGTCATCACGAACGGGCGCTGAGTCCAAGTCGGTCAGATCCAAGGTGTCGACGGCGTGCGCCGCCGTAACCGTGAACGCGTCCGCACTGGTCGTCAACACGCAGTGCGGCGCAGCAGAATCCAGCACATAGCCGATCCGTTCGGCGGGGTGATCCGGATCGATCGGCACCCAGGCGCCGCCCGCTTCGGCGATCGCGCACAGTGCAACAACCTGATCAAGGGAACGCCGCATGGCCACCGCGACAACGGCTTCCGGCCCGACACCTTGCCCGATCAGCCACCGCGCCAACCTGTTGGCGCGGGCCTGCAATTGTCCGTAGGTCAGCATCGCCGATCCGCACACCACGGCGATGGCGTCCGGCGTGGCCGCGGCTGTGCGTTGCAATGCCGCGCCGAGGGTTTCTGGCGCGACGGCGTGAGCGTCACCGGCCGACCATGATTCGATCCGCCGCCGCTCGTCCGGATGCACCATATGGATGTCACCGACCGCGGCGACCGGATCGGCGGCCACTTGATGCAGCACACGGATATAGGCGTCGAGGAACCGCAGTACCGTCGGTTCGTCGAAAAGATCAGTGGCATAACCGAACCGGATGATGATCTGCCCCGGCGTGCGGTCGGCACCATGATCGTCGACCACCGCGATATGCAGATCGGTCTTCGCCGTCCGCGTGTCGACATCGAGCCCGGCGAACGTCAAACCGGGCAGTTCGAGGCTGGCCTTGCCGAAGTTCTGGAACGCGAAACCGACCTGATACAGCGGATGCCGCCCCGGTGACCGCACCGGGTTGACCGCGTCGACGACGTGCTCGAACGGCACCTCGGAATGGGCGAAGTTCGCCAGATCCCGATCCCTGGTCCGGTCGAGCAGCGCGGCGAAGCTCTCGCCGGGATCGATCCTGGTGCGCGACACCGTCGTATTGACGAACATGCCGACGAGATCGTCCAGGGCGGCCTCGGCCCGGTTGGTCATCGGCACCCCGATGGCGATATCGGTGCTGCCGGACAGCCGGGACAGCAGCACGGCCAAGGCCGTCCGCATCACCATGAACAGGGTCGCCTTGTGCTCGCGGGCCACGGCGAGCAACGCACTGTGCAGGGTGGCGGGCACCGGCCGCTGGGTGGCCGCGCCGCGCAACGACGCGGTGCTCGGGCGTGGCCGGTCGCTCGGCAGATCGAGTTCGTCCGGCAGCCCGGCCAGTTCGGTCGTCCAGTAGGAAAGCTGCCGGGACAGCAGCGAATCCGGGTCGTCGCGGGAGCCGAGCAGCTCCTGCTGCCACAGTGCGTAGTCGGCGTATTGGATATCGAGCGGGCGCCATGCCGGAGCGGTGCCCGCGGCGCGCGCGGTGTAGGCGGTGGCGATATCGCGAGCCAGCGGGGCCAGCGAGGAGCCGTCGGCGCAGATATGGTGCACCGCGCACACCAGCACGTGTTCGTCGGCGGTCCGGAGCAGCCGAACCCGCAGCGGCACTTCGATCGACACGTCGAAGCCGCGCCACAGAATGGCGTGCACCCGTTCGGCCAGCTCGTCGGGCGTCGCCGTCGCCAGCTCCTCGACGGCGAAATCGGCGACACCACTTCCCGCTTCGAGCGCGTGCTGGCGGGGCCCGGTGCTGTCGGCCGGATACCGCGTGCGCAGGATCTCGTGGCGGGCAACGGTATCGATGAACGCGGCGCGCAAGGCGTCGACATCGAGGTCGCCGGACATGCTGAAGGCGAAGCCGATGTTGTCCACGGCCGATTCGGGGTCGAACCGGTTACGCAGCCAGAACCGCAACTGCGACGGGGAAAGTGGCACTCGTTCGGGTCGTGGCCGGGCCAGCAGCGCGGGTCGGCTCTCGTCGAACCGCTGCGCCTGAATGGCTTTCGCCAGCGCCGCCACGGTCGGATGGTCGAACAGCAATCGGGTCGGGATCCGTGCCTGCCACATCTCGCTCAACCGTGCGGCGACCTGGGTGGCGAGCAGCGAATTGCCGCCCGAGGCAAAGAAATCGGAGTCCGCGCCCAGCTGATCGTGACCCAGTACCTGAGCGAACACCTCGGCGACCAGTTCCTCACCGGGGCCCGACAGTGCGCGGCACGCGAGCTGATCGACAGCGCGGGCGCGCAATGCCGCCCGGTCGGCCTTTCCGGTGGGGGTCAAGGGAATTCGATCGATCACGGTGATCGTGGCGGGCAGCATGTAATGCGGTAACTGCCGAGCCAACGCGCTCGCCAGCTCGGCGTCATCGAGCGCATGGCCGGGTTCGGCTTGCACGTAGGCGGCCAGCGCCGTCTCGCCCGCCGCGGTCTTGCGATCGACGGTCACCGCCGCGCGCACCCCGGGCCTGCTCGCCAGCACCGATTCGATCTCGCCGAGCTCGATGCGGAAGCCGCGCACCTTGACCTGATCGTCGCTGCGGCCCAGATATTCGAGGTCACCGCCGGTGCCGCGGCGGACGATGTCGCCGGTGCGGTACATCCGGGTGCCGGGCAGGCCGTGCGGGTCGGCCACGAAACGCTGTGCCGTCAGGCCGGATCGATCGTGGTACCCGCGGGCCAGGGCGGGCCCGGAGACGTACAGTTCGCCCGCGGTACCGACGCCGACCGGGCGTAGTCGTTTGTCGAGCACCCGGCAGCTGATCCCCGGCAGTCCCGAGCCGATGGTGACCGGCAGGTCCGGGGCCAACGCCGCGCTGATCGACACCATGATGGTGGTTTCGGTTGGACCGTAACCGTTGAAGAATCGGCGTCCGGGAGCCGACCAGCGGTGAACCAAGGGTGCGGGGCAGGTTTCGCCGCCGACGATCACCACCCGCAGCGTGTCCAGTCCGGTCGGTTCGAGCGAGGCCAGCGCGGACGGAGTCAGAAAGGCGTGGCTGATCTCGTGGCGCGCGATCAGGCTCGCCAGTTCGGCGCCGCCGTAGACCGTCGGCGGCGCGATCACCATGGTGGCGGCGGAGCCGATGGCGAGCAGCAGCTCGAGCACCGAGGCGTCGAAGCTCGGTGACGCGAAATGCAGGGTGCGCGCGGCCGACGTGAGCGTGTACCTGGCGATCTGCTCGGCGCAGAACGCGGCGAGACCGGCGTGGGTGACCGCGACGCCCTTCGGCCTGCCGGTCGAGCCGGAGGTATAGATCAGGTACGCCACGTTCGAAACCCGAAGCAGCGTAGGACGATCGAGGTATGAAATAGGATTCGCCGATGCCGCGGCGGTCCGGGTGACCAGCTCCGGGTCATCGATCGCGAGCCAGCGCACGCCTGCGGGCAGTGCGGGCGCGTTCTCGCAGTTCGTCAGCCCGATGTCGGCGCCGCAGTCGCCCACTTGGAACTGGATGCGCTTACCCGGCAGGCCTGGATCGATCGGCACGAACGCGGCGCCGGTCTTCGCGACCGCCCACACCGCGAGGACCGAGTCGATCGATCGGGGCAGCGCCACCGCCACCATGGTCTCCGGCCCGACGCCCATCACGAGCAGCGTCCGCGCCAGCCGCGAGGAGCGGGCGTCGAGTTGACGGTAGGTGATCGACCTGTCGCCGCACACGGCCGCGACACCGTCGGGATTGCGTTCCACGGCCGAGGCGAGCAGTGCGGCGAGGGTGGGGGAGTGTGTCGAGGAGCTCCGGCGGGAACGTTCACGACGAGCGGACGAGGGGGTCCGCTGAATACCACTGGTCAAGCTCTGGTCCCGCCATACGAAGTGACAAAGGGGCCTGATGGTATAACGCCGCACTGCGGTCCACCACCGAATGGAATAACACCTGTTCGCGCGCGTGCTCAGCCCGATTTGCCCGGCGCGGAGCCACACTTTACGGCATTGGGTGCCAAGTGAATTCGGAAATCAATGGATCAATATTCCGGGTTTACTTCCGGCCTCGATGCTGGACCGTACCCAGCGTCGGCTCGGTGCCAGGCAGCGCTGTTGCGCCTCGGCGAACAGCCGCACACTGGCCGGTCCGGGCCAGTCGGGGGGCAACATCGGCGCCGGGAGGCCGGGATCGAGGTAGGGGATGATGCGCCATTCGTCGAGCAGCGGGACGAAGTATTCGAAGGCTTGTCGGTCGGTCAGATTGTCGAGAGTGAGAATATCGCCGTGGTGGGCGAGGAACGCGCGGTGCCGCTCGGCGAGGGTGGGCAGATCCCACCATTGCGCGGCCGCGGCGCGCAGCGTGCCGGGGACCGTCAGGTCGGTGGCGCGAAACGAGGTCACGTAGTCGTCGAGCGCCAAGGCCGTGACGATCGTGGCCGCCTCGGCCGCCAGGTATTCCGGGCAGATCCACAGGCCGGCCGACACGGTGCCGCAGCCGATCGAGGACAACCTGCGGCGCAGCTGATGCCGCGCGGCGCGCTGGGATTCCGGGATGCCGAACGAGATCAGGTGCCAGGCGTCGCCGTCGGCCATCTGCCGGAAGCCGAAGATGCGCGGATCGCCGCGCGAGTACATCGCCTCGGCCGCGGCGGTGATGCGGTATCCGCTGCGGCCGTCGCGCGACTCGGCGTCGAGCACGCCCTTGCTCTTCAGCCGGGTGACGGCGGTCCGGGTACTCTGCTCGGGCACGCCGAGTCCGGCCAGCAGCGCGCTGAAGTCGGCGATGGCGAGCCAGCCGCCCAGGTCGCGGACGTAGGCGCCGAGCACGGTCCGGGCAAGCGAGGTCGCGCTGCCCGGCCTCGAATCGATGTCGTCGAGGACCGCGCCCGCGAGGTCAGCGCGTGGTGAGTTCATCGCGGATCGCCGAGATCCCGGCGAGAACCTCGGTGTAGGTGGTGCTGAGCGGGCTCAGGCCGATCCGGATGCCTTGCGGCGGACGGAAATCGGGGATGACGCCGCGTTGCCAGAGTCGCGCGGTGAGCTCCTTGAAGTCCGGGTGGTCGATCGTCACGTGGCCACCACGACGGGCGGGGTCGGTGGGCGACGATACCGCAACGCCCAGCGGAATCAGCCAGGCCCGCACCAGTTCGAGCGCGAATTCGGTGAGGGCGACCGACTTCGCCCGCACGGCCGCCATGCCCACCTCCTCGATCAGGTCGAGGGTGTCCTGGATCGGCAGCATGCCGACGATCGCGGGAGTCCCGCTGATGACCCGCCGGATGCCTTGCGCGGGAACGTAACCCTGCGCCATCTCGAACGGACTCTCGCGACCCATCCAGCCCCAGATCGGCTGCGTGAAATCGTCGAGGTGCGCGCCGTTGACGTACCCGAAGGCGGGCGCGCCGGGGCCGCCGTTCAGATACTTGTAGGTGCAGCCGACCGCGTAATCGACGGCCCAGGAATCGAGTTCGAGCTCGACCGCGCCTGCCGAATGGCACAGGTCCAGCAGCAGCACGGCGCCGGCGTCGTGCACGACGGTGCTGATGGCGGGCGCGTCGAGCAGATAGCCGGACCGGTAGGCGACGTGGCTCAGCACGACGAGCGCGGTGCGGTCGGAGACGGCGTCGGCCACCTGCTGGGCGGTGACGCCGCCGGTGAACTCCGGTTCGATCCAGCGCAGCGTCAGGCCGAGCTCGGTGGCGATCGCCTCGAGCAGGTAGCGGTCGGTGGGGAAGTTGTCGCGGTCGAGCACGATCTCGGTGCGCTCGCCCCGGCGCGCGAGTGCGCCGCGGGCGATCTTGTACAGCAGCACCGTGGTCGAGTCGCCGATCGTGGTCTGACCCGCGGCGGCGCCGAGCACCGCAGCACCGATCCGGTCACCGATGGTGAGCGGCAGGTCGAACCATTGCTCGTCCCAGCCGCGGATGAGGCGTCCGCCCCACGCGTCGGTGACGAAGGAACTGAGGCGGTCTGCGGTCGCCCGGAGCGGACGGCCGAGTGAGTTGCCGTCGAGGTAGGCGATGATCTCCGGGTTGTCGCTGCCGAGGAATCGGCTCGGGTAGTCGCGCAGCGGATCGGCGTCGTCGAGAGCTTTCGCGCGCATGGCGAAGTTGTGTGCGGGCGAGGTCATGCGGTCAGCGTCCGATCTCTGTGCGTACAGCGAACAGTTCGGGGAAGAAGGTGAGGTCGAGCGCGCGTTGCAGGAAGCCGACCCCACTGGATCCGCCCGTGCCGCGCTTCATGCCGATGGTGCGCAGCACCGTGCGCATGTGCCGGAACCGCCACAGTTGAAAGTTCTCTTCGAGGTCGACCAACTCTTCGAAGGTCTCGTAGATCGACCAATGCTGTTCCGGGGCTTCGTAAATGGACTTCACCAAAGGGAGCAGCTCGGGGTCGAGCACGTAGGCCTTCGTCACGTCCCGGTCCAGCGTGGAGCGCGGCACGTCGAGCCCGCTGCGCGCGGCGTGCCGCCAGAACGCGTCGTAGAGGCTCGGTTCGTACAGCAGCGTCTGTAACTCCTTGTGCGCGACCGGATCTGCTTCGAAGACCTTCAGCATCGAGGCGTTCTTGTTGCCGAGAATGAACTCGACAGCCCGGTACTGATACGACTGAAAGCCCGACGAATTGCCGAGCACGTCGCGGAACTGGGCGTACTCGGTGGGCGTCAGGGTCGCGAGCACCGACCACTGCTCGGTGAGCGTCTTCTGGATGTGCTTCACGCGCGCAATGCATTTCAGGGCGACGCCGACGTCGTCGGCATCGAACGCCGCACGCGCGGCGCGGGTTTCGTGCAGCACCAGTTTGAGCCACAGCTCGGTGGTCTGGTGCTGGATGATGAACAGCAGCTCATCGTGGTGCTCCGGCTTGCTGACCGGGTGCTGGGCGCTGAGCAAGGTGTTCAGGTCGAGGTAGCCGCCGTAGCTCAGGCGCGAGCTGAAGTCGGTCACGATGTCGTGTTCGAGTGCGCGGGTGTTGTGCTCGACGGTCATGCGGAATCCCCATCGGTCGGGTGCGGCCTTCCTCCACACTATGACATGATCGTGACGTTCGCTAGTTATGTGTCACAACTGGGGACCGGCTACGGGGGTTGCGTCGAGGGCTAACGCGGCCCGGTAGCGCCGTTCGAACGCGGAACGAGCGCGAAGATCGGGATGGTGCGGTCGGTCTTGCTGCGGTAGTCGGCGAAACTGGGGTACATCGCGTCGAGGCCCGGCCATGCGGCGTCGCGCTCGGCGGGCGCGAGCTCGGTCGCCGTGACGGGGATGGTCTTGCTGTTGATCTGGACCTCCGCCTCGGGGTTCGCGCGTAGGTTCAGCACCCAGTCGGGATGGGTCGCGGTGCCGCGATGGGATCCGGCGATGAGGTAGCGGTCGCCGTCTTGCTGGTAGAGCAACGGAGAGGTGCGGCGCTGGCCGGACTTGCGTCCGACAGTGGTGAGCAGCAAGATCGGCGCCTTGCCCAGCCGGCCGCCGAGCTTGCCGCCGCTGACCCGATACAGAGATGCGTTGAGCCCCGCGAAGATTCGTTCCAGCTGATGTGTTATCGACATGGAACCAGCCTAGGTGCGGCCAGGTCCGCGAGCGGTGGATTTCGGTTCATGGAGCACCGCTGTCGTGACAATACCGGCGCGCGCTGCGCGGCAGCTAAAAGTTGCGGTATTTACGCGGACTTATTCGAGCGCCATAATCGACGCGCGCCGTTCCCGGCATTCCACGATTGTTTTTGTAGGGTGTGGTGAATGACCGTGCAACTGGCTCGGGGGCAGGTAAATGTGCTCGAAGCCGAGCACATTGTTGTTTCGGTGCGCCACGGCGCGGCGGTCGATCTGTCCGCATTGCTGCTCACCGCGAACGGCATGGTCCGGACGGACGCGGATCTGGTCTTCTACAACCAGCCGCTCGGGGAAGGTGTGCGGCTGGTGCCCGGGGAAGGCGGCCAACCGGGCGCATTGGCGATAGATCTGCGGGTGGTGCCCCCGGGGATCGAGCATGTTCGCGTTGTCGTCGCGCTCGACGATCAGCAGGACAGCCTGGGCGATTATCCAGCGCCTGGACTGCGGATCGATGACGCCGCGGGCAATCGACTGTACGAATTCGTCATCGACGGATCAGGTGCGGAATCGACCGTCGTCGCGGTGGACTTGGATCGGGGCGACCCCTGGCTGCTGCGTCCCCTCGGGCACGGATACCGCAGCGGTTTCGCCGCCCTGGTGTCCGCGCACGGCGTCGCGGTGGGGCGCACACCGAAGCCGGTGCGGCAACTGCCCGATCCGGAAATGGTAAGTGCACTCGCCACCGTTCAGGAATTGGCGCTGCGTAATCCCGGCGGCGCCGAATTGTCCCATGTGAAGATGGCATTGGGCTGGGACCCGGTGCGTGAGCCGGGACGATTCGGTTTGCGGGAAGTCGATATAGATCTCGACGCCTCGGCATTGGTCTTTTCCGGTCGCGAGCTACTCGACGCCGCCTTTTACGGCCACCTGTCCTCCAAAGACGGATCGGTCCGACACCAGGGCGACAATCTCACCGGTGCCGGCCGCGGCGACAACGAAATGATCGACGTCGACCTCACCAGGCTGTCCCCCGAGGCCTCGACTGTGGTTTTCGTCGTAACCTCCTACGCCGGACACACATTCGAGCGAGTGCGCAACGCCTTCTGGCGCTTGGTCGACGGCACCACCGACATCGAACTGACCGGCGGTAGCTTGCGCGTCGGCGGCAAACACACCGGCATGGTGGTCGCGAAGGTCCAACGCGAAGCCGACGTCTGGAAGTTCCGCGCGCTCGGCGCCCCCATCCAGGCCGGCCACCCGGTCGAGGCGGCAGAGCAGGTGGCCCCGTTCCTCTGAGTCGACGCACGAGTTACGGGGCCGACCGGCAGCTCAGTCGACCAGCGCACCGCACGAGAGGTTGAGCACCGCGCCGGTCATCGCGCCCGCGCCGTCGGAGGCGGCATACACCGCGGTCTCGGCGACCTCGGTCAGCCGGGGCAGCCGGCCCAATCGGGTATCACGGACCAAGGGCTGAATCGCCTCGTCGGATTCGGACAACTCGGGCACCGTCTCCGGTGCGAAATTGGAACGGATGCACACCACGCGCACCCCGTAAGGCCCGACCTCGCCGGCCAGGCTGCGATTCAGTGCTTCGATGCCGGCGCAGGCGATATTGAATCCGCCCATCCGGTGCCGGGATTCACCGGCCGCCGTGGCGGACAGCAGCACGATGACGCCCGAGCCCTGCGCCGTCATCCGTCGCGCGGCCGCCGTCGTGGTGATGAAATGCGATTGGGCCGACGCCATGATCGGGGCCAGGAAATCCGCCGGCTCCAGGTCGACGAGCGCAACGTCCTGAACCGCGTCCATCCCCACCGCATTGAAGGAGATATCGAGCGTCCCACCCTCGCCGACTACGCGGTCGGCATGCGCCTCGACAGCGGCTCGATCGAACACGTCAACCGGAGTGACGGTCGCCCGCCCACCCTGCTCGACAATTTCCTCGGCCACCGCGTCGAGCGTCTGCTGCGTCCGCCCGGCCAAGAACACATGGGCCCCTTCCCGAGCGAACGCCCGCGCCACCGCCGCGCCCATATGGCCCGCCGCTCCGTACACCACTGCATTCTTCTTTTCGAGTCGCATGCGAATACAGACGGTGCGGCGCTGCGAAAGTCATCGCACTGCGCGTTCGGCCGAACGCACAGCTGCTGCCCGATCGGTCGGTAGCGTCGAGCTGGGCCCGGCGGCGCATTGATCGGGGCGGATTTGCCGAGGAGGATGGAGTACGTGGCCGGCGGTGCGGATATTCGGGTGAATCCGTGGGTGGCGTTGCGCCCGGACGAGGACGCGGAGCAGGTGGGCACGGATGTGTCGGCGGCGCACGAGTCGTTCGTCGAGCGGGGTGAGGCGCCCGGGTCGGTGCGGCAGGTGGTCGAGGCTTCCTGGGTGCGCAGCCGCGGCAACGGCATCGACCCGGACCGCCAGATCGGCCGGACCTCGCTGACCGGAATCGAATTGGAGCGTTACCGGCGCACCCATCCGATGTCGTCGGTGCGCCCGGTCGTGCAGACCTTGCTGGTCGAGGACGCCAGGGATACCGGGCTGCTGATCGCGCTGAGCGACGCGCACGGCCGATTGCTGTGGGTGGAGGGCGATTCGGCGGCCAGAGACCGTGCCGCGGACATGAACTTCGTCGACGGCGCGGACTGGAGCGAAGCCGCGGTCGGCACCAACGCGCCGGGAACGGCACTGGCCCTTGATCATTGCGTGCAGATCTTCGGTGCCGAGCACTACAGCAGGATGGTGCACCCGTGGAGTTGCGCGGCCGGGCCGGTCCATGACCCGGCGACCGGCCGGATCCTCGGCGCGATCGACATCACCGGCGGCCCCCGTGTCGCTGCGCCGGAAGTACTTTCGCTGATCAGGGCGACCGTGGCTGTCGCGGAGTCGGAACTGCGGGCCCATCCGATCACGATCCGCACGACACCGCGGGTCGAACTGCTGGGCGCCAACCCGGCGCTGCTGTTCGGCAACGAGCGAATTCCGTTGTCGCGCAGGCATTCAGAGATCCTGCTCCTACTGATGGAACATCCGGAGGGCCTCGGCACCGAGCACATCGCGGTGCTGCTCGACGAGCGGGACCTCGACGCGGTCACCGTGCGCGCCGAGATCTCGCGCCTGCGCCGGATTCTCGGCGGCACCGCACTGGGCTCACGCCCCTACCGGCTACTCACCGAGCTCGATTCGGACGTGGGTGAACTGCGGCGCAGCCTGCGCCGCGGCGACATCGGCGCGGCCGTGGCGCGCTACCGCGGCCAGCTGCTGCCCGCCTCGCGCGCGCCCGGTGTCGGCCGGGTGCGCGAATCACTGCGGGCGCGGATGCGCGCCGCCGTGCTGACCTCCAGGGACCCGGCGATTCTCGGCTGGTGGATCGCGTCGGTCGACGGTCGCGAGGACCGTGGCGCGTGGTCGGCCTATCTCGCCTCGCTCGACCGCGATTCCTCGCTGTATGCCCAAGTCGCGGCGCAGCTCGCCATGCTGGATCGCGAGCTCGGCCGTTCCCAACGATGATGCAACGTTGGAACTCTAGTGTCGTGGATCACAGGGGGATCGCCGTGAACGCTAGGAGTTTTCGATGACCGTATACGCCCGTCCTGGTTCGCCGGAGTCGCCGGTGAGCTTCCAGCCTCGCTACGACAACTGGATCGGCGGCCAGTGGGTTGCGCCGGTCAAGGGACAGTATTTCGAGAACCCCACCCCGATCACCGGTGAAACCTTTTGCGAGGTAGCACGTTCCACCGCGGAGGACATCGAGCTCGCGCTCGACGCCGCGCACGCCGCAGCCCCGGCCTGGGGCAAGACCTCGCCCGCCGAACGCGCGGTGATCCTGAACAAGATCGCGGACCGGATCGAGGAGCACCTCGACGCGATCGCCATCGCCGAGACCTGGGACAACGGCAAGCCGATCAGGGAGGCGCTGGCCGCCGACATCCCGCTCGCCGTCGACCACTTCCGCTACTTCGCCGGAGCCATTCGCGCCCAAGAGGGTTCGCTGTCGGAGATCGACAGCGAGACCGTCGCCTACCACTTCCATGAGCCGCTCGGCGTGGTCGGGCAGATCATTCCGTGGAACTTCCCGATCCTGATGGCGACCTGGAAGCTGGCGCCCGCACTGGCCGCGGGCAACGCCGTGGTGCTCAAGCCCGCCGAGCAGACCCCGGCCTCGATCCTGTTCCTGTGGAACATCATCGGCGATCTGCTGCCGCCCGGGGTGGTCAATATCGTGAACGGTTTCGGTTTCGAAGCGGGCAAGCCGCTCGCCTCGAGCAACCGCATCGCGAAGATCGCGTTCACCGGTGAGACGACCACCGGCAGGCTGATCATGCAGTACGCGTCGCAGAACCTGATCCCGGTGACCCTCGAACTCGGCGGCAAGAGCCCGAACATCTTCTTCTCCGATGTGATGAGCGCCGACGACGACTTCCTGGACAAGGCCCTGGAAGGCTTCACGATGTTCGCGCTCAACCAGGGCGAGGTGTGCACGTGCCCGTCGCGCTCGCTGATCCAGGCCGACATCTTCGATCGCTTCCTCGATCTCGCCGCGCTGCGGACGAAGGCAGTGCGCCAGGGTGATCCGCTGGATACCGAGACGATGATCGGCGCGCAGGCGTCCAACGATCAGCTGGAGAAGGTGCTCTCCTACATCGAGATCGGCAAAGGCGAAGGCGCGCAGCTGATTACCGGCGGCGAACGCGCGATGCTCGGCGGCGACCTGAACGGCGGCTACTACGTGCAGCCGACGATCTTCACCGGCCGCAACGCGATGCGGATCTTCCAGGAGGAGATCTTCGGCCCGGTGGTGTCGGTGACCTCGTTCACCGACTACGACGACGCCATCTCGATCGCCAACGACACCCTGTACGGCCTCGGCGCCGGCGTGTGGTCCCGGGACGGTGGCACCGCCTACCGGGCGGGCCGCGAGATCCAGGCCGGACGGGTGTGGACCAACACCTATCACCAGTACCCGGCGCACGCGGCGTTCGGCGGGTACAAGCAGTCCGGTATCGGCCGGGAGAACCACAAGATGATGCTCGACCACTACCAGCAGACCAAGAACCTGCTGGTCAGCTACGCGCCGAAAGCCATGGGATTCTTCTGATGCCGGGCGAGCGGGCCGCGCGGGAACGGGCGCCACGGTGAGTGCCGCCCCGCCCCGTTTGGTCGCGACCGTGGGGGCGGCGGCGTTGTTGCGCCGCCTCCGCGATGTGCACGGCGCGCTGATGATGCACCAGTCCGGCGGGTGCTGCGACGGCTCGTCGCCGATGTGTTATCCGTTGGGGGAGTTCATCGTCGGCGATCGCGACGTGCTGGTCGGCCTCCTCGATCTGCGGCTGGCGGTGGGGGAGGTGCCCGCGAGTCTGCCGTCCGCCGACCTCGACGCGGTGCCGGTGTGGATCTCCGGCTCGCAGTTCCAGGCGTGGAAGCACACGCAACTCGTCATCGACGTGGTGCCCGGACGGGGCGGTGGCTTCAGCCTGGAGGCACCGGAAGGCTGGCGATTCCTCAGCAGGGCACGGGCTTTCACGGCGGCGGAGAACGAAGCGCTCGACTCGGCGCCACCCCTCGTGGGTGCCGAGTATGCCGCCGGGGCCCGTCCGCCGGTTCCCGATGCCGCACAGGTGGTGGCCGAGGCGGCGGACGCATGTCCGGTGCCCGCGCCGCCGACCCCGTCCGGTCAGAAGACGCCGCTGTAGGCGTTGAGGGCGGGCTGGCCGCCGAGGTGGGCGTACAAAACGGTGGAATCCTTGGGGATTTCACCGTTTTGCACGAGGTCGAGGAGACCGGCCATCGACTTGCCCTCGTAGACCGGGTCGATGATCATGCCTTCGAGGCTGCCGGTGAGCCGGATGGCGTCCAGGGTGGATGGCACCGGGATGCCGTACCGGTCACCGGCCCAGCCCTCCAGGACGGTGATCTCGTCGTCGCGTAGTTCGCGGCCGAGGCCGATGAGTTCGGCTGTACTGCGGGCGATCTTGGCCACTTGGGCGTGGGTCTCGGCGAGCTTGGCCGAGGCGTCGATGCCGAGGACACGACGGGGACGGTCCTGACCGGCGAAGCCCGCGATCATGCCTGCCTGGGTGCTGCCGGTGACGCTGCACACCACGATGGTGTCGAAGAATACGCCGAGCTCGCGCTCTTGCCGCTGCACCTCGTAGGCCCAGTTGGCGAAGCCGAGGCCGCCCAGTGGATGGTCGGACGCGCCCGCCGGAATCGGGTACGGGGTACCGCCCGCGGCCCGGACGTCGTCGAGGGCCTGGTGCCAGCTGTCCTTGAAGCCGATCCCGAACCCTGCCCGGACCAGCCGCACGTCGGCACCCATGATGCGGGACAGCAGGATATTGCCGACCTTGTCGTTGACCGGGTCGGGCCAGTCGACCCAGCTCTCCTGGACCAAGACCGCCTTCAATCCGGCTTTGGCGGCGACCGCGGCCACCTGCCGCGTGTGATTGGACTGCACGCCGCCGATGCTGACCAGGGTGTCCGCGCCTTTGCTCAGCGCGTCGTGCACCAGGTATTCCAGTTTGCGAGTCTTGTTGCCGCCGAAGGCAAGACCGCTGTTGCAGTCCTCGCGCTTGGCCCAGATCCGAGCGCCGCCGAGATGATCGCTGAGCCGGTCCAGCGGGTGGATCGGGCTCGGTCCGAACAGCAGGGGATAACGCTCGAAGGTGTCGAGAGACATCGATGGTTCCTAGGGATGCAGCCGGTATTACGTTCCGGGAGTGAGGTTTTCGAGCAGGGGTACCAGCGTCTGCCAGTTCGCCCGGGTGCCTGCCACCGCGCCTTCGACATCGCCTGCCTCGCACAGCGCGATGATGCGGTCGTGCTGCGCTACGGAACTGCGGCCGCTCAGGGAGGAGAACCGCAGGCGCTCCACCCGGCGCAGTACCGGGGTGAACTGTTCGAGGACGCTGCGGATGGCGTCGTTGGCGCTCGCGGTGACCGGGATGCGATGGAAGTCGTCGTCGGCGGTGATCGCGGCGTCGACATCGTTGCGGCGCAAGGCTTCTGCGAAGCGTGCGTTGGCTTCGCGCATGGCCGCCAGTTCGTCGGCAGAGAGGTTGGGCAGGGCCTCGCGCACGGCGAGTTCGTGCATGGCGGTGGTGACGGACTGGGCGGCGCGGACCGCGCGGACGTCGAGCGGGCTGACGATGGTGTAGCGGCCGGGTTTGGTCTGCACCAGACCCGCCTGCTCCAGGCGCATGAGCGCCTCTCGCACCGGTGTTCGGCTGACGCCGAGCCATTTCACCAGGTCGTTGTCGTTGAGGCGTTCGCCGGGCGCGAGGGTGCCGTCGACGATGGCGTCCCGGATCGCGCGGTAGGCGTTCTCTCGAAGCAGTGACCTGGCGACGAGACCTTCGCTGTGCGGAACCGGCATGCAATATATTGCATGCTACGGCGGCAGGGTTGTCAAGGGTGCCAGTCGAATTGCGGCCCGGTGGATTTCGTCGATGATCAGGAAGGTGCCTGGTGGAAGTGCTCGATCGCCTGTTGGACGCGTAGGCCTGTCGCGAAGTCGGGCAGTGTCGAGTGCTGCCCGCGGATGGCTCGGGCGAACGCGCTCAGGCGGGTGTGCTCGGTGCCGCGTGGTCCGCTCGGGGCGACTTCCGTCCATTGGCCGCCGTCGCTGATGTGCAGCCGCGACCAGTCGGTGATGCGGAATGATCGTTCGGTGCCATGAGGGTCCATTCGTATGTCTCGGGTGCGGCGGCAACTCTTCCGGCGATGGTGATCGGGATATCGCCTGCCGTAAATCGTCCTGCGGCAAACGTTTCGGCTGCGGTGCCGTACCGGATGTGGGTCGAAGCCGGAGTGAGCGGGCCGAGCAGCTGGTCGGTGAGGAACAGGTAGTGCGAACCGACTTCGCGTAGCAGGTCGCCTTGTTCGCGACCGGCGACCCAGCGGGCGTCGCGCTGGAAGGGGCGGGGCCAGCTCGGAAAGGTGAACCGCATGTCCACGCCGACGACGTCACCGGCTTCGCCGTTGCGTAGCGCTTGCCCGACCGCGAGTGCGGCAGCGCGATCGGCCAGGGTGAAGTTGAGGGCATTCACCACGCCGGTCGCGGTGGCGACGCGCACCATCTCCGCCCCGTCGCTGAGCCGCACGGCGAGAGGCTTTTCCGATAAGACGGCCTTGCCCGCGGACATCGCGGCTATCGCGTAGCCGGCGTGGGTGTCCGGCGGCGAGGCGATGTAGATGGCGTCCAGTCGAGCGCTGTCGAGCAGGGGTGCTGCGGAGTGGCCCAGGGAAATAACCGGATGCTGGGCGCGAATCCGTTCGAGGGCAGTGGGATTCGGGTCGGCTGCCGCTACCACCTCGAAGTCCGGGTGCCGCGCGGTCGTGGAGAACGGCTC
Source organism: Nocardia sp. XZ_19_369 (assembly GCF_015355715.1). Taxonomy (NCBI): domain Bacteria; kingdom Bacillati; phylum Actinomycetota; class Actinomycetes; order Mycobacteriales; family Nocardiaceae; genus Nocardia; species Nocardia sp. XZ_19_369. The sequence continues at coordinate 433,330 of NZ_JACVED010000008.1, read as the reverse complement.
GATCCACGGCGCGGCCGCCCGGCTCGGCTACACGCCGTCCGCGATCAGTCAGCACATCGCCGCGCTCCAGCGGGAGACCGGAATGCCGTTGGTAGAGCGGCACGGACGCGACATCCGGCCCACCGAGGCAGGTGTGAGGTCGGCGAGTGCGGTTTCCGCACGGGCGATTTCCTCCTGAATCCGACGCGTGTGTTCGGCGAGCAGGGGCCTACGCACACTGCACCTGCTCGACGATCCGTTCCTCGCGGTGCTGCCGCCTGCCCATCCGCTCGCCAGGCAGCCGGTCATCGAGTTGGGGCAGCTGCGAGCGGAACGGTGGATCGACAACGAGTGGCCGAGCACCCTGTGCCGGGAAACCATGCTGAAGGCTTGCGGTGCGGCCGGATTCAGCCCGGACTTCGTGGTGGAGGCGCACGACTACGCCGCCGCTGTCGGTTTCGTCGCTGCCGGGCTGGGGTTGACGCTGATTCCGCGCCTGGCGCTGCGTGCGATCCCGACCGAGTCGGTCGTGTGCCGTCCGGTCGTCGGTCCGGTCCCGACGAGAACGATTGTCGCGGTGGTCAAGGCGGGTGCCGAGTCGCAGCCGCCGCTGTCTGTCTTCCTCGATCTGCTCCGCGCGGCCGCCGATGAGCACGGCGGGTAGCGGGGGCATTCTCCGGGACATCCCCTATGACGGCATCAACCCGATGGGGGAGTCGGGGTCCCCTCAGGAGGTGATGATCTTGCGGGTTCGCGGCCATAGCATGGCGCGAGTGACTGTCGCCCCTGCCGTTCGCTGTCGCGCCCTGCTCGTCGCCGGGTTGCTGGCCTTGCTCGTGTCGGCTGGAATGGCGCCCGCATCTGCTGATTCCGCGTCCGCGGGCGGGGATATCTCGATCGCGCAGTCCCTCGGCGACCGGGAGCTCACGGTCGTGCTGCGCCGGGTGACGAGCGTCCCGGGGCCGCTGCGGGTGGATGTCGTTACGCACGCGGGCACGGCCGCAGGGCAACTCACGCTCGCGGCGACGCCGATGGGGGCCGTGCCGGACCTGCCTGCTCCTGGAGCTCCCACTGCGGAGGCGGTTGTCGAACTCGGCGGCACGCCGGGCATGTATCCGGCGACCTTGGACATGGATCGGCCCGGCCCTTGGGAACTCGCGATCGGTGACGGTGTGCGCGTGGCGCGGATTCCATTCGTCGTGCCCGCGCAGGTCACCTCGCCGCCGGAGCGGCTGGTGTACGGCGGGTTTCTGGTAGCCGGTGTGCTGCTTCCAGTTTCGGTGTTGGTGGCGATGCGGGCGCGGCGCACGGCGTGGGCGTTGCTGCCTGCCGGTGGGATGGTGGCGGGGGTTGCCGTGTCGGTGACGGCCGCCCTGCTGTCGGTGTCGTTGCCGTTGCCGCCGCAGCCGGGCGGTCAGCTCGACCCCACCGTGGACAATGTCACCGATCCGTATTCGGTTGGTCAGCCGATGATCTCGGACTACTCCCGGCCGCCGGTGTTGCTCACGGTGGCGGGTGCTGCGGTAGCCGGGCGGGGGAGCGACTTCGATCTGGTGTTGATCGATGCGGCCACCGGAGCGTTGGCGGACGACATCGTCGTGCACGACAGTGCGTTCGTGCATCTGCTGGTGGTCGGTCCGAATGGTGGACTCTCGCACTTACATCCGATCCGGACCGGTCCCGGTCGCTATCAGGTCCATCTGACGGCATCCGAGCCTGGCCGCTATGCGTTGTCGGCGGAGTTGGCTCGTCGGGGTGGGGGTGTGCAAATGGTTCGTGCCGCAACCGGAGTCGAGGTCGCGCCGAGTGATTCTGTGCCCCAGGTGTCGAACAGCCCGTTGCATCTCGGTGGGAGCGACAAGTCCGCGTCGATGGTTGTCGGGGGCAATGCCATTACCGTCAGGACAACCGAGGCGGTGGTCGGGAAACCCACGACCATCACTGCCGAAGTCGGCGACACTGCTGATCTGCAACCGTGGCTCGGCATGGTCGGGCACCTGGTCATGGCGGGACCGGTGCCGACGGGCAGCGTGGATATCGCTGCGGCCGTGCAGAACTCGGCCGTCTGGGGGCACGCCCACTCGATGGGGCCGACGTCGATGCAAGATATGCCAGGGATGGCTGGTGGGCACGACATGCCAGGGATGAGCGGTGGGCACGACATGTCGGGGATGCCCGACGCGGGCCGCGGCGTGATGCTGATGCCGCCCGCCAACGGCGAGAGTCCGCCCGACGAAACGGTCGCCGCGTTCGGGCCTGACGTGCCGTTCACCTTCACGTTCCCGGTCGCGGGCAGGTATCGGCTCTGGATCCAGGTCGAACGGAACTACACGGTGCTCACCGTTCCTGTGGTGCTCGATGTCGCGGCGGGGGCACGTCGATGAGCGCGTCGTCCACTGGTCCTCGTTCGCTTCGTATCGTTGCGGCAGTAGCCGCCGTGGTCGTCATCGCCACCATCGGATGGCTGGTGTGGCCGAGCTCGCCCGACCCTGTCGTGCTGAAAGCCGGTACACCGCAACACCTCGTCACCGTCACTATCGACAGCCTCCGTCTCGGCGACACCGCTGTGGACGTCACCGTCACCGATCGCACCGGCGCGGCGATAGACCATGCGGCGGTACAGGTTCAAGCGATCCAGCCGCTGATGGGCCACGCCGGAGCGCCGGTCCCGGCCGCCGCCACCGGGTCCGGTCATTTCCGCGCCGCATCGGTGTCGCTGATGATGACCGGCCCATGGGAGCTGCGCTTGTTCATCGACGCGCACCACGGCATCGACCAGGTCACCTTGCCCCTGTGGGTCGGCGGCTGAGCCGAAAAGACGCACGCATCAGCACGAATCGCAAGACCACCGAGGAGGGACCGCTCGTCATGGATATCTCAGCACCGTCCGACACGATCGAAGACGGGAGCACGCCTACGGCGCACACCGCCACGTCCGACAACAGCACCGCGGCCCGCGTCGGCGCATGGGGCGTGCTGCTCGGCACCGCCGTCACGTTGATCGGCCTGAGCTGGGATATCCAGTGGCACAACGACGTCGGCCCCGACACGTTCTTCACGCTGCCGCACCTGTTCCTGTATTCCGGCAGTGCCATCTCCGGATTCGCCAGCCTCGCCATGGTTTTCCTCGCCACCTCCGCCCAACGGGCCGGACGGCCGGTGCCCGCGCTGGGTGGCACGCCCATCCGGGTGTTCGGCAGTAACCTCACGGCCCCGCTCGGTTACATGGTTGCCGGGGCGGGCGCCGCGTTGTTCCTGCTCTACGGGCTGCTCGACATGCAGTGGCATGCGATCTACGGTTTCGACGCGGTGCTGAACACGCCGTCGCACGTGGCGCTGTTCCTGTCGATCACGCTCACCATGATCGGCAGCATCATGGTCTTCGCGTCCCACCGCGACCACCGCTGGGGTCAGGTCGGCATCGTGCTGGCAATCCCGATCATGATCACCTTCGCGCCCATCCTCACCCAAGCGCTGGACAATCTCGAACTGCCCGTCGACTCGACCATTCTCGGTGTTCTGCTGTTCGGGCCGATGCTGCTCGTCCTCGGTGCGGCGGCGCTGGCCCGCCCCGGTGCCGCCATCGCCATCGCGGTCGCCCTCGGCTCGATCCAGGCGGCCCTGTGGTGGTTCTCGCCGTGGGCCGCGGAAGCCTATGCCTCGTCCATCGGGCTGCCGCTGCGGGACGGGCTCGGTTCTCGGCCGCCGTCGTTGCCCGCGATCATGCCGATGTTCCTGATCGTCGCGGCCGTCGCCGTGGAGGGCCTGTTCTGGCTGGCCCGCACCCGTGGTTTCGACCCGAACAAGATCGTGCCGGCGGCCGGTCTGGTGACCGGGCTCGTGGTCGGCGTGACCTTCCCGCTGCAGTTGCAGTTCACGCATTTCTTCGCCCGCCTCGCCCTCAACGACGTCGTGCTGTCCACGGTCGTCGCGATACCGCTCGGCCTGCTCGCCGGTTTCCTCGCAGGCCGCTTCGTCCGCATGCTGCCCGCGCCCGCCACGGAGGTCGCCCGATGATCGCGCTGCGCAAACTCGCCCTCACCGTGCTCGCCGCGATCACCCTGTCGTTGGTCGCGATCGCCCCCGCCTCCGCCTACGCCCCCGTCGACATCGTGCACACCGAACGAGTCCAGGTCGGCCCCTACGCCATGACCGTCGGCTTCTCCACCTGGCCCATCCGCGCGATGAGGTCGCTCGACTTCACGTTCATGCCCGAAGGCGGTATCGCCGACAAGACCGGCGCGTTCCGGATGGCCGGCCCCGCGTTCAAGTCATGGAAACGCAACGCCCCGTTCGTCCGCCACCCGCGCAAACGCGACTCCTGGGGCCTGGACATCATGGCTATCGACGACCCCGGCGATTACTCCATCACCTTCCTCCTCGACGGACCCCTCGGCCACGGCGAAGGCACCCTCGACGGTATCCACGTCCTCGACCAACCCGGCCCGCCGCTGCCGCTCAGCTGGACCATCGCCACCCTGCCCCTGCTCGGCCTCATCGCCTTCCTCGCGGTCGCCTGGCGCCGCACCCGACCCGGCCGTCAGCCATTGAACCTCTAAACGGGCAAATTCACCGCTACCCTTTGTAGATGATCCTGTTTCTCCTGCCCGCCCGCGACTACGACCCCACCGAATCCGCGGTGCCGTGGGCGGCCCTGCGAGACGCAGGCGTGCCCGTCCGCTTCGCCACCCCCGAAGGTCGAGTCGCCCTCGCCGACGATCGCCTCGTCGAGCAGGGCTTCTCGATCCTCTCCCCACTCCTGATGACCCGGCCGGACGCGCTACACGACTACGACCGGATGCGCGAGGACCCGGACTTCCAATCACCTCTTGCCTATGCCGACGTAGTCGATGAAGAAATCTCCGGCGTCGTCGTCCCCGGCGGCCACGCCCCCGGCATGAAGTCGATGCTCGAATCCTCCACTGCCCAAGGAATTTTCGGCCGCGCCCTACTCGCCGATAAACCTGTAGCTGCCGTCTGTCACGGCGTATTGCTGGCCGCCCGCGCCACCGACCCGCAAACCGGCCGCTCCGTGCTCTACGACCGCCGAACCACCGCTGTCACCGCAACTCTAGAACTCTCCGCCTGGAACCTGACCCGCCTCCGCCTCGGCAGCTACTACCGCACCTACCCCCAGACCGTCCAAGCGGAAGTCACTGCCGCCCTGCGCGATCCGCGCCAATTCGAACCCGGGCCCCTGCTCCCGCGCCGCGATACCGCAACCCACCCGAACCGCGGCTTCACAGTCCGCGACCGCAACTACCTCTCCGCCCGCTGGCCAGGCGACTGCCACCGCCTCGCCGCCGAATACCGAGAACTGGTGCTGGAGAACCGAAACGCCACCCCCTGAGCGCTGGTGCGGTGCCCTGAACAGAGAGGGCTAGGCCCCGCCCAGCAGCCGCACTACGCTCGATTCATCATGCAAGAACTGCTCGGAATCAACCACCTGACCCTCGCCACCCCCGACCTCGACCAGCTCGTGAGCTACTACGAGCTGCTCGGAGCCAGACTCGCCTTCGAACGCCCCGCCACCCTCGACGACCCACGCATCGCGGTCATCGACGTCGGCGCCGCCGACCACCTCATGCTCGTCGAAACCTCTACCCCCACAACCCTCGACCTCGACCCGCTGGGCCGAGCAGGATGGGGACTGCGCGTAGGAACACACGACCTGCTGTGCGAGGTACGCGAACGAATCCTGTCCGCCGGATGGCCCGTCGGAGAGATCGAGACCCTACCCACCCAATGGACCATGACGGCCCGCGATCCCGACGGACGCCCCGTAGATATCCGAGCCCACCGCCCCCGCGTGACATAGCCAGGGGTCCGCTCTGCGGATCAGGGGGACTTGCGGGGTGGGGGTGGGTCGCTGGATTCGTCTGAGCGGACTGCTCGGTCGAGGGTGACGGTTACTGTTCCGGCGCTGTCGATTTCGGTGCGGCGGTTGCCGCATTTTTCGTCTACCAGGACGGTGGCGAGGTTGTGGCGACCTGGGGGGAGTACGCGGACGGTTACTTGGCCGTGGGTGGTGTTGTCCAGTTCGCGGGTGGCTACTTCGCGGACTCGGGTGCTGAGAGGGGTGGGGGCGGATTCGAGTCCGCCGTCGTCGAGCAGCATGACTTCTACGCCGCGGGCGCGGGCGGCGCGGGCGGCGGCGAGCAGTTCGGGGGTGGAGAGGGTGGGGGCGCGGAGTTCGTCGCGGAGTTCGGCCTCGAGCAGGCGGCATTCTTCGCGCTCGTCGGGCTGGAAGGGGACGGCGGCGGCGATGCGTTCGAGCATGGGGCGGGCGCGGCGGTCCAGGCGGTCGAGTTGGCGTTTGCGTTCGGCGTTCTGCGCGTCGAGCCTGGCTTGTTTGACGGCGCGGGCGGTGGACTCGACTTCCAGCTCGTGCAGGGAACGCAGGGTGGGGCGCATGATGGCGGCGAACGCGGCGGCGATGGCGACGTTGACGAGTGGCACGATCGCCTGCACGTACACGGTCGGATTGCCGTCCGAAGCGAGTACGACGGCCAGCCAGGTGGCCGCGGTTCCCGTCCAGGCCAAGATGTTTCGGCCGCGCAGGACGAGCATGGCGAGCGCGCTGCCGCCGGTGTACGCGGTCCAGACGCTGGTGTTGGCGTCGAGCTCGGCGGTCACCTGGTCGCTGGCGATCAGGGTGGCGACGGCGCCGGCGGACGCCACGAAGACGGCCGCATAGGTATGGATCGGTTTCCCGGTGTCGAGCACGACGACGACGGTGGCGGCGACGATCACGATCGCGGCGGCGACCAGGGTCACCGAGAGAGGCAGCTCGGCTCGGCGGACCGAGCGGATCATCACGGCGGCGTCGGTGGCCAGCACCACGGCGATGATGGTCACCATGGTGGAGCGGTGCGCGCTGAGCAGCCTGCTCAGGTCGCCACTGCTGTCAGGTGTCATCGGGCGCATTCCACTCCAGGATGATCCGCGTGCCTGCACCGGGCTGGGACTCGATGACGGCGCGGCCGCCGGCTTCGCGCATCCGCTGCACGATGCTCACGGTGAGCCCGAGCCGGTTGGCCGCGACGACCGCCGGGTCGAACCCGGCACCGTCGTCGCCGACGACGACGGTGAGTCCGGAGGCGCGCGCCTCGATCCTCAACTGTCTTGCGACAGTGCGTCCGGGCACGCCGGCATGCCGCACGCTGTTCCGAACAGCTTCGGCGGCGGCCTGGGCGAGCGCGGTGACGGTGGCCGAGTCGATGCGCAGATCGGCCGAGTTGCAGTCGTGCCGAACCTGCACGCGCAGTTCGGCATCGGTGGCACCGACCGCTTCGCGCGTGATCGTCTCGATCGCCTCGAGATCGGTGCACAGGTCGCTGATCCGCCCGATGGCGGCGAACTGGCCGAGGGCTTGATTGGCTTGCCGCGCAAGCATGCTGGGACTACCGCCGCGGGAGGTGTCGAGCAGCGTGGCGAGCACCTTGTCGTGGATCACCCCGGCGAAGCGGGCGCGCTCGCTGGCGCGGGCCTCGTCCGCCGCCGCGAGCGAGGCCTGATGGTGTGCGCGCGCCCGCTCCTGGTCGAGCAGGCGGGCCGCGCGGCGCGCCATCTCCGTGATGTAGACGAAGGTCACCGTGATGCCCAGGATACGCATCGAGGTGAGCCCGAACTCGGTCCAGCTGAGGTCGCCGGTGGCCTGTCCGGTGGACGACGCGGCGAGCGTCGCGACGCCGACGACGTAGATCGAAACCACCGGCGCCCGCCAGGCCAGCGTGGCGGCGACCCCGCCGAGCGGCACCAGCCGATAGATCCAGGCCACGTCGTCGGTGATCTGTCCCGGCGCCACCGCGAAGCCGGACAACGCGACGGCCACGGCGAAAACCGTTGCGTGCGTTGCCGCGAGGGCTCGCACGGCAGTCAGCGGGGCGCGCAGCGCGAGCCCCGCCATCAGCAGCGCGGTGCCGTACACACCACACATGGCCAGCACGGTCCACCAGGTCGGGAAGTGCCGCGACTGTCTGGCGATCTCGGCGGCGTCACCGACACCGAAGATCCAGACACCGACGCCGAGCGCGAAGGCGAGGATGCGTTCGATCTGCTCGGTCGCCGCCCGGGTGGACGAGGACCGCCGACAGAATCGGCGCGACACCGCCGCCGCGACGCGGTCGGACAATGACGGCGAAGTCATCGAGATTCGCCGACCTCGATCCCGGACAGCTCGCGGGTCGATACCTGCCGCCTCTGCGTGTAGACCACTCGGGCCTCGCGCTTCGGGCGCAGGTTGATCGTCAGCTTCATCCCGACGTCACCGTCGATCCGTTGCAGCGTGCCGCCGCTGAGCAGCAGCGCGGTGAAGATCTGCCCCTCGAGCAATGCGAGGGCCGAACCGATGCAGACGTGTTCACCGGCGCCGAAAGGCAAGTAGGACAGTCGTTCCCACGGTCGCGCCGACTCCTGGGCGAACCGATCGGGGTCGAAGGTCAAGGGATCGGGATACTGCCGCGCCGAACGGTGCATCACGTAGGGGGCGACGAACACGATCGTGCCCTCGCCGATCGCGTAGTCACCGATCCGCGTGTCCTGCGCGGCCTCGCGCAGGAACGCGGGCGACGGCGGATACAGCCGCATCGATTCCTTGAACACCTGCAAACAGTAAGGGAGCTGTGGCAGATCCGCCGCGGTGGGCGCCGCCCCATCGAGGACCCGGTCTGCTTCTGCCGCGGCCCGCCGGGCGATGCCGGGATGCCGCGACAGCGCGTATGCGGTCCAGAACATCGCGTCGGCGCTGGTCTCGTGCGCCGCCGCCCACAGGTTGATCACCTCGTCGACGAGCCGATTCTCGCTCATCGGCGCGCCGTCGCGGTCACGCTGGGCGAGCAGCGCCGTCACGATGTCGTCGTGCCGCCCGGGTTGCCGACGGCGCGTGTCGATCATCCGGGCAGCCCAGTCGCGCACCAGGGCGAGATCGGCGATGAAGTCGCGATTGCGCTTCGTCGGAATGTTCAACGGCGCGACGATCGGCCGCGACATCGCCCGCATTTCCCAGTCGAAGATCCTGGTCGCCGCGTCGACCACGTCCGCGTGATCGTCGAGTGGCTCATCGATCAGCAGCCCGGCGACGACATCGTGCATCATCGCCTGCACCCCGGCGAGCAGATCGACCTCGCCCGCCGCCTGCCACCGCCGCAGATGCGCCTGCATGCGGGTCGCCATCACGTCGACGTATTTCGGCACCCGCCGCGCCGTGAACAGCGGCGCGACCATTGCCCGCTGCGTGCGGTGCACCTCGCCCTCGGAGATGATCAACCCCTCGCGCAGCGCGGGCCACAGCGTGCCGGTCACCGCCCTGGCCCGCCGGAATTCCGGGGCCCGCGATACCAGGACCTCGTGGATCTCCTCCGGTCCGGTCACCAGCGCCGCAGGAAACATCCCGATCCGAAACCCGGCTACCGGTCCCTGCTGGTCGGCGAGCCGACCCATCACGGCCAGCGGATCACGGAACCAGCGCAGAGTTGTCCCCAACCCGCGCACCCCGCTGCGCCCATGATCCAATTGCTCGAATTTTCCCGCCCGATCATCGTTCACTGACGATTCCTCCCATGGTCGTCATCGAAGTCAGAGCGATTCGTCAGCCCCGCCGCCCCCGTATTCAATTATGGGACGTCTGACGAGCAGTCTGCCTGTCCGGGGATCGTAATGTGCCGCGCGATGCGTAGTCATGCCCGCAGAACTGGGGTCCGCGGTTCACGGCAGATCTTGCAGCGCTGCTCGGATCACCTCGAGGAACCACGCCTGGGCCGGGCTGCGGCCGGGCGTCCGGCGGGTGTAGGCGGCGATCTCGGCGGGTTCGATGGCCCACGGCAATGCGAAGGTCCGTACGCGATGGGTTCGGGCCAAGGCGCGCGCGACGCGCTGCGGCACGATGGCGACCAGGTCGGTGTCCTGCACGGCATACGGGAGCGTCGCGAAACGTGTTACCCTGACGGCGATTTGGCCTTCCAGGCCATAGGTGCGCAACGCTTGACGGGGTGCGGGATGACCCGTGGTTCCGTCGACGACAATGTGCCGTTCGCCGCGCAGCTCGTCCTCGGTCGCCGAATCACCGCGCAGGCGTGGATGATCGACCGCGACCATGCCCGCATACCCCTCGGTGAACAGTGGAAGCCGGTGCAGCCGAACGGAATCCAGCACCGGGCTGGCCACGATCGCGTCGACCCGGCCGCGGGTGAGTTCGTCTGTGGCGGTGTCGATGTCGAACGCATGCACCTGCAAGGTCGCTGCGGGTGCCCGCGCCGCGAGTTCGGCGAGCACCAGCGGCAGCGTGTTCACCTCGCCGAGGTCGGACAGGCCGATCGAGAAACTGACCGGTCCGGACGCATCGAATTGTGTTGCGGCGCCGATGGTCACATCGAGCTGCTCGATGGCGGTGCGCAGCGGCGGATAGAGCCGCTCGGCCTCCGAACTCGGCACCAGGCCGCCGGGCCCGCGCACGAACAGCTCGTCACCGAGCCGCCTGCGCAGCTTGCCCAACCCGTAGCTGACGGTGGGCTGGGTGACGCCGAGGACGTCCGCCGCCGCCGTCACGCTCCGCGTCTCGTAGAGCAGCACGAAGGTCCGGATGAGGTTCAGATCGAACTCCGCCGCCATAGATCTCCTCTATACAGATGTGAAAAAACATCTATTGGATTTCTGATGTGGCCGATCGTAGCGTGATGGCAGTCACAACTGCACACCAGAAACGAAGTCACCATGAAGAAGTTGCTGTCCTGGCCGGCCGTGCTCTGCTGGCTGATCGTGCTGCTGGAGGGCTACGACCTAGTCGTTCTCGGCGCCGTCATTCCCACCCTCATCGATCAGCACCACGTCGGATTCACCGCGGCCAGTGCGACTTTCGCCGCGACCATTTCGCTGGTGGGCGTGGCCATCGGTGCGACGGCCTCCGGCCCGATCGCCGATCGCTACGGCCGCCGCCGCATGCTGATCAGCTCGATTGCGGTGTTCTCCCTGTTCACCGCCGTTGTTCCACTGGCCGGATCGGTCACTGTCTTCGCCGTGTTCCGGCTGATCGCCGGCGTGGGCCTCGGCGCGTGCCTGCCGACCGCGCTGACCTTCATGGCCGAACACATGCCGCCTGCGCGCCGGGCCTTCGCCAGCACGATCACCATGACCGGCTATCACACCGGGGCGGTGCTCACCGCACTGCTCGCGCTGCGGGTCATCCCGCATTGGCAGCCGCTGTTCTACGGCGGTGGCCTGGCCGGTTTCGTGCTGCTGCCGGTGATCTGGGCGAAATTGCCGGAGTCCGAGGCGTTCCTCGCGGCCAAGGACGCGCCCACCCGCGTGCGGCCTGCGGTGTTGCTGAAGCCGTTGTATCTGCGTGCCACGCTGGGTGTTTGGGTCGGATCATTCATGGGGCTGCTGCTTGTCTACGGGTTGAACACCTGGCTGCCGAAGCTGATGCGTGATGCCGGGTACAACATGTCGACCTCGTTGACGGTGCTGTTGATGTTGAACATCGGTGCGGTGATCGGCCTGCTGACGGCAGGGACGCTCGCTGATCGGCGGGGCATCAAACCGACGGTGCTGGTGTGGTTCGGTGCGGCGGCGGTGTTCCTGGCGCTGCTCAGTATCAAGATTTCCAGCACGGTGCTGCTCAACGCGCTGGTGCTGGTCACCGGAGTCTTCGTCTTCTCCGCGCAGGTGCTCATCTATGCCTACGTAACTCAGGCCTACCCCGCTGAGATCAGAGCCACGGCAATGGGATTCGCGGCAGGTGTCGGCCGGCTCGGCGCCATCTTCGGACCTACCATCACCGGCTGGCTCATCGTCCTCGGTTCCGCGAACCCCTGGGGCTTCTACCTTTTCGCGGCGGTCGCCGGGATAGGTCTGCTCGCCATGGCCGCCGTGCCGCGCACCACCGTCGATGGACTCGCGCCGGAGCCGGCCCCGTTGATCGACGAAGGAGCACGCCCGGCATGAGGACCACCCGCACCCAGGTAGCGATCGTCGGCGCCGGTCCGGCCGGTCTGTTGCTCTCGCATCTGCTGCACCGCGCGGGGATCGAGTCCGTCGTCGTCGATATCCGCACGTACGAGCAGATCGCGGGCACGATCCGGGCGGGCATTCTCGAAGCGGGTTCTGTTCGGCTGCTGGTGGATTCGGGAGTATCCGATCGCGTGCTCACCGAGGGCCACCGGCACGACGGGGTGGTGCTGCGTTTCGACGGGGAGAACCACCGGATCGACTTCCAGGAGCTGGTCGGTGAATCCGTCTGGCTGTACCCGCAAACCGAGGTGTTCCTGGATTTGTCGAGGCGACGCACGATCGACGGGGGAGACGTGCGCTACGGCGTGGCCGATACCGTCGTCGACCACACCGGCGCCCGCCCGACGGTGACGTGTACCGAGCCGGACGGCAGCCGAGTGCGTATCGAGGCCGACCTGCTCGTCGGTGCGGACGGCTCCCGATCGGTCTGCCGCCACGCCTTCCCGCCCGGCACCCGCGCCGAGTGGTTCCGCGAATACCCGTTCGCCTGGTTCGGCTTCCTGACCGAGGCGCCGCCCTCCCACCACGAATTGATCTATACCCGTTCGGAGTTCGGCTTCGCGCTGATCAGCCAGCGCACACCGACGATGCAGCGGATGTACTTCCAATGCGCGCCCGACGAGCGCCCGCAGGACTGGGACGACGACCGGATCTGGACCGAGATGCGCCGCCGCGTCAACGGCAACGGCTTCGCCCTGCGGGAAGGCCCGATCAGCGCGAAGATGGTGCTGCCGTTCCGCTCCTTCGTCACCGCACCGCTGCGCCACGGTCGGCTGCTGCTGGCCGGCGATGCCGCGCATACCGTGCCGCCGACCGGCGCGAAAGGGCTGAACCTGGCGCTCGCCGACGTGGCCGTGCTGGCCGAGGCGATCGGCGACTTCTACCGCGCCGGTGACGCCGACGTACTCGACCGGTACACCGAGCGCGCCGTGCGGCGGGTGTGGCGGGCACAGCACTTTTCGTACTGGGCGACCACGATGCTGCACGCGGTGGGCGGTGCGTCCCCCTTCGATATCAAGCGACAGCGCGGTGAGCTGTCGCTGATCGCCGATTCCCGGTATGGCGCAGCATATTTCGCTGAGGCCTACACCGGCTGGCAGCAGCAGAACTAGACCCGACGAACGTAAGGAGTGATTGTGGCCCGGATTTCGTCCTTGGCGGACGCGGTAGCCGAACTCGTCCACGACGGCGACACCGTTGCCCTGGAAGGCTTTACGCACCTGATCCCGGTCGCGGCCGGACAGGAGATCATCCGGCAGCGCAGGCGCGAGCTGACCCTGGTGCGGATGACCCCGGACATCGTGTACGACCAGCTGATCGGCGCAGGCTGCGCAGCGAAACTGATCTTCTCGTGGGGCGGCAACCCCGGAGTCGGTTCGCTGCACCGGTTTCGGGACGCGGTCGAGCATGCCTGGCCCAGCGCGCTGGCGATCGAGGAGCACAGTCACGCGGGCATGGCCAACCGCTATGTCGCGGGTGCCTCCGGTCTGCCGTTCGCGGTGCTGCGTGGCTACGTCGGCACGGATCTGCCGACGGTGACCGAGACCATCAAGCCGATCACCTGCCCGTTCACCGGTGAGCGGCTGACCGCGGTGCCCGCGATCAACCCCGACGTCACCGTGATTCACGCCCAGCGCGCGGACCGGGCCGGGAACGTGCAGCTGTGGGGTCTGCTCGGGGTGCAGAAGGAAGCCGTGCTCGCCGCGCGCCGCAGCCTGGTCACCGTCGAAGAGATCGTCGACGAGCTCACCCCGGTGCCCGGTGCGATCGTGCTACCCGCCTGGGCGGTCACCATGGTGGCCGAGGTTCCCGGCGGTGCGAATCCTTCCTACGCGCACGGGTATTCCGAACGGGACAACGCTTATTACGCCGCGTGGGACGCGATCAGCCGTGATCGAGAACGTTTCGCCGACTGGCTGGAGCAGCACGTATTCGCCGACATCGCAGGGAGCGTGGCATGAGAAGCTCGACCTCCGACGAGACGATGACCGTCGCGGCCGCGCGGGCCCTGAGCGGCGGCCAGCGGTGTTTCGTCGGCATCGGCCTGCCGTCCACCGCCGCGAATCTGGCGCGCACCACCCACGCGCCGGACCTGGTGCTCATCTACGAGTCCGGCACGCTGGGTTCCAAGCCGGGCCGGCTGCCCGCCTCGATCGGCGACGGCATCCTCGCCGAGACCGCCGACGCGGTGATCAGTGTGCCGGAGGTGTTCAACTACTGGCTGCAGCCGGGACGCATCGATATCGGGTTCCTCGGCGCGGCGCAGCTGGACCGCTTCGGCAATATCAACACCACCGTCATCGGCGACTACCGGAAGCCGAAGGTGCGGTTGCCGGGCGCGGGTGGCGCGCCGGAGATCGCCGCGTCGTGCGGTGAGGTGTTCGTCGTGGTCCGGCAATCACGTCAATCCTTTGTCGAGCGAGTCGATTTCGTCACCTCGTTCGGGCACGGGCGCGGCGGTGCCGAGCGCGCGCGACTCGGGCTGCGCGGGGCCGGACCGACGCAGGTGATCACGGATCTTGGCATCATGCGACCCGACGAGAACGGTGAGCTCGTGCTGACGGCGGTGCACCCCGGGGTGACCGTCGAACAGGTCCGTGCGGCCACCGGTTGGGAGCTGAAGGTCGCCGCCGACCTGGCGGTCACCGAGCCGCCGACCGCCGCCGAACTCGCGGCCCTGCACACCTTGCAGGCGGCGTCATGAGCGCAGCATTTCTCTACGACGGCGTGCGAACCCCCTTCGGCCGCTACGGCGGTGCGCTCGCGGGCACTCGCCCCGACGACCTCGCCGCGCACGTCCTGCGCACGTTGGCCGAACGCACGCAACTGGACCCGGCGACGGTGGACGACGTGCTGTTCGGCGCCGCCAACCAGGCGGGTGAGGACAACCGCAACGTCGCGCGGATGGCCGCGCTGCTCGCGGGCTGGCCGACCTCGGTACCCGGCGCCACCGTGAACCGTTTGTGCGGTTCGAGTTTGGACGCGGTGCTGCACGCTTCTCGCATGATCGAGACCGGTGACGCCTCGGTCCTCGTGGCCGGCGGAGTCGAGTCGATGAGCCGTGCACCATGGGTAATGACCAAGCCGCCCAGAGGATTTCCCGCAGGCGACGCCACGCTGCATTCGACGACACTGGGCTGGCGCCTGGTCAACCCGGAAATGCCCGCGCGGTGGACGGTATCGCTGGGCGAGGGCACCGAACTGCTCGCCGACCTCTTCGGCATCGATCGCGCGGCACAGGACGAATTCGCTACGCGCAGCCATCAACTCGCCGCTCAGGCCTGGAAGGACGGCTTCTACGACGACCACGTCGCGGCCCTGCCGGACATCGACCTCAGCCGGGACGAACCGGTGCGCCCGGACACCACGGTGGCCACCCTGGCGCGCCTGCGCCCATCGTTCCGCCCGAACGGGACGGTGACCGCGGGCAATGCCTCACCGCTGAGCGACGGCGCCTGCGCCCTGCTGCTCGGTGCCGAGACGCTCGCCGATCGGATCGGTAGCGCGCCACTCGCCCGCATCGCCGGCCGCGGCGCGGCAGGCGTCGACCCGGACGCGTTCGGCATCGGTCCGGTAGAGGCCGCGCGAATTGCGCTGCGGCGAGCCGGGATCGGCTGGGGCGACGTCGGGGTGGTGGAACTGAACGAGGCGTTCGCCGCGCAGTCCCTCGCCTGTCTGGCCGGGTGGCCGGAGCTGGACCCGGCGATCGTCAATGTGAACGGCGGCGCGATCGCGCTCGGGCACCCGCTGGGTGCGTCCGGCGTCAGGCTCGTCAATCAGCTCGCCCGTGAAATGCGCCGTCGCGGCAGCCGGTGGGGACTGGCCGCACTGTGCATCGGTGTCGGCCAAGGTCTCGCCGTCGTGCTGGAGGCAACGTCATGAAGACGCGACCGGTGCACCCGGCGGGTTTCCGTCGCGATCCCGACGACATCCACCCGCCGCTGGACTTTCCCGGCTACACCTCCACGGTGCTGCGGCATCCGCGTGAATCGCTGATCCTGTTGCCGCAGCGGCTCACCGAACTCACCGGCCCGGTGTTCGGCTCGGATCGGTTGGGCCCCAACGATAATGATCTGACTGCCCAGCACGCGGGCGAGCCGATCGGTCAGCGCATCATCGTGCACGGACGATTGCTCGACGGCGACGGCAAGCCCATCCCGCATTCGCTGGTGGAGATCTGGCAGGCCAACGCGGGCGGGCGCTATCGGCACGACCGCGACCGTTGGAACTGCGCGCTGGACCCCAACTTCGACGGAGCCGGGCGCACCTACACCGACGGTGCCGGGCGCTACGAGTTCACCACGATCAAGCCCGGTGCCTACCCATGGCGTAACCATCACAACGCGTGGCGGCCCGCGCACATCCACTTCTCGCTGTTCGGACAGGCCTTCGCGCAGCGGCTGGTGACGCAGATGTACTTCCCGGACGATCCGCTGTTCTTCCAGGATCCGGTGTTCAATTCGGTTCCCCAGCACGCCCGTGAATTACTGGTCAGCCGTTTCGATTACGCGCGCAGCGAGCCGGAGCGGGCGCTGGCCTTCGAGTTCGACATCGTTCTGCGCGGCCGCGACGCGACACCGTTCGAACACGAGGAGGACGACGATGACTAGCTTGCGCAGCACCCCGTCCCAGACCGTCGGGCCTTATCTGCACATCGGCTTGATTCGCGATGAGTGCGAGTTCGCCGTGCCGCTGGGAACTGCTGGCGCGGTGTGGATTACGGGCCGGGTGTTCGATGGAGCGGGTACGGCCATCGATGACGCCATGGTCGAGACCTGGCAGGCCGACGCACCAGGATCGGCCGACGACGAGCGCAACGACCGAAGAGGCTTCGCGCGCAGCGACACTCGGCGCGGGCAGTTCGCCATCTACACGGTCGTGCCGGGTCCAGTGAGCGACGGTGCCGGGGGCCTACAGGCGCCGCACCTCGATATGTCGGTGTTCGCCCGCGGGCTACTGCATCGGCTGGTCACCCGGGTCTACTTTCCGGAACATGCCGACCGTCATCGGGCCGACCCGGTGCTGGCCACGGTGCCACCGGAACGGCGCGACACGCTGATCGCCGTGCGTGACGGTGACGGATACGTGTTCGACGTGCACCTCCAGGGCGCGGGCGAAACGGTGTTCTTCGATGTCTGAGGGACTGTTCGACGGCGTGCTCGCGGCGGGACCCGTCGCAGAGCTGGTCGCTGACCGGGCTTGGGTGCAGGCGATGCTCGATTTCGAGGCGGCGCTCGCACTGGCCTCGGCCGCGGTGGGCGAGATTCCGGCCGAGGCCGCAGCGGCCATCGAAAGGTGCTGCCACGCCGAGCAGTACGACATCGCGGAGCTCGGCGCGGCCGCGGTGGGCATCGGCAATCCCGCGGGTCCACTGGCGCGCGCACTGACTGCGCGGGTCACCCCTGAGGCGGCTGCCTACGTGCATCTGGGCGCGACCAGTCAGGACGTCCTCGATACCGCCGCCATGCTGGTGACCGCGCGGGCACTGACCGCGCTGCGCGCCGATCTACACGCCTGCGCGGACAGGCTCGCGCAACTTGCCGAGGAACACGCGGGCACGGTGCTGGCTGGGCGCAGTTTGCTCCAGCAGGCACCGCCGGTCACCTTCGGGCTCACCGCGGCCGGCTGGCTCAGCGGCGTGGTCGCGGCGCTGGACCGCATCGACACGCTTCTCCGGGATCGGCTCGCGGTCCAATTCGGTGGCGCTGTCGGCACTTTGGCTGCGCTGCGCGGCAATGGCATTCCCGTATTGAGCGAGCTCGCGCATCGCCTCGGACTGGCCGAGCCGGTGCTGCCGTGGCACACCGAGCGCAGCCGGATCGCCGAGGTCGCCGGGGTGCTCGGGCAGACGAGCGGTGCGGTCGCGAAGATCGCCCGTGATGTGACGCTGCTGGCGCAGACCGAGATCGCCGAAGTGTGCGAACAGGGTCCGCCGGGCAGTGGTGGCTCATCGACGATGCCGCACAAGCGGAATCCGGTCGCCGCGGTGTTGGCCGCTGGTTCGGCAGCGCAAGCGCCGGGGCTGGTCGCCACGCTGCTGGGCGCCGCCGCGCACGAACACCAGCGGGCCGCCGGATCGTGGCATGCCGAGTGGCGGCCACTGATCGAGCTGCTGCGCAGTACCGGGTCGGCGGTGCACTGGCTTCGGGTCTGCCTGGACCGTCTCCAGATCGATGCGCAGCGCATGCGCGCCAACCTCGACAGCACCGGTGGCCAGCTGCTGGCTGAGCACGTCGCGATCGAGTTGGTGTCAGCCTCGCACGGTGCGGTGGGCCGACAAGAGGCAGGCGACCTCGTCGCGGAATGTTGCCTTCAGGCCGAGGCAACGGCGACTGATCTCGCCGACGTGCTCGCGACCACCCCCGCCATCGCAAAGTTTCTGAGCCGCAACAGAATCGGTGAACTGCTCGAGCCAGCCGGCTATCTGGGCTCCACGGAGGAATTCATCCGCCGCGCACTACATGACCGGCAGTCGAGCCTATGACCGCCACTCAGGTCAACCGCCACAGCCGCACAGGTTTTGACAGACGCACGCGTGTCAGCGCGGCGAGTCGGTGTGCGGGAAATCAAAGGGTGTGCGGCAGAAGCGCCGACACCCGGGGTGGGGGAGTGATGACCGCGGTTGATGTCCACTATGTCGTGGAAGGGGCGCCGGATGCTCCGCCTGTCCTGCTGAGTGGCTCGCTCGGCAGCGACCTGCGGATGTGGGAACCCCAGGTCGCCGCGCTGACGACGGCGGGCTATCGGGTCGTGCGCTACGACCAGCGCGGGCACGGTCGTTCCCCGGTGCCGCCCGGCCCGTACTCGCTGGCCGATCTCGGTGCCGACGCGCTCGCACTGCTCGACCGGCTGCACATTCGCCGGGCGCATTTCGTCGGCCTGTCGCTCGGCGGCATGGTCGGCATGTGGGTCGGCCAGTATGCACCGCATCGGCTGCACACGCTGACCCTGTGCTGCACCTCGGCCGAGCTGGGGCCGCCGAGCGGCTGGGCCGACCGTGCCGCGACCGTTCGAGCCGAGGGGACCGGCGCGGTGGCGGAGGCGGCCGTGCAGCGGTGGTTCACCCCGCAGTGGCGCGCCGCCCATCCGAAACGGACCCGCGACTTTCAGGACATGATCGCGAGCACTCCCGCCGAAGGCTACGCCGCATGCTGCGCGGCGATCGAGACGATGGACCTCACCGCACGCCTGCCGAAGATCAGCGCACCCACACTGGTCGTCGCGGGCGCGGACGATCCCGCGACGCCACCGGCGCACGCACAGCGGATAGCCGATGCGGTGCCGATGGCTCGGCTCGAAATCATCGGCCCGGCAGCGCATCTGGCCAACGTAGAACAGCCCGGCATCGTCAATGACCTGATCCTCGGACAGCTGAAGGAGAATTCGTGAACGAGCGCGCACAGCAGGGTTCGCAGGTGCGGCGCGAGGTGCTCGGCGACGCGCACGTCGACCGCGCCGAAGCCAACACCACTGAATTCACCCGCCCCTTCCAGGAATACATCACCGAGGCTGTGTGGGGATCGCTCTGGACCCGCCCCGGCCTGGATCGCCGAACCCGAAGCTGCATAACCCTGGCGATACTCACGGCCCTGGGCAGGCACGAGGAGATAGCGATGCACGTGCGCGCCGCCCTCGGCAATGGCGTCACCGCCGCCGAGATCGCCGAAGTCCTGTTGCATACCGGTGCTTACGCAGGAGTTCCCGCCGCGAACGCCGCGTTCGCCATCGGTCAGCAGGTACTGGACGAACTCGACGAACAAGCCCGTGCGGACTGAATCCCGTTACGGCACCAAGGCTCCCAGCTGAGGCACCGCGTCGGCGGGATGCCGAGCCGAAATACCTTCACCGATCGCGTCGAACTGCCAAACGTCGCCCGATCGGGCCAGCTTGCCGAGGATCAGGCCGGTGGATGACCCGGCGCTGCTCAAGTCATAGCGGGCGATTTCGACATCGGACACCCCATCGACGATGCGGCAGAACGCATTCTCGATCTGGTCGAAACCCTGTCCCGTGTAACAGGTCACCAGGAAGAACACGAGGGTGATCTCCGGTGCCAGCCGGGTCAGGTCGACGGTGACGATCTCGTTGTCGCCGTGGCCTTCTCCGGTGGTGCTGTCGCCGAGATGGCGCACCGCGCCGTCCCTGGACATGAGCTGCTCGTGGTAGACGACGTCCACGAGGCTGTCCTCGGCGTACAGCAGGGCGGACGCGTTCAGATCAATGTCCTTGGCACCGCCGCTGAACCACCGGCGCTGGTGCACCGGATCCCAGCCGAGAGCCATGCTGACGTAGTCGAGTCCGCCCCTGTTGTCATCCCTGAGTGTCACGAACATGGTGCGAATCTCCCGTGGTCGAACGGCCCGACCCGCCGCTCTGCGAACCGGGTTTGCCGACCAGACTTCCCGGCGCACCTACCCGTAAAGATGCCGTAAAAATACGCGTATGGCAAGTCGCCCCGGTGTCAGGGCAGGGCAATATATTTGGTTTCGAGGTACTCCTCGATGCCCTCGGTGCCCGCCTCGCGGCCCAGGCCGGACTCCTTTACGCCGCCGAAAGGTGCTGCCACATCGGAGATAACGCCACGGTTCACCCCGACCATGCCGGCTTCGAGCGCCTCGGCGACGCGCAGCGCGCGGTTCAGGTCGGTGGTGTAAATGTATGCGGCGAGGCCGAACTCGGTGTTGTCGGCGGCGATGATCCCCTCCGCCTCGCCGTCGAAACCGGTGATCGCCGCCACCGGGCCGAACACCTCCTCGCGCAGGATGCGTGCCTCGGCAGGCACTTCCGTCAACACCGTCGGCTCGAAGAAGTAGCCTTCACCCGCGATGCGCGCACCGCCGGTGGCAACAAGCGCGCCCTTTTCTGTTGCATCCCGGACCAATTCGGTGACGGTGCCACATTGCTTCTCGCTGATCAGCGGACCGACCTGTACTCCGTCGAGATGGCCGGGACCGACTTTCAGCGCGCGCATCCGGTCGGTCAACTTCGCGGTGAACTCCGCGCGGACCGCGTTGTCGATGTGGAAGCGGTTCGCCGCGGTACAGGCCTCGCCGGTGTTGCGCATCTTGGCGGCCATCGCGCCGTCGACCGCCGCATCGATGTCGGCATCGGCGAAGACGACGAAGGGCGCGTTGCCGCCGAGCTCCATCGAGGCGCGCAGGACACGGGTAGCCGATTGGGCCAGCAGGATTTTGCCGACGCCGGTCGAGCCGGTGAAGGTCACCTTGCGCAGCCGGTCGTCGGCGAACAGCGGATCGGTGAGCGGTGCCGCGTCCGCGGTCGGCAGGATCGACAGCACGCCGGGTGGCAGTCCGGCGTCGGCGAAGACCTGCCCGAGCAGCAGCATGGTCAGCGGCGTCTCCGCCGCGGGCTTGACCACCATCGTGCAGCCTGCCGCCAGTGCGGGGGCGATCTTGCGGGTGCCCATGGCGAGCGGGAAGTTCCACGGGGTGATGGCCAAGGTCGGACCGACGGGTTGCTTGGTGACCAGGATGCGGCCG
Organism: Nocardia sp. XZ_19_369; assembly: GCF_015355715.1. Lineage (NCBI taxonomy): Bacteria > Bacillati > Actinomycetota > Actinomycetes > Mycobacteriales > Nocardiaceae > Nocardia > Nocardia sp. XZ_19_369. Next base: position 411,845 of record NZ_JACVED010000008.1, on the reverse strand, counting down.
TTGCCGGACGGCGAATGGGTGTAGCGGCCGTGCACGCGGACCGCCTCCTCGGCGAACCAGCGCAGGAACTCCGCGCCGTAGTCGACCTCGCCGTGGCTCTCCGCCAGCGGCTTGCCCATCTCGAGGGTCATCAACATGGCGAAATCGTCACGTCGCGCGATGACCAGTTCCCATACGCGGCGCAGGATTTCGGCCCGGAGCCGGGACGGTGTTGCGGCCCACCCGCTTTGCGCCGCGGCCGCGGCGTCGAGGGCCCGCGCGCCATCGGCGGCCGCCGCGTCGGCGACCTCGATCAGGACCTCGCCGGTCGCCGGATTGTGCACGGGGAAGGTGCTTCCCGTCAGCGCCGGTGTCTGCTCGCCGCCGATCCACAGTTCGGTGGGTAGGGCGGCGAGCAGCTCGGCTACCTCACGCATCGCCTGCTCGGCTTCCGGAGCCCGCCGACAGCGTCTTGTCGAGGCGGTCGGCGAGCTCGTCGATGAGCTCGGAAGTGCTGTTAAGCGGCGGCGCCACGAGCACCGAATTGGTTGCCTCGCCGATGCCTGCCGCACAGAGCACGAGCCCGTTCACCTTCGCAGCGGCGATGATTCGCTTGTTCGTGTCGGCAGGCTGTCCGGCCTGGATATGCAGCGCCCGCATGAGCCCGATGCCCGACTGATCCGACAACAGCGTCGGATACCGATCGCACAGGGTGGTCAGCGCCGCCGCGAGCAGTTCACCGACGCGCGCGGCGTTGCTCAGCAGCGCTTCGTCCTCGATGACGCTCAGCACCGCGTTGGCGGCGGCACACGCCAGCGGGTTCGCGGACATGGTGTGCCCCAGCGCGATCGGGCCGAGCGGCTCCGCGATCGCCGCGGTGATCGTCTCGGCGATCAGGGTGACCGCCAGGCTGGTGTAGCCGCCGGTGACTCCCTTTCCTGACGTGAGAATGTCGGGAGCGATGCTGGAATGGTCGCAGGCCCACCACTTTCCGGTGCGCCCGAAGCCGGACATCACCTCGTCGGCAATCAGGACGATCCCGTTGTTCTTCGTCTCCCGGCGCAGCCATTGCATGGTATGGACGTCGATGGGCGCGGCACCCGAGGATGCACCGCCGAGCGGTTCGATGACGATGGCGGCGACCTTGGACGGACCGACGCCGAGCAGGGCCTGGGCCCACTCCTCGTGGGTGGCGCGCCGTCGACCGGGTTTGGGGCGCACCAGGACTCGGTTTCCGTTCGGCAGCCCCAACAGCGGCTCCACCGATGGATCACGCTTGTTGGGACTGCCGGTGATGGACAGCGCCGCCGCGGTCATACCGTGGTAGCTGGGCTCCTCCGACAAGATGACGGTGCGCTGCGGTGCGCCGCGCCGGCGCTGGTAGGCGAACGCCAGCCGTAGCGCGCATTCGTTGGCCTCGGAGCCGGAGTTGCTGTACTCGACGGCGGCGGTCCCGGCGGGCGCGATCGAGAGCAGGCGTTCGGTGAGTCGCCGCGCGGGATCATTGCGGAACTGGGTGCGGTGCACGAAGGTCAGCTGCCCGAGCTGGTCCTCGATGGCCTGCAGCACAGTCGGATGCGAATGTCCGACATTGACATTGAGCACGCCGGAAGAGCCGTCGAGGTAGTCGTTTCCGTCGGCGTCGTAGATGTAGGGACCCTGCGCCCACGCGGCGACGGGCAGGGCGGTTCGGCTTGGCGCGGTGGCCGGTGCGGGAATCATGCTGGCTGACGGTCCTTTCGGAGCAGGACGAGCAGGGCGGTCGCGACCAGCGCCGCCGTGATACCAAGGGCGCCGGTCAGTCCGGCGAAGGCGGCACTGCCGACGGTGAGCGTGCCGAGCAGGGTGGTGCCGATCGCGATGCCCGCGTTCATCATCGAGTTGTTCCAGGCGACGACGGACGCGCGCTGGGTCGGATCGGCCGAGGACAGGTAGGCCTGCTGGCTGGAGTAGAACGCCCCGCCGAACACGCACCACAGCGTCAGCGCCACCAGGGCGACGAGCACGTGCTGTGTGCTCAAAGCCACTGCGGCACACGGTGCGAACGCGGCGGCGGCCACTACCGAGACCCACACGCCGCTCACGTTCCGCCGGTGCAAGTGATCGAGAATGGTGCCGGTGCTCAGCGACCCGACCAGCGATCCCGCACCGACGAGCAGGCCGACGAGACCCAGCGCGTTGAGGCTGAAACCGAAGCGCTGGGCGAAGATCACCCCGACGAAGGTGTAGGCACCGAGGCGACCCGCTTGCAGGAACAGTGTCGCGATGAGCCCCAGGCTGATCCGCGGTTGCGCCCACGGCGCCAGCAGTGCGCTGAAGCCACGGGCGGTACCGGTCGCGGGAATGTGGTCGAGCCGCGCATACAGCACCGCCGAGGTGGCGATCATCAGCACGCCGACCGCGAGAAACGGCCACCGCCAGCTGGTCAGCGAGGCCAGGGCGGCGCCGAGCGGCACGCCGAGGACCTGCCCGAGCGAATAGACGCTCGCGCCGAGCGAGATCACCCGCCCGCGCCGGTGCTGCGGCGTGCGCTCGGCGAGGTAGGCCCAGATCGCGGGAGCCGCGATCGCCGCACCGAGACCGGTGACACCGCGTCCGACCACCAGCATCGGCAGCGAGCTCGCCGCCGCGCACGCCAGATTGCCGAGCATGAAGACGAGCGAGCCGAGCAGGATCGACCAGCGCCGCGGATACCGGTCAGCGAGGATGCCGAACGGTGGGCCCGCGACGGCGTAGACGAGAACGTAGGCGGTGACGATGGTGGCCGAGGCGGCCACCGACGCGCGCAACGACTGGGCGATCTCCGGCAGCATCGGTGCCACCAGATACATTTCGGCGCCCATCAGGAAGAACGCGGCGTAGAGAAGTATGTGCTGAGCCCACGGCGTCGGGGGCTCAGCCGCCACCGCCGGATGCAGGCTCCGGCGTGGCTCGGCCTGCGTCTCGATACTCATACCGAAACCTTCTCCAGCACATCGTGGCCGGCGATCGGGAGTATCGGGCGGCGGGGCAGGTTCAGCTGAGACCAGACGGTGTCGATGATCTCGGCGAATCGGTGCACGGCCGCGGGACTGTGCACCGGTGACGGATTGATCCTGAGCCGTTCGGTGCCGCGCGCGACGGACGGGAAGTTGATCGGCTGGGCGTATTGGCGGTATTCCTCGAGCAGGATGTCGGCCAGTTGTTTGCATTTGTACGGGTCACCTACGAGCACGGGAACGATATGACTTTCGGTGGACACCAACGGGATTTCGGCGTCGGCGAGCAGGTCCTGGAGTAGTCCGGCCCGGTGGTGCAGCAGGATTCGCTCGTTGTCGGATTCCCGCAGATGCCGCACGCTCGCCAGCGCGGCGGCCGCGAGGGCGGGCGGCATCGCGAGGGTGAAGATGAAGGCCGGCGCGAAACTGCGCACGGCGTCGAGGATCGGCGCGGGCCCGGTCAGGTAACCGCCCAGGGTGCCATAGCCTTTGGCGAAGGTGCCCATCAGCAGGTCGACCTGATCGGCGCAGCCGAGCTGCGCGGCCATGCCGGACCCTTCCGGGCCGTACATGCCGACCGAGTGCGCCTCGTCGACGTAGACGAGCGCGCCGTGCTTCTTTGCCACGGCACACAATTCGGGCATCGGCGCGATGTCGCCGTCCATCGAGTAGATCGATTCGAAGGCAACGATTTTCGGGCGATCCGGGTCGGTGGCCGCGAGCAGCTCGTCGAGGTGCGCGGGATCGTTGTGGCGGAAGATCCGCCGCTCGGCGCGCGAGGCGCGCATGCCGAGGATCATCGACGCGTGGTTCTGCTCGTCGGAGAAGAAGATCGCGCCGGGTAGCTCCTTGCCGAGCACGCCGAGCACGGCGTCGTTGACCGCGTAGCCGGTGATGAAGGTCAGGCCTGCCTCCTTCCGATGCAGTTGCGCCACTTCACGTTCGAGCAGGATGTGCGTGTGGTTGTTGCCGGAGATATTGCGCGATCCACCCGCTGCGACACCCGAGCGGTTCACCGACCGGTGCATGGCTTCGACGACGGCGGGGAACTGGCCCATGCCGAGGTGGTCGTTGCTACACCACACGGTGATCTCGCGCAGCCCGTCCCGGTGGTGGTGCACCGCCTGCGGGAATCGGCCTGCCAGGCGCTCGATTTCGACGAAGGTGCGATATTGACCCGACGCTCGGATGTCGTCGATTCGTCTCTCGAAAAAGGCCATGTAGTCGAAAGCCATGGGAGTCTCCGTTTTCTCGAAGGGTGTTATCTGTCGGTCAGTTGAGCTTCTGGTCGGCGAGATGGTCGGTGAGTGCGCGGTTGGCGTCCCAGCCGGTGATGGGTGGGTAGGCGTCGGAGTCGGTGATGACGTCGAGGACGGTGGTCGCCGGATCGACGATCGCCTTCGAAAGCGCTTCGCGCAGTTCCACATCGGTGTGGATGGTGTGCCCGTGCGCGCCGCACGCGGTGGCGATCTGCGCGTGGTCGACGTGACCGAGTTCGACCGCCGAGGTCGGCCTGCCGAACTGGACGATCTCGGCGTGCTTCTGGTAGCCGAGGATGGCGTTGTTCAGCACCACCACCACGACGTCGAGGTGCTCGCGGACGGCCGTCTCGAGCTCCGCCCAGCAGTGCGCGAAACCGCCGTCCCCGACCAGGCAGATCACCGGAGCGGACGGCCGCGCCGCCTTCGCGCCGAGCGCCAGCGGAAGTCCCCAGCCGAGCCCGGCCATGCCGCGCGGCAGCAGGAACCGCTGCCGATGGGTGGTGGCGCGGATGTAGTTCGCGGCCCAGATCGAGGAGTAGCTGGCGTCCGCGACGACGATGGCGTCCTCGGGCAGCAGGGTGCTGATCTCGTCGGCCACCCGCTCCGGGCGTAGCGGCTGCCGCGTCGACGTGCGCACGGCGGCCGTGGCCGTCTCGAATTCCGCGCGTGACCGGGCGATCTGCGTGGTGATCGCGGGGCGGTCGGCGCTGCGCTTGCTCAGGTCGAGTTCGCGCAGTGCGGCCGCGAGATCATCGATGCCGGTCCGGACGTCGCCGACCAGTCGCAGCGACGGGTAGTTGCGGCCGATCTCGGTCGGGTCGATGTCGAGATGGATGAAGGTGGCCTCCGGCGGGAACAGGGTCCAGCCGTCGGTGCCGTTCTCGTTGGTGCGCGAGCCGAGGAGCAGGACCGTGTCCACCCCGGCGATCCACTCGCGCATGCCGTGCGAAACACCGTGCGGGCCCATGTAATTGCCGATGACGCCGACGCTCAGATCGGCGGTGTCGGAGACGACGCCCTTACCCATCGGGGTAGTGGCCACCGGCAGCGAGGCCAGATCGCTCAGGCGGGCCAGCGCGGCGCCCGCGTCGGCGGAGACCGCGCCGCCACCGGCGACGATGAGGGGCCGCTCGGCACCGGCCAGCAGCTGCGCGGCGGCGTGCACAGCGGCCTCGGGCGGGCGGATCCGGTCGAGCGGGAAGGCCGGCCGGTCGAGGCCCGCGGGCGGGGGCGGTGCGTCCAGTTCGAGGACGTCCTTCGGCAGCATGAGCACGGCCGGGCCCGGCCTGCCGCTGGTCGCCGCCCGGAAGGCCGCGTCGACATAATCGTGGACGCGGGCCGGGTCATCGAGGCGATCGAACCATTTGGTGCACCCGGAAAACAGACTTTGGTGATCAATTTCCTGAAACGCATTTTTGTTGCGAATCGGACTCGGCACATCCTGCACGAAGGCGACCACGGGAATCGAGACCTTCGCGGCCTCGGTCAGCGGCGGCACGAGCAAAGTCGCTGCGGGACCGTTTTGCGCCACCACGACCGAACAATGCCCGGACACTCTGGCGAAGCCGTCGGCCATGGTGCCGCCCGCGTTTTCGGTGCGGTAAACGATCTGCCGGATCCCGAGATCCTCGGCGGCCAATACCAGCAGCGACGGCAGGCTCTGGCCGAAGAATTCGGATATCTGCCTGGCGCGAAGATTCTCGGCTATGGCGGCGGCGACTGTCGGCATCGGAACACCTTCTCGCGGTAGCGGGGCTCGGACTGTTCGGTAGCTACAGTCTCGGGCCACGCAGAACGCCAGGTCCAATACGTATTTGCTTCCCGTTGATAAGGAAGTCTTATCTGGCTAGGCTGGCCGCGTGGACGACCTACGTCGCGTTCGTTACTTCCTAGCAGTAGCCGAGCACCGACACTTCGGTCGCGCGGCGGAGTCGCTGCACATCACCCAGCCTGCGCTGTCCCAGCAGGTCAAGGCGTTGGAGAAAGAGCTCGGCGTCGAGCTGCTGGCCCGCACCGGCAGGGGTTTCGTGATGACCGCGGCCGGTTTGGCGTTGCAGGCGGGTGCGCAGCAACTCCTCGCCACGGCCGCCGAGCTGGAGCGCACGGTGCGTGCGCGCGCCTCGGGCACGGCAGGCGAGTTGAAGATCGCCTTCACCCGATCGGGCTCCGACAGCGATATTTCCCAGCGCATCAGGGACTTTCGCAAGGAGTTCCCCGATATCACCGTCTCGACGATTACCGGCTGGACCTCGTGGAATCTCGACCTGCTCGAATCGGGCGAGGTCGATGTCGCGTTCGTGCGCGGAAATATCACCCATCCACGGGTGCAGACGCACCTCATCGGACTGCAGGAAGCCGCAGTGGTGGTTTCCAAAGGCCACCCCCTGGCCGAGAAATCGACCCTGGAAATAGCCGATATCGTCAACGAACCCATCGTGCTCTGGTCCCGGCACACCGGACCGGACTTCTACGACGAATTGGTCACCCACATCTGGGGCGACGGCGCCCCGAACCTGGTTGCCGAGGAATCCGACGCCGAACAAGTCCTCGACCTCGTCTCGACCGGCACCGGTATCAGCGTGCTCGACCGCAAACGCGCAACCCGAATCGCCCACGAAAACATCGTCGTCATCCCCTTCGGCGCCAACCCACCGCAAATCGCCATCCGCATCGCCTGGATGCGCGGCTCCGACGCCCCGGCCCTCGCGCACTTCCTCGATTGGTGGCGCCGCTGTAGTTAGCCGCTGTGCCTGCGTCTGACGACTGCGACGCCGCGCACGGCGGTGAGGATGGTGACCACCATGATCGTCACCAGTTGCAGGGGGTTCCAGGCGACGGGGTCGAGGATCAGTTCCGCTTCCGCCGAATATGTTGGGCGAGGCTTGGTTCGGGAACTCGGGAGGCTCGGTGTTGCGGGGGTGAGTTCAGGGGTGGGTGGGATCTCGGCTGGGGGAGCGGGGAGGTCCGGTAGCGCGGGGAGCGTCGGCAGGGTGGGCAATGGCGGGGGGAGTAGGAGCGGGTTTCCGGGATAGGGGGGCAGGATGTCGCGCGGCCACAGGAGGCAGGCCAGCCCGCTGCCCGTGGCGGCGCTGCCGACGACGACGCTGCCGAGTGCGGATCCGCTGGAGCCGAGGATGCCGTGCGAACTTCCGGTCACGATGCCGAGCAGGATGAGCGCGCCGCCGACGGCGACGCTGCCGGTGCACGCTGTTCGGACGCCGTCGGAGTCGAGATCGGGCAATTCGGCGGAGCCGCCGGGCAATGTCTGCACCGGGGCCGCCGACACGGTGTCGTCGATTTCCCCTGTGCCGGTTCCCAGTTCGGCCCGCGTTCCGGTACCGAGGCCGACGCTACCGGTACCGAGGTATTCGCGCACTGCGGGGCCGCCGCTCGGACCGAGCTGCAACGGTGTCCCCGAGTCCGCGCTTCCGGTATCGATGCCGCCCGGAGCGGCACTGCCCGAGACGATTTCGCCGAGCGACGGCCATTCCGGCGGTGGCAGGTCGGCGGTCGCGACCGCGGCCGGACCGGCGACCAGTGCCGCGGCGGCGAGGGGCAGTGCCGTCACGGCGGCGAATCCTCTGATCTGTGCCATGTGCGCACATCCCGTTCGTAATCGGTTCGCTGCCAACAGGGTTCGGTCAGGTGATGTCCTGATAACGGGACAGTGCCAGTTCGAACGCGTCCTTCGACACGATGTTCCCGCCGGTGAACGGCCGATCGAGCCCGTAGATCGCGACGATCGCCGCGCCGACCACGACACCGAGCAGCGCGGTCATCACGACGCTGCGTTTGGTCACCTCGACGCCGGAGAGCGCCGCGCTGCACAGCAGCAGAATCGTGGTGAACCACAGTGCGGTGTAAAGGAATCCGGGCATGCCGAGCTTCGCGTCCATCGCGCGATCGTGGCGCGCCTGCGCTACCGCATCGAGGGCGGCCACCGCCTTGGCTTGCAGCTCGGTCACCGAAGCGTCCTCCGACTGGATGGCCAGCACGGTGTCCCGCAGCTTGTCGAAGGTGTCCTGGGTGGACTGGCTCAGCCGCTCTTCGTTGTCCATCTCCGGCCACTCCACCGTGACGACCTGCTCGGTGTAGTCGTGGACCAGCCGCTGGACCTGCTCGTGCGCCGGCTCCGGCAGCGAGTGCGCGGCCCAGTAGACGTCGACCAGCGCCTTGGACTCGGCGACCGTGTGGTTGTGCGCGTTGTCGTACTGCTGCCAGCAGATCACCACGACGAAGGCGGCCACAGCCATGAACAGTGTGTTGATCAGGTCGAGCACCAGGGTGCCGGACCCTTCGTCCTCGGTCTCGCGCCACGAGGCGGGCCGCAGCCGATTCCCGACCACGAAGACGATGACGGCAAGGGCCGCGACCGCTAGGGGCACGACCAACTGCTGTACGAGCTCACTGTCCATAGCGCGACCTTTCTAGGTGTTCCTCGAAACGATGGCGTCGGCGACATCGCGTAGCGCTTGGTTGACCGCGGCGGGGAACGGCGCGTGGTCGAGGACCCGGTTGGCTTGTGCCCAGCGCGTGCGGATCATCGCCTCGACGTGGTGTCGCGCTGTGGCGGTGAGGATTTCGCGGCAGGTGTCGGCCTGCCGGTCATCGAGCTCTGGATCGCCGAGCAGGGCGAGCAGCTGCGTGGCTTGTGTGGGCGTCGCGTGTTCGAGGGCCAGCGCGACCAGCGCGGTGTGCTTGCCGTCGCGCAGATCCTCCAGATCGGACTTGCCGGTGCGCGCCGGGTCGCCGTAGACGCCGAGCAGATCGTCCTGCAGCTGGAACGCCTCGCCGAGCGGCCCGGCGTAGGCGGTGAGCGCCGACCGCACCCCGCTGCGGGCACCGGCGAGCACGGCACCCAGCTGGAGTGGCCGTTCGCAGGTGTAGGACACCGTCTTGTAGCGGATGATCCGCAGCGCGCGGCCGAGGTCGCTGGACGGCCGCGCGGTGGTGAGCAGGTCGAGGTACTGGCCGTACATGACGTCCGCGCGCATGCCGTCGAGCACCGTGAGCGCGTCGTCCAGTTGCGCGGCGGTGAGTTGTGCGGTGTGTAGCAGTTCGGCCGACCAGACCATCGTCAGGTCGCCGAGCACGATGGCGGCGTGCGCGCCGAACTCGTCCGGATCGCGGCGGTCCCGATGCCGTTGCGCCAGTGCGCGATGCACGGTGGGCCGGTCGCGGCGGGTGTCGCTGTTGTCGATGATGTCGTCGTGGATCAGCACGGCGGCGTGGAACAGTTCGAGCGAGGCCGCGGCCCGGACAATCGGTTGCGGCACCGGCACTTCGCCCGCGGCTGCGTGCCAGCCGAGGACGCACAGCAACGGGCGAATCCGCTTGCCGCCGGCGAACAGGAAGTCGTGCACGGTATCGGTGAGCTCGCCGGGCAGCGCCGGTTCGGTGGCGGTTGCCTTGTCCCGCAGGAAGTATTCGAGCGCGCCGTCCACCCGAGTCCGAATCGCCGCCAGGTCCACCGGTGTCGCGGGCTCGACGTGTGTAGTGGTCATGAGTTCCCCTCCGCCGGTGCTTCGTCGCGGCCCTCGGTGAGCGCGATCGCCTCGGCCACCAGGGTTTCCACGATCAGATGTTCGGGCACGGTGCGAATGACCTTGCCCCGGACGAAGATCTGTCCCTTGCCGTTGCCCGAGGAGACGCCGAGATCGGCCTCGCGGGCCTCGCCGGGCCCGTTGACCACGCAGCCCATCACCGCCACCCGTAGCGGATGGGGGAACCCCTCGAACGCCGCCTCCACCTGCCCGGCCAGCCGATGGATATCGACCTGGACGCGGCCACACCCGGGACAGGAGACGATCTCGAGCTTGCGCGGGCGCAGACCGAGCGACTGCAGAATGTGGCAGCCCGCTTTGACCTGATCGACCGGCGGCGCCGAGATGGACACCCGGATGGTGTCGCCGATGCCCTCGCCGAGCAGAATCGCGAAGGCGACCGCCGATTTGACGGTGCCCTGGAACATCGGCCCCGCCTCGGTGACCCCGAGGTGGAGCGGGTAGTCACAGCGTTGGGCGAGTAGGCGATTGGCCGCGATCATGGTGCGCGGGTCGTGATGCTTGACCGCGATCTTGAGGTCGGTGAACCCGTGCTCCTCGAACAGCGCGGCCTCCCAGAGCGCCGATTCGACGAGGGCCGCCGCGGTCACGGAGCCGTGCTTGGCGAGCACCCGTGGGTCGAGCGAGCCCGCATTGACCCCGACCCGGATCGGAATGCCCGCTGCCGCTGCCGCTTTCGCGATGTCGCCGACGCGATCGTCGAATTGTTTGATGTTGCCCGGATTCACCCGCACCGCCGCGCAACCGGCGTCGATCGCGGCGAAGACGTAGCGCGGCTGGAAGTGGATGTCGGCGATGATCGGCAGCGGGGAGCGGGCGACGAGGGCGGGCAACGCCGCCGCGTCCTCCGGGGTCGGCACCGCGACCCGGACGATGTCGCAGCCCGCGGCGGTCACCGCGGCGATCTGTTGCAGCGTGCCGTCGATATCGGCGGTGCGGGTGGTGGTCATCGTCTGCACGGAGATCGGCGCGCCACCACCGACCGGGACGCCGCCGATGTCCAGCCTGCGGGTGCGATGGCGGGCGGGCATGGTCGGCAGGCCGAGATCATTGCTGGTCATCGCGACCCTCCGGATCGGTGCGGGCGGCGGCGGTCATGACAGGTGCCTGACGTGGGGCGGCGGGGCGAAGGTGATGTCCTCGACGGCCGTGGTGAGTTCGCGAACGGTGACCGGACCCCAGGTGCGTAGCGCCTCGATGACCGCTTCGACCAGCACGGCCGGCGCGGAGGCACCCGCGGACAGGCCGATGGTGTTCGCGCCGGCGATCCAGTCGGGCGAGATGGCCGACGCGTCGTCGATGAGATAGGCCGGAATACCTTGGCGCTGAGCGACTTCCACCAGTCGATGCGAATTGGACGAGTTGTCCGAACCGATGACGAGCACGACGTCGCTGTGCCGGGCGACCGCCTCGACCGACTCCTGCCGGTTGGTGCTGGCGTAGCAGATATCGGCGCTGCCAGGGCCGTGCAATGCGGGAAAGCGTTGGCGCAGCACCGCAATGGTCTCCTCGGCCTCGTCGACCGACAGCGTGGTCTGCGTCAGATACGCGACCCGGCTCTCGTCGGGGACCTGGAGCGCGGCCGCCTCGGCCGGACCGTCGACCACCACGGTCACCTCCGGCGCCTCGCCCGCGGTGCCTTCGACCTCCTCGTGTCCGGCGTGCCCGACGAGCACGATGGTGTCGCCGCGCGCCGCGAAACGCCGGGCCTCGGCATGCACTTTGGTGACCAGCGGGCAGGTGGCGTCGACCACGGTGAGTCCGCGCTGTGCCGCTTGCGCGTGCACCGCGGGGGAGACGCCGTGCGCGGAGAAGACGACCGTCGCACCCACTGGCACCTCGTCGAGCTCCTCGACGAATACCGCTCCCCGCGCGGCCAGATCGGCGACCACGTGGGTGTTGTGCACGATCTGCTTGCGCACGTAGACCGGACCCTGTCGATCGGGTGCGGCCAGCAATCGTTCCACAGTGTCGATCGCCCGTTCCACGCCCGCGCAGAAGGAGCGTGGCGCGGCGAGCAGCATCGTCCTCGCCCGCACGGCGGTCACGGCGACACCGTGCTCAGTGCGGGGTCGGCCGGTATGCGACCGAGCCCATCGATGTGCACGGCCCCGGTGCCGAGGCCGGTCGGTCGCAGGTAGGGCGGAGCGGGCGTCGCGGGCTCGGGGGGCGGAACCTCGGTGGCCTGCGGCTCCGGGATGTCCACGCGACGATAGCGTTCCTCGAGCTGCGCCTCCTTGTAGCGACCACACGAGATGTGCCAGTGCACGATTCCGGCCATCCAGTCCTGGAGTTCGACCGCGCGCCGGTCCAGCGAATCACGCACGTCCTGCCCCAGCTCATATTCGTCGTAGAGAGCGGGCAATTCGCTGCCGACGATGCGTTCGAACTGCTGCATTCGGGCGGTCAGCAGGTCGTTGACGATGGCGACGCCGTCCTCGGGCCCGCAGTCGAAGAAGTTCTGCATGACGCGGACCGCGTTGTGGAAGTCCCCTTCGTACTGTGTCTCTTTGTGATACGAGAACAGGTCGTTCACCATCGTGGCGTAGTCGCTCGCCGTGTGCTCCAGGTCCAGGATCGTCTGGCTGCGATAGACCTCCGGCGGCACCAGGTGACCGTGCGAGAACCGCGACAGCGCCATGGTGAGATCGGAACCGAAAGTGCGGCGGCGCATTTCGACATAGTCGACCGGGTCGGGAATGCGATTGGCGATGTCGTTGGCCACCTCCCATTCGCAGCTCGCCAGGAAAGCCGTGACGGCACGGTGGAATTCGCGCCGCTGCTCGGCATCCAGGACGCTGGTCGTCCGGTGCCACAGATCGGCGAGGGCGCGCTCCATCGCGTTGGCGGCCGGCGGCGTGGCCTCGGAATCGAGCGGCATGAACGCCGCGAATCGTTTGCCCTGTAGCTTGGCCGCGACCATGTCCTTGCGTGCCGCGAACACCTGCGGGTAGTAGTCGTCGATGTAGGTGCCCCAGGCCAGCCAGTTGGCCGACAGATCGAGCTCCGCGAGGGTGGCGTCGGGGTCCAAACCCGCTGAGCACAGGGCGAAATCGAACTCCGCGAGATCGACCGGTCGCCACAGCGGGCGGCCGCCGAGCGCGGGCACCGGCTCGTGGAAGCCGACCTGCGCACCCCACAGCAGCAGGTTCTTGCGCGCCACGTCGACGAGTGGATTCAATTGGAGCTGGTATGGCAGGTAGAGCTCGGGCAACGCTGTCGGTCCGACCTCCTCGAAGCGCGGTCGCGTGCAGCTCTTGATGCGGTTCGCCCCGAGAGCCGTCGGGGTGAACAGATGCACCGCGGTGCTGCCGAGCCCGATGGGTTTGAACAGGCGCGACAAGGGATCACTGGCCACCGTGCCGCCCTTGTTCATGTACCGGCTCGACCGCATATGCCATTCGTGACCGCCGGATTGCCAGTCCTGCAAGCCTTTCGCGTAGGCGACCACTGCGGCCTGGTCCTGCGGCTCGACCGCGTACTCGGCGAACAGCATCGGCAGTTCGGTCAGCGCGGTGTGCTCGAACTGTTGCAGACGGGAGGTCAGCAGGTCGTTGACGACGTCGGCGGAGCGCTGGGTCTCGTAGCCGAAAAACCGCTCCACCACCAGGATTCCGTTGGCGTTCTCGCCCTCCTGACGTACCTCGCGCTCGTAGGAGAAGATGTCGTTGCGCAGGTGCACGCCGTCGGCGAAGGTGTCGCGCAACACCTCCAGCGGGCGGGTCGCGGCCAGTTGGGGCGGGACGGCCGCGCCGACCGCGTGTTCGACCAGGTTGGCCGACCACGGTGCGCCGCCGACCTTGCGGCGCATCTCGATGTACTCGATCGGATTCGCAATCCGGCCCTCGGTGATATTGGCCAGCTCCCACCGCGATTCCTCCAGCAGCGCAGTGGTTGTCGCGACGAAACGCTCGCGCCAGTCCAGCTCCATCGCGGGCACGGTGCGCACCCACAGATCGGCGAGGCCGCGCTCCACCGGGTTGGTCGGCTCCGGCATCGGAGCGCCGGCCAGCGGCATGAAGTCGCGCAGCCGCTCCAGATATTTTCGCGCGCCCTCGGTGTCCCTGGTCCGTTTGAACAGCTCGAGGAAGTGATCGTCGAAATAGAACACCCACACGTACCAGTCGGTGATGAGCGAGAGCTCCTGGCTGTCGCAGTCCGGGTGGGTGTAGGCGCACAGCAGGCCGTAGTCGTGCCGCTTCAGGTCGGTCTCGTCCCAAATGTGGTGTCCTTCTTGCGGTTCGAAGAAACCTATGGTCTCGGCCCACACCCTGGTGTGCTCGCGGGCGATGTCCACGTGCGGATTGAGCCGGGCCGGGTACGGCATGTAGAAGTCGGGAAGTTCGAAGGGCTGCATGTCATCTCCTTACGATCGACGCGCACGGCTCAGTGGTTGCGGCGGGATACCATGCCTGCCAGCACCATCAGGTCCGCGGCGGCGGCGGGATCGGCGAGCGCCGCGATCGCCGCGCGCACCCGGCGCTCGGCGAGCTGCTGGGCGCACTGCCGCCCGCCCGCCGACTCGACCAATGCCGCGGCCCGAGCGGTGTCCATCGCCGCGGTGCCCGGATCGCGGCCGAACATCGTCGCCAGCTCGGCGGCGGCCTCGGTGCCGGAGCCCAGTGCCGAGACCACCGGCAGCGACATGGTGTGGCGGGCAAGGTCGCTCGCGGGTTTGCCGGTGACCTTCGGGTCACCCCAGATCCCGATCAGGTCGTCGACGAACTGGAAGGCCATCCCGAGTTCGCGCCCGAACGTGTCCATCGCCGCGACGGTGGGCGGCTCCGCTTGCGCGCACAGGGCCCCCAGCGCGCACGCACAGCCCATCAACGCGCCGGTCTTACCCATGGCCATGCGCGCGTACTCCTCGACATCGACGTGCCCGCCCGAGCGGAACCGGCAATCCGCGTGCTGGCCGTGACACATCTCGATCACCGTCGTTTCCAGCCTGGCGACCGCCGCCGTGGCCGTCGGTGCGGGCAGACCGTCCACCAGCACGCGCACCGCGAGGGCGTGCAGCGCGTCGCCGAGCAGCATCGCGTCGGGGATGCCCCACACCGTCCACACGGCCGGCCTCCCGCGCCGGACCTGGTCGGCGTCCATGATGTCGTCGTGCAGGAGCGTGAAATTGTGCACCAGCTCCACTGCGGCCGCCGCGGCGAGCGCGGTGTGTGGGCCGGCTCCGCATGCCACGGCCGAGCAGACGGTCAACGCGGGCCGCAAGGCCTTGCCTACTGGTTGCGGGGTCGCGGTGCCGTCGGCGTCCCACCAGCCGAGGTGGTAGCCGCCCATCCGGCGCAGCGGTTCGGGTAATGATGAAATCGCCTCGCGCAGTAGCGGATCGCATAGCTCGCGGACGTTGGACAGAATCTCTGTGGCCCGGCGGCTCGTCGCCGCCGAGGTGCTCTCGATCATCAGCACATACACCTTCCCTAGCGGTGTCGTGGACGCCGGATTCGGCTGCACGACCGGGAACGCCGCGGCTGCTCGTATTCGGCCGCCGCGGCGTCGAAGACTTCGAGGTCGCTGATCGTCGGGTCAGTCCGCTTGGCGCGCGACCAGAACGTTGTCGAGAATGCCGAGCGCGTCGGGCACCAGGATCGCCGCCGAGTAGTAGCAACTGACCAGGTAAGAAATGATCGACTGATCGTCGATGCCTTTGAAACGGACGTTGAGGCTCGGCTCGAATTCGTCGGGGAGCCCGGTTTGGTGCAGACCGATGACGCCCTGATCCTTTTCGCCGGTGCGCATGGCCAGAATGGAGGTGGTCTGGTTGGTGCTGACCGGGATCTTGCTGCAGGGGAAGATCGGCACCCCGCGCCATGCGGGTACTCGGTTGCCGTCGAGATCGATGGTGTCCGGGTAAAGGCCGCGTTTGCTGCATTCGCGACCGAACGCGGCGATCGCTTTCGGGTGTGCGAGAAAGAGTTTGGTGCTGCGCCGCATGCTGAGCAGCTCGTCCATGTCGTCCGGGGTGGGCGGGCCGGACTCGGAGTAGATGCGCTGCTTCAGATCGCAATTGCGCAGCAGGCCGAAGTCGGGGCTGTTGACGAGGTCGTCCTCGCGGCGTTCGTAGAGCGCCTCGATGGTCAGCCGCAACTGCTGCTGGGTCTGGTTCATCGGGTCGTTGAACAGGTCGGCGACGCGGGTGTGCACGCGCAGCACGCTCTGCGCGAGGCTGAGCTCGTACTCGCGCGGACGGACGTCGTAGTCCACGAAGGTGCCGTCGATTTCGGGTTCACCCGCGTGGCCCGAGGTGATCTGGATATTCGCTTCGCCTTGTTTGTTCTGTGGTCGAGCGGCGGCGGCGGCAACCTGGGAAAGTTGCGTGCGGAGTGCGGGTACGTGGTCGAGCACTTCGTCCAGCGCCTGCCGCGGCAGGACCAGCACGATGCTCTTGGTGATCGCCTTGACGGTGGCCGGCCAAATGGCCGAGGAGTCGGTGAAACTCTGCTCGCCGACATAGTTGCCGCCGGCCAGTGTGCCGAGCATGGTCGGCTCGCCGTATTCGCCGGAACCCATTTTGGCCAGTTTGCCGTGCACGATCAGTATCACTTGATTCATCGGATACCCGAATTCGGCTACCACCGCACCCGGTTCGAATTCGCGCTGTTCGAATCGCCGCGCGAGTGCGCGCAGTACTTCCTCGTCGTCGATCTCGCGCAGCGCCGCCATTTCCCGCAGCTCCATCGGGATCACCCGGGCCTGTGAGCCGTCGACCGAAAACTCGATCCGGCCGTTTCCGATGGTGTGGGTCAGTCGGCGGTTCACCCGGTAGACGCCACCGTTGACCTGCGTCCACGGCAGCATTCTGGTCAGCCAGCGGGAGGTGATGCCCTGCATCTGGGGTTCGGATTTGGTGGTGGTCGCCAACTGGTGCGCGGCGGTGGTACTGAGACTCTTGCGTCCATTGGTCTCAGCGGAAGCAGACACTGGCGTTTCGATTGTCATATGTGATCCTCACCTCGAAATGGTCACCAAGGACGGTCGGCGATGAAAGTCCGAATAGGTGATCGTTCAGATTCGACGGTTGTGCACAGCAGGTCGGCAGGCGGCGATAGGCCGGGTGCGGACAGTCACTCGAGCGAATGTTGCTATATGACAGTGCATTTCAGACGCTCTCGATCTTAGGTCGCGGAACCTGTTGGACGCAGCGAAAATTCGAATATTAGTCGTTATTATTCGGATGGTTACGACACGAATTCGATTGGGCGAACGGTTGATAACGGCTCGGCTCAGATCGGGAAAGCCCGGACAAATATCCGATGAGTAGCTATCTTCCGGCGGCCGGGCCGCACGCGGCCTGCTGCGCGACGGGCAACCGCAGGCGGATTAGCCTCGAGGTATGTGTCGAAACATCACTGCCCTGCGGGGACTAGAGCCCGCGGCGACGCCGGAGGAGATCCAGGCCGCCGCGCTGCAGTACGTACGCAAGGTCGGCGGGCTGTCCAGCATCTCGGCCGCGACCCAGCCCGCGGTCGATGCCGCCGTCGCCGACATCGCGGCGGTCACGGCCAGGCTGCTCGCGCAACTGCCGGATCGTAAGGTGCCGCCGAAGTCGGTGCCGCCACTGCGCCGCCCCGAGGTGCAGGCGCGAATCCAGGCCAGGGCGCACTCGCACGACTGACCGCGCTCGCCGACGTCCTGCGCGCGTGCAGCTCGCGAACGGCGCCTGCTATCTTGAACATCGTTCAAGCTGGTAGTGGGAGGAAGTCGTCGTGGCCGGAGTCGAGAACTCGCGGGGGTCGAGGGTCGCCTTTTCGGCGCGCGATATCGCACAGATCGCCGTATTCGCAGCGCTGATCGCGGCGATGGGCCTGCCCGGCGCCATCACCGTCGGCTTCAGCGGTGTGCCGATCACGGTGCAGACGCTGGGCGTGATCCTGGCCGGCGCGGTGCTCGGCGCGCGCAAGGGAACAGCCGCTGTCCTGGTCTTTCTCGCGTTGACGATGATCGGCCTGCCGCTGCTCTCGGGCGGCCGCACCGGACTGACCGCGATGGCCGGGCCCAGTGCCGGATACCTCGTCGGGTGGGCGCCCGCGGCACTGGTCATCGGCCTGCTGACCGCGCGGATCCTGCCGAAGTACCCGCTGGTCCTCGGTCTGCTGATCAACGCGTTCGGCGGGATCCTGGTCATCTACCTCTTCGGCACCATCGGGCTGCTGTTGCGCACCGATCTGGACTTCTCGCACGCGATCAGCACCAACTTCGCGTTCATCCCCGGCGACCTCGCCAAGGTTGTCGTCGCCACGGTCGTCGCCAAGGGTGTGCATCGCGCGTACCCCGGCCTGATCCGTGCGTAGTCCGGAACTCGGCGGCGCCGGGGATCGGCCCGCCCTCGAAATCGACGGCCGCACTTACACTTACGGCCAACTCGACGCTGCGATCGAGCAGTGGATCGAACGCGACAGCGCCCCCGTCTACGACGCGTCGGCGCTGCCGGTGCCGGACGCGTTGATCTGCATCTGCGCGGCGGCCCGGCGCGGTGTCCCGGTGCTCGTGGAGAATCCCGAGGCGCGTCCACAGCGTTCAGATATTCCGTCCTCGGCGTTTCTGTTGGTGACGACATCGGGTTCGACCGGCCGCCCGCGTCCGCTGGCCCGCACCGCGGCGTCCTGGTTCGACAGTTTTCCCGCGTTCACCGCGATCACGGGTGTTGAGGCCACGGACCGCGTGCTCATCACCGGTCCCTTGCACGCGACGATGCACCTGTTCGGCGCGCTGCACGCGCTGTGGCGCGGCGCGTGCGTCACCGACGATCCGTCGCGGGCCACGGTTGTGCACGCGGTGCCCGCGGTGCTTCGGGACGTGGTGCGCAAGGCGCCGAGGTTGCGAACGGCGATCGTGGCGGGCATCGCCCTGGACGACGGTGCGCGCGCGGCGGCCGACGGCCTGGAGCTCATCGAGTACTACGGATCCGCGGAGGTCTCGCTCGTCGCGGCACGGCGGGTGCCCGAGCCGCTGCGCCTGCTCGACGGCGTCGACGCCAATATCCGGGACGGACTGCTTTATGTCCGGACGCCGTATCGCGTGCTCGGCGCTCCCGAATGGTTCAGTGTGGGTGACCTCGCCGAGCTCGGGCCGAATCGCGAGCTCACGGTCCGGGGCCGCGGCGAATCCGCGATCAATGTCGGCGGCACGACGGTCGTCGCCGAGGATGTCGAACGCGTCCTGGGGACGCTCGACGGTGTCGCCGCGGTCGCGGTGATCGGCTCGCCGCACGCGGTGCTCGGCGAGATCGTCACGGCCGCAGTGCAACTCGACGGTGTCGCGATCGATGCGGTGCGGTCGCAGGCGCGCGGGCTGCTGATGAAGGAGGCCATGCCGCGGCGCTGGGTGCCGCTGCCGACGCTGCCGAGGACGGCCAGCGGGAAAGTGGCCAGAGGTCAGCTGAAAGACTTGCTGGCATGAATTCGGTCCCCGTTCTGGTTGCGCCGCGTCGGACGCCGATCGGCAATGCCGGGCACGGGTTCGCCGAGCTGACGACCACCGACCTGGCGGCGCCGGTTTTGCGCGAGGTCTGCTCGACGCTGCGTGGGGCGGGCGTGGACGCCGAGGTGGACGATGTCGTCCTCGGCAACTGCCTCGGGCCCGGCGGCAATCCGGCGCGGATCGCGGCGTTGCGGGCGGGGCTCGGTGTGCAGGTGCCGGGCGTCACGGTGGATCGGCAATGCGGGTCCGGTCTCGACGCGGTGATGCAGGCGGCATTGCGGGTGCGCAGCGGGGCCGACGAGCTGATTCTCGCGGGCGGCGTCGAGTCGGCGAGCACCGCGCCGTGGCGGTTCTGGCCGCCGGTCGCGGATGCCGAGCCCGTGCGCTACACCCGGGCTCCCTTTGCGCCACAAGGTTTTCCGGATCCCGACATGGGGGTGGCCGCCGACGATCTCGCGCGCGTGCGCGGCATCAGCCGGGAGCGGCAGGACGCCTATGCGGTGCGTTCGCACAGCCTCGCGGCGGCGACCGACTTCTCGGCGGAGATCGTGCCGGTCGGCGAGGTGCGCCGCGACGAACGGATTCGAGCGGGGCTCACCGAGGCTCGGCTCGCGCGGTTGCGACCCAGTTTCGGCGCCGAGGGGACGGCGACGGCGGGTAACTCGTGTGGCATCTCCGACGGTGCGGCGGTGCTGGCGGTGACCAGCGAAGCGCTGGCCGCGGGACTGCCCGCGCTGCGGATAGTCGGGTCGGCGGTGGCCGGATCCGATCCCGCGTACCCCGGTCTCGGGCCGGTGCCCGCGATACGGAAGCTGCTGCGGCGCACCGGGGTCGATGTGAGCGAGCTCGGGATCATCGAGATCACCGAGGCTTTCGCCACGGTGGTGTTGGCGGTGTCGGACGAACTGGGATTGGACGAATCGAGGATCTGCCCGCAGGGCGGTGCCATCGCGATGGGGCATCCGTGGGGCGCGTCGGGGGCTATCTTGTTGGTGCGGTTGGCAAGTCAGATGTTGTGCGAAGGCGGGCCCGCGCTGGGGCTCGCGGCGTGCGCCATCGGTGGTGGGCAGGGGATCGCCATGCTGGTGGAGCGGGTGTCGTGAGCGAACCACGGGTCACCGAGGCGGAGTCATGAGTGAGATCGTCTTCTCGTCGGTGAGTCATCACTTCGGCGAGCGAAAGGTGCTGCGCGGCATCGACCTTCGGATCACCGAGCGTCGGGTCGGCATCATCGGTGCCAACGGCTCCGGCAAATCGACGCTGGCGCGCATGATCAACGGGTTGCTCGCCCCGGCGTCGGGGACCGTCACCGTGGACGGTGTCGACGCGGCACGCAAGGGCGCGCAGGTGCGGCGCAAGGTCGGGTTCGTGTTCACCGACCCGGACACCCAGATCGTGATGCCGACCGTCGCGGAAGACCTCGCTTTCTCGCTGCGCCGAACGGGTTCGAGCAAGCAGGAGATCGCCGCGCGCGTCGAGGAGATGCTGGTCCGGTTCGGCCTGCACGAGCACGGCGACCACCCCTCGCATCTGCTGTCCGGTGGGCAGAAGCAGCTGCTCGCCATCGGCGCGGTGCTCATCCGCAGGCCCGAGGTGATCATCGCGGACGAGCCGACGACCCTGCTCGACCTGCGCAATGCCAGGGTGGTCGCCGACGCGCTGGATGCGATGGACCAGCAGGTGATCGTCGTGACGCACCAGCTGGCGCTGCTGGACAGTTTCGAGCGGGTCATCGTGATCGATGACGGTCTCGTGGCCTTCGACGGAACGCCGGCCGCCGCCGTCCCCGCCTACCGGGAACTGGTCGAATGATCGGGCTGTACCGGCCCGGTGACTCGCTGCTGCACCGGTTGCCCGCCGGGGTGAAGCTGTTGCTGCTGATCGTGTCGATCGTGGCGGCAACGGTGTTGGTGCGCAGCCCGATTCAGGTCGGCATGGTCGGGGTGGTGGTCGCCGGGTTGTTCGCGCTGGCGCGTATTCCGTTCGGCGTGGCGGTGGCGCAACTGCGGCCGATGGTGTGGATGTTGTTGATCATCGCGGTGTTCCAGGTGCTGATCACCTCGCCCGCTCGGGCCGTCGTCGTGTGCGGCGTGCTGTTGATCTCGGTGGCGCTCGCGGCGCTGGTCACGCTCACCACCCGGGTGACCGACCTGCTCGACACCGTGACGCGGGCGCTCGGGCCGCTGCGCCGGATCGGGGTCGACCCGGAGCGGGTCGGTCTGCTACTCGCGCTTGCCATTCGGTGTGTGCCCTTGCTGGCCGGCATCGTGCACGAGGTGGGCGAGGCACGGCGGGCCCGTGGGCTGCAATGGTCGATGACGGCCTTGGTGACGCCGGTGCTGGTGCGGGCGTTGCGCACCGCGGACGCGATGGGTGACGCGCTCGCCGCGCGAGGAGTGGACGATGAGTGAACTGCTGGCCGAGCGTATAGCCCGGTGCGCCGCCGAGTATCCGGCCTCGTCAGCCGTGATATCCGCTCGTGAGAGCGTCGATTATGAGGAGTTCTGGTCCCGGGTGACCCGGACGGCGGCGGGACTCGACGGCATGAATCGTGTTGCGGTGCTGCCGACTTCGGATGTGGAATCGCTGGTCGCCGTGACGGCCGCCGCGTACGCGGGTGTCAGTATCGTGCTGCTGCACCGGCATCTGCTGGCGGACCAGCTGACCGCGGTGCTCGAGCTCGCGAAACCCGGTGCGGTCGTCGCGTCGACGTCGCAGCACCGTCGGCTGCGGAAGATGGGGTTCGACGGGGAGATCCAGACCGCTGCCACGCTGGAATCGGCGGGAGTGCCTGGTCGGGCTCGACCCGACACCGAGCTGCTCGTCGGCATCACCTCCGGCACCACCGGTGCGCCAAAACTGTTCGTGCGCAATCAACGATCATGGGCCACCACCCTCGATCGCTCCGACGCCACCTTCGACATCGGCAACGGCGATCTTGTCTCAGCTCCCGGCGTGCTCGATCACACGCACTTCCTGTACGGCACTCTGCATGCCCTCACCCGAGGGGCGACGGTGGACTTGCGACCGGTCATGCAGTCGCTGAACGACGGTGCGACACATATCTATTCGGTGCCGACGATCGCCTGGGACGTGGTGCGGTCGGGGACCGGCCCGATCGGCAGCGTCCGCGAGGTGCTGTCCTCGGCGGCCCGGTGGCCGCGCACGGGAAGGCAAGCGCTGCAAGAGATCCTGCCCAACGCGTCCCTCGTGCATTTCTACGGCGCCTCCGAGCTGAGCTTCGTGTCCTTCGACCGGGGACTCGGCGACACCGACGAGAAATCGGCGGGCGAACTGTTCGACGGCGTCGAAGCCGACATCCGGGACGGCCTGGTATTCGTCCGCAGCGACATGCTGTTCGACGGTTACCTGACCGAGCACGGCGTGACCGGCGGTCCTGTCGACGGATGGATGACGGTGGGCGACCGAGGCACGGTCGTCGACAATCGGCTGCGCCTGTTCGGCCGGGCGAGCGAAATGCTGATCCGAGCGGGTCTGAACGTGGAACCGGCCGCGATCGAAGCCGCACTCACCGCGCTGCCGGGTGTCGCCGAAGCCGCCTGCATCGGCATTCCCGACGCCCGCATGGGCGAGGCCCCCGCCGCAGCGATCGTGGTGGACGCCGACGCCCCGACCACCGAGGAGATCTGGCGGCACCTGCGTGCCACCCTGCCCAGCCCCAGCATCCCGGTCCAGTTGCTGACACTGCACAGCCTGCCGCGCACGCCCCGCGGCAAGCTCGACCGCCAGGCCCTCGCCGAAGCCCTCGCCGCCGATCAGCGAGCACACGCGGAAGACAATCCCGCCCGCTAGAACGGGTGTGCACGTCGCGGGGTGTGCGGTTTCGGGCGTGGGGTGGTGAGGTTGCGAAGCGGGAGAGGATGATGGGGGATCGTGTCCACTGATCCGAACGCCCCCGATATCAAGCCACGTAGCCGCGACGTCACCGACGGCCTCGAGAAAACCGCTGCTCGCGGCATGTTGCGCGCGGTCGGGATGGGCGACGACGACTGGGAGAAGCCGCAGATCGGGGTGGCGTCCTCGTGGAACGAGATCACCCCGTGCAATCTGTCGCTGGATCGGCTCGCCCGAGCCTCCAAGGACGGTGTGTTCGCCGGCGGCGGCTATCCGATGCAGTTCGGCACCATCTCCGTCTCCGACGGCATCTCCATGGGCCACGAGGGGATGCACTTCTCGCTGGTGTCGCGTGAGGTGATCGCGGACAGCGTCGAGACGGTGATGCAAGCCGAGCGGCTCGACGGTTCCGTGCTGCTCGCGGGCTGCGACAAATCGCTGCCGGGCATGCTGATGGCGGCCGCCCGGCTGGACCTGGCGAGTGTGTTCCTCTACGCCGGTTCGATCCTGCCCGGCATCGCGAAGATGTCCGACGGCACCGAGCGCGAGGTGACCATCATCGACGCGTTCGAGGCGGTCGGCGCCTGCTCGCGCGGGCTGATGAGCCGCGAGGACGTGGACGCCATCGAGCGGGCCATCTGTCCCGGCGAAGGCGCCTGCGGCGGTATGTACACCGCCAACACCATGGCCAGTGCGGCCGAGGCGCTCGGCATGTCGCTGCCGGGCAGCGCGGCACCGCCCGCGACCGACCGCCGCCGCGACGGCTACGCCAGGCGCAGCGGTGAAGCGGTGGTCGAACTGCTGCGGCGCGGCATCACGACCTCCGACATCCTGACCATGGAGGCGTTCGAGAACGCCATCGCCGTGGTGATGGCGTTCGGTGGTTCCACCAATGCCGTGCTGCACCTGCTCGCGATCGCGCACGAGGCGAACGTCGACCTGAAACTGGCGGATTTCGCGCGCATCGGCCGTCGCGTGCCGCACCTCGCTGACGTGAAACCCTTCGGCCAGCATGTGATGACGGACGTGGACCGGGTCGGCGGCGTGCCGGTGATGATGAAGGCACTGCTCGATGCCGGTCTGCTGCACGGGGATTGCCTGACCGTGACCGGGCGGACGGTCGCGGAGAACCTCGCCGAGATCGCACCGCCGGACCCCGACGGCAAGGTGGTGCGCGCGATGACCTCGCCGATCCACCCGACCGGTGGCATCACCATTCTCGAAGGCTCGCTCGCGCCCGGCGGCGCCGTGGTCAAGTCGGCGGGCTTCGACTCCGATGTATTCACCGGCACCGCAAGGGTTTTCGACCGTGAGCGGGCGGCGATGGACGCGCTCGAGGACGGCACCATCGCGGCGGGCGATGTGGTGGTCATCCGCTACGAGGGTCCCAAGGGCGGTCCGGGCATGCGCGAGATGCTGGCGATCACCGCGGCGATCAAGGGCGCCGGTCTCGGCAAGGACGTGCTGCTGCTCACCGATGGGCGGTTCTCCGGTGGCACCACCGGACTGTGCGTCGGACACGTGGCACCGGAGGCGGTGGACGGCGGTCCGATCGCGTTCGTGCGCGACGGCGATCAGATCCGGCTCGATGTCGGCGCGGGCACACTGGACCTGCTCGTCGAGGCCGACGAGCTCGCGCGCCGTGGCGAGGGCTGGGCTCCGTTGCCGCCCCGCTACACCCGCGGCGTGCTCGCCAAGTATTCGAAGCTGGTCGGGTCGGCGTCCTACGGTGCGGTCTGCGGCTGAGCCCCCTCGACTGACGTCTTTCGCACAACCGAGCGGTCGATAACACTGCGAGAGTGATCGAGAGACAGTCCGAGGTGGCGGTCGAGGGTTTCACCGCCGCGGTCGGGGAGCGCTTCACGTCGTTCGATCCGGCCGGCGGCGCGGTGATCGGCACCTATCCGGTCCACTCCGCCGCCGAGGTCGGTGCGGCGGTCCGGCGGGCCCGCGCGGCGCAGGCGTCGTGGGCCGACGCCGGGTTCGACGAGCGCAGGCGGGTACTGACCGCGTGGCGGTCGGCGCTGCTCCGGCGTCGCGCCGAGCTGGAAGATCTCGTGCACGCGGAGAACGGAAAATCGCGGGCGGACGCGACGATCGAGGTGATCGTCGCGGTCCAGCACATCGACTGGGCCGCCAAGCACGCGCGCAAGGTGCTCGGCCCGCGGCGCGTGGCGTCCGGGCCGTTCATGGTGAATCAGGCGGCCTGGCTGGAGTATCGGCCGCTCGGGGTGATCGGCATCCTGGGGCCGTGGGACTTTCCCGTCTTCGGTCCGGTCGGGACGGCCGCCTACGCGCTCGCCGGCGGAAATACCGTGGTGCTCAAGCACAGTGAGTACACGCCGGGGATCGGGGAGTGGCTGGCCGAGAGTTTCGGTCGCGTCGCCGGGGACGATCGGCTGTTCCAGACGGTGACCGGCGCCGACGCGACCGGGGAGGCGCTGTGCCGGTCCGGTGTCGACAAGATCAGTTTCACCGGGTCGTTGCCCACCGCGCGAAAAGTGCTGGCCGCCTGCGCCGAAACGCTCACTCCCGTGCTGGTCGACGCCGGTGCTTCGGACGCGCTGTTAGTCGACGCGGATGCCGATCTGGCAGCGGCGGCCGACGCCGCGGTGTGGGGCGCGATGAGCAATGCCGGGCAGGTGTGTATCTCGGTGGAGCGAGCGTATGTCCACGAGCGGGTTTACGAAGCGTTCGTAGACAAGGTTGTTGCGATTGCCGGTAATCTGAAAGCCGGTGCGGGACAACCGATCGGGCCGATCACCATGCCAGAACAGGTGGAGGTCGTCCGGCAGCACATCGCCGACGCCGTGGAGCGCGGTGGCCGTGCGCTGGTCGGCGGACTCGACGGGATCGGTGAGCGCTACATTCAGCCGACCGTGTTGGTGGATGTGCCGGAAGACGCTCTGGTCGTCCAGGCGGAGACCTTCGGGCCGGTGCTGGTCGTCACCGAGGTCGCCGACATGGACGAGGCGCTGGCCAAGACCAACGCCACCGGATTCGGCCTCGGCGGTGCGGTATTCGCGCGTGCCCGCGGCATGGACATCGCCCGGCGCATGCGGTCCGGGATGACGTCGGTGAACTCGGTGGTCGCCTATGCCGGTGTGCCCGCGCTCCCGTACGGCGGTGTGGGGAACTCGGGTTTCGGCCGCATCCACGGTCCGGACGGGTTGCGCGAGTGGACCGCTGCCAAAGCCATTACTCGTCAGCGGTTTTCGAGCCCGGTGCGGACGACGACGTTCACGCGTCGCCCGCTGGACAATCGCCTGCTGGCCGCACTGGCCCGAGTGCTCTACGGTCGCGGTTGACCTTGTCATGAGCGCCTGTTTCGAGCAGAGTCGATGAAATGGACGAGAACACAATCGATTCGACTCCCAGGCGTACCGCGCGCGGCATCGCGGACGCGTATGTCGACGCCCTGGCTCAGCACAATCCGCTGGTCGCGGCTCGCCTGGGGCGTCACCCCGAAGACGATCGTCTCCCCGATCTTTCCCCGGCCGGTCTCGACGCGACCGCCGCACTCGCCCGCACCACTCTGGCCGAGCTCGACGCCGCCGAGCCATCCGGCGGCTTTACCGACGCGGTCGAACGGCGCTGTGCCAAGCTGCTGCGCGAGCGTCTGACGGCTGAGCTGGCGGTGCACGACGCAGGCGAACATTTCCGTGCGATCCGCAACCTGGCATCGCCGGTGCACGAGCTGCGCGAATTGTTCACCCTGCTGCCGACCGACACCGAGGCGCAGTGGCAGGCCGTCGGCCGCCGACTGCGCCGCGTGCCGACCGCGGTGGGCCAGTATCGGTCCACCCTGAGCGAAGGCATCGATCGCGGTCTGCAAGCCGCACCTCGGCAGGTCAGCACCGTGGTGCAGCAATTGGGCGAGTGGGTGGGGGACGAGCCGGGGGGCTGGTTCGGCGAATTCGTCGGCGCGGCCCCGGAATCGGTACGCGCCGAATTGGCTTCGGCCGCAGTCGAAGCCACGGCCGCGGTGTCGGAACTGCGTGACTGGCTGCGAGATGTCTACGGCCCCAAGGCCGTCGGCGTTCCGGACACGGTGGGCCGGGAGCGCTATAAGCGTTGGGCCCGCTATTGGAACGGCGCCGATCTCGACCTCGACGAGGCCTACCACTGGGCGTGGGAGCAATTCCACGAGGTCGACGCCCAGATGCGGGCCGAGGCGGACAAGGTGCTGCCTGGCTCGACTCCGATGGAAGCCATGCACTGGCTGGAGGAGGAAGGTCAGGCGCTCGACGGTGCGGAGAACGCCCGCCGCTTCCTCCAGGATCTGATCGACAAAGCCATCAACGATCTACAAGGCACCCACTTCGACCTCGCCGAACCATTGCTGCGGGTCGAGTCGATGATCGCGCCGCCAGGCAGTGCGGCCGCGCCGTACTACACCGAGCCCTCCCTCGACTTCACCCGCCCGGGCCGCACCTGGCTACCCACGCTCGGCCGCACCCGAATCCCGGTCTGGAGCCTGGTCTCCACCTGGTACCACGAGGGCGTCCCCGGCCACCACCTCCAACTCGCGCAATGGATCTACGTAGCCGACCAACTCTCGGTCTATCAGGTCACCGTCGGCAACGTGAGTGCCAATTCGGAAGGCTGGGCCCTGTACGCAGAGCGCCTGATGGACGAACTCGGCTACCTCACCGACTCCGGCCACCGCCTCGGCTACCTCAACGTGCAAATGCTGCGCGTCCTCCGCGTAATCCTCGACATCGGCCTGCACGTCGGCCTCGCCTACCCACCCGACTCCCCCTACCGCCCCGGCGAGCCGATGGAACCCGGCAACGCCAGAGAATTCTTCGGCCGCTACTTCGGACAAACCGACGACTACCTCGACAGCGAATTCACCCGCTACCTCGGCTGGCCAGGCCAAGCCATCGGCTACAAACTCGGCGAACGCGCCTGGCTCCGCGGCCGCGCCGCCGCCGCAGCCGCCGCCGAAGCCCGCGGCGAAACCTTCGACCTGAAAGCCTGGCACATGGTCGCCTTGTCCCAAGGCTCCCTCGGCCTAGACGACCTCGTCACCGAACTCGCCGCGCTGTAAGAGTCCGCTCGGCCGCAGCTAATCGCCGATAATGCCCAGTTCGCGGCCGACCTTGGCGAAGATCGCGAGGGCGCGGTCGAGGTGGTGGGGTTCGTGGACGGCGGTGACGGTGGTGCGGATCATGGCGCGGTTGGCGGGGACTGCGGGGGCGAGGACGCAGTTGGCGTAGATGCCGTCGTCGAGTAGGTGTTTGGCGAAGAGGAGGCATTGGAGTTCGTCGCCGATGAATACCGGGACGATCGTGGTGCGTGAGGTGCCCGTGTCGAAGCCCAACTCGGACAGGCCTTTTCGCCAGTGTGCGGAGAGTTCGCGGAGTTTCGTCATGCGGGTTGGTTCGGCTTCGAGGATGTCGAGGGCGGCGGCTGCGGCGGCGACCGCGGGGGGCGGTATGGAGGCCGAGAAAAGTTGGGAGCGGCCGTAATAGCGCACCCAGTCCATCAGGTCGTGCGGGCCGGCCAGCCAGCCGCCTACGGAGGCGAGGCTTTTGGAGAAAGTGCCGGTGAGGATGTCGGCGGTGCCGGGGAGGCCTAGTTCCTCCTCGACGCCGCGACCGGTCAGTCCGATCATGCCGAGGCCGTGGGCGTCGTCGACGGCCAGGGGTACGTTGTGGCGGTCGCAGACGTCGCGAATCTCGGCGAGGCGGGCGATGTCACCAGACATCGAGTACACGCCGTCGACCATGACCATGGCGGGGAGTCCGCCCAGCTCGGTGCGGAGCCTGCGGTCGAGGTCGGCGATGTCGTTGTGCCGGAACTGGATCAGCCTGCACCCGCCGATGGCGGCGCCGTCGTAGATGGAGGCGTGGCATTCCTCGTCGACCACCAGCACGGTGCCCGCGCCCATGAAGGCCGACAGGAAGCCGAGATTGGCCTGATAGCCGGTGGTGAACAGCAGTGCGTCCGGGCGGCCGAGGAAGCTGGCGAGCTTGCGTTCGAGGGCACCGTGCGCCGGGGTCGACCCGTTCATCAGGCGGGAACCGGTGACACTCGGGCCGTCCTGGAGTGCCGCGTTCGCGGTTGCCTGCCTGACCCGTGGGTCCGCCGTGAGGCCGAGATAGTTGTTGGAGCCGAGCATGATCAGCTCACGGCCTTCGTAGCGGGAGGTGGCGCCGTCGGAGTCGCTCAGGTCCGGATAGAACGGCAACAGGTCGGCCTCGCGCAATCGGCGCGCGAGGTCGAAATCGCGGGCCTTGGCGAGGACGCCGCCGCTGTTGCGGTGGGCCAAGGCGTGCCGGTTGCGGATGGACTCGCCGAGGTCTTGCTGCTGCGTCGGGCTGGGTGGTGTGGTCGCGTGGTGGGGCTGGATTGGCGTGTGGCCGCGCAGGTTCGGCATGGGGGCCAGTTGGTTCGGCGTGTGACCGGGCTGGCTCAGCGCCATGGGGGACTGGATCGCTGTGGCGTCAGGCTGGTTCGGCGTGGTGGGCCGGATCGGCATGGCACCGGAACGCTTCGGGGTGGTGGGCTGAGTTGTGCTGGCGGACCACCGCTTTCGCAACTCGGCGAGATGACGCAGCCCGCCGAGCACCTGCGCCTGGTCGACTCCGAAATCGACCAGGCAGGCGATCTCGTTCACCCCTGCCGCGGCCAGTTCGTCGATCAGTTCGGCAGCACGGTCCGGTGTGCCCAGCAGAGCGCTGGTGTGGAAGTACCGGGCAAACGCATAGTCGAGCACGCGATCCTGCTCGGCCTCGCTCAGATTGTTCAACGGTTCCGCGCCGCGCCGCCACAGGTCGACCGAGTCGCGAAGGTAGTCCTTGAACGGCTGTTCGACCACCTGCCTGGCTGTCTGCTCGTCGGGGTCCAGGAAGGTGTGCAGCATCAGGGTGACATGGCCGGCCTGCGGATCGTGCCCATGCGCCGCACGGGCTTTGCGATAGGCCTCGATCTTGGTGCGCAACTCGTCGACATCCTGGAACAGCAGCGCGGTGAGCACATTGGCGCCGAGCTCTCCGGCCTGCTCGAAGCGGCCGATCCCGCCGCTGCAGGTGATCCACAGCGGCAATTCGGGCTGGATGGGCGGCGGGAAGGTCCGAACCTCGATCTGCTCGCCCTTGCCATTGGGCAGGGTGAGCGCTTCACGCCGCCACAGCCGCCGGACCTTGTCCGCACCGGACAGCATCACCTGCTCGCGGTCCGGGTAATCCGCTGCGGCCAAGACGAAGTCGTCGGGATTCCACCCGGTGGCGAACGCGATGTCGACGCGACCACCGGAGAGATTGTCGACCACGGACCAGTCCTCGGCGACGCGCACCGGATCGTGCAGCGGCAGTACGACACTGCCCGCGCGGATCCGAATCCGCTTCGTGGTCCGCGCAAGCACCCCGCCCAGCACCGCTGGGTTGGGGAACAGCCCACCGAACCGGTGGAAGTGCCGCTCCGGCAACCACACCGCACGGAAGTCGTGCTCGTCGGCGAAGGAAGCGCAGTCGAGGAACAGACCGTATCGGTTCGCGTTGTCCGGGTCCGCATCGCTGGCGAAGAAGAACAGACTGAATTCGACCGGAGCGCTGGATATCCGTGCGCGACTATAAGGTTCGGGCATCGGCCCCTCACCCGAAACCTCGCCGACGAGCTCAGCCGCCAGGCCGGCCAAGGTCAGCCCCTCGAACAACCGCTCCGCTGAGACCGGATAGCCGAACTCACGCTCGACATAACTGCCGAACTCGCTGGCCTTCACCGAATCCAGCCCCAGCGCGGTCATCGGCTTCTCGGCCTCCAATGCCGCAGGCTCGACACCCATTTGGTTCGCCATCCACCGGGTGAGTTGGTCGAGCACAGAAGAAGACTCTGCCGCAACGTTTTCGGGTTCACCGAGGAACATCTCTTTGGCTTTCAGCCGCTGCACCTTGCCGCTGGTTGTTCTCGGCAACTCGCCGGGCGAGAGGAAGACGACGCGATGGGTGTCAAGACCATAGGCCTGCGAGATCGTATGCCGGATAGAGGTTTCCAGCTCTGCGAGGCTCATATCGAGCTTGCCCGCGTCGACCTCCAGCAGCACCGCGAGCGCTTCATCACCGTCGACGTCGATCCCGACCGCCGCGCACCGCCCACGGCGCAGTGCCGGATGCTGTGTCTCGATAGACCATTCGACGTCCTGTGGCGCGATATTGCGCCCCCGGATGATGATCAGCTCCTTCACCCGCCCGGTCACGAAAAGCTCGTCACCGTGCAGGAACCCGAGATCCCCGGTGCGCAGATAGGTGACCGGATCGCCGGGCAGCTGGGCGTGGAACGCCTCCTCGGTCTCCGCCGGCTTGCCCCAGTACCCGCCGGCGACGCTCGGCCCGGCCAGCCAGATCTCGCCGATTTCACCGGGTTCGAGGCGGGTGTGCCCGTCCAGATCGGCGATGATCGCGCTGCCACCCGAGACCACCCCGCAGCTGACCACATCGCGCCCGGCGAGCTGCGTCGACCGCACCCCCGCACCTCGCGGGGTCACGCTGACGAACAGGGTCGACTCGGCCAAACCGTACCCGGGCAGCAGGCTCTCCGGCCGGAATCCGGCCGGTGCGAAATGGTCGGCGAAGCGTTGCAGAGCACGGGGATTGATCGGTTCGGCGGCGACGAACGCGACCTCCCACCGGCTCAGATCCAGCGTCGCGACGTCGTCGGGAGATACCCGCCGAACGCTGTAGTCGTAGCAGACATTGGGCCCGCCGCTGGTGGTCCCGCCGTGCTCGGAGATGGCACGCAACCAGGTGAGCGGGTCGCGGATGAAGGCTTCCGGCGACATCAGTACCACCGGGAAGCCCGCGTAGAGCGGCTCCAACAGCCCACCGATGAGCCCCATGTCGTGGTGCGCGGGCAACCAGATGACGCCCTTGCTCTCCGGGGTATGCCCGAACGCGTCCTCGATCAGGGCGAGATTGTGTGTCAGGTTCGCGTGGCTCACCATGACCCCGCGTGGGGCGCGCGTCGAACCGGATGTGTATTGCAGGAGGGCGATTTCATCGGGAGCCGGTGCTTGCGCCTGCTCCAGGATGTGGCCCGACAGTTCGTCGCTGCTGAGCCAGACCAGCCGGGCCAGCGGCGGGTACTCCGCGCTCGCCGCGCGCAACTGATCCAGTACCGCGCGCGGTGCCAGGATCGCCGACGGCGCACAATCCAGCGCCAACGCCGCGAACGCCGACATATCCGAGAAAACAGCGCCGGGTTGATGATTCGCGACCGGAACCGGAATTCGCCCCGCCAATATGCAAGCAAAGAACGACGTCAGAAATTGTGGCCCGAATACCGAAACAACCAGCACCCGGTCTCCCGGCGCACCGACCGCCTGCACCTTCGTCGCGAGATCCGCCGCCGCGGTGTACACCTCGCGATAGGTGAGCGTCTGCGCGTCACCGCCGTCGGACAGATACGTATAAGCCGTCCGATCAGGCGTTTCCGCCGCCCGATCGCCCAGTATCCCCAGCAAAGTCGTCCCACGCTGCCCGGCCACAGCACCTCCAACCCCGCAACCGTGGGCATAGGCGGCGCACCGACCAGCGGCGCACAGGTCTCACGATCACTCGTCTCGACTCGACACAATCCACGACAAGTGAACGTGCACGCCTGCACCCGGACAAGCCCTCAGAACATCGGGCACCAGAACCCGGGCGGGGCGTCAGCGGGCAATCCGGTGCGGACGAATGCCGCCACCGTCGATGCGTGCCCGCATACCAGCGTGTTCAATTCACCAGCCGGGGTTTCCCCGCACCGGGATGTTCACGAAACTCGGCCGATTCGGATCCAGCTGCACATGCTGCGGCTTCAGCCCGGTGTCGAGCAGCATCGGCAGGAATACGCTAGCGCGCCGATCAGTCTCGAATCGGATCCACAAGAAGGTCTGATGAATACGCGACGGGCTCCACCGCAGGCTTTACCACAGCGGAGCCCATCGCTCATTCAGCTCAGCGCACCACCGAACTTTCGACCGCAGCGGATTCGCCTTCCGGCGCTTGCGCTTTCCCCGGCCGGGTCGGCGCGAACCAGGTGGCGTAGAAGGTGGCGGACAGCGCGGCGAGCATGGCGAGCAAGCCGAATCCGGCGAGGAGGGGATGGGCGGCCATAGTGGGGGCCAGGTAACGGGTGGCGAGAAGGGTGGCGGCGAAGGTGGCGATACCCAAGGCGACCACACGGATTCGGTAGTGGTCCCATCCTCGATCGGGGTCGCGCAGGACGGATTCGACGGTGAGACACAATGCGGCGCCCGCGATGAGGTCGACGCCGTAGTGGGCGCCGAGCCCGAGGGTCGCGATGAGCGTGCAGACCAGCCAGAAGGCGCCGCCATAACGCAACCACCGTGGGCCACGGCGCGAGTGGATAAACAGCGACAGTGCCCACGCGGTGTGCAGCGACGGCATGCAGTTGCGCGGGGTGATGCCGTCGAACGGCATCGGCCCTACCGAAAACGGCAGCGGCGGAACGATATCCGGCCAGACGTCGGCGATCTCCAGGCCGTTGCCCTGCGGCCCGAAGGCGAGAATCGGCCCGACGATCGGGAAGATCACGTAGAAGAGCGGGCCGATCAGGCCGAGCGCCAAGAAGGTTCGCACCAGATGGTGCCGCGGCCACTCGCCGGTGGTCACATTGCGCAGCTGCCAGACGGCGACGACGATGGCCGCGACCGGAAGCTCGAAATACACCCAGCGCACCACACTCAGCGGCACCGGTCCCGCGATGTCGAGCACGTGCCCGACGAACCAGGAGGGATTGCCGAGCGCGTGGTCGGCCAGCTGCGCGTAGGGATCGAGCACCCGCGGGCAGGCCCACGCGGTGATGTCCAGCCATATCTCGCCGATCTTGGTCGCGAGGATCAGCAAGGCACCGAAAGTGATGGCGCGCAACGCCGTTCGACGTCGCTCGCCGGACCAACGCACCGCCGCGATCACCGCGAGGGCGGTGAGCACGATGGTCGGACCGTTGCCGACGGTGAACAGCCTGCCCTCGACGGCCCGGATCGCCACGAACACCACGTCGATGGCGATCGCCGCGGCCAGCGCGGTCACCCGCACGCGGGCCGTGACGCCGACGAGCGCCAGCAGGAACCCCGCCCACGAGGTGGTCGCCGACTTCGGCCTGCCCACGTAATCGCGGAACAGACTCGTCAGCGGACCGAGCGCATTGATGTGCGCGGCGATGAGCTCACCCGCCACGAGCACGAGCACCGCGGCGGCAATGCCGCACCAGATGGTCGACGGTCGAACGCGACGTTCCGGGAGCCGCGCGGCGCCCGCTTGCTCGGCGGGTGGGGGCGAACTTCCCGGCGCGTCGTGAATAAGCATTCGGACATCGTAAACACGGTGTGAACGTGGTCATGCGCCCGCGTGAACACGCGCCGCTCACGCGGACGCGGCAACCTACCGGTTCATAGCATCAGGACCAGCGCCGAGATGATGCCGAGACTGGCGGTCGCGGTCGCCCCGACCGAGTTGATGATCAGTACGGCGGCGGTGACGACCGCGCTGAGCAGTGATTCGAGTGATGCTGTGCCCCGCTCCGCACGCGGCCTGGTGGCGCGATGTGTCGTTCTCACAGTCATGGCCCCCGCCTACCCGGCGGCCTCGGGCCCAAACGGGGCACCTGGCTATCCTGACCATCGTTCAAGGCTTGTTGATCAAGGTGGGTGGCTATGCAGCGTAGGGACATCGAGTTCGCGGCTCGATGGTGGCAGTGGGCCATGGCGATACCCGCCGACCGAAATCCGGTCAGCGACGAGACCGGAGAGTTCGCGGGCGAGCAACAGCCCGCGGACGTCTGGTTTCTCGCAGGCACATTCGGCGGCAAGGTCAGCAGGAAGTGCTCGGTGCCGTTCGGTCGGCCGATCTTCTTCCCCGCCTTCAATATCCTGCAGAAGTCATCGCTGTTCGCGCGGCGGGTTCCGGTGATACCCACGGCGAGCGGGCACGCCGAGCTGAACGGCGTCTCCCTGCCGCTGCGCGAAGTCGCCAACCGCAGCCCGTTCCTGGTCGACGCGGTGCCCGACGCGCCGTTCGGTCCGGCGGGCCGCTACCGGGCGAACGCCTGGGGCCTCTGGTGCCGGCTGGACGATCTGCGCCGCGGCGACTACATCCTCACGCTCGGCGGCGAGTACGAGCCCGGTGGTTTCTGGGTCGAGGTCACCTACGATCTCGAAATCGTCTGAGGCTGTTCACACTCGCCGCACGGTGACGCCCGCGGCGGCCAGCGCGTCGGTGTCCTCGGGCGCGGCGGTGTGATCGGTGACGACGGCGTGCAAGGCCGCGGCCGGTGCGACGAAGGCGAGGGCGGTGCGCGAAAGTTTCGCACCTTCCGCCACCGCGATGACCCGGCGGGACGAGGCGATCGCGGTGCGCTTGACGGCGGCGTCGTCCAGGTCGTAGGCGGTGAGTCCGTCGGCCGCGGTCAATCCGCAGCAGCCGAGGATCGCGGTGTCGAATCGCAAGGCGGCCAGCGCCGCCAGGGTGAGCGGGCCGGTCAATGCCAGCTCGCCGGGGCGTGGCTTGCCGCCGGGTACCAGCAGTGTCAGTTGGGGTGCGTCGGTGAGGGCGTGCACCGCGTGCAACGAGAGTGGCAGCACGGTCAGGCGCCGGTGTGCCAGTGCGCGGGCGACTTCGAGGCAGGTGGTGCCGCTGTCGAGAACGACCGATTCGCTGTCGGCGATTAGGCCGGCGACCTCGGCGGCAATGCGCTGCTTGAGTTCCAAGCCCTCGTGCACGCGCATGGCGAAGGGCGGTTCGTCGCCGCGCAGCAGCAAGGTGCGCGCGCCGCCGCGATAGCGCTCGAGGATGCCCTGGCTCGCCAACGTCTCCAGGTCGCGGCGGATGGTCATCTCCGAAGCGCCGGTGCGTTCTGCTAGTTCGGCCACCCCGAGTTGGCCTGCTTCGCGCACGGCCTCGGTGATCTGCTTCAGTCGGTCTACGCTCGCCACATCTGCTATAGAACACTGATCGTGGTGGAAAATCAATCTTTCGAACATCAAATCTGTGCGTTATGTTCGAAACTATGCAGAGATCGTTGCGGGCCGCTCGACTGGCCACGTTCGCCTACTTCGCGTTGAACGGCTTCCTGATCGGGATCTGGGTCGTCCACATTCCCGCCGTCGAGCAGCGGGTCGGGATCGGGCACGCGACGCTCGGCTGGTTGTTGCTGCTGCTCGGTGCGGGAGCTTTCGCAGGCATGCGGCTGGTGGGTCCGCTCGCCGATCGCTTCGGCGCCCGCATCGTCGTCCCGGTCAGCGCGGCATTGTGCGCGGCCGCGGTTGTTCTGCCTGGCTTGTCGACGAACGCTTGGACCTTAGGGGCCGCGCTGCTCGCTCTCGGTTTCGGCAACGGCTGCTTGGACGTCGCCATGAACGCGCACGCCGTCCAGGTCGAACACGAATACCAGCGATCCGTCATGTCCGCGTTCCACGCCACCTATTCACTGGGCGGGGTACTGGCAGCACTGGTCGGTGCCAGCACGCTCAGCTGGGGTTGGAGTCCCGCGACCGCCCTAGGACTCGCTGCATTGGTCGGCCTGGTCGGTGCCGCAGCGGCCGCGCCAGCCTTGCTCCGCACCGAAACACCTTCCGCCGCCGAGGTTTCCGCGACAGGGGAGCGGCGGACGACACCCCGACGCATCTGGTTCCTCGCAGGTCTCGCCCTCCTACTGATGCTGTGCGAGGGAGTGGCCAACGACTGGAGCGCCCTGCACCTCCGCGACGTTCTCGCAGCACCCGCCGCCACCGCCGCCTTGGCCTACGGCGCCTTCGCCACCGCCATGACCGTCGGCAGACTCCTCGCCGACCGCATCGCCACCCGCTTCGGCCCCGTCGCCGTCCTACGCTACGGCTCAGCCCTGGCCGCCCTCGGCCTCCTGGCCGCCGCCCTGTCCCCCTGGATCCCCCTGGCCCTGCTCGGCTGGACCATCTTCGGCGCCGGCCTCTCCGGCTGCGTCCCCCAACTCTTCAGCGCCGCAGGCCATGCCGATCGAACCGCCGCAGGCGCCAACGTAGCCCGAGTCGCAGGCCTAGGCTACCTAGGCGTCCTAGCCGGCCCCGCCATCATCGGCCCCCTGACCCATCTAGCACCCCTCAACATCATCCTCCTTCTCCCCGTAGCCTTCTGCGTCCTAGCCGCAACCACCGCCAACGTCCTACGCCCCCAACCAACCTCAACCGCGTTGACCGCCGAAACAAAGTCCCCTGACCCATTCCAAACCACCCACTAAGCCCGGCCCTCCCGCAGAACAGCCGCACTCTTTCTCGGGATCCGCACTGCTTGCGGGGCTCCACTGCCAGTGCGGATCCCAAGAGAGAGTGCGGATCTCAGAAGCATCGGACCTACGCGGCCAGCAGGGTGCGAGCGTTGCGTACCTCGGGTATCCCGATCGCTTTGGCGGCAAGCAGGAATACCACCAAGCCGACCGACGTACCCGCCGCGAGTGTGACGAGATGCTCGACGAGGGGGTCAGGCACGGTGTGGCGGGTGATCGCCATGATCGCCACGCATGACCAGCCTGCGGTGGCGGTGGCCCAGATGACGCGTGTGAATGTCACTGCCACAGTCGAAAATCCGAGGAGGCCGTAGCGGCGGCGGAGCAGGACATGTCCCGTGATCGCGCCGACCACATACGACAGCGAGCTCGCGACGCTGAGCATGACCACCACGGCACCGCCGGAAAGGACGGTGACCGAGCAGGCAACCACGGCGACCTTGGTGACCACCATCGCCACGTTGATGAGAGTCGGCGTGCGGGTGTTGTTGTGTGCGTAGAAGACTCGCATCTGCAGCATTACCAGCGCGAACGGCGCCAAGCCGAACGCGGAAGACGCGATCGCCGTGCCGATCAATCCGGCGGCTTGCGCGTCGACGCGGCCGGTGAACACGACGGCGGCGAGCACCGGGCCGAGCAGACCCATGGCCATGCTCATCGGGACGAGCGCGACGGTCAGATACCGTGCGCCACGCCCGAGGTCAGCGATCACGGCAGCTCGATCACCTGCAGCGGCCGACCGGGAGATACGCGGCATCAGCACCGTCAACAGCGAGGCCGCGAGGATGCCGTACGGAACCTGGAACAGCAGATCCGCATAGGTGTAGATGGACACTCCACCGTGGGAGAAGGCGACCCGCATCGTGACCGCGACCCCGATCTGACTGATCGCGGCGTAGACCAGAATCCAGCCCAGCACGGGCGCGCCGGTGCGTACCGGACGCCAGGTGTACGGGATCGGCCGAACCCGCCACTTCCATTCGAACCCGTTGCGGTGCAACGCGAACATCACCCACACGGCCTGCCCGACAATCCCCGAGGTGGTGCCGATCCCGATCGTCAGCACCTGCGCGGTGGTCATCGAGGCAGGTGTCAATGTGACCGGTCCGGGGAGCAGCGCGAAGATCCCGCACGTCAGCAACACGATGACGTTGTTGACCACCGGCGCCCATGCGGCCGCGGCGAAGCTGTCCCGCACATTGAGCACGGCCGTAAGCAAAACCGTTACGCCATAGAAGAAGATCTCCGGCAGCAGCAGATAAGCGAACCAGGTGGTGAGCTCTCGTTGATCCGAATCGCCCACGAAAACTCGCACGATCAGTGGGGCACACAGCACCGTGACGACGGTGACCGCGCCGAGCCCCAGCACCGCCGCCACCAGCACGCGCTGGGTGAACTCCCGAGAGTGCTTGCGCCCGTGGCGCCGTGCCCGCGTGAGCAGCGGCACGACGGCGCTGGCGAACACGCTGCCGAGCAGCAGTTCGTAGACCATGTTTGGCAGATTGTTCGCCCCGGTATAGGCATCGCCGACCGCCGCAGTGCCGAGCAACGCCGCCAGCACGATCGTCCGGGCAAACCCGGTCACTCGGCTGACCACTCCGGCAATCGCGACGTACCGGCTCGCGCGCGCCAGCCCGCTTCCCGAGGTGTCCGCCCGAGGTTGGACCCCTCTGAGCCGGGGCGCTTCCCGCACAGCCCGCGGCCGTGAACTCGTCCCGAGCGGCAACGGCTGAGTCGGAAGATTGCCGTAGTCGGTCATAGCCCTCACTCGCGCTAGCGGATGGCCGCTCGGATGCGCGCCCCCTGGAATCGCCTTCGAGCCATGATGCCCTGCCGAGATCAATATGCAGGTCGGCTGCGATTTCAGTCGACGGCCAGTGCTTCGACGATGTCGAGGCGGGCGGCGCGGACGGCTGGGGGATGGAGCCTAGGAGGCTCAGGAGGGTGGCTGCGGCGGCGATCATTCGGACACCTGGGTCCGGTAGATCGGCTCGTCCGAACCGAGCTTGCCGTCGCGCAGCGTGATCACCCGGTCGGTCGACGCGGCCGCGTCGGTGTTGTGCGTGACCATGACGACCGCGCGGGTCTCCTCGTGCGCAATGGTGCTGAGCAGCGCCAGGATCGCGTCACCGGTCTTGGAGTCCAGGTTGCCGGTCGGCTCGTCGGCCAGTACCAGCGGCGGGTCCATGATCAACGCCCGCACTACCGCGACGCGCGGCAACCCGCGTGCCTCAGCTGAGGAGATCATCCGTGCGCATCGCGAACCGCAACTCGGATCGACTGCCCACGTGCAACTTTCGGAATACTCGGGTGAGGTGCTGTTCGACGGTGCTCGTCGTGATGCCGAGCTGGTCGGCGATGTCCCGGTTGCGTTCGCCGTCCGCCGCGAGGGTGGCCACCCGCAGCTCGGCCGGGCTCAGTGCGGACCGGATCTCCGCCGGCGATCGAACAGAAACGGGCGGTTCCTCGGTTGTGGCATTGCCGGACAACGGTTTCACGCCACACCGGCGGGCCAGGCGGTCGGCATTGCGGTGCAGGGCGCGCGCACGATCCGGCTGGCCCATGCGCCGGTAGGCGTCGGCCAGATCCCCTAGTACAAGCGCGATCTCGAGCTGATCGTCGTGTACCCGGGCGATCGCTTCCGACTCGTGCAGGAGGACGAGTCTGTCCTGTTGCGTGCCGGTCGCCGCTAGCAGACGCAACGAAACACCGCCGGTCCGGTGGGCGTCGGCCCGCCCCAAATGGCTGATGTGCAACCGCGCGTAGGTACGGGCGTTGTCCGTGTCGCCCATCGCCGAATACGCTTGCGCCAGATCGTTTCGCCACGGCACCACGACGGGCAGGTCGATCTGCCAGCGCTGCATGAGTTCACCGCAGGTGCGGAAGTCCTCGATGGCGTCATGGAACCGGTGTGTCGCCAGATGGAGATGGCCGCGGGCATGGAGGTAGCGCAGTCCGAATCGGGACGCGAACATCGGCAGTGGCACGGCGCGATCGAGCTGCGTTTGTGCCTCGCGATACCGCCCGGCTGCGGTCAGCGCGCGGATCAACGTGCCAACGGGACTCCCGACCCAGGTGCCGAGATTCTTGGCGGCCACCTGATTCAACGCGCGCTGGGCGTAGTGCTCGGCCGCCGTCAGGTCGCCGCGGCGCAGCGACACCTCGGCGCGCAATCCCGCGAACACCGACTGCCAGGTGGGTGCTGAGCGCGCATTCGCCTCGGCCAGCAAGACATCACACCAGGTCTGTGCGAGGTCGAGCCGTTCGGCGTGCACCAGTCCGTCGATTGCGGTAGCGAGCGGTTCGACGGTCGCGGGGTTCAACCGATGCTCGGTCAACAGCTCCTGAGCGGCAATCGCGATGCGGCCGACGGGTTCTCGGGCGGTGATCGCGGACAGCACCGTTGCGGCCTGCCGGTCGGCCGAGGCGGCGGCACCGGTGTCCCCGGCGGGTTCGACCTCGCGCGGGCCGCGGGTCGCCACGTCCGGATGGGTATAGGCCAGCCAGGCATAGAAGAAGGCCACCTCGTCGGGGTTCGCGTCGGTGGACGCCGAGCGTTCGAGTGCTTCGAGCGCGACCTGCGCGTCATCGACCTGCCCGTGCCACAGCGCGTAGCGGACCAGGAAGCGCAGCATGCGCTCATCGAGCAGTCCGGCTCGGGCGGCAACGGTGGTCCGCAGATAGCTCCGGGTCGTAGGGGAGGGTTTGACCTGCCACTCGATCGACAACATGCGAGCGGAGATGTCCGCGCGATCGGCGGCATGCAGGCTGACGCGATAGGCGAGTGTCAAGCATTGGACCGCGCGATAGATCTGGTTCTGCACCATCGCGTCATCCGCGGCGGAGACCAGCACCGCAGGCGCCCAGGGGTACCGCGCATAGCCGGCGGCGAGCAGGAGTCCGGCTACCGTGCGCGGGGATTCGTCGTCGAGGTGCAGCAGTCCGGCAGCCCGATGGGACAGTCTCTTGCGGGCGTCGACCGCGGTGTGCCGGAGCACGCGTTCGCGGAATTCGGACTGATGGAACCGGGTTGTCGTGGCGTCGATCAGGCCTGCGGCGGTCAGGCGGCCGAGGACGGACCGGACGGCGGATTCGTCGGCCTCGAGCAGTGCGGCGACGCGTGTGGGAGTGGCCGACTCGTCGAGCACGGCGATCGCTTGCGCGATCCGCCACGTCTCACGATCACCGATCGATAAGCGGGCGTTGCCATTCGAGCCGAGGCGTTCGGGACGGTGCAGCGCGACCCCGGGCGGCAGTGCGGACCCGGTCGGGCAATTCGGATGTTGTGTGGAATGCATTCGACTCACCTGTGCCTCCAGCGTGTCGCGCCGATCGCCCTGCTGAAATAGGTGAGGGCCGGTCCGCACGGCAACGTGGGAACGTGGTCGACCTCGATCGGCTAGCATTCCCCCGCCCAATCTTGCGTCACACAGTGCATCGCGCGCTGGACGTGCGCGTCAAGATTTTCGGACCACTCTGCATCCGAATGAGCAAGAAGCTGTCATATCTCCGGCAAAACGAACGGGCTGTGACATTCCGCCTGGTGGGCGGCGCCCATGGCGGACGCGGGCTCGTGGTGTATCAGCGGTGGACGCGCACAGGCGGAGCAGAATCGAGCGTCAGAGGTGTGTGCGCGACCGTTGATCCGAGCGCCGCTGCGGAACGGGACGAAGCGCGAACGACGGGCGCACTGTAGGCGTGCCCGCCGACAGCCCGGTTCGTCCGCAGCCTGTGAAAATGCTGAGAGGACAGCACGATTCGCCGCTCACGGCCGCGGAGTCGGCCTGCCCGCGGTCGAAATGCCTTGGGCCCGCGCGGTCAAAATGCCTTGGGCCACTGGGCGATACCGACATCGATCGCGTGGTCTACGTGGCCGCACGGGCAGCCCTCGCGCACCCGATCAGTGTCGGTTAGCTCACATCCGGGTCTATTTCGTAGGCTTTCCGGCCGATCCATGACATGGTAGTCCAGTGAGATCAAGCTTATCGACCTGATTCGTTTGGCTCATCTACAGAAAAGATGAAGTAACACAATGGCTCAAGGCAGTGTGAAGTGGTTCAACAGCGAAAAGGGCTTCGGCTTTATCGCACAAGACGGTGGCGGCGCTGACGTGTTCGTCCATTACTCCGCCGTGTCCGGCTCGGGATTCAAGTCCCTTGAAGAAGGACAGCGCGTGGAGTTCGAGGTCGGACAGGGACAGAAGGGGCCGCAGGCCCAGGACGTCCGCGCCATCTGATCGGCGCAGCTTGAAAGAGCCCCGCACCCCTTGGGTGCGGGGCTTTTGCGTTGTCGGCGCGCGTTTCCCGGAGGGGTCCCGCGATTCTCGTCCGCGCCGGCCGACGCGGCGGTATCGTCGGCGGACCTGAGGCAGAGCCTCTGCTCGGAACCGCTTCCCCGCCGAGGAGGTCGCAATGCGGCGACGCATCTCACTCCGCCTGCTGTGGCGCCATGTGCTGCGTGGCCTGGTCCTGTGCGGCGCGTGCGCCGGTGGATCGGCCCGCTGCTATACCGAATGGGCGCAGGAGAACCCCGTGCACCGGCCTACGGCGGAGTACTGGGACTGGTCTGTTCCATATCAGTGGTACGACGCGGCGCATCGCCGCTGACCGCGCGGCCGCTCAGCCGGTGACGCTGGGCTGCCCGCTCTCGATGTGCCCGCGGAAGTGGCGCTGGTAGGCCGGGTCGATGTCCACGGTCAGCGAGAGGTCGTACCAGCCGTTGCCGTACTTGAGCGCGTTCCAGGTGTCGGTGGTGGTTTTTCCGGGCGCGATCTTGAAGGTCCACGGTCCGTCGGTGCGGTAGCTGTTCGCCTTGACCGTGACCACGGCCGGTGCCGTGCCCTTGTTCGTCATCGACAGTTGCAGTTTGTTGTCGGTGGAGTAGGCGGCGGTCACCTCCAGCGGTGACGTCGAGGTGCCGTTCATCCGCCAGAGAAAACGATTCGGTCCGTGGATCGCGATGCCGTACTTCTTGTCGGGGTAGCTCTGGACGCTCCAGGTGTCGGTGACCGTGGCCCCCGATTTCACGTCGTAGCGC
Source organism: Nocardia sp. XZ_19_369 (assembly GCF_015355715.1). NCBI lineage: Bacteria > Bacillati > Actinomycetota > Actinomycetes > Mycobacteriales > Nocardiaceae > Nocardia > Nocardia sp. XZ_19_369. The sequence continues at coordinate 368,474 of NZ_JACVED010000008.1, read as the reverse complement.
CACGGGCCGTCGGTGCGACCATCGGCCCGGTACGCCGCCAATTGGAGGTCGGCCGATCCGGTGTTGCGGAAGGTCGTGGTCAGTGCGCCACTGGCGGTGAGTGTTCCGTACGCGACGGCTGCATAAGGTAGGGGCCGGGCAGGTCTCGTGCCCGATTCCTGCTCCGGCGGGCGCTGGCTACCCGCTGCGGGCGGCGCGGGCTTCGGCAGTTTGCTCTGCGTCGCATCGGCTTGCGCCCGAAGGGCATTGGCGTCGGGCAGCATCGGCACCGTGGTGTCGGTCTTGCCGAAATCGAAGCAGCCGGTGAGGTCGCCGCAGATGGAGCGGCGCCATGCGGAGATGTTGGGTTCGTCGACGCCGGTCCACTTCTCCAGGAAGCGGATCACCGAAGTATGGTCGTACACTTGCGAATTCACCCAGCCGCCGCGGCTCCACGGCGAGATCACCAGCATCGGCACGCGGGGTCCGAGGCCGATGGGCTGGCCGTTGACGTATTCGCCGGGGGTGCCCGGCGGTGCCATCGGCGGGGGGACGTGGTCGAAGAAGCCGTCGTTCTCATCGAAGTTGATGAGCAGGGCGGTCGAGTTCCACAGTTTCTGGTTGGCCCACAACGCTTTCAGCACGGCCTGGGTGTAGGCGGCACCGTCGGCGGGGCGGGCCGCCGGGTGTTCGGAGTATCCGTAAGGTGCGACGACCCAGGAGACCTGGGGCAGGCGTCCGCCGGAACAGTCGGCGATGAAGTCCGCCAGGACGTGGTCGACCTTCTTGCCCTGCCCAGAGTCGGGCTTCCAGTTCTGTTCGCCGAATACCTTTGCGCGCGCGGCGAGTTCGGTCTTCTTCGGATCGTGGTAGGCGTTGAACAGCCAGAGCGGGTTGTCACCGTAGTCGCCGACGAAGGGGTGGCCGCCGGAGTCGTCACCCACCTCGTCGTTGGCGTAGACCTGCCAGCTGATTCCCTTGTCTGACAGGCGTTCCGGGTACGTGGTCCAGCGATAGACCGGCTTGTAGTTGGCCGGATTGCTGATCGCGGGCCCGCCGTTCTGTCCTGCCGGATCGATGGTTCCGGTCCACTGATAGAGCCGGTTGGGTGTGGTGGGCCCGAGGACGGAACAGAAGTAGTGGTCGCACACGGTGAACGCGTCGGCCAGGGCACGGTGGAACGGAATGTCGGCCTCGGTGAAATAGCCCATGGCCATCTCACCCTTCGCCGCGGTCCAGCCGTCGCTCCAGCCGCCGCGGACCGCGCGGTGCTGATCGCCCCAGCCGTGCGGCAGGTCGCCGAGGTCCTGGCCGTCGACCACCGCGGTGTCCACGTGGAAAGGCAGCAGGTAGCCGCCGTCGGAGCGGCCCGGATCCGGTTGGAAGTAGACGGTGCGGCCGTCCGCTTTGACCACGGCGGTCGCGTCGCCCAGCCCGCGCACCCCGCGCATCGTGCCGAAATAGTGGTCGAACGAACGGTTCTCCTGCATCAGGATCACCACATGCTCGACGTCGTTCAGCGACCCTTTGCTGCTCGGCGCCGCGAACGACTCGGCCATGCCGGGCGGCAAGCCCTGCAGTCCGCCGCTCAACGCTGCCGCTCCGAGCGCCCCGCCGATGAATCGCCGCCTTGGAAAACCTGGACCTACCTCGGGCACAGCAGTCCTCTCGAATGTCCGATTGCTATAACCACCTGCGATATTTTCGGCCGGAAGCAAATGGGCAGTAAACATGCCGTAGCGGGGAACCGAAGGAGCGAGGGCCAAGCGGTGCGGGCCGAATTCTCCTCGATGGCCGACCGGATGCGTTGGTCAGCGCGAAACCCGGGCGAAGCGGGCTGCCACGCGGGTGAGCGTGACCGCGAGAGCGGTGGCGGTCAGCGCTACCACCAGCGTAGCGACCAGATAGGCGACGGCGACGATGACCGCGTGCAGGTCGAGCAGCCCGTGAATGTCGTTGGTGTAGGTGGAGAAGGTGGTGAATCCACCGAGCACGCCGACACCGAGAAACGGGCGGACCAACGGGTGCCCCGGGCGAATCTCGGTGACCACCACCATCAGCACACCGAGCAGGAAACTGCCCACGACATTGATGGTGAACACCGCCCACGGGAACCCGCCCGGCGGCGTGGGCCAGGCCAGGGTCAGGCCGTAACGGCCCAAACTTCCGAGCGCGCCGCCGATGGCGATTACGGCGAGAATCGCGCCGTGCCTTTCCCCGGCTTCGCGCCGCTGGCCGATATCGCGCAGTTCGATGTCGGATTCGACCGAAAGGGTCGGCGGCGGTTCGATGCGCACAGCTGTCTCCTACTCCAAAGCCGCCCGGAAGCGGAGTGATGGGGTAGGGACTGTTGGCCGGCGATGCCGCGGTTGTTCCGGATCGAGTGCCCGGAGCGGCGAGCCCCACCGCCGCACCACCCATTCTATGCGGTCCCCGCTACCGCACAGCATCGGGTGTGTCCGGGCCGACACCCGCCTCAGGCTGGATCCGGCAAATGGATCGAGGCGAGTTTGGCCGGGTCGATGACGATGTGGATGGCGGTGATCCGGGCTCCGACGACCGTGAAGGCGATGACGGAGAGCGGAGTTCCGTCGGGGCGCCAGGACATCTGTCCGGGTACGCCGTTCAAAAGCACCGGTCGGTAGCGGGCGACCTCGCCGGAGAACATGCGGGCGCCGGCGGCGACCTCGGTGGCGCCGAGTCTGACGACCACGCCGTCGGCGGTGTCGACGGTCAGCCGCACATCCGGATCCAGGACGCGCAGCAGCGCTTCGAAGTCGCCGCCGAGGGCGGCGGCCCGGAACGCTCGGACGACCTCCTGATGTTCGCGGCCCGGGCCCGCCGGCCGGTCGGTGGACTGGACCTTGCGGCGGGCCCGGCTGGCGATCATCTTGCTGGCGTCGGCGGATTTGCCCAGGATGTGGCCGATTTCGTGGAACGGCACCGCGAACATGTCGTGCAGGACGAACGCAAGGCGTTCGCTCGGGGTGAGCGAATCGAGCACCACGAGCAGGGCGAGGCCGACCGAATCGGCCAGCGCCACTTGCTCGTCCGGCGCCGGGCGGTCGTCGGGCGTCACCACGAAGTCCGAAAACTCCTGTCCATAATGGGTTTCGGGGTGGGCCTGGCGGGAGCGTAAGAGGTCCAGGCTGATTCGGCCGACCACGGTGGTCAGCCAGCCTGCCAGGTTGCCGATGGACGCCGCGTCCTGGCGGACGAGGCGCATCCAGGCCTCCTGCACCACGTCCTCGGCGTCGGCGTGCGAGCCCAGCACGCGGTACGCGACGGCGCGCAGCCGATCGCGCTGGGCTTCGAACGCTTCGGCTATCGGGCCGGAGGGGTGGGCGGTCACGGCTTCGGCGGTTGGCGGAGCGAGATCCGGTTGCCGTCCGGATCCGTCGCCTCGATCCGGATCCCGAACGGGTAGTCCTCCGGTTCGGGCTGGGTGAAGGTGACGCCGCGCTCGCGCAGGATCTCGAAATCCTTTCGCAGATCGTCGGATTCGAGAACCACGGTGCCGGGCTGACCCCCGTTGACCGGCTGCCCGGAACCCGCCGCTTGCCGCCACAGAATGATCTGCACCGGGCTCTCGGGAACCCCCACGGTGAGGAAACGCCCCTCGGGTCCAGGGAAATCGATCCGCTTCTCCAGGCCGAGTCCCGCGGTGTAGAACTCCAGTGCGCGGTCCTGATCGGTGACGTTGATCGTCACGTACATAATGTTGGTCAGCATCTTGTTCTCCAGTTTCGTCGGTCCGCCGACCGTGCGTATTCGGTCGACACCCCTATGACGAGTGCCGGCGGGAGAAGGTAACAGAACCGGGCCGGACGATGAATTCCGCGGCGTCGGGCCGTCTCTACCGCTGAGGTCTGTACCCCTTCGGAAGGAAGCGCCATGAACTGGACCCTCGAGGTTGTCATCGTCCCGGTATCGGATATCGATCGGGCGAAGGACTTCTACAGCGAGCGACTGGGATTCGCCGTCGACCACGACACGAAGGTCGGCGACGGCATGCGCATCGTGCAGCTCACACCACCGGGCTCCGGCTGCTCCATCGTCATCGGCGAAGGCGCGGTCCCGAAGATGGAACCCGGCTCCGTCAAGGGTCTTCAGCTCGTTGTGCCCGACATCAAGCAGGCGCACCAGGAACTCGTGGCGCGCGGTGTCGCGGTCAGCGATATCCAGGTGCTCGGCGAAAACCCCTCGCCCACACCGGATCCGCTCGACAACGTCGGTTTCGTCTTCTTCGAGGATCCGGACGGCAACAGCTGGGGCGTGCAGCAGATCTCCGCGCGCGGTTAGGGGCAGCAGTTCGGATCGAGCACCAGGCATAACGCGGAGAGGGCGTCCCGGCGCGCGCGGTGGTAGGTGTTCATGCCGCGGCGCTCGGAGGCGATCAGTCCGGCATTGCGCAGCTGGGTGAGGTGGTGGCTGATGGTGGACTCGGCAAGCCCGACGGTGTCGGCGAGGTCGCCGGTGTTCTCCTCGCTGTGCGGGGAAGTGAGCAGCAGTGACATGAGCTTCACGCGGACCGGGTCGGCGATGGCTTTCAATCGGAGCGCGACCTCCAGGGCCGCGGCGTCGTCGACCGGTCCTGCGGCGACGGGTGCGCAGCACACCGGGGCGGACATGTCGATCACGGGCAGCGCCTTGGGCATGTCGACAACTCTACCCACCTTATTGACATATGTCGAAAAGGTGGTGCAGACTCGGTCGTATCACTTCTTCGACATATGTCTCACAACCTGGAGGTTGCTGCCATGTCCCGTATCCAGCTCGCACTCAACGTCGATGACCTCGACCAGGCGATCACTTTCTACTCCACGCTGTTCAATACCGAGCCGGCCAAGCGCAAGCCGGGGTATGCGAACTTCGCTGTCGCCGAGCCGCCGCTGAAACTGGTGCTCATCGAGAACCCGGGTTCGGGCGGCAGTCTCAACCACCTCGGGGTGGAGGTCGAATCCTCCGAGCAGGTGCACGGGGAGATCGCCCGACTGTCGCAGGCCGGGCTGTTCACCGAGGAGCAGATCGCCACGACGTGTTGTTTCGCCACCCAGGACAAGGTGTGGGTCGCCGCCCCGGATGCCGAGCGGTGGGAGGTGTACACGGTGCTGTCCGACAGCGAAACGTTCGGCACCGCACCCGAACTCGCTACCACGGACGCCGAGGCGACGGCGGTGTGCTGCGGCACGGCCGAGGAGGCCGCTGCCGAGGGGGCCTGCTGCGGTACCGAGGCCAAGGGTAAGGCCGTCGCGTCGGGTGCGAGCTGCTGCGGCTGACCGGGATTTGTAGCGCTGCAGTGGGCGAGTTCACCGGAAGTTCGCTTGCGTTCCTGATTCGATATCCGTCAATATCGATGCATGTCGAATCAGGGACCCGCGCTGCCGTTGGCCGCGCCCGGATGCGCGGCCACGCCGCTCGCTCGCCAGCCATTGACCGCTGCGTCCGCCGTAGAGCTGGCCGCGCAGTTCAAGGCGCTGGCCGATCCGGTGCGGTTGCGGGTGTTGTCCGCGGTCGCGGCCCGGGCCGGCGGTGAGGCCTGCGTGTGCGAGGTGTCCGAAGGTATCGACGTGACCCAGCCGACGATCTCCCATCACCTGAAGGTGCTGCGCGAGGCGGGATTGCTGACCAGCGAACGCCGCGCGTCGTGGGTCTACTACCGGACGGTTCCCGAAGCACTGCAACGTCTTTCGGATGTGTTGGCGGCCGAGGCCGGTCTGGCGGTTACCGCGTGAGCGCCACGACCGACCATCCGCCCGTCGTCGGCAAGCTGTCCACGCTGGACCGGTTCCTGCCGGTCTGGATCGGTGCGGCCATGGTGGCCGGACTGTTGCTGGGCCGGCTGATCCCGGGGCTCGGTGACGCGCTGTCGGCGGTCGAGATCGATGGGATCTCGCTGCCGATCGCCCTCGGGTTGCTGGTGATGATGTATCCGGTGCTGGCCAAGGTGCGCTACGACCGCCTCGACAGTGTCACCGGCGACCGGCGCATGCTCGCGGGATCGCTGATCCTGAACTGGGTCGTCGGGCCCGCGCTGATGTTCGCCCTGGCCTGGCTGCTGCTGCCGGATCTGCCGGAATATCGCACCGGCCTGATCATCGTCGGGCTGGCTCGCTGCATCGCGATGGTGATCATCTGGAACGACCTGGCCTGCGGTGACCGCGAAGCCGCCGCCGTGCTGGTCGCGGTGAACTCCCTGTTCCAGGTGGTGATGTTCGCGGTGCTCGGCTGGTTCTACCTGTCGGTGCTGCCGGGCTGGCTCGGTCTCGAGCAAACCCATATCGACACTTCGCCGTGGCAGATCGCTAAATCGGTGCTGATCTTCCTCGGCATCCCGCTGCTGGCCGGCTACCTGACCCGCCGCTTCGGCGAGAAAGCCAAGGGGCGCGCCTGGTACGAATCGACCCTGCTGCCCGCGATCGGACCGTGGGCGCTCTACGGCCTGCTGTTCACCATCGTGATCCTGTTCGCCCTGCAGGGAAAGCAGATCACCTCCCAGCCCTTCGACGTCGTCCGCATCGCGGTCCCGCTGCTGGCCTACTTCGCGCTCATGTGGGGCGGCGGCTACGCCCTCGGCGCACTGATGGGCCTGGGCTACGCCCGCACCACCACGCTCGCATTCACCGCCGCGGGCAACAACTTCGAACTCGCCATCGCCGTCGCCATCGCCACCTACGGCGCCTCCTCGGGTCAAGCCCTGGCCGGGGTCGTCGGCCCGCTCATCGAGGTGCCCGTCCTCGTCGGCCTGGTCTATGTCTCCCTCGCTCTACGAAAGCGCTTCCGCCCCACTGCATCCCCGGATCTGCATACCGAGACCGAACAGGTGACCCGATCATGACCGTGCCCAGTGTGCTGTTCGTCTGCGTGCACAACGCCGGACGTTCCCAGATGGCCCAAGGCTTTCTGTCCCACCTCGCCGGTGACGCGATCGAGGTCCGCTCGGCCGGGTCCGCGCCCGGCGACAGCCTCAATCCCGCTGCGGTCGAGGCCATGCGCGAGGTCGGGATCGATATCACCGACCAGGCACCGAAGATCCTCGACCCGGACACCGTCGAAGCGTCCACCGTGGTCATCACCATGGGCTGCGGCGACGCCTGCCCATATTTTCCCGGCGTCGACTATCGCGACTGGAAACTCGACGACCCGGCGGGCAAAGGCATCGACGCCGTCCGGCCGATCCGTGACGAAATCCGTTGGCGGGTGGCGGAACTCATCGCGGAGCTCGTACCTGATCGGTGACGCACGTTGCGGAACCAGCTTTCGTAAGGCTCAGCTTGTGCTTCAGCGATTGTGTTGTGGCACTTCGGCATCCGAATGCCGATCCGGCGAGCGCAACGGGGCACCGACGTGGTGCATGTGCCGCAGCGCCTCGCGGTACGAGGCGATCAGACCCGTTTCGTGGTAGGGCACGCCGATTTCATTGCAGTAGTCGAGGACGATCAACCGGGCGTGCCGCAGGTTCGGGGTCGGCATGCTCGGGAACAGATGGTGCTCGATCTGATAGTTGAGCCCGCCCAAGGCGAAGTCGGTCAGCGCGCCACCCCGCACGTTGCGGGAGGTCAGCACCTGGCGGCGGAGGTAGTCGGGGCGGTCGTCGCCGGTCAGGGTCGGCATGCCCTTGTGGTTCGGGGCGAAGATGCAGCCCATGTACAGGCCGAAAAGACCTTGGTGCACCGCGAAGAAGGCCAGGGCTTTGTCGGCGGGCAGCACCGCGAACAGTGCGGTCAGGTAGACGGCGAAGTGGCCGAACAGCAGCGCGCCCTCCCAGCCGCGGTGTTTGACCGAACGATCTTTGAGCGCACGCACACCGGCCACATGGAGGTTCAGGCCCTCCAGCAACAAGAGCGGAAAGAACAGGTACGCCTGCGCCCTTCCGATGAGACGCGGCAGACCGCGGCTGGCTGTCGCCTGCTTCTGTGACCAGACCAGAATGTCGGGCGCGACATCGGGGTCGAGCTCCTCGTGGTTCGGGTTGGCGTGATGGCGCGTGTGCTTGTCCTGCCACCAGCCGTAACCCAGACCGATGCCCGCGTTGCCGACGAGTCGTCCCACCAGCTCCGTAGGCTTCCGCAGCCGAAAGACCTGGCGGTGCGCGACATCATGCATGACCAGCGCGACCTGTGCGAACGCCACCGCCATGAACCCCGCCACCAGCAGCGTCCACCACGAATCGCCGATCTGGACGAACGCCACCCAGCCGGCGACGAACGCGACCCCCACAAGACTGAGCCGAACGGCGTAGTAGACGGGTCGTCGATCCATCAGCCCCGCTTCGGAGATCCGACGCAACAGACGGGCGTAGTCACCGCGGTGTGCTGACCGGGACGATGACTCGGGGACCAAGGCAGGTGTCGTCATAGATCTTCCTGAGAGGTGATTCGGCGACGCCACCCCTTTTTCGCCGACCCTGCTGGCCGATCGATGGCAGAGCGCCGCTTTCGATACCCCGAAACTATCCGCTCGCGCCTCGTTACTCGTAATCCCCTGGTATGACATGAGATCGGACTGTGGGGTGAGATCGGATGTCCACCGCAGCCCGATGCGGTTCACCGCCTGTCAGCCGACACCGTCCTAATAGGTTGCGCCGAGCCGCATTTGGATCTGCTCTTCGACGACCTCGTAGCCCAACCGCTGGTAGATGCCGTTGCTCGTGGGATTCGACTTGTCGGTGAACAGCAGAATCTCGTGATTTCCGGTGTCCAACGCGACCTGCGACACGTGGTGCGTCACCGCCGCCGCGTAGCCGTGCCCGCGATGCTCCGGTGGGGTGGCCACCAGGCCGACCCGCACGATCCCGGCAACGCTGCGCGAGAGGGAGGCGACCGACACGGGCTGTCCGTCGACCTCCCACAACCAGATGCCCTGGTAGGACAGCCGCTCACCGACCTCGTCGAACGGCGCCGAGGTGTCCTCGTCCGCAAACACCTTGGTGAAATCGTCCAGCACCGCCCGGTCGGACTCCTGAGCAAGCCGGGCTTGCCCGGCCGTCGGGCGGGGCGCCACCAGCTCCCGCAACCGGTAAAGAAGTTGCTGTTCAACGACCTCAAACCCGCGTCCGGTGGCCTCGGCGAAGGCCTGCACGACACCGACCGGGCCGACGACACGATTTCTGGGCTTGACCTGAAGAGAGGTTGAGCTTCTAGTGTCCGTTTCGTGAGTGAACATGAGAACGCAGAAGCACTGTCGGTCGCGGTACTGGGGTTGGGTGAGATGGGGTCGGCGCTTGCCGCTGCCCTGATGGCGGCCGGTCATTCGGTCACCGTCTGGAACCGGTCGGAAAGCAAAGCTCATCCGCTGGTGGCCAAGGGGGCGCGATGGGCCGCGACGCCGGAGGTGGCCGTCGCCGCGGCCGAGGTGGTGATCGTCAATGTCAAGGGTGGCGCGGTGGCGGCGGAGCTGCTGCGTGCGGCCGGGGCGGCGTCGGTGGGGCGAGCCGTGGTCGATCTGACCGACGGCACGTCTGAAGAGTCCAGGGCCACTGGGCAATTGGTGACCGAGCTCGGCGCGGATTACCTGCACGGCCAGATCATGACCATCGCGCCGGCCATCGGCTCACCGGATGCGGTGGTGTTCTACGGCGGTCCTCGTCCGGTGTTCGACCGATACGAAGCGTTGCTCCAGGTCCTCGGCGGTCGCGCCACCCACGTCTCCGCCGACCCCGGTGTTGCCGTGCTCTACGGGATGGCTGTCCACGACATCATGTGGGGTCTGCTCAACGGATTCCTGCACGCCGCAGCGCTTCTCGGCAACGCAGGTCTGCGGATCGGCGACTTCAGCCAGTTGGCGGAGCCGTCTCTGTCGGCGCTGCCAACCCTGTTCCCGATGCTCGCCAACGAGATCGATCGCGCGGAGTTCGCCACGCCTTACGGCGCACTCCAGCATCATCTGCCCTCGCTCGAGGATTTGATCGCCGAAAGCCGAACGCGCGGAATCGATATCGACCTGCCGACCTACACCCGAAACCTCGTCGTCGAGGCGCTCGAGGCAGGTCACGGGCACGATAGCTACGCTCGGCTGGTGGAACGCTTCAGTCGCCGGTAATTGAGCGGGCGGTCCCGGGCGTGGGAAGGGGCGTCGGGCCTGATTCGCTGTTCCGGCGTCGCGGCGCTGTTGCCGGGTGACGGTGCGAGCCGCGACCGTCAGTGCCAGTAGTCGCCATCCGGGAGGCGCAGCCAAATGTCGGGCGGTCCCTCGAACGCGCGGGAGTCGGTGGGGCGTAGACCGGCGTACGCGCAGCAGTACGCGATGGGATTGCGCTGATACAGGTACGAGGCGAGGATTTCCTCGGCTGAGTCGTGCTCGTCCGGGCCGCCTGCGGGGTGCAGGTCCCAGCCGATGATCTCCCCGTTGTGGGCGGTACTGCCTTGGTTGCCGCTCTTGGGGTTCGCGTACATCGCGTAGCACTTGGTGCCCGGGGTCAGGCGGGTCGAGACGCCGGGCATCGAGGCGCCGTATGCCCAGGGCTGGACGATCACGCAGCCGCCGGGGACGTCGGTCGCCCACAGCGTCAGCTCGGTGTGGTTGGCCAGGGGATAGGTCCACATGTCGTCCTCGGTCACCGAGTCCGCCGGCACGACCTCGGCATCCAAGCGACGGATCGCCTCGGCTGCGTCGATGTCCGCGATGCAGGCGAGGCTCAATCCCTCGAGCCAGAGTTCGCCGAGTGCCGTGGTCAGGCGGCGACCTTCATCGACCGCCGCTTGTTCCGAGGCGGACAATGCGTCGGCAATCAGTGGATCTGGGCCGGCGAGGCTCAATCTTCCCGGGGACCAGCCCGCCATCATCGGTCGGGCCGGATCGGCGCCTGCCGCCACCAAAGCGCGGGCATTATCGGGCCGGTCGCCGAAAACCGCCCGCCACAAAGCAGTTCGGCCGGCCAGCATGGCGTCGACGTCGCTGACTCGGGCCGCCAACTCCGTCACTACTTCCGCAGAACCGTACTCGGCGGCCATATCCAGCGGTCTGCCGTGGAATCGCAGTCGAAAGTCGGGGTCGGCGCCCGCTGCCAGCTGGGCTCGTATCAGCTCCAGATCGGTCCAAGACCGCAAACCGACGTCGCCCCAACCGCCTTGATCATCAACCATGGCGGACAGTCTGCCGCAGTCGACGCCCACGCAGACAGCCACCACCGGATGGCACGCACCGTGCAGTTCCCCAGTTGGTAACCGGGGATGCGTGATCGGCGGTCGGCAATATTGTCGTGACATCAGTGCTATTGGGGGACAGGCTATTTGAGAGCTCATACCCTGGCGGTTCAGGTTCGATGGAATGAGGGACTCAGCATGCACAAGTTGTCGATAGTCCTAGCCGCGGCGGCCATGATGTCGGTGGCTGCTGCCGGCATCACGGCAACAGCCGAACCGCAGGCGGAGCCCTCATCGGCGAACCGGGTGACCCACTGGGAGCTGTCCCATGGCGGCGCTCACGCCGAAGGCGACATCTACTGGGGCTCAGGCTATTCCGCCTACGCCTCAGGCCGGTTCAAGGCAGCCGGCAACGTCAGCAAGATCTGCTACTCGGGCAGTGCAGGCGAACTCGGCGCCGGCGGAGGCTGCACCACCGTGAAACCCGGCCGCACCGAGCCCATCGCGTACCGCTTCTTCGTCAAGACCGAAGGTGGCGTCCACCGTGTCGATGTCTCACTGTTCGCAGACGGGCAGGAACACCCGGTCAGTAGCCTCTACTGCACACGCGAAGGTTGCGAGCACCTCCCTGATTGATCCGGTGCCGCTTCCTGCGCGGCCAGGGTCTCGCTTGTGGGATGGAGGCGCCAGCCCTGGGCTACTTTCCGGGACCTAGCCGAGCGTTGACGAGGTCGATGATGAGATCGAGCGTGTAGTCGAACTCGCGATCGCGGTCGTATCGCGCCAGATGTGGTGCGGCGGAGGCGACTTGGGGCAGTCCGGAGTTTTCGAGGGTGTGCTGGCGTCGGGCGATTTCGTCGGGGTCGCTGGTGCCGAAGAGCGGTCCGGCGGACACCTCGCGCAGCAACGTGCCGATCAAGGTGGCCAGTAGCGTGCGTAGCAGGTGGACGGCTTCCTCGGGAGTGCTTCCGGCGCTGCGTAATACCGTGAGCAGCGCTTCGATCGGTGCCAGTCCGGCCATCGATGAGAGTTGGCGGGTCAGGACGAGGGTCGCGGCCTCCGGGTGGGCGAGGGTGACGCGGCGGAATTCGTGAGCCAGTGTCCGTAGGTCCGTGTCGATAGAGCCTGTCGGCGGGGGAATCCGGAGTTGCTGCAGTACATGCTCGGCGACGGCGTCGAGTAGATCGTCCTTGCCCGCTACATGGTGGTAGAGGCTTTTGGCGTCCACGCCGAGGACGCGACTGACCGAGCGCATTGCCAACGCGCCGATGCCCTCGGTGTCGATCACTTCGAGCGCCGCGTCTCGGATCGCGGCGCGCGACAACTGTGCCTGTGCTTTCGGCGGACGCCCTCGGCGCGGCGGATCCGTGCGGGTCGGGACCGTACCGGTCATTGCTCACCACCTCTTGATTATTTCCACGCTGTGGGTTTAATCTACCTGATATTCCCACGGCGTGGGAATGGTGCGTCGGGGCGGGGGAATCGCAGCCACCGCACGCATCACTGATCGCTCAGGAGTTCGCCATGATCGACCGTTTCGCCGTCCCGTCGCGCGAGGTGCTGCGCGCCCGCGAAAAGCTCGTCCTCGACCACTTCCACGACGAGGTGCGCCAGCAGTGGGACGACGTGCTGGCCACCTTCCCGCACCCGCACTACGAGATCATTCCCACGCTCACCGTGCACGACGGCGACGCCGAGGTGCGCGGCTACTACCACGACACCCGCGTCGCCTTCCCTGATCAGGACCACGAGATCATTGCGCTACGGCACAGCGCCGACGCCGTGATCGTCGAATTCTGGCTTCTCGGAACCCATTCCGGCCCGCTAGGTGGCATCCCACCCACCGGCGCCACCCACCGCACCAGGATGACGGCCTACTTCATCTTCGACGAGAACGAGAACCTGATCGTCGAGCGCATCTACTTCGACGCGCTGTCGATGCTCAAACAACTCATCGGCGGAGTGAACCTGCGCGACCCCCGCAACTGGCCGTTGGTCGTGCGCGCGCTGCGTGGGTTGCTCGCGATGTCGAGCAATCCGAACCCGTTGCTGGTCAACACAGCACGCGCCGCCCTGTCGGACTGATCGCGATGAAAGTCCATCACCTCAACTGCGGCACCATGCGACCTGTCGCCACCCCCGGCGGACTCGTCTGCCATGTCCTGCTCGTCGAAACCGAACACGGTCTCGTCCTGGTGGATTCGGGCCTCGGCCTGCACGACGCCCAAGCGCCGGGCCTGCGCTTCGGTCCTGCCCGCTTCTTCGTCCGGCCGATCTTCGACCCGAATGAGGCCGCGATCAACCAGATCCAGCGCATGGGGTTCGACCCGCACGACGTTCGCCACATCGTGCTCACCCACTTCGACGCTGACCACGTCGGCGGCCTGGCCGACTTCCCCTGGGCCCAAGTGCATCTGACACGAGCCGAAGCGCTCGTATCCCAGCACCCCGCGACCCTGATCGAAAAACAGCGCTATCTCGCCCCACACCGCACCTACGGACCCCGGCTAGTCGAACACGACCCCGCCGCAAGCGAATCGTGGCGCGGATTCGACGCCGCCAAAGAACTCACCGGCATCGCCGCCGGCATCGTGCTGATCAGCCTCCCCGGCCACAGCCGCGGCCACGCCGCGATCGCCGTCGACGCCGGCGACCGCTGGGTGCTGCACGCCGGAGACGCCTTCTACCACCGCGGCCAACTCGACGGCACCAACTCCGCACCCAAAGCCCTGACCGCGATGGAGCGAATGATGGCATTCGATTGGCCCAAAGTCCGCTCCAACCACCAACACCTGACCCAACTCTGGACCGCCGCGGAACCTGACCTGATCCTCGTCAACGCCCACGACCCCTACCTGTTCGACCAGGCGCTTCAGGCCAACCCCCGCCGGTAGTCGAATGAGCTGAACGTGACGGCCCTGGCCGGTCCTGCCCGGCGCGGCTGCTGGACGGCGATTCCAGGCAGAGCTGCTGGCTGGTCCGGAGCCTGGTGGGGCAGGTTATTTTGTGGCTAGCTGGACCCAGGGTGTCAGCGCGGTCGATGGGTAGGCCCGCGCCCGAATAGCTGTCAGAGGGCTGGTTGTTCGACGGCCCTTGCCTGGTTCGACCAGGCCTTATGCCGTGTCAGACGGTATGTCAGTCCGGCGTCAGGTCAGTGTCAGCCGGGCTGGCGACAGTGGTCGAGTGAACAGCACAGCTATTGCGGCTTCCGGGTTTCGGAATGCATACGAGAACACTGCGATCCTCGACGGCATCGGCGCGGGTTCCTACTCGGTGCTTCGCAGGGAATGGCTCGACCGATTCTCCCGCGTGCTGCGCAGTGACCATGTCTTCGCTCAGCTGATCCGCTTCGCCTTGGTCGGCGGCGCCAGCAACATCGCGTACGTTCTGCTGTTCCTGGCTATGAACGGGTTCGGCCCGCTGGTCGCCAATGTCGCTGGCTCGATGGTCAGCACGGTGATTGCGAACGAACTGCATCGCCGACTCACCTTCCATGCGGCCGGCCGGGTCGACTGGTTCAGCGCGCAGTGGGAAGGCGGCGGGTTGGCCCTGATCGGCCTGCTGATCAGCACGGCGGCCTTGGCGGGTCTGGAGTTCTGGGCCCCCGGCCTCGGCGAGGTCGCACAGTCAGGCGCGGTGATCGTCGTCATGGCGGCAGTCGGCGGTATGCGTTTCCTGGTGTTGCGCGGGTTCGTCTTCTGAACGTGTGGTCGGCCGGGGTGCGCGGCAATCGCGGAGTCAGAACTCGCAGTACATGACATGGAGACCGACCCGGCCGAGGGTCGGATGGCGAAACGCTCCGGGTACGGTGCCCACGATGTCGAACCCGAGACGCTGGTAGAGATCGACGGCCCGGTGATTGGATTCCGCTACGGCGTTGAACTGCATGCCGGCGAAGCCGCGCTCTTTCGCCCAGTCCATAACGTACCGGCACAACGCCGTTCCGGCGCCCTTGCCGCGGGCATCGTGGGCGACCATGAAGCTGGCGGATGACACATGTGCACCCGGGCCCGGCCGATTGGCATACGCGTTGGCAGTACCCACCACGCCCGCATCGGTCACGGCAACGACGCAGATTGCGGGCGGACCCACTGTCCAGATTTCGCGCGCCTGCTCCTCGGTCATCGCTGGGTCGTAGGCGAACGTCTCACCGGCCCTGACGATTTCCCGAATGATGGGCCAGACCTGTGGCCAGTCGTCGGGTGTATATTCGCGAACCAACATGAACCACAAGCTATCCGGGATAGTGCAGCGTTCCCACTTATTTGCCGGCGGCGTCATCGGCTGTTCGGGCCAGGCGTGACCGCAGCCAGGACGAAGGGCAGAAGCCGTAGCCTGGACGGGTGAGAGCTGTGGACTTCGGCCGTGAGCCTGAACTGAGCTGGGACTTCGCCGGTCCCGCCGAGGCTGTGCCGCGGGGTGCCGCGATGATCGGCTATCGCGACGCGGCGGGCACCGGGTTGGATCTTCGGGTTGCCGGGACGGCGGCGGTCACGGTGGTGATCGGATTCGGGGACCACGAGCTGCTCGTCGACGACGCTCACGGGCGGCGGTCACTCGACGGTTTCGTTGCCGGGCTTCCCATCGAACCCATGCACATCCGTAGCCAGAAGGCGCAATGCATCGAGGTTCGCTTGTCGCCGATCCAGGCGTACTCGCTGTTGGGTATTGCCCCAACTGATCTGGGTCGGGGCGCTGTCGCCCTGGAGGATCTGTGGGGGCCGCGGGCCTGGCGACTGCGCGAGCAACTCGCGTCCGCCCGCGCCTGGGACGAGCGGTTCGCGTTGACGAAATCGTTTCTGGCACAGTGTGATAGGCCGACGCGAGCGCCAGATCCCGAGGTGCTCACCGGTTGGCACCGCATACTCTCCGCGCATGGCCAGGTGAAGATCGGTGCGCTCGCCGAATCCGTCGGCTGGAGCAATAAGCGGCTGTGGGCGCGGTTCGAGTCGCAGATCGGCCTGACACCCAAGCGGGCGGCGATGCTGGTTCGATTCCGGCACGCGGTCGACGGTCTGCTGGCGGGCCGACCGGCGGGCGACGTCGCGGCGGACTGCGGATACGCCGATCAGGCCCATCTGTGCCGAGACATATCGATATTCGCCGACCGCACACCGGGGGTGCTGAAGACGCACTATCTGCCCACCATCGCCCAGCACCGGTACCAAGCCTGGGGAAAATTTTTCCAATACCGCGGGTGACCTGCCGGTCGATAGTGGTGTTCACCTCGGGTGCGCCGGCGAGCAAGCCGCGACTCGAGCCGTCACCCTATCGACAGCGAGAGGACACCTATCGTGACCGACACCCTAGATCCCGCACAGCTACAGGCCGCCTTGACGGCAGTGCATCGTGCGGGCATGCCCGGACTCTTCGCCGAGGTGCGCGACGACAGCGAAATCTGGCGTGGCGCAGCCGGAGTCGCGGATATCACCACCGGCCGCCCCGTCACGGCCGACATGCGGCACCGCGTCGGCAGCGTCACCAAGACGTTCACCGCCGCTGCTGTGCTGCAGCAGGTCGACAACGGCGAAATAGCGCTCGACACACCGATCAGCCACTACCTGCCGCAGTTGGTTCCCGGCGAACGCGGTGCGGCGATCACGGTCCGGATGTTGATCAACCACACCAGCGGTCTCGCCGAATACCTCCCATATGCCTACCCATCCCTCGCAGGCTTCCCTGTTGTGGCGAAGACGACACCGAAGAGCCTGGATGACAACCGGTTCACCAAGTTTCACCCGACCGACCTGATCCAGCTGGGCGTCTCGGCACCTGCTGTCGGAACTCCCGGTGGCACGCCGGGCGTGTACTCGAACACCAATTACCTTCTCCTATGCCAACTTCTGGAGTTGATCACCGGCACCTCGGCCGAGAAATGCATCACCGCCAACGTCATCGACCGCGCCGGGCTGCGGGACACCGAACTGCCGACCGGACCATATGTCAGCGGACCGCATTCGCTGCACTACGAGGCGTGGTTCGGAATGATCGACCCACCAGTCGATTACAGCGTCTTCGACATGTCCTGGGTGGGCCCGTCGGCTTCGCTGATCTCTACCGTCGCGGACCTGAACCGCTTCTTCGGACTACTGCTGGCCGGTGAAATCGTCAGCCCCGCGTCGCTGGCGCAGATGCAACGCACCGTCCCGGTCATCTCGTTCGAGGGGAAGACAATCGACTACGGTCTCGGCCTGCACAAGACGACAGTGCCCGGTCGCGGCATCTACTGGGGTCACGACGGCTCAGTCTGGGGCGGTGGCGCGTTGTCCATGACCAGTGCCGACGGCAAACGGCAGCTGTCCCTCGTGGTAAACATGCAGCGCTGGAACCGAATCGACGCCTCGCAGCAGCCCCAGCCGCACCCCATCGACGAAGCCCTGCACGCCTTTACCCAACTCGTGCTGTGCGGTTGACACCTACCCCCTCGGGTCGCTGAGCAGGCGGTCGGTCGGCGAATGTGTAGCTGTTGTGGAGGTGTTGTGTAGGAACCCGATTCGGCCGTACGCGTTGCTATGTTCTATCCGTTGCGTCGATCTGTGACGCGACTGGGGCCAGCACCATTTCGGTTGGCGCAGAAAGCAACTGGAGTTCTTGACGATGCGTATTCGTACCGCTGTCGCAACACTCGGCTTAGCCGTGCTCGGGATCGGTGCCGCTGCCGGGCCGGCAGCGGCACTCGAACCGTTCTATGATCCGGAATTGGGCATCATGGGCGTGGATCTCAACCAATCCGACACCGCAGCCTTGTCCAACAGCCCGCTCCCGCAGCTGCTGGATCCGTTGCTGGGCAACGCCATTTACGTCACGCTCGACGTCGACCTCGAGTCGGAGGAGTCCGACGCATCGGTCCGTCGCGGCCCGCTGCCGGGCGGTTTCTCCGGCTTCGTCGCCGATACCGCACAGTCGCGGGGCGTCATGGGAGTCATGGTGGGGGACGGAAATACCGTGCTCGTGTACCAAGCTGTTCCCCAGCGAGGCTGACTTCGCGGCGGTTGTCGCGGTCCGCGTGGGACCGCGACAACCGCTTTTCGGTCGATCCGCGGAAACACTCGGCATCTGATGTCAGCTCATCGACCGCTAGCGCACGAACTGGGGATAGCGGTGCGACGGATCCCAGTTGCTGAACGATTCATCGCTGCGGATCGTAGTGACAGATACGGGTGGCACTTGGCGATCATCCGCGTTCCGGATTCGAGGTTGTGTCATGCATCTGTTGGCTACCGATGCGAATGCTGGGGCCGGCCCCGGTAGTCGCGGTGCGATTGTGCTGGGTTTGTTTCGGATTCTCGTGGGGCTTTCGTTCGTCGCGCACGGGCTCTCCAAGCTGTATGCGTGGCCGGTGGCGCCGCACGGCGGTCATCTCGCGACGGTCGGGAGCTGGCCGAGTTGGTGGGCCGCGGTGATCGAGGTCGGGGCGGGTGGGCTGGTGGCGCTGGGTATCGGCACCCGCATCGCCGCGTTGCTCTGTTCGGGCGCGATGGCTTACGCATTTCTGCTCGTGCATCTGAAGGAGAGCGCGATTCTGCCGATTCAGAACGGCGGCGAAACCGCTGTGCTGTTCTGCTGGTCGTTCTTCCTCATCGCGATGATCGGTCCCGGCGCGTTCGCGGGGGATACGTTGCTGCTGCGGCGAACAGGCCGCTCGATGCGCCGCGCAACCCCCGCGGATGTTCGCGGTTAACTCACACCCGGCTCATCTCGTCGGCGATCGCCTCGGCGAAATTATCGACATCGTCGGGGGTGGTGTCGAAGGCGCACATCCAACGGACCTCGCCGGTGCGTTCGTCCCACAGATAGAAGCGATAACGCTTCTGCAGTCGCTCGGTCACTTCGCGAGGAAGAATCGCGAAGACCGCGTTGGCTTGCACCGGGCGCACGATCCGCACACCGTCGATACCGTCGACCGCGGCCGCGAGGCGCTCGGCCATCGCATTGGCGTGCGCGGCACTGCGCAGCCAGAGATCGCCGCCGAGCAACGCCTCGAACTGCACCGAGACGAAACGCATCTTCGACGCCAATTGCAGCGACATCTTGCGCAGATAGCGGATATCCCGGACGGCCTCCGAGTTGAGCACCACGACGCACTCACCGAGCAGCAGACCATTTTTCGTACCGCCGAACGACAGCACGTCTACCCCCACATCCGTGGTGATCGCGCGCAACGGCACGCCGAGCGAGGCGGCCGCGTTGGCCAGCCGGGCACCGTCGACATGGACCAGCATGTCCCGTTCGTGGGCGTGTTCGCAGATCGCGCGAAGTTCATCGGCGGTGTACACGGTGCCGGACTCGGTGCTCTGGGTGACGGACACGGCCGACGGCTGGGCTCGATGCTCGTCGCCCCACCCGTGGGCCTGCCGGTCGATCAGTTCGGGTGTCAGCTTGCCGTCGGGGGTGGCGACGGTGTGGATCTTGATTCCGGCAAGCTTCTCCGGCGCGCCGCACTCGTCCACGTTGATGTGCGCGGACTCCGCCGCGATCACCGCACCCCAGCGCGGCAGCAGCGCTTGCAGCGCAACGACGTTGGCGCCGGAGCCGTTGAATACCGGGTAGGCCGTGGCTCGCTCACCGAAGTGCCCGGCGAAAATTTCCTGAAGGTGGGCGGTGTACTCGTCGCCGCCGTAGGCGATTTGATGGCCGCCGTTGGCCAGGGTCAGCGCCGCGAGTACCTCGGGGTGAATCCCGGCGTGGTTGTCGCTGGCGAAGCCGCGTACGGCGGGATCATGCCTGCGAACGGCGTCGGTGTCAGCCACAGATATTTCCCATCGGGTTCGGTTGTGCCGATCTGTACAGCGACGACGCGGAACCGCAGCGACCACATGTTGTTGCGTGGGTCTACGATTGTCGCTTCTACACATTCCAGCATTCTACGAAGGGGAAACTCCATGGCACGCAAGGTCGTTGTGACACTGGTCGACGACTACGACGGCAAGTCCCAGGCCGAAGAAACAGTGCACTTCACCTTGGATGGCGTGGCGTACGAGATGGATCTGTCGGCAGTCAACGCCAAGCAACTCCGCGGTCTGTTCGCGGAGTGGACGTCGACCGCCCGCAAGGTCGGACGTGCGCCGCGAGGCACGAGCAACGGGTCGCGGCCGACGGCCGGCCGGGAGCAGACGGGTGTCATCCGTGAATGGGCACGCCAGAAGGGTATTGACGTGTCGAGCCGCGGGCGGATTTCGGCCGAGGTGGTGGACGCCTACAAGAAGGCGAGCATGTAAGTCCACCGGAATCGCCGAGTCGGGCTCGGCCGTGGGGGACTGGTTCCTCCCTGCCGAGCCCGCCCGTCGAATTCGCCGCGCCATTTTTCGGGCGCGGCTTTTTCATCTCGGCCGGCTGTTCGTGGTCCGTTCGATGCGCCGGATGCGTTCGCGCGCAAGAAGTTCGGTCATTTCGGTCAGCGAGTCGGCCAGGAGCGGATGCAGTTCGGCGCGCGCCCGAGCGACAGCGGCGTCGATCACTTCCGCGGACACGGTCGGGAATTCGCCGCCCAACCGCTGGGCGGTCGCCCGACCGGACGTCACCGACTTCACCCACTGACCCATCAGATCCGGCGGCTTGCCCGAGCTGCCACCGAGGCTCGGCGCGGCGGCATTCGGCCCGTAATCAGAACGCTTTCGCGCCGAACGCACATCGGACTTATCGCTACTCAACGGCATATATCACTCCAGAGACGGCACCCAGAGGCAGTGAGCCGCGCTTCGGGACTCAGGAAAAGTAGTTGAACTGTACACCGCAATTCGCGCGGGGCACAGATCGATCCACGCATTTGCTCGCGGAAGTCGAAGAGGGGCAAAGAGTATCGCGTCTCGGTGGTATGGATAAACGTTCCGGCTGTTCACAGCAATTCCGCTGTAGAAAGCGCCGGTCTCACACAAGCTGAACTGGACAGTTGCCCGACTTTCGAAAATGCCCGTAGCGGGTCATGCGGTGCGGCCCTGGTGCAGGTGCGTTCCGCAACTCAGAGTCCGAGTGCCCGGCCCACTCGGTTGGTCAGATCGTGCTCGGTCATGGTGTCGACGTCGATCACGGGAAGTCCCAAGCGTGTGTTCTCTTCCCGAAGGCGGTTGGTGAACAACCGATCGCGTTCGAGCAGGTTTCGGGCGGCACGGTCCGGATTACTGGTCTTGCCCGGGATCTCCCAGCCGCGGCTGTCGAACGCTGCTCGGCGGAACGCCGGTGTCGGAAGCAACCACACGCCGCGGTTGTGCTCGGTGAGCAGAGGGGCGACCAGTTGTGGCAACAAGCGGAATCCCTCAGCGATGACCGGGGTTTCGGCGGAGGAACAGAGCAAGTCATCGATGCGCGCGGCGTGGTCGCGCATCGCGTCATCGGTGGAATACACCGCCAAGCCGTGCCGGGCCGCAAGATTACGGGCGACTGTCGATTAGCCTGCACCGCTGCCACCGCCGATCCAATACACATGTCGTAGTCGTGCGCGCAGCGCTGCGGCGGTGCGGGGCTGGTCGTGTTGGTCGACACCCATTCGACCAAGCTATCCGGCCACGCCGATGATGAAGATTTGCCGTGCGGCTTCGGACTGATTCCGCGTCCCGGTACCCAGCGGCGTTCACCGAGCGGCGGCCAGCACTGCCGCGAGACCTTCTTGCAGGTCCTCGACGAAATAATCGGGTACCTCCAGCGATGGGAAATGTCCGCCGGTTTCGGGCGTCCTCCATCGGACGATCTGCCGGTATCGCTCCTGTGCCCAAGGGCGCGGGCACTTCTCGATGTCGCGGGGATACATGGTGAGCGCTGATGGGACGTCGACCCGAAGGTCGGGGTCGAGCGAGTTGTGGCTTTCGTAGTAGATGCGGGCCGCGGACGCGCCGGTTCGGGTCAGCCAGTACAGGGTGACGTTGTCGAGGACGCGGTCGATGGAAATCGTGTCGAACGGGCTGTCTTCGGTATCTGTCCACTCGGCGAACTTGTCGAGGATCCAGGCGAGCAGCCCGACCGGTGAGTCGACGAGCGAGTAGCCGATGGTCTGCGGACGGGTGGCCTGCTGTTTCGCGTACGCCGCGCGGTGGCGCCAGAAGTCGCGGGTTTCCTCGGCCCAGGTGCGCTCGGCCGCTGTCAGCTCATCCGTTGTCAGTCCAGGCGGCGCCTCGGCGAACGTCGAGTGGATGCCGAGAACGTGCGCCGGGAACCTGCCGCCGAGAACTGTGGTGATATTGCCGCCCCAGTCACCGCCGTGGGCGACGAACTCGCGGTAGCCGAGCCTTCCCATAAGTTCCACCCAGGCGGCCGCGATCTTTTCGGTTCCCCACCCGGTGGTGGCCGGCTTGTCGCTGTAACCGAAGCCCGGCAGCGACGGGACCACGACGTGGAACGCCGGCGCGCCTGCGTTTTTCGGATTTGCCAGCTCGTCTACTACATCGAGGAATCGAACAATGCTGTCCGGCCAGCCGTGCGTCACGATCAGCGGAGTGGCGTCTGCGCGCGCGGATCGGCGGTGCAGGAAGTGGATTCCCAGATCGTCAATGGTCGTGCGGAATTGGCCGATGCGGTTGAGGCGCTCTTCGAACGGCCGCCAGTTGTATTCGGTGCGCCAGTAGTTCACGACCTCGGTGAGGTCGGCGAGCGGGACGCCCTGGTCCCATCGGCGAGGGTCGGGCGCGGGGCGATAGACCGTCTCTTTCTCCGGTAGTCGCGCCGCGGCTAGTCGCGCGCGCAGATCATCGAGGTCAGCGTCGGTTGCGTGGGTTTCGAATGCGTGCACGTCGCTGGTTGGACGGGGCATGAGACCTCCAGGCCGTCGGGGAACCGGCTACGAGCTTCCGTGAACCGGCTAAGACGGTTCTAACATCTCTTCGGGTGCCCGTGCAACCGGCTAAGGTGGTTCCATGCCTGCTGGGTTCCCCGACTTCCGCCTCGGTAGTGTGCTGGCGACCAGCTTCACGGCGACGCTGACCGAGCGTCAGGGCGACGCTGTCGAGCGCATTCCCACGCCGCAGCGACTCGTCGATTGGCTGGCAGTGAACGGTCTCGCCGTCGAGTCCTGCAGCACCGCCCAGCTCGAGCTCGCGCGGGAACTGAGGGAGTCGATTCACGCCGCGGCGACAGCGGCCGCGATCCAAGAAGCTCTCCCCGCGTCTGCTGTTCGTGTCCTCAATGACTGCAGCATCCAGGGGCGGGCCGCGGCTGTCCTGACGCCCGAGGGCACTCGGCAATGGCGACTCAGCTCGGCGTCCCGCGTAGAAGATGCGCTGGGCGTAATCGCCGCCGACGCGATCAGCATCATCGCAGGCGAACGAGACGGAAAATTGGCGCTGTGCGCATCGCCGACCTGCCGCGCGGCCTTCTTCGACACCAGCCAAAGTCGCACCCGCAAATGGTGTGACATGAACACGTGCGGGAATCGCCAGAAGAAGGCGCGCTTCAATGCCAACCACCGCAAAACACCGAAGATTGACCCCACTCGCACCGACGAGTTTCGAGCGCGTGGGAGGTCTACTCCGTTATGAGGAAACTGATTTACGGGTTCGGTGTGTCCCTGGACGGCTACGTCAACGATCGCGACGGCAGCATCGACTGGACCGATCCGGATGACGAACTGCACCAGTTCCACAACGACAGGTTCCGCGACCTCGAGATCTCGCTACACGGCCGCCGGATGTACGAGCTGATGGCCGAGTACTGGCCGCACGTGCCCGCGGACGCGCCGCCCATCGAGCGTGAGTTCGGCGAGCTGTGGACGGAGAAGCCGAAGGTCGTGTTCTCCCGCACACTCACCGAGGTGCAGTGGAACAGCACGCTGGTCAGCGAGAACGCGGTCGAGGAGGTGCGCAGGCTCAAGGCCGGCGGCGATGGCGTCATGGAGGTCGGTGGCGCCGACCTCGCCGCCTCGCTGATGCCACACGGGCTCATCGACGAGTACCAGATGTTCCTGTCTCCCTTGATACTCGGCGGTGGTACACCGTTCTTCCCGCCGCTGGACAAGCGCATCCAGCTCCGATTGACCGAGACGAGACACTTCGACACCGTGGTGATGCTGCGCTTCCTCGCCGTCTGAGGTCTGTTCGAATCAGACCAGAGTGCTGAAGATGTGCCGTGCGGCTTCGGCGATCAGCTCGCTGCTGGGTTCGGCGTCGTAGCCGCCGGTGCGGTCGGACATGATCGCGAGGACGAGGGGTGGGTGGGGGGTCGGCCAGACGATGGCTATGTCGTTGGCTCGGCCGTAGTTGCCGGTGCCGGTTTTGTCCGCGATGGTCCAGCCTGCGGGTGCCGCGGCGGCGATTCGCTTGGCGCCGGTCGTGTTTCGGACGAGCCAATCGGTGAGGATGGCGCGTTTGTCTGCGGGCAGGGCGGAGCCGAGGATCAGGTGCTGGTAGTCGGCGGCGATGGCGCGGGGTGTGGTGGTGTCTCGGTCGTCGCCGGGCGGGTCTCGGTTCAGTTCGGGTTCGTACTGGTCCATCCGGCTGACGGTGTCGCCGAGTCCGCGCAGGTAGTCGGTCAGTCCGGCGGGTCCGCCGATGTCGTCGAGCAGCAGATTGCCCGCGGTGCCGTCGCTGAAGCGGACGGCGGCGTCGCACAGTTCACCGATGGTCATCGCGGTGTCGACGCGTCGTTCGGTGACCGGTGAGATCGAGCGGATATCGGCCTTGGTGACGGTCACCGGCTTGTCGAGGTGAGTGAGCGGATTGTGGTGCAGCACAGCGGCTGCGGCGAGGGCTTTGAAGGTCGAGCAGAAGGCGAAACGCTCATCGGCGCGATGGGTCAGCGTGCGTGATCGTCGGCGAGTGCCACGGTCAACCGGTGCGTCCCGGACAATGTCGAGCCGGTTCCGTCGATGACCGAAAGTTCGGGTCCGAAGGTTCGCCGCTGGGGAGCGGGCTGCACTGTCATCAACCCCCTGGCACAGTCCTACGTGTGGCCGAACGTATCCGGCGATGCCGCCTGAGGATGGCCTGGCCTACGGCGGCGCGGAAGATCTCGGACCGCTGACCGAACCCTGGAAGCGACCGCGGTCCCGGAACGGCTAGGGCAATTCGCGCGGAATATTCGACGGTCGGGCGGCGGTTGAACTGCCGCATGCAGATCGGTATCAACACCTTCGTCACCGACGAGGGGATAAGCGGTCCGAAGCTCGGCCAGGCGCTGGAAGAGCGGGGGTTCGAATCGCTCTTCTTGGCCGAGCATTCGCACATCCCCGCGAGCCGGGAATCTCCGTACCCGGGCGGCGGTGATCTGCCCCGGATGTACTACCGCGTGCTGGATCCGTTCGTCACCCTCGGTGCTGTCGCGGCAGTGACCGAGAAGCTGATCCTCGGCTCCGGGGTGACCCTGCTGATCCAGCGCGACGTCATCCACACTGCCAAAGAGGTCGCCACACTCGATCGAATTGCCAACGGCCGCTTCGTATTCGGCGTCGGCGTCGGCTGGAATCGGGAGGAGATGGCCGATCACGGTACCGATCCCCGCACCCGCGGCGAACTTCTCGATGAGCAATTGGCGGCCCTCCGCGAGATCTGGACCAAGGACCTCGCCGAATATCACGGCCGTTTCATAGATTTCGACCCGATGTACGCCTGGCCGAAGCCCGTCCAGCAGCCGCATCCGCCGATCTTCATCGGTGGTGGCGAGGCTGCGGCGAAGCGCGCGGTGCGGCACGGTGTCGGTTGGATCCCCATCGCGCTGTCCGATCCCGCCGCGATTCCGGCGCAGTTGGCGCAGTTCAACGGTAGTGGTCTGCCTGTCTCTGTCCTGGGTGCGGCGCCCGACCCCGCAGTCCTCGACGCGTATGCCGAGGCTGGGGTGCAGCGCGTCACGCTCTCGCTGCCGACCAGTTCGGAATCCGAAAGTCTTTACAAGCTGGACGAATTCGCGAAGATAGTCGGTCGATACTCGACTCTGCGGTGAGATCGGCCCATCCTCGGCTGCGCTAGCGGAACAGGACCCGCATGGGTCCCATGATGATCCGATCGTGCGGGCGCAGGGTCTTGATGATGGTTTCGAGTTCCGGACGCGCGAGAGCGACGCATCCGGCAGTGGGGCCCGAGCCGGCGTGCAGGAAGATCGCCGAACCGTTGCCATGGACGATCGGCGAGTGCGGAGGGCGGTTGTAGTCGATGACCACGACCTGTTTGTAAGGGCCGTCGTTCATGAGCTCGGTGAGGTCTTCGTCGGCGGGCAGGCACTTGCCCCTGTAGTAGGTGTTGTAGCGGTGATCGCCGCTGGTGGAACCCCAGCAGGCGCCGTGGCGCAGTGTGCGGTACGGCAGCTCGGTGCCGGGATTCTCCTCGCCGAACGCCTCGGTCAGCGGGTAGGACCCGGTGGGCGACTTGCCGTCGCCCTCGCGTTTGGCGTTCGGTTCGGCGAAGCCATTGATGCCGATATGCCCTGCGGTGGACAGTGTCTGTTGCCAGGTGTCGCCGTGCATGACGCACACGACAACGTCCACCTCGGCGGTGCCGTAATCGGCGGCGATGGCGAAGAGAACGGTCCTGGCTGGTCCGGGCTGGTATCTCGACTGGCCGTTACTCAATGCCTGGCAAGGATTGCTTGCGGCGGCGGCCGGGGGAGCGGCGAAGGTCAACGTCGCGCTGACGCACAAAAGATAGGTCGCGAGACATGAATTCCGCAGGCGTGCAATAGCTTTCCTCGACATCGACCTCCCCGAACGCTGGTAGATGTAACGGACGTCGAAACAGCAGCCTAGCCACCGATGATCTTCCCGCCCGGCGACTCGCCCAGGCCTTGGCGGCCACATCCACGGTGCTCAGCCGGCCGGTGATCTGAGGCACGCCGGGGGTCAACGGCGGCAGCCCGGCGACGATCACAGCATGATGGTGGGATGTCCGAGCGGGTGAGCGCATGCGCGCATTTCTGATATTGATCGTCGTGCTGGCGATCGCACTGGTCGTCGGCGACCGGGTCGCAGTAGTTATGGCGCAGAACGAGATCGGCCGCAAGGTCGCCGCCGACTACAACCTTGCGCACCAACCGAGGGTCGAGATCGGTGGATTCCCGTTCCTGACCCAGGCCGTCGACGGCAACTATCGCGACATCGACATCCGGGTCGGCGACTGGAGTGGGCAGGGCCTCACTGTCCACAACCTCGATGTCACGCTGACGAACGTGTCCGCGCCGCTGAGTGATCTGCTGCAGAAACGCACGTCGAATCTTGTCGCGGCCGTGGCGACCGCGACGGCCGTGGTTCCGTACGACGCCGTGCAGGGCTTCGCGCCTTCGGGAGTGGAGTCGATCTCCTACAGTCCGGACGGTCTGCGCGTCGCCGGCACGTTCTCGGTGGAGGGTATCCGGGTGCCCGCGACGGTCATCGTCACGGTCGCGCCAACCGACAACGGCATCGAGGTCACTCCGGTCTCGGTGCAGCATGCGGCAGGCGGACCGACGATTTCGCTGGCGATGCTGCGCCGAGCCCTCACCTTCACTGTGCCGCTCCAGCGGCTGCCGCTCGGTGCGCGGCTGACGGCCATCCAACCGAGCGCCGACGGTCTCCAGGTGACCGCTACCGCCCACGACGTGCACTTCTCCAACCTGGAGTGAGTCATGTCTGCCTCGCAGCGCCCCACGCCGCAAAGTCGGTTGCGGGGGGCGCGGCGTACAAGGGCCGCAACAAACCGGCGTCGCATCGGCTCCACCAGGCCCCTCCGCCCGGGCCCGGCAGCCGAGCCCGCACCGCCGCCTGCTACTCGGTCTTCTCGGTGATCCGCGGAATCTTCACCGACTCCGGCTCCCCGAACGCGCTCCTCGACTTGTCGACAGCCGCTTCTTCCGCTTCGGCCGCCTTGTTTGCCAGCGCCGCATCGCCAGGGCTTTGCGCCGCCGTCCTCGCGGCGGACAGGGCGGCGTCGGCGGATTCTTCGAAATCGGCGGCGGCAGCGGCGAAGTCGGCGGCAGCGGCGCCGCCTTCGGACATGGCGGAGGCGGCCTGAAGGTGGATGTAGCCGGCGACGACGACGGCGCGGGCAGCGGCGGTGGCGGCGTAGCGGGCGGCGGTGCCGTCAGCGCCGCTGCCGTCGGTGGCGCCGGCTCGGGCGGCATCGGCGCCGCGGGCGTCCGCGGCGGCGGCAGTGGCTCCACCGTCGATCGCGGCGTCGGTATCGATGAAGCGGGCGGCGATGGCGGTGCGGGCGGCGGCGCTGTAGGCGCGTTGGCAGGCTTGGATCGCGAACGGCTTCTCCGTCGCCACCTTGACCTTTTCACCGGTGCAGTGCCCGCTCCACGGCGGATCCGGATCCTCCTGGGCATGCGCGGGGGCCGCAACCGCGGCATACGCGATGACGACAGCCAGCAACGACCCCACTGCGGTTGGAATGGTTTTCACAGCAACCTCCATGACGGCGAAGACAACACGGGAAACAAGAACGAATAGACCGGGCCGGACCCACCAGCACCACATCACCGACCCAACGACATATTCGACGCCACACCCGCCGCGGATCGGATGCTGTTCGGTCACGACGCTGAACCGCATCCAGCCGACAGCAAACGCGGTGAACGCCATCGAATTGCCGCTCGTCGGCAACTGAGGCATGGATCCTGACCTAGAGGGAGCCCTGAGCGTCGAAAGGGAAACGGCGATCAGTCGTCGGAAGCGTCGGTACGAAGGTACTCGAGGATGGCGAGCACCCGTCGATTGTGCGCGACACCAGCCTGCAGATCGAGCTTGGTGAAGATCGCGTTGATGTGCTTCTCGACCGCACTCCGGGTGATGAACAGCTCAGCGGAGATGGCCGCGTTGCTGAGCCCGAGAGCCATGCGCGTGAGGACATCGCGCTCGCGATCGGTGAGCCTGCTCAGCGGCGAGTCGGCGCGACTGTGCAGCAGCAACTGCCGGACGACCTCGGGATCGAACGCAGTGCCGCCGGACCCGACTCGCTCGATCGCGTCGAGGAAGGTGTCGATCGCCGACACCCGGTCTTTGAGCAGGTATCCGATACCACCTGTGCCGGTGAGGAATTCGGTCGCGTACCGGCGCTCGACATATTGCGACAGCACCAGCACGCCGATCGTCGGCCAGCGTTCCCGGATCTCCAGAGCGGCCCGAATGCCCTCGTCCACGTGATCGGGCGGCATTCGGACGTCGGCGATGACGAGCTCCGGTGGCCGAACCGCAACGGCGGCAAGCAGTTCGGTCGCCGTGCCCACCGAATCGACGATCTCGTGTCCCTCGGCGATCAGCAGCTGAGCCATGCTTTCGCGCAGCAAGGCGGAATCCTCGGCCAGCGTTATGCGCACGGCACCTCCACTCTGATGGTCGTCGGCCCGCCTTCGGGACTATCGATGGCGACGACCCCGTCGAGCGCGGTGATGCGGGAGGCGATTCCGGCGAGTCCGAGACCGGCCGGGTCGGCACCACCGCGACCATCGTCGCGCACGGTCATGATCAGCACGGAGTCGACCTCGGTGACGGTGAGTTCGATGCGCTGTGCCGCCGCGTGCTTGATCGCGTTGGTGATCGCCTCGCTCGCCGTGAAGTAGCACGCCGATTCGACCGAACGCGGCGGTCGCCCCGCCAGTCGATAGTCCACGGCCGTCGGCAGCGGCGTCCGGTCGGCCAACGCCACCAAGGCGCTGTGCAGTCCGTCCCGAGCCAGCATGGCGGGGTAGATCTTCCACGACACCTCGCGCAGGTCGGCGAGGATGTGCCGGGTCTCGGCGAGCGCGCGGCGGTGTAGTTCAGCCTGTTGTTGCCGGTCGGATTCACGTTCACCGCGGGCCAGCAGGATCGACAGCGCGATGACTCGTTGCTGTACCCCGTCGTGCAGATCGCGTTCGATGCGTCGGCGTTCCTCGTCGATGGCGTCGACAATGTCGGCGCGGGTCGTGGTGAGCTCATCCACCCGCTGCGCCAGCGCGCCGGAGCTGGGGCGGGCGAAGGCATTCCATGCGCGGGTTTCGACGCCGACGATCCCCGCCAGCCCCTGCACCGCCAGATAGCACAGCACCATGCCGGGCAGTGCGAGGGCCGCGACGGTCGACCAGTTGACCTGCCCTGGCTCGTTCGCGTCGAAGATCGGAACGGCAGTTCCGGTCGCTGCGCCGACCACCAAGTTCACCGCGATCACCAGCCCCAGACCGAGCAACAACCCGATCACGCCGGTCAGCATCCCGATCAGGGCACGGACCACCAGGTAGCCCGCCGCACGGTAGCCGCTGGGCGTACCGCGCAACGTCACGCCGAACAAAGCCAGACGACGCCGCTGCAGCCCGACCGCACCGCGGGCAAACTGGGGTGACGCCAGGCTGCCCAGCGCGGCGACCAGGTCGACCGGCACGGTCACGACCCCGAGCAGCAGGCCCCCGAGGACGGTCGCGGCCCGACGCGCGCGGCTCGGGCCACGCGCGTCGGACTCGGCGTCGATGGCGGGTCTCATTTCCTGATTGTCTCGCGCCGCTGTGCGCGCAGCGTGCGCACACGGCTCACGACGAACCAGCCGCCGCCGACGACTACCGCGAGAATCACCAGCTTTTGCAGCACCCCGGCATAGGTTTCGACGACCGGCCAGTTCTCTCCGAGGAAATATCCGGCGAGCACAAAAATGGAGTTCCACAGCAGGCTACCGGCGGTGGTCAGTGCGGTGAAGCGCACCAGATTCATGCGTTCGACCCCGGCGGGAACAGATATCAAGCTGCGGAACAAGGGGATCATCCGCCCGAAGAACACCGCCTTCGTACCGTGGCGGGCAAACCATGCCTCCGCTCGGTCGAGATCGGCGACCCGAACCAGCGGCATCCGGTCCACGATCCGGCGCAGCCGCTCCCGTCCGAAGGCGGCGCCCAGCCCGTACAGGACGAGCGCGCCGACCACCGAGCCCAGCGTCGTCCAGATCAACACCTCGAGCAGACCGAACTCGCCCCGACTCGCGGTGAACCCCGCCAGCGGCAGAATCACCTCGCTGGGCAGCGGCGGGAAAAGGTTCTCCAGCGCGATGGCGATACCCGCGCCGAACCCGCCCAGTTCTTCCATCACATCGACCGCCCAGCCGGCGAGCCCGGAGAGTTCGCTGCCGGTGGAATCTATTGCCATATCCATGATTTCGACGCTATGGACGATGTCGGCGGCAGACAGTAGCGGCAACCACCCGACCACTGCCTGGCAACCCCACCGTCGGACTGCGGTTTTCCGCACCCCGATCGCAGAGCCTGCATCATCGTTCGATCACTGCGCGTGCCCGCAGGTTCCATGAATAACCACGACAGGAGGTGTCGTGATTATTTGAAAGGCTGGCTTGGCGACCGTCGGAGAGCCCGATCGGTCACGTCGCGAAGGAGCGTCACGTGAGTTCTGGAGTCAATCCATGCATCGTGTTCAACGGCAACGCACGGCAAGCGATGGAGTTTTATCGGGAGGTCTTCGGCGGCGCGTTGGCGATCGGAACGGTCGCGGACTTCGGCTCACCGGAATCGCCCAACGCCGACAACGTCATGCACGCCCGACTCGACACGCACGCCGGTTACACGCTGATGGGATGGGACTTCCCGGAAGACCGGCCCGGCCACCCGCCCTATCAGCCAGGTAACAACGTGGCGGTCTTCATCGGTGGCGACGACGACGAACTCCGCGGCTACTTCGAGAAGCTCTCGGTCGGCGGCACTGTAACGCTGTCACTCGAACAGCAGGTGTGGGGCGACGAGGCGGGCTCGCTCGTGGACAAGTTCGGAATCAGCTGGATGGTCAACATCACGGCTCAGCAGCACTGATCGAGCACGTGCAGTCGATCTTGCTTGATACCTTGACTTTTCATCGAACGATGGGTGCTGCAGCATGAACGAAGGTCAGTGCGCCGCCATGGCGGGGCTCGCGGAAGTGCTGTCGTGTATCGGGCCGACCTGCGGAGACATTGTCCTGCACCAAAATGACGAGGCTGCCGCACACGAGGCGGGGGTCGATCCCTGGTCCCCGGGCGGCTCAGCCGTTGGTCACGGCGTATCGGAGCAGAGCTACGCCGGAAGGCAACGCCCGTGACTCGAGCAGCTCGAGATCGGAGAACGAGATGCCCTCAGCGACCAGGCCCTTTCCGCGGCCCTGGACGGCAGGGAAGACGAGCAGCCGGATCTCGTCGACGAGCCCGGCTGCTAGCACCGCGTGCGCCAAGGTCAGGCTGCCGCACAAGGTGATGTCGCCGCCGTCGGACTCCTTGAGCCGACGCACCTCTTCGACCGGGTCACCGGAGAGGATCGCCGAGTTGCGCCACTGCGGATCCGTCATCGACGAAGAGACGACGTACTTCTGCACTTGGTCCAGGTACGCACCTGCCGGCTCGTCGGTGTGCTGCGGCCAGTAGCCGCGAAAGTCCTCGAAGGTCTGCCGGCCCAGCAACACCGCGTCGGAGGACGCGCCCAAGAGCTCCGTCGCATCCAACCAGTCCTCGATGCCACCTTCAGGAGACGGGCCGAACCACTCATCGATAATCTCGATCCGCCCGTCGGCAGTGATGTTCTCGGTGAGCAGCAACCGGCGCATGAGACCGTTCTAGCACCGATCAGAAGCGCCCACAATCGCGACGGGCGCAGCGCCGCGTCTGATCGGTGACCGCCTCCGCCTCCGCCTCGGCGAATGAGGCCAGGCTGTACTCCTCATCCGCCGATCGGTGCAACTCTTCACACACGACGTTTCATCGATGCCCGAATGGCGGACCACGATCGGCATGTGCAGATGTCCCGAGCCGCAACGGATCTCATCCGCCGGCCCGAGTGCCCAGCGGCATGTGCAGATGTTCGACTGCGTTATCACCACCCACCATCTCAGATCGTGCTGACCGCTACTCGATCGTGCGATTTTCGTGCAGCTGTATCAGTTTGGGGGCCACAGCACGACCGAAGGCCCCGGGGTGGCGTTCACCCCAGCGGGCTGGCAGCCCGACATCCCAGAGAGAGAGATCTACGCTCTCGATATCTGTATTTCTGGGGAGCGCTTGGCGCAGCACTCGGGGGCGACGCGATCACCGGGTGCCGTAGCCATGACGAGTCTGTGAGGTGCCGAAGTGAGTCTGGACATCTATGTGATCGGTCGAGGTGATGTGCAAGACGCGCACTTCGGGGACGACGCCGAGGAGTCCTTCCTGCGGATGTGCCAGGCGGCACCCGACGACACTCTGCGTCGAGGCGTGGTGAAGCACGGGCGGACGATGTTCAACCCGGTCCAGCTCCGTCGCTTCGTCGCCGAGCTCGAAGCCCTTCCAGCCGCCGAGCGCACTCCGGTGGTCAGGGAGGTGGAAGCCGCCGCCCACCTAGCCATCCGCAGCTCAGGTTGCCTGCTGATCGTCGGTGAGTAAGGCGCGCTGGATGCCAGGCTAGATCCAGACGATCCGCAGGACTGGGGCGCTCAGCGTCGGGTGCAGTTGTTGTTTGAAGTGGTACGGCGTCAGTGCCGGGCGTCGGCGGATCGATCCGAACGACCCGGCGCTGCACCGTTGATCGCCGTGCCGCCCAGAGTGGGCTGGGCATTACCGCGCGTTGGAAACCCTTGTCCGTCAATCGTTCTGGTCGATTGACCAACGCGCGGTAGGCGGTGCGGGCCGGACTCTGTCCCCCCGCGTCGCGCACCAGTTCGCTGTGCTGAGAAGATGTCCGGTGCCGGGGATCGCCTCGGGAGAAGGGACATGCCCATGCGACCAACAGCTTTCATCGTGTCGGCGCTGATAGTCGTCACGTGCGGACTCACCGCGGTTGCCGGTACTGCGGGAGCGGTCGACGACAAGGCGACATGCGCTGCCTTCAACGAGACCTGGACCGATTTGAACAACCGGCTCGGAGCACTCGGCGGCGCGGGCTCGTTCTCCGAACTGCGGGCGATCTACCTCGACACCGCGGGGGAACTCCGCGTCGTGGCGGACGCCGCAGACCCGGGCGCGCTGAAAGACGCGCTGAATACTGCTGCGGCACACCTGAGTCGGCTCGAGACCGCGACGAACCTCGACGACTTCGACAGGGTGATGGGGGATTCCGCTCTCACCGCTGCCTTGGACGAGGCCGGCACGCCCTGCGGTCTCTGATCTCGCTCGCCGTCGCGACCGGCCCGCCGTCGCCGCCCGGTCTCGTGAGGGCACGCTGGGTAGCGGCTCTCGCCCGGGCCACACGTCCTCATAGTTGACCGCGTCCGTCGCTGCGCGAGGCGATGGCCGCCGACGAGGGCGCTCCCGCAGCCAAGGGCGACTAGATCGGTTTCGGCAGATCCGTCACGAACACCGCAGTTCGTGATGGCCTGTGCCGTGCCCCCGAGACTTGGGGCGATCTCGAGTCCATGCGCTGCGGTATCTTCCATGCGATCGCCGCACCCTGGTCGGCGCGCAGAGGAAGCACGCCACATGTTCACAAAATCCTTTGCGGCCGCCGCGCTCTCGGTGAGCGCCGCTGCCGTTCTTGCGGCACCGTCCGCCGCCGCCGACCCGGTCAACTGGGGCGCCGTTTCCCTCAGCGTGTGGGGCAACGTCTACGCGTTTTCGGTCAACCACCCGACGGAAGCCGACGCCATTCGAGCCGCCGACCGAGCGTGCAAGGGTCAAGGCATCATCGACTGCCGGATGATGGTGACGTTCGCGAACGGCTGCGGTGCAGTCGTGACGAGTCCGCTCGCGATCGTGGCAGGGTTCCCGATCGTGGGTTTCGGTAAGGGGGCGACCCCGGGGGAGGCATACGCAGATGCCACCCGCAACCTCCCGACCGGCACCGGAAGCGCCGGCTCGTTCAATCGCGAACATGCCTGCAACCAGCTTTGATCTAGTTCCAGCACGGTCCTCGGCAAGAGCGGATACTCGTGCGCTGAGGTGCTGTCGCGGTGTGATCCGGCCTGGGCGTGCACTATTCGGTCTAACGAGGGGGAAACCCCTCGAATCAGCCTAAAGTGCACGCCCAGACCGGGTCCGCTCCTGGCCTGTTCGAACAGCGCGGCACGCGGCACTCCGCAACGCCACCCGGATCGGTATGGCGCTCGCCGCAACCTCGTCGATCATGGCTCACTGCCCTGATGGCAGAGGTCGAGGTCCTCGCTGACCAACTGGAGGCGACAGACTTCGCTGTCACAACGCTCGAACAGATGACAGGCGGATGTATCTGCATCGCCGGCATCGCAACATTGCGTGACGGCCGCCGGATTTCGCCAAGACGCTGGCGAACGCGGATGTCTTCGAGGCCGAGGCCGCCGGTTGTCAGCACTCGCACAGTTCGGCGGTATACGTGTTCCCGCCATCGCCCACGTCTCGACCCCACCTAGTCGTCCTCGAAGCGCTACGGCCTCGCGGCGAAGACGAGCAGTTCTGGGAACAGCTCGCGCACATGGTCGCCGCACTGCACACCTCGACGGTCTCCGATAGGTTCGGCTGGCATCGCGATGGCTGGCACGGCCGAATGCTGCAAGAAAACGGTTGGGAGACAGACGGTTACCAGTTCTACGCACAGCACAGGATCCTGCGGAGGCTGCGGGAAAATCCGGTGCAGGAGGAGTTCGACCGCGACCAGCTCAGGGCAATCGAACGACTTAGCCTCGCGCTACCCGAGCTCATCCCGCCGCACC
Source organism: Nocardia sp. XZ_19_369 (assembly GCF_015355715.1). Lineage (NCBI taxonomy): Bacteria > Bacillati > Actinomycetota > Actinomycetes > Mycobacteriales > Nocardiaceae > Nocardia > Nocardia sp. XZ_19_369. The sequence goes on along the minus strand of NZ_JACVED010000008.1, from coordinate 332,930 downwards.
CGCCATCGCTGACCCACGGCGACATGTGGCCGGGAAACATCCTCGCGGACGGCTCAGGCAGACCCGTGCTGATCGACCCCGCGGTGTCCTATTGCTGGCCTGAGATCGACCTGGCCACGCTGTGGTGCCAGCCCCGATCGTCGGCTTCGGACCGGTTCTTAGCTGTGTACGAGGACCTCACTCATCCGTGTGAGGGGTGGCGCGACAACGCGCAGGTGTTGCGTATCTGGGGTCTGTTCAGTGTGATCGCCCACGCCTCGACACGTGGGGCGCCGCACGAATCATCCACGAACTAATCGCACCCTATCGCCACAAACAGTCCTGACGACGCAGTGCAGACTTGCGCGCACATCGGCAATGCAGTGCGTTGAGCGGTCCCGGTTCGCCCTGCACCAGATGATGTGCGGCGGCCGAAGCCCGCGCCGCGGTCGTGTGGTTCGACGGTGCGGCCCGGCTTTCGTGCTTGTGTTGCTGACGGATACTGCTGTGGCGTCATCGACGATGGACAGACGGTATCGACGCGTTGTCCAGCGCCGAACCACACCGCACGAGTGTGGGGTGTGGTTCGGTTCGCGCTGAGTGGTGTCAGCAGTTGCCGGTGCCCCTCTTTCCGGGAGCACCATTGACCAGCCCTGCGCCGCCGCTGCCCGCGGCACCACAGGCACCGAGGGTGCCAGTGCCAGTCTTGGCGCCGCCGTTGCCGCCGTCGCCGCCCGCACCGCCGGTACCGAGGACCCCGGTGCCGCCGTCGCCGCCGCGCGCGCCCGCGCCACCGCTGTTGTTCGCACCGGAAGCGTCGCCGCCGTTACCGCCTCTGCCTCCTGCGCCGCCGGTGTCGACGGCCCGGGCGTTGCCGCCGATACCGCCGGCGCCGCCGGGCGCACCGTCAGTGCCTGTTCCGCCGGTCGCGCCCGCGCCGCCGTTGCCGCCTTCGCCGCCCGCCCCACCGGATCCGCCATTGGGACCGCCGAGCCCGCCGTTGCCGCCGAGTCCGCCGCTACCCATGACGCCGAGCCCGCCACTACCGCCACTACCGCCTGAGCCACCGGCTCCGCCGTCGTAGCCGTCGCCGCCGTTGCCGCCGTTGCCCCCTGGACAGTTCTCGCTTCCCGGGCTGCCGTTGCCGCCGCTCCCGCCCGCGGGCTGGGAGGCGGTGCCTGGGGCGCCGTCGGCACCGTCGATGACGATGCAGGTGGCGAACGCGGGAGGTGCCACGGCGATCATGGCGCTGGTGGTCAGGACGAGACCGCCGAACAGTGCGGCGATACGGGTCCGTGCGCTGAGAGTTCTAGTCATGATAACGCTCCTGAATTGCTGTGCGCTGCGGCCGACATAATGCAACCGGCCATGGTGGCGCGCTTTATCCGCCTCGGTATGAAGTACAAGAGAATGCCCAGCGCGCGCGGCGCATTCACCGGCTCGTGGTCTACCGACAAGCCAATTACTTCGCCGTCTTCGTCAGCGGGGGTGGAGAGTGGAACTCTGCAGTGGATGTGGTGGCCGCTGTGTCCGGGGCTGTCATGTGTAATCCGTTGCTACCGAGGCGTTGCGGACGGCCGAATCGGGTGGCCATCGTCTCGTGAAACGCCTCGGCGCCGGTAATGAAGCACTGACATTTGCGAATATTCATCCATGCTTTGACTCATCTGCCAGCAGTGGCGACGATATGTGATATCACCGGGGCTGGAGCAGCAAATTCAGCCTACGCTTGATCGGCGTCGATTACTACGGGTGTGCGCGCCACGGCAGGCGGATTCTCGATTTTCACATTACATTTTCAGAAATAGGCAGGATAGTGCTTCCGGCGTCGGCGATTTCGGTAGGGACGGCCACGGGCCACACCACTTCTGCCCGCGGTCCCTCGAGTCGGTCACGCAGGCCGTCGACCCCGGCCTCGTAGCGCTGCACCACGGGTCGTAAACCTGGCCGATCTGGGAATATCGGCAGGTCATCGCCGGGTTGTCGCGGACTCCCCGGCATGTTGTATGACCGCCGGACATCGACGCGCCTCACGCTCAATGGCAGGTCGGCTCACCCGGATCTTCTTACGGCTCAGGAGATCTGGTGTCAAGCATCGGTGTGAGTCCTACTTCGACAAGCCATCGGAATCGTCCATCCGCACGCAGACTCGCGCGCCGAGCCGGGTCCATGAGTTCCCCCGGCCATTTCTCCGGGCAGCATCGCGGCCGTTCTCCGCGCGATTTCGATCGCCGGTAACGCTTCGACGCTGTTATTCAATAACTCGTAACGACGCGGGTTGTGTGGTCGACGTTCATAGTGACGGCACAAGATCCCATCCGCTCGGCTACAACCGAGACGCCGAGAGGTAATTCACCATCTCTGGCACCGGTTAGCGTGGGCCTGCAAGGTATTGCCGCACAACAGATTTGGTGCCCCATCAGCATCGCGGGTGCAGAGTCCCAACTATTCGACGGACAGTCAAAACGACTCGTTCCAGAATTCATAGGAAGAACAGTCCAATGATGCCCAAATCGGGTCAGGAGAACAATTGTGAGCCCGCAGTGCGGGCTTCCAGAATGGCGGAAATCTCCGGAAACTCGACCCCGAAGGGCATCGTCGGCCGACGCGCAGTGCGACATGCCACGGTCATCGCGTTGATCGTTGCCGCCGAACTCGGCATCGCGGGATTCGCGGTCAGCGTGGCAACCGCCGGGCCCGGCATGAACACGGCGATCTCGATCGACGGCACCACCGGCACCTGGGCGCCCGTTGTTGTCCAATCCACCACCGCATCACCGACGGCGACCACCCCGATCGCAACGGCAACAACATCGCCTGTCACGACCACGACCACCCCTGTACCGACGACGACCACACCCTCGCCTGTCACGACCACAACCACGCCGGTAACAACGGCGACGACGACGCCGGCCACGACCGCCACTACGCCTGAGGTGGAGCCATCCAGCGTCAGCGAGCCGCAACCCCCGGCCGGTCCCTAACGACCGAGCACACCCCGCTCACTGCCACCGCCAGGCTCCACACCCGGCACCGCTCACCCCCTAGACCTGCTGCCTTTGGGCCGCAAAGAATTCCACCCGCTAGAAGGAGAATCTCCATGCGTATCACCAACAGAATCAAAGCCCTCGCCGCCGTCGCCGCTATCGGCGCGATGCTGGGGGTGGCCGGCATCGCCTTTGCCGCGTTCGTCCAAGACAGCAGCTCCGGCGGCGTCGGAGGCTCGGCCGAAGCCATGTCACCCGCCACAGTGACCGGCGCGCAAACCGGGGTCCTCCTGCCCGGCGAAAAGGCCTACGTCACCTTGACCCTGTCGAACCCGAATACCAATGTGAAGATCAAATTGGTGTCCATCGCCGCGGGCGAGGTCATCGTCGACTCGGTCGCCAATTCCGCGGACATGAGCTATTGCCGCGACCAGATCTCCCTGTCTGCCGCGGGGGCCGATCCGCTGCTGCCGACACTGGCGGTCAGCGAAGCCAATTTCCCCTACAAACTGACCGACGCGGTGACGCTGAAGGACGACACCGACATCCGCTGCCAGGCCATGACCTACCACACCACCTGGACCGCCCAGTTCCAGGCCGTCCGCTAATTCCCGACCACGGCAACCCCGAGACCTCCGGCTCGGGGTTGCCGTACCCCGAGCGGCCCGGCCCACCGAACGGGCACGGCTCACCCCCCGTTTGACCCCCGCCGCACGACGCACCCGATGAAAGAACCGCCATGGGTATCCCTGGGAAAATCAGACACACAGTCGGCACCACAGCGGCCGGCGCACTCTTCGGCATCGCAGGAATCGCCGGCTTCGCTCTCGCGGCGTCCGTGCAGAGCAGCGCCGCGGGCGGCGGGTCGAGCCCCGCCGAGTCGCACGCCACCGTGGTCGGCGCGCATATCGGCGTCCTGCTGCCCGGCGAAAAAGCGTATATCACCCTCACCCTGTCGAACCCGAACGCCAACGTCCAAGCCAAACTGCTGCCCATCCGCGCCAACGACGTCGTGATCGACACCGTCGCCGACCCCGCCGACAAACCCTACTGCCACGACCAGATCGAACTGTCCACCGTCGGCGCCGACCCCCACCTACCGACACTCGCCAAGAACGAAACCAACCACCCATACCGAATGATCGACGCCGTGATCCTGAAAGCAGACACCGACGCCCGCTGCCAAGGCATGACCTTCCACACCACCTGGATCGCCCAATTCGAGAACGTTCCCTGACAACGCCTCCCTCAGGTCTGTTTGGAGAACGGCTCTGTCCCCGACGGGAGTCGTAGCCAGGATAAGCGCCGCTCTTTTCGATGCGGCATACATGCCGCGAGTGAGTCTCGGTCTCGAGTCTTCGACATCGCCGAGAATCGAGTTGTCTGATGCAATCGAGGAATTGTGAACATCATACTTTTGGGCATCTTTGTGTGGTCTGCTGTGTCGTTCCTTATTACCGTGGTTCTGATCCTTTTGATCCGACGTGCAAAACATAATAGGCAACGTGTCCTTTCCGAAGAGTGCGTCTGGGAGACCGAGCTGCGACGACGCCTCCACCAGGCCGGGAAGAATCTTTGACCGAGACCGGAGCGAAGGGACTTAGGTCAGAAGCGCCTCGCCGCCCTTACGACCCGCTGACGCGCATCCCGAAAATCTGTTTCGGTATTGAGAAACGGCAGGAGCGGGCTACTGGGTCACGTCTGCCGGTCAGGCCCATCTCGCCGGGATCCTGTTCCCCGGATCCCCGGTCGGTGGCGCTCGTTGCCGAACTGATAACGCTGAAGCCTACCTCGCCCAGTGCTGAAGGCGTAGGCGAGATCTCGAGTGCGTTATTCAACAAGCACTTTGGCGCTGAGTGGCCGCCGAGTTCCGTATCACCCGAGCACCATCATTGCCGTAGGCGTGCGGGAAATCCGCTTGAGTGTACGTTGAGAAGATTTGTCGACCAATACATTTGGACGGCCGACCAGCGCGCGCTATGCGGCAGGAGTCCGGCGGAGTGCACGCCGCTGGTCGGTTCGTCCGACACGCACGAGATGGCGGGCGACAGCGCCGTTAGCGGGTGCCCCGGCATGCTCGCTCTATCGTGCCCGGCACATCCTCCGATGCGGAACTGACTAGCCGTGTCCCGGGTCCACAGTCGGTTTCGCGTAGACGCTGAGCAAAAGCCCTGGTGTGCTGCCATATTCACGGCACCGGGTGGACTACCCGAACGGTGAGGGTGCGACCGATTCGAAGGGGAGGACGGGGGAGTGGGGCCGCAGACTCGGTGTCGCCGAGTAGGGAGCTGAGGGCGACATGCCGGTCTGCGGCGAGCACTCAGGGCAGTACGGCGCAGGCAGGGCCGAGATTGATGCCGGTTCCGACGTTCATTGCATTGCGGGGGAGGTAGATATCGAAGTCGTCACCCTCCAGGAGTTCGAGGACCACGATTTTGTGCGGGCCCTTCCGGTCGGGGGTCCATGCGGTGCGCGCCGCTCCGGACGCATCCGCTACCAATTCATACGGCTGGAATTGCTTGTAGTCCGCGGTGTTCGGGTCGTCGCCGATCTGGTCGAGCACGACCACCGCCTTGCCGGGGTCGGTCATCACGGTGACCGCGTAGGAGCAGCCGGTGCCGCGGGCGTCTGCCGAGCTGCCGAAGCTCTGGCCGTTCTCGACGCGGACGTTCGTGACGGTCGCCCCTGCCTGAGGCGCGGCGAACGCGATCGCTGCGGCTAGGACGCTGAGCGTCGCCACGGTGGTGGCGGCCGCCCTGTTGGATCTATGCATGGTGAATTACTCTCTGTAGCAATGGATTCCCCCGTTTGGAGTCGAGGCGAACTATACAGGTGACCAGCAGTTTCAGGGTCTTCCTTTTTCGCAAGCGGGGCAGATACCGTACAGCTACTACGCCGGGCACGGTGGCACTCGTCGAGTCGTGCTGAACAGATATGTCGATGGCTACCGACGCTTCGATGCCTCGTCGCGTACTTCGGGGTCCGGATCTGTGGTCAAGCGGGCCAGCAGGCGACGCGCCTCGGTGCCGCGATAGTTGTGTAGTGCGTAGGCGAGGGCGTAGCGGACTTCGGGGTTGGGGTGGTCGATGAGGTGGGCGATGTCGGTGACGTCGCCGCGGCTGCGACGGCCTAAACCGTAGAGGGCGTTGATCAGGTCGTCTTCGTTGTCCGGGTTTCGTAGTTGTTGCAGCAGTTGAGGTTTCGTGCGTTCGGGGGTTTCGGGGGAGAACCGGCGGCGCAGGTCGGCGGATTTGAATTCGCCGCGGCCGAGGCAGGCCGGGCAGGCGCAGGGGCGGCGGCCGTGGGCGTTCGGATGGTAGCGCCATCCGGTTACCTGGCGTACGTGCCGGACCCGGTGGAGTTCGGTGGGGGAGATGGAGCGAGGTATGACGATCTGGTAGCCGCGGGCGTCCTCGGCGTGCATGATCAGCGAAACAGCCTCGGCGGCGGTCATTTCCGTGCCGGCGGCGGAGTAGTGACCGACGAGGACCGGTTCGTCGTCGGGTATCCGGAAATGTACTGCGATGAATAGCCGCTGGCCGCCGCGGCGTAGCTCGCGTAACCATTGATGCGACAGCACATATGAGGGCAGCATCGGCATGCAGAAGACGCCGCGCTCGAGGCCGTGCACGGTGATGCCCGCACGGCGGATTCGCCGAGCGTTCTTCTCCGGTGTCAGGTGCACGAGCATGGCCACAACGCAAACCATAGATCGGTGGCTGTGAGGACCTCCAGTGCGGCACGGGTCTCGTTGTGCCACAACCAAATGTTCACCCGTTGTTCGCCGTCGACTCGCGGAGTTTGGCGTCGCATGAAAACATCTGTGCCAGTTGACTATCGGAATGCGGATGGCAGCAGCGCCGCTTCGTCCCAAGGCTTAGGAATTCGGAGATCAGATGCTGTTCTGGGCAACCATCGTAGGCGCCGCACTCCTCGTACTGCTGTTACTCGGCGCGGCGGCACGAGCAATGGATCCGCGTGGCCAGAAGGAGCGGCGCAACTCGGGTGCCGGCCCCCGCCGGCCTGTGCTGCAACAGAGTTGGCCGCAGGCCGGTCGCCCGGGCTCGCGCCGCTAGGAGTTCGCCGCAACCGTGCCGGGGTCGCGGACAGCGTGGCCCTGTCGGTTGCGGCGAACTCTGGCCGGGGTCTCCGCATCAGCGCTTCAGCGAAGCACCAATTGCGTCGCCCAATTCAGGTCCTGCGCATGAACGCTATTGTGTAGTAAACATTTTCGATGTTCCGTTCGACCACGCTGACCAACTCCCAGCCCTGCGATTCGAGCAGTTCGATGCCGTTGACCAGGTGGACGACCGGTTCGAAGATCGCGCGCTGATAGTCGGCCGAACCGAACACGAAGCCGCCGGTCTGCGGGGAGCTCAGGACCAGGTGTCTACGTGGATAGGACCGCAGATCCACCATGCCGTTCAATACGGCGATCACATCGAAAATAGGCCCGGGCGCAGGAGCATTCACGTGCCCATCGTCCCGCACGCCCGGGCGCGCTCGACCACGGCCCACTGCTGGTCGATGAGACCCGCGTGCGCTCGGTCAGGTGGCGAAGACCTGGGAGTCGTCGGCGAAGGCCTTGAACTCCAAGGCATTACCCGCGGGATCGAGCAGGAACATCGTCCACTGCTCGCCGGGCTGTCCCTCGAACCGCACATACGGCTCGATCACGAATGAGGTGCCCGCGGCTCGAAGGCGCTCGGCGAGCTGATGGAACTGCGGGATCGGCAGGATCAGGCCGAAGTGGGGGACCGGTACATCATGGCCGTCGACCGGGTTGTGGATCCGCTGCGGGCGGTCCGGTGCGAGGTGGGTGACGAATTGGTGGCCGTGCAGATTCCAGTCCACCCAGGTCTCCGCGCTGCGCCCCTGGGGCAGGCCGAGTACCGCGCCGTAGAAATGGCGCGCGGCGTCGAGGTCGTCGACCGGCATCGCCAAATGAAATCTCGGAATCGGAGAGTCGAGAGCGGTCATGCGACAACCTTATTCGGCGCGACGCGGATAGGACCCGTACTGGCTACTTCGGTTCGAGTACGAACACCGGGATCAGGCGGTCGGTCTTCACCTGATACTCGGCGTAGGGCGGGTAGGCGGCTACCGCCCGCTCCCACCATTCGGCCCGCTCAGCACCCTCGACCTCACGCGCGACGTAGTCCTTCGTCACGGTGCCGTCCTGCAACGGGAACTCCGGGTAGGCCTTGATGTTGTAGTACCAGGTGGGGTGCTCGGGGGCGCCGCCCTTGGACGCCACCACCGCGTAATTGCCGTCGTGCTCGACCCGCATCACCGGGGTGTAGCGCAGTTTGCCGGTCTTGGCGCCGCGCAGGGTCAGCAACACCACTGGCGACCCGAGGACATCGATGCCCTCGGTGGTCCCGGTCTCGAGAATCTTCTTCGTCTGATCCTGCACCCATTCGGTGGGGCTGAGCTCTGCGGATTCGTTGGCCATGACCAGGCCAACAATACTTGTGTCCGCCTTATTCCCGCGCCGACATACTGGGGATGCACGCTAGCGCCGTCGCCCACCGGACCGATCTGATCGAGTAGGTCGGAAGCGACCGAGAGCCGCTCGAAACCGCATAGCGCGGCTGAAACGCCGGAGACGTTGCTGCCCTGGATGATTCGCGCGTTCAGTGCTCGCGCAACCGCCACAGCGCCGATACCGGACCATGCCCCGCGCCGAGCGGGTAGGACGCCTTCAGGGAGCGGGTGGTCCATTCCTTCGCGAACGCGATCGCCGCGGGCACGTCGTAGCCGTGTGCGAGTGCGGAGGCGGTTGCGGTGGCCAGCGTGTCGCCCGCGCCGTGATCGTGGGCGGTGTCGACCCGCGGCGCGGACAGCTCGTGGAAGCGCTCTCCGTCGTAGAGCAGGTCACTGCTGAAGGCGGAGGAGCGCAGATGTCCGCCCTTCACGATCGTCCAGCGCTGGCCGAACTTGTGCAGCGCCTCGGCCGCCCGGCGCGCGGTGCGATCGTCGGTGACGTCGATGCCGACGAGTAACCGGACCTCGTCCAGATTGGGGGTCAGCACGGTGGCCATCGGAATCAGCGCGTGCCGCAACGCATCCAAGGCGGAGTCGGGTAGTAGTGGATCGCCGTGTATCGAGGCCGAGACCGGATCCACCACGAACGGGATCGACCCGTCCTGCCCGATGCCCACCTCGCGACAGACCTGCGCGACCGCTTCGATGGTGGCCTCGGTCGCCAGCATGCCGGTCTTGGCGGCACCGATCCCGATGTCGCTCACCACAACTCGCACCTGGTCGGCAACGATCTGCGGCGGGATCACGTGAATATCGCTGACGCGCAGCGAGTTCTGCACGGTGACCGCGGTGACCGCCACGCAGGCATGCACGCCAAGCAGGGCCATGGAGCGGGAATCCGCCTGGACGCCTGCGCTGCCGCCGGAATCGGTCCCGCCGATGGTGAGCACGCGGACCGGGGTCTGACCATCGGGTGTCAGTGGCAAGTACACGGCGACAGTCAACACCATGGCGCCGCGGCACGGTCGAGGCGCTTCGCTGTCGCGTGATCGTGGACGAGGGTCGGCTGCGCGGCAGGCCGGGCGCCCGGTATCGTCCGCTCAGGTCATGATGGCAGGCGATATCGGTAAAGCGGCACCCACCTGGGATCACCCCCGTGGGTCGGCAGCGGTGCGCGTCCTGGTCGAGGTCGGCGTGGCGCACGGGATGTCGGTGACCGCCTGCCTGATCGGCAGCGGGCTTCGATCCGAAGACCTCGGCGACCCGACCACGGTGGTGCAGGCTGCGCAGGAATTGTCGGTGGCGCGCAACCTCATTCGAGAGCTCGGCGACCGACCCGGCCTCGGCGCGGAGGCCGGCAGCAGGCACACCATCGGCAGCCTCGGCGTCTGGGGGTACGCGATGATGTCGAGCCCGACGCTGCGCGATGCCATCGTGCTCGGCATCCGCTATGTCGAGCTGTCCTTCGCGTTCGTGCGGGTACGGCTGGTGGAGGCCGACCGCGAGGTCGCGGTGGTCTGCGCCGACGCGGACATTCCCGCCGATGTCCGTGCGTTCTTCGTCGAACGTGAGCTGGTCAAGATCGCGCATCTGGTTCCGATCGCGCTGGGACCGAGCGTGGGGGTGCGGGTCGAAACCGGGTTGACCGGCGCGCGAGCCGAAGCGGTGCGGTCGCGGATCGGCGACATCGAGCTACGGTCGGGCTGTCGGCACCATCGCATCGTGCTGGACCGCGATGTGCTCGACCTGCCGCTGCCCAACGCGGACCCGCTGGTCACCAGCGAGTTGGAGCGCGAATGCCTGCGCCTGCTCGATCTGCGGCGCGGGCGGGGTGCGTTGGCCGGTCGGGTGCGCGCGCTGCTGCTCGCGGACCTCGACACCGCGCCGGGCATGGACCTGATCGCTGCCCGGCTGCACGTCGACCCGCGGACGCTGCGGCGCAACCTCGCGGCTGAAGGCACCTCGTTTCGTGAGCTCGCCGACGAGGTGCGCGCGGCGCTCGCGGCAGAACTGCTGGGCACCGGGCTCCCCGTGGCCGCCGTCGCCACGCGGCTGGGTTTTCACGATGCCGCCGGATTCTCGCGGGCCTACCGGAGATGGACCGGGGAGACGCCGGGTCGCGCCCGCCGCCTGTCCGGCTGACCGGATCAACGCCGCGTGGCCGGATGTCCGAAACGGACAACAACCTTGTCCGCCACGGACCTGGGTCGCGCACGGTCACGTTCCTATCGTTGCGAACATGACCGGATCAACACCGACGGTAGCCATTATCGGCGCGGGCTTCGGCGGGCTTGCCGCCGCTATCGAGCTGGGCCGCAACGGGATTCACAGCTATCGCGTCTTCGAGCGGGGCGACTCGGCGGGTGGGGTGTGGCGGGCCAACACCTACCCGGGCGCGGCCTGCGACGTGCCGTCCCCGGCCTACTGCTTCTCCTACGAGCTCGAGACCGAATGGTCGGCGCGTTACGGCTCGCAGCCGGAGATCCACCGGTACTTGCAGCGCTGCGCGGACAAGTACGGGGTCACGCCCAAGATCAGCTTTGATACCGAGGTCACGGCGGCGGCGTTCGTGGACGGGCGTTGGCGGCTGACGTTCGCCGACGGTGACCGTCAGGAATTCGACGCGCTGATCTGTGCCACCGGCCAACTGTCCAGGCCGAAGATTCCGCAGCTGCCGGGCCTGGACACCTTCGCGGGCAGCCAGTTCCATTCGGCGGAGTGCCCGGGGTGGTACCACACCGACACCGGCAAGGTGTTCGCCGTATGGCCCGGCTCGCATGTCGCATATGCCCGGGCGACACGAGAGTTGGTTCTCGCCGATTACGAGCACGCGGCCGGATAACGAAACCAGAAGTATCGACCGATCGCGTGCGCCGACTTACGCCTGGATCGCGATGAACGGTTTTCGGCCCCACTTACGAAGCATCGGGGCCGCACAGCGTTCAGCTAGCGTTGGCGGATGGAACTGCGACAGTTGCGGTACTTCCTCGCCGTCGCCGAGGAGCGGAATCTCACGCGCGCCGCGGAGGTGGTGGGGATCCGGCCGACGTCGTTGAGTCAGCAAATCATCGCGCTCGAACGGGAGCTCGGCGCGGCGTTGTTCGTGCGTAGTTCGGCGGGGATGACGCCGACGCAGGCCGGTGCGCGGCTGGTGGGGCATGCGCGAACGGTGGTGGAGTCGGCGCGGCGGGCGCAGGAGTCGATACAGCAGCGTTCGGGATTGCGGCTGGCCGTGACACCCGGCGCGCCGCCGTGGTGTGCGTCGGCACTGTGGCGTGCGGCGGGCGAATCGGTGCCCGAGGTCGCCGACTTGCAGACCGCTGAGCAGTTGTCTCGACTGCGCGACGGTGCGCTCGATGCCGGTGTGTTGCTGTTGCCTGCCGACTTGTCGGGTTTGCAGGCCGTGACGATCGAGGACACCGAACTGGGCGTGGTGGTGGCGCTCGACCATCGGCTGGCCGACCGAAAGATGGTGCGGTGGGACGATCTCGACGGCTGCACCTTGTCGTGGTTCGCGCGTTCGTGGGCACCGGGCTACTACGACGCGATTCGCGAGACGTGGATTCGGGCAGGCTGGCATCCGGTGGCCGTGCGTGAAAGTGCGCCGCGCCGGGGCCTTTTCGGCGCGGAACTCGCACACGGCGGGAATGTCGTCGCGCTACGACCGGCCTGGGATGTGCGGCCGGGCGACGGGTTGGTGTGGCTGCCGTTTGCCGCCGACGCACCACGAATCCGGTATGCCCTGGTGTGGAATGCGGCCGATTCCGCTGCCGCGCGATACCGTTCGATCGCCGCTGACCTGGTGGCTGCGGCAACGCCGCACACGCGTGCGGTGCTGCCTCGTGGACAGGGCGGCCGGTGATCGGTTCTGCTGGAAGCGGATAGGGCCACATCGAAGCATTCGGTGCGGCCGAAGTCGGCTGACAGGAGAGGTTGGCGCATGGCGCTCACCGCATGGGGATTCATCTACACCGCGAGCGGCAGTGACCCGGACCGGGAGACGGTCGTCGAAACACCCAGCTGCCGTTCGGTTTTCGTCGGCGTGGATCATCCGGAGCAGGTTGTCGTCGTGGCGCGCCGCCTCGTCGCCGGTGGTGTTCAGCTGATCGAGTTGTGCGGCGGGTTCGGGCCGGTATGGACCGCACGGGTGATCGAGGCTGTTCAGGGCGCGGTGCCGGTGGGTGCGGTTGCCTACGGTACCGAGGCCATCGATCAGGTACACGCGATCTTCGCTTGACCCGCAGCGAGCTTGCTCATCGCGCTAAGAAGGCGGCACCGGGGTAGGGTGCCGCCCTCTCGGCTCAGTCGGCCTGGCTGTTTTTCTCCTTCGGCAGGAAGAACATCACGGCCCACATCACCGCCAAAGCCCCACCGACCCACCACAGCACACCGGTGAACGCGTCGCGGTTGAGCACGCTCGCGGCTGACCCGCCGGTGGCGGCGTAGAACACGAGAGCAGTCAACGCGGTCCCGAAGGCGATGCCTAGATGCATTGCGGTGTTGAACAGACCCGAGGCCGAACCGGCGCTCTTGTGTGGAACTTTCGCGAGCGTCAGGTCGGCGATCGGTCCGCCGACCATGCCGAGGCCGAAGCCGAGCAGCATGACGGGGACGGTCATCACGAGCAGGGTCAGGTCGGCCTGCCCGCTGCTGATCTGGAGCCCATAGACCGCCATCGATGCGAGTGCGATCACGGCTCCCGCCTGAGGCAGGCGGCGCCCGAAGCGCCCGGCGGTCTTCGTCGCGACCATCGCACCGGCGAACTCGCCGACGGCGAGCAGCATGAAGGCCAAGGCGGCCAGCACCGGGCTCATGCCGAGGCCACGCTGCAAATACTGCGTCCAGGTCATGAAGAACAGCCCACACAGCAGGCCCAGCATCAGCTGAGCGGACAACCCACCGGCGAACGCCTTGTCCTTGAACAAGGACAGCACCACCAGCGGAGCATCGTCTTTCCGACGCTGCTGCTGGCGCAGGAAAACGCCGAGCACCAGCAGACCGCAGGCGAGCATGGCGAAGCACCAGAGCGGCCAGTGATGGGTATGGCCCTCGGTGAGCGGGAAGACGATCAGCACCATGGCCATCGCGGACAGCAACATCCCGGTGAGGTCGAGCCGATCGGCCTTCGCCGCGGTCGACTCGATGATGAACTTCCGTCCGAGAATGATCACGGCGAGGCCGACGGGCACGTTGATCAGGAAGATCGGCCGCCAGGACAGCCCGAACAGGTCGGCCTCGGTGAGCAGGCCGCCCAGAACGGGACCCAGGACGCTGCCCATCGACAGGACCGCTCCGTAGAGGCCGAACGCCCTGCTGCGATTCTCGCCGTCGAAGGTGACGTGCATGGTGGCCAGGACCTGCGGGATCATCACGGCGACACCGATGCCCTGGAGCACACGGGCGGCGATCAGCACCTCGAGGCCGGTGGCGAGGCCGCACAGCAGGGAGGCGAGCGTGAATACGGCGGTGCCGATGAGCAGGACCTTGCGCCGACCGTAGATGTCGCCGAGCCTGCCGCCGGTGATCAGCCCGAGGGCGACGGTCAGCGAGTAACCGGCGGTCAGCCACTGCACCGCGGCCGGTCCGGCGCCGGTCGACGCCTGGATGGCGGGCAAGGCGGTGAGGACCACCGACTGGTCGAGGATGTCCATGAGTTCGGCAACCAGGACGACCACGAGGGCGATCGTGGCGGCCCGGGTCATCTTCGACGATCGGCCGGATACGGGGTCAGCCGAGGACGCGGCGGCGCGGCGCGGCTCGTTGTCGAGCGCGGAGGAATTCACGGTGAGACTCCTGTTCAGGAATCGGGGAGCTCGCCGTCAGCCGCGCAGGGGTCGGAGAACACGAAACCCGGGGCAGTCGGCAGAGCTGCACCCGGGACTTCTGGGGGATGGGTGACACAACTCAGGCCAGCGCGACGTCCGCCCCTTGGCACGTTCGAAGAATCAGAACGTGGGGGAAATGCGGACGACTACATGGCCTGGGATATAAGTCACCACCTCGAATCCTCTACAGAAGGAACAGAAAGTTTGAGCTGCCGCCGAAGGGGTCTTCGGGCAGCATCTCATCCACGGTACGACAGACCTCGGTCCCTGCGCACGTCATAGTGGTCTCCGCCACCATCTGGCTCGAGCAGGGAACGAGGTACTGCCGGGATCTAGACGACCTTGGCGTCGATCAGCAGGTTCCAGATCTCACCCTGGTCGACGACCTCGACACCGAGTTTCTCCGCCTTGGTCAGCTTGCTCTCGCCGACTCCCGCACCGGCGATCAGCATGTCGGTGCTCGCCGACACCGAGGACGCAGCCGTCGCTCCCGCCTTCTCGCACAGGCGCTGGAACGTTGGGCGGGCGACTTTTTCGCCGGACCGCGGGTCGCTGATCGCGCCGGTGATCACCACCGTCTTGCCGGCCAGGGGCGCGCCGGCCGCGATGACCGGTGGCAGGTCCTCCTCGCGTACGTCCAGCGAGACGCCCGCCTGGCGGAGCCGCTCCAGTTCCGGGCGCAGGCGAGTGAGGTGCACGACCAGGGAGGCGGCGACCTTCGGTCCGATGTCCTCCACCGCGACGAGCCGTTCCTCGCCCGCGTCGGCGACCTCCTCGAGGGAGCCGAAGCCCGCTCGGGCCAGGCGTGCGGCGGTGCCGTCGGAGGCCATCGGGATCGCCAAGCCGATCAGCGCGCGACGCAGGCCGACCTGGCGGCTGGCATCGATCGATTCGATCATGCGCGCGGCCGAGACCTCGCCGATGCGGTCGAACTCGAGCAGACGTTCCTTGGTCAGTGTGTAGAAGTCCGCGGGACTCTCCAGGATGCCCGCCTCGGCGAGCCGTTCGATCCACTTCTGCCCGATGGCATCGATGTCCGCCGCTGCCCGCGACGCCCAGTGGATCAACCTGCGCACCGTCTGCGCGGGACAGGAGACGTTGGTGCAGAACAGCTCCCGGCTGTTGCCCTGTTCGGTCACCGGCTGCTCGCAGGAGGGGCAGACCGTGGGCGGCACGATCTCTTGCTCCTCGCCGGTGCGTTTGGAAGCGTCGAGCACGCCGGCCACGAACGGGATCACGTCGCCCGCGCGGCGCACCAAAACCGTGTCACCGACCTTGATGTCGCGGGCGCGGATCACCTCTTGGTTGGCCAGCGTGGCCTTCGTGACCGTCGTGCCGCCGACAAACACCGGCTCCAGCCACGCGACCGGGACGATCTTGCCGGTCTTGCCGACATCCCAGATCACCTCGCGCAGCAGCGTGGTCTTCTCCTCGGCGGCGAATTTGAACGCGAGCGCGCCGCGCGGGGAGTTCGACCGAGTTCCGGCCGCCGCGTAGGCCTCTCGGTCGGCCAGTCGCAGCACCGCGCCGTCGAGGTCGTAGTCCAGATCGTTGCGGCCCTGCTCGATCGCGGTGATCGCCGCCTGCGCCTGCTCGGCGTCGGTGCAGTGCCGCATCTGAGCACCGGCGATGCCCAGCGCGCGCAATCCCTCCTCGAGGTCGACCGCGGCGCCGCCGTCGGAGGTATCCAAGTCGAAGCCGAAGAACCGCAGGCGGCGTTCGGCGACCGTGGCCGGGTCCTTCGCGCGCAGCGTGCCCGCCGCGGCGTTGCGTGGGTTGATCAGCGGCTTGTCCGGATGCGCGGTGTTGTAGGCGACGAAGGTCGAACGCAGCATTACCGCCTCGCCACGGACTTCCACCCGGCCCGGGGCGTCGATCCGCTCCGGAATCCCGTCGACCAACGCGCGGACCAGCATGGTCACGTCGTCACCGGTGGTGCCGTCACCACGGGTCACCGCGCGCGCCAGCCGCCCGTCCTCGAAGACCAGCGCCAGGGACAACCCGTCGAGCTTCGGCATCACCACCACCGACTGACCGGGGAAGCGATCGAAGAACGCCGCCACCTGCTCGGGCTTGGTTGCCTTCTCGAGCGACAGCATCGGCCGCGAATGCCGGATCGGGGCGTGCAGCACCGCGGGCGCGCCGACCTCGTCCAGTGGATTCGGGTCCGGCGCGAGCTCGGGGTTCGCCTCGATCAGGCCGCGTAGCTCGTCCTCGATCGCGTCGTACTCGGCGTCCGCGACCAGCGGCGACCCCTGGTAATAGGCATCGCGCAGCGCCACAATGCGATCCGCGAGCTCTTGGATACGTTCACCGATTTCCACAGTCCCTGACGCTACCGATACCTACCGACAACCGCGCGAAAGACGCCACCCGGCGCGCTCGATCCGGGTTGGGCAGGGTCGAGGATGTAGGTGCAGCACCGCCCACGGCAGAATGGTGCGGTGCAGATCGGGATGCTTGGACCGCTCGAGATCCGAGAAGAAGACGGCGGATTGATCGAGATACCAGGTGCTCGGTTGCGGACGCTGGTGGTTGCCCTCGCGCTCGAACCCGGGCGCGTGGTTCCGAAAGCGACGCTGGTCGACTGGATTTGGGGCGAGCAGCTGCCCGCCGACGCGGCGAATTCCTTGCAGGCGTTGGTGTCCCGGCTGCGGCGGGTGCTGCCGGAAGGGGTGCTCGACGGGCAGCCGGGCGGTTACCGACTGACGGTGGAGCCGCGCGCTGTCGACGCCATCCGGTTCGAACAGCTGCTCGACCAGGCCCGCGGCGCTGAGGATGCGCACCAGGCCAAGCTGTTGCGGGAAGCCCTCGAGCTGTGGCGTGGTGCGCCGATGCAGGACGTCGGCGTGCAGGACAGCGGCGCGGCGGACGCGGTGGTCACCCGCCTGGAAGGGTTGCGCCTCGCCGCGCTGGAGGACTGCTACGAAGCGGAGATCCGGCTCGGACGGGGTGCCGAACTGATCACCGAGCTCACCGAACTGGTCGCCCGATACCCGGTGCGAGAAAGACTCGTCGCCGCGTTGATGCGTGCCCTCGGCGCCGCAGGGCGTAGCAATGAGGCACTCAGTGTGTACCAGCGGGCGCGGGAAACCCTCGCCGACGAACTGGGCGTCGACCCGTCAGCGGAGCTCGCCGCACTGCACGTCGCGTTGCTGCGCGGCGAATTCGGCGCACAGGACCACGATCGCAAAACGAACCTGCGGGCCGAATTGACCACCTTCGTCGGCAAATACGGCGACGTCGCCGCGGTGCGCGAACTCGTGGCGCAGCACCGGCTCACCACCTTGACCGGGCCCGGCGGCTCCGGAAAAACCCGGCTGGCCCTGGAAACCGCGCGCACGCTGCTCGACGACCTGCCGGAAGGCGCCTGGCTGGTGGAACTGGCGTCCGTCGGCGCGAAGGGTGATGTGGCGCAATCGGCACTCGCCGCACTCGGACTCCGGGACGCGCTGCTCGGCGGCGCACCGGACGCCGAACCGATAGATCGGCTGATCGCCGCGCTCCGCGAGCGCGAAACACTGTTGATCCTGGACAACTGCGAGCACGTGATCGAGTCCGCGGCGGCGTTCGCCCACCGGGTGCTCGGCGAGTGTCGCCGGTTGCGCATCCTGGCGACGAGCAGGGAACCGCTCGGCATTACTGGCGAAGCGCTATGGCAGGTGGTGCCGCTGGAGCTGCCCGCCGCGGACGCGGACCCGGGTGCAATCGAGTCCTCCCCGGCGGTTCAGCTGCTGCGCGACCGGGCGGGCGCGGTGCGCACTGATCTCACGGCCGACGCGAACGCACTGGCGACCATGGCGCGCGTCTGTCGCGCGCTGGACGGAATTCCCCTGGCGATCGAGCTGGCCGCGGCCCGGTTGCGCACCATGTCCCTCGATCAGCTCGCCAACCGCCTCGACGATCGGTTCCGCCTGCTGACCGGCGGCAGCCGCACCGCGCTGCCACAACATCGGACGTTGCGCGCGGTGGTCGACTGGAGCTGGGAGCTGCTCACCGACGCCGAACGGTTGGTGCTGCGCAGGCTCGCGGTGTTCGCCGGTGGCGCGAGTCTCGAAGCGGCCGAACAGGTTTGCGCGGGCGACGACGCGGTCGAGCGGTGGGAGGTGCTGGATCTGCTCACCGCGCTGACCGAGAAGTCGCTGCTGGTCGTTGCCGGGGACAGCGGCCCGCGCTATCGGATGCTCGACACGATCAAGCAGTACGCCGCGGACCGGCTGGTGGAGTCGGGGGAGGCGGACGCGGCGCGCCACGCGCATCTCGCGTACTTCACCGGACTCGCCGACACCGCTGAGTCACACCTGCGCCGCGCCGAGCAGTTGACGTGGCTCGCCACGCTCGAGGTCGAGCACGACAACCTCGCTGTCGCGATGCGGGGTGCGCTCGCGGCCGGCGACGCCGCCGGGGCGATGCGGCTCGCGGCGGCGGCGGGCTGGTACTGGTGGCTCAGCGGGCACAAGGCCGAGGGCATGGAGCTGATCACCGCCGCCGCCGACCTGCCGGGCGAGGTGGACGACGCGACCCGGGCGATGGTGTACGCGCTGGTCGTGCACTTCATGAGCTCAGGGCCGAGTGACGATGGCCAGGTGGAGGAATGGATCCACAAGGCGTACCGATTCAGTCGGAACAGTCAGGCCCACAACCCGTTGCTGCGGTTCGTGGACGCGCTGGAACACATGCTGCAAGGGCCGGATTCGCTGCTGCCCGCGTTCGAGCCGCTGATCGCCGACGACGATCCCTGGGTGCGGGCGCTGGCCCGGCTGCAACTGGGCAAGATGCGGATCGTGCTCGGCCAGCCGGGGCGGGAGGCGGACGTCTATCTCGAGACCGCCCTCGCCGAGTTCCGAGCCATCGGCGAGCGCTGGGGCATGTCGTTCGCGTTGACCGAGCTGGCGAATCGGATCGCCATGCGCGGCGAATTCGCCGGTGCGTGTGCGCATCTCGATCAAGCGATCGCAGTGGTCACCGAAGTCGGGGCGATCGAGGACGTGCTGCTGATGCGGGCGCGGCAGGCTCAGTTCTACTGGCTCCTAGGGGATGCGGAGGCGAGCGCGGCCGCGATGACCGAGGCGCAGCGGTACGCGGATCAGTCCGCCTGGCCGAAAGCGCTGGCCGAACTCGCCTTGACGCGAGCGGAGTTGGCCCGCTGGCGCGGCGACGCCGAGGAGGCGTACCGGCAAATCGACGTCGCGACAACACTATTGGGCAGCGATGCGGAGCACGGGTACATCAGCGCGCTGATCCACGGCATGCGCGGCTATCTCGCGGAGGGTCTGGACGACGCCCGCGAACAGCACGCGGCAGCCTTCGATGCGGCAGCGGCTGCGGGATTCGCCCCGCTCATCGCCCAAATACTCGTCGGGATAGCGGATTTGGCGCTCCGCCGTGAACAGGACGAGCAGGCCGTGCGGCTGCTCGCGGCGAGTGCCGCGGTGCGCGGGCTGCCTGATCATTCCCTACCGGATGTGGTCCGGATCGAGCAGACAGCACGACGTCGCCTCGGCGAAGCACGCTTCACCGAGGCGACGGAGGATGGGGCACAAGCAGATTGGCGCGAACTGGTGGCAACTACGCTTGCTCGCTGAGGTCGGTCTGCCCGTCGCAGAACACCTCCGCGACGAGTCGCTTCGTCGCTTCTTGGAAGGCCGCGGCCATGGACAGGTCGGGGTCGTCCACGTAGTTCAGCGCGGCGGTCAGGGTCTTGCTGCCGTCGGGCGTGCTGTACATGAGCGCCGCGTGGCCCGAGATGCCGCCGTTGTGCGTGACAACGGTGCCGCCGCAGCCGGTGTCCTGCACGAAGACGCCCAGGCCGTAGCCGACTTTGGGGTGCGGCGTGCACATCTCGGCCAGTAGCGGCGCGGGCAGCAGCTTCCCGCCTACCAGTGCGGAGATGAACGTCTGCAGGTCCCGGGTCGTTGAGATCATGTCGCCACCGCTGGAGATCCAGGACGGGTTCTGGCTGGTGACGTCGACCGTCTGCTGCTCGCCGCCGTCCTCGTAGCGGTAGTAGGCGTGGGCGTGCGGCTCGGGGATCGCCGACTCGGTGGTCGGTGCCACGGTGTCGTGCAGGCCCAGCGGACCGAGGATCAGCCGCTGCATCTCCTCGGCGTACGGGCGGCCGCTGACCTTTTCGATCAGCAGCCTGGCCAGCACGTAGTTGGTGTTGGCGTAGCTCCAGTCGGTTCCGGGTTCGAACCGCGGCGGCTTGGACAAGGCCAGGCGCACAAGTTCTTCGGGCTGGTAGGTCTTGAACCGGTTGTCCACCCACTCCTTACCGGACCAGGCGATCCCCGGTACGAACGTCCCGTCCTCGAGTAGCTCGCCGGTGAAGTTGAAGACTCCGCTGGTGTGCTGCAACAGCATTCGCACCGTGATCCGCGGGTCCAGCTCGAACTCCGGCAGGTAGTCGACCGCCGCAGTGTCGAGATCGATCTTGCCCTCTGCCACCAATTGCAGGACCAGAGTCGCGATGAAAGTCTTTGTGTTGCTGCCGATTCGGATGTGGCCGTTGGTCGGTGGCTTCGCGGTTCCGCCCAGTTCGCGCACGCCGGCGCTGCCGAGCCACTCGCCCTGCTCGTCGTGCACGCGCAATTCGATACCGGTGAAACCGGAATCGGCCATCTGCTCGATGAGTTTCTGGAGTTCCGGACGATCAGGCGCGGTGGAGGGGGTGTTCATGGTTCTGCTTCTCTCTGATGTCGTGCTCGGGTGATTCAGGATCGGTGTTTACGCAGCGTGGTGAATGGTGATGTTGCCGAAGGAGTTACGCGCGAAGACCTGCACGGTTTCCGCCTTCTCCAGCTGCTGGACCGGGCTCATTGCGTTGAGGACGCTGCCTTGCAGAGCGTTGGTTTCCAGCCGCACCGCGCTGCCCGGGTGAATACCTACCTCCAGCTCGCCGACGGCCGTCTCCAGTCGCAGTACGCCGCGAGAGGCTTCGCCGATGCGGATGTCGCCCTTGGCGACCTTGGCGGTCACCGAATCGCTGGGGCGTTCGACGGTGATGTCGCCTGCCGCAATCGCCAGGTCGCACTCGCCGAGTTCGCCGGCGCCCAGGAGACGACCCACCCCGGCGGTGGCCTTCAGCTGGGAGCCGGTGGGGACCTCGATGGTGACCGTGATCGACGGGTTGCCGCCGAACGGGGTGTAGGTCCGCCACTGCTTCGGCGTTTTCACGGTCAGGGTGCCTGCGGTGAAATCGACCTGGGTTTGCTCGGCGGCGCGCACGTCGCCCTTCTTGGCCGGATCGGCCGGTCGGACCACGACGACGGTGTCGGTGCGGTCGGAGGCGATGACGGTGACGTCGCCGCTGAGCACGTCGACGGTGATGGCGATGGGGGCGGGGGTCTGGAAGGTGGACATGGTTGTACTCCTTTGGTGCGGAACGGATTTCGAAGGGTCAGTCGGTGCACATTGCCGAGGTGGGCTTGCGTCGTCCCTCGGTTGCTGTGCTGTTCATGGGACTACTGTCGCGAGCCCGGCTGATACCGGGCTGACAGCGGCCTGACACGTCTACTGACATGGCGTTGGGCCAGGTCACAGCTGGATTGTGGGCCGGCTCGCGCCGTTCGCGCTGACGGCAGGGCGGCGCAAGGGTGGTGCAAGTGGCATGCAATCGGACGCCCGCAGAGTCGTGGAATGACCGAAACATTCATGCACACGCCCGTCACGATCATCGGCGCCGGACTCGGCGGACTCACGCTGGCTCGTGTGCTGCACGTCCACGGCATTCCGGCCACGGTCTATGAGGCCGAGCCTTCGCCGACGGCGCGTGCGCAGGGCGGGATGCTCGACATCCACGACTACAACGGGCAACTCGCCATCGCCGCAGCCGACCTGGTGGACGAGTTCCGTGGTCTCATCCTCCCGGGCCGCCAAGCGATGCGGATCCTCGACCGCGACGGCACCGTCCTGCTCGACAAGGCCGACGACGGTACCGGTGGCCGTCCCGAGGTGCAGCGCGGCGAGCTGCGACAGCTGTTGATCGACTCGCTGCCCCCGGGCACCGTCCGGTGGGGCCACAAGGTCAGCGGTGTCCGTGCCGTCGGCGACGGGCGGAACGAGGTGAGCTTCGCCGACGGCAGCACCGTCGTCACCAGCCTGCTGGTCGGCGCCGACGGTGCGTGGTCACGCGTCCGGCCGCTGTTGTCCACCGCCACACCCGAATACATCGGGGAGTCGTTCGTCGAGACCTACCTGTTCGACGCCGACACCCGCCACCGTGCCGCCGCGACCGCGGTCGGCGGCGGAGCCATGATGGCGCCCTCACCCCGCAGAGAGATCCACGCCCACCGGGAAAGGGGCGCGACGCTGCACACCTATGTGGTGATCGCCGAGCCACTGGACTGGTTCGCCACCATCGACTTCACCGATACCGCTGCGGCCACCGCGCGGATCGCAGCGGAGTTCGATGGTTGGGCCCCGGAGCTCACCGCGCTGATCACCGACACCGACACAACACCGATCTGGCGCCCCCACTACGCGCTGCCGACCGGACACCGGTGGGATCGAGTACCCGGGGCCACGCTGCTCGGTGACGCCGCCCACCTCGCCGCCACCAACGGTGAAGGCGCCAACCTGGCCATGCTCGACGGCGCCGAACTCGGCCAGGCACTCGCCGCGCACCCCGACGACATCGAAGCTGCCCTGAACGAATACGAACAGGTCATGTTCGTTCGAAGCACCGAGATGGCCACCGAGGCCGTTGAGTTCTTCGAGGACTTCTTCGATGGCACAGCCGCGAGCTTGGTCACCATGTTCACCGGACAAGACCAGACCCGTTGAGTTCGGGTCGGTGTCGTCAGCAGCTCACGCGCACAACATCGCGCTGCGGGATGGTTCACTCTGAAGTCGCGTGGGCTGCCTGCGCATCGACGCCGCCGGTGGAGCGGGCCAGTGCGTCGTACACCCAGTTGTGCGCTTGTCCCACGGTGATACGAGACGCGAGGAGCTGCTCGGTCAGCGCCCAGTAACGATGGATCCGCCGGTCGGTGTCAGTGGCGTCGATCAGCAATTGCTCGCGGAAACGCGGGGAATCTTGTTCACCCCGTGCGTTGGCGTGGGCGTTGACGAATCGATCGAGTGCATCGCCACCGTGTGGTCGCACGTTGTCCGATACCAGTGCCGTTACCTCCGCCATGACCTCGCCCACCTCGACGTACAGTCCTCGGCGATCGCGGATCAGCTCCGGCTGCTTTCGCCAGAGTTGCTGCCGCACAGCATTGTTCAAGTCGGGGTCCGCGACAAGAGCGGCCAGCTCGGCGTACGCGACCACCTCCTCGGCAGAAGGATCAGCGGGCGGTTCCGGGACATTCCAGCCCACGAAGATGTCGATCTCGCACCGAGGTACCGGTGCGAGGACACGCCGCCAGAACCGCAGGAGGCACTCGTGCGCCGCACCGCTGTCCTGCACCATGGCCAGCAGCGCGAGTCGGTCGGCGCGCTGCGCCGGGGTAGCCGTCTCGACCGCCCGCAGTGACGCCCGCCGCCATGCCATCGACCTGAATTCGATATCCAATCGCGCACTTTCGGCCGCGATGACTTCGGCGATCGACTGCTCTCCGTGCAGCACATCGGTGATCGAGCTCAGCCCGAAACCGAGCGCGCGCAGGCGCCGGACCAGCAGCAGTCGTTCACCGTCGCTGTCCACATCGAACATCCGATGCCCGCCTGGGCTGCGGTGCGATTCCAGAATGCCTTCGTCGCAATAGAACCGGATCGTGCGCACCGCAAGCCCGGTGCGGCGCGCCAATTCTCCGATACTCACCAGCCCGTCGGCTTGTGTGCCGTCTGTCACAACCTCTTGAACCTCCACCCCGGTGGAGCTCTTAGCGTACTGGCACTGCGCTCGACCCCCACATGGGAACCGCTGCCGTCGGGCGAGCGGCGTAGCGCAGTTAGGTGATCGCATCGAGGAGAAGGTGAATCGTGGCTACCACGCAGGAAGAAATCGTCGCAGGCATTGCGGAGATCGTCGAGGAGGTGACCGGCATCGAGGCTGACGAGGTGACGATCGAAAAGTCCTTCGTCGAGGACCTGGACATCGACTCGCTGTCACTGGTGGAGATCGCCGTGCAGCTGGAGGACCGGTACGACGCCAAGATCCCCGACGAGGACATGGCGGGTCTTCGCACGGTCGGCGACGCGGTCGCCTACGTGCAGAAGATGGAGGCGGCCGAGCCGCGACTCGCCGCGGAAATGGAGGCGAGGTTCAAGGAAGGGCAGGAGAATTGAGGCCGTTGCCCTCGTAGAGGAGGTACTTCGGTGATTGCTGATCCACAGTTGAATCCTGCGGCGGTCGAGCTCGGGAGCTTTTTTCCGCAGCCGCCGGAGGTCGTGTGGCGGGCGTTGACGGAGCCGGATCTGCTGGAGCGGTGGCTGCTTCGGCCGACCGGATTCGCTGCCTCGGTCGGGACACGCTTTCGGTTCACTGCCTCGGAGGCATCGAACGATGAGATCGTCTGCGAGGTGCTGGCGGCCCGGCCGGGGGAGCAGTTGACCTACAGCTGGCTGCATCCGCAGGCCGAGCAGCCGGCCCGGTGGATTGTCGATTGGACGATACGGGCACAGGGGCGCGGCACCCGACTTCTGTTGACGCAGACCGGTTTCGATATCGAAGACCGTCGACAGAAGATGATTCGCAATGCCACGGAGCGAAGTTGGAAGCGTCTCGTTCTGCCGCGACTCGGTGCGGTGATTCACCACTGACCGCGGAAAACTGCATCCGACGGGTCCGCCGGTCGACGCGGGTGTCGACAACTCATCGGGCAGGTGCTCGAGATGCGTCCGTGGCCTGGTTGGTCGGTTGATCGGGTGGAACTGGTGCTGGGCTCGGTCGAGAGCTGACCATCACCAGTTCCACGTGATCGCTTGTCCAGGAACGGATTCGGACGCCATCTATTGGATGCAGGTCAACTGCGTGGATGGGTAACGGCGGGATGTTCAGTCTCCGTTGGCCCCGCCTTGACCTTGGTTGGTTGCGCCCGTTCCCTGGTTACCGGCGTTGCCGCTTTGGCTTCCAGCCTGGTTACTCCCGTTCCCGCTTTGATTGCTGGCTTGGTTACCCGCGTTTCCGGTTTGTCCTTGACCCTGGTTGCCTGCGTTGCCGCTGTCACCCTGCGCTTCGCTACCCCCGTTTGCGGCCGCCGACTCGGCCGCCTTGTCTTTGATGCACTTCTTGAACGCTTTGTAGTCCTCCGAATCCTCGGCGCACTGGACTACAGCCTTGTCGACAGCGGCAGCAGCGGGCCCGGCGAGCACGGCACCGCCGATGCTCGCCGCTACGACTCCGACGGTCACGAATCCAACCTTCCGCACACACACTCCAATCGGTCGAGGAGCCACAGGTGAGCACTGCACGGCGAATGGCTCCGATGAAGGCCGCGCGAACCAACGCCGGGTATTCGGTGCGGACGTACTAAAGGATGGGCGGGTGGTCATGGTGCCGAACTGTGCGGGGTCAGGAACCCGGTAGCGGGTCGGGGGCGATGCGCAGGAGTTGTTTGCCGAGGTTGCGGCCTTCGAAGAGTCCGCGCAGCAATGTGGGCGCGAGTTCGAGACCCTCCTGGATATCTTCGGCGTACACGATGTCGCCCTGGGTCATCCATGCGTGGAGTCGGCCGAAGGCTTCCGGGAATCGGTCGAGGTAGTCCAGAAAGATGAAACCTTCCATTCGCGCTCGTTTGAGTCCGAGCTGCAGGTAGTTGCGCGGTCCGGGAGGCGATTCGCCGACCTCGTAGCCGGAAGAGATGCCGCCGCAGACCACGATTCGGGCTCGCTCGGCGATATTCGCCAGGGCGGCGTCCAGTACGGCACCGCCTACGTTGTCGAAGAACACGTCGATACCGTCGGGTGCGAGTTCGCGTAGCCGCGTCTCGACGTCGTCGGTCTTGTAGTCGATGCACGCGTCGAGCCGGGCTATCTCCGTGACCCAGGTGCACTTGGTGGTGCCGCCCGCGATGCCGATCACCCTGCACCCCAACGCTTTAGCGATCTGTCCCGCGATGGACCCCGTCGCACCGGCGGCGCCCGACACCAGCACGGTTTCTCCGGCTGCGGGTTTGCCGATATCGATCATGCCGAAGTACGCGGTCAACCCGGTGGCGCCGAAAATGCTGAGCATCGCTTTCGGATCCACGTTTGGCGGAACAACATTCAGCCCCAGTAGTCCCTGGCCCGTGGCGATCGCGTAGTCCTGCCACCCGACCATCCCGCAAACCCAATCTCCCACTGCGTAATCGGCGCTGTCCGACGCCACTACCTGCCCAACACCACCGCCGCGCATCACTTCCCCCAGCGGCACCGGATCCATGTAGTTCGGGCCATCGTTGAGCCAGCCCCGCTGGGTCGGATCGAATGCCAGCCAGACCACCCTGACGAGTGCCTCGCCCGGTCCAGGAGACGGCACGGGGCCACTCCTGAGCTCGAAACTACTGTCATCGACCATGCCCACCGGGCGCTTCACGAGGATCCACTGGCGATTCACTGAGCGAAGCTAACCTTCCGATTCCATCGCTGTCATCCGGTTTTCCCGGTCACGCCGAGACTCGCTCGCCGCGACCGCGTGTACGGCAAACGGCCGCTGTCGGCCGCAGATACGAGGACAATCGGAATAGCTCAGTAGCGCTGAACTGCGCGGCCGGGTGCCGGATGGATTCAGCCTGAGCGCCTTTCACTTCGAGGACGGGGTAGCGCGGTGCGGCGAAAGGACGATCCCACGGCCGCGGCCAGGAAGTTCGCGCGGGATCTGGCCGTAGCGATAGTGGCGAGCTTGATCGTGGCCGGATTGACGCGAATGACCGATGCATGGCCCCAGGTGGTCGCCAAATGCGACAACAATGCCTGGGCAGCGGGTGGAGCGCTGGTCGTGCTGCTCACAGCGACGTTCTGGTCATGGTGGTTCATCGTCACTCTCGTCCTGACGGTCTTCTCCGGGCCTCCCTCGAAACTCGAAGGCGGGGCCCGGATCGTGGACGACGTGGGTGCCGCGATCGTGTGTCTGGTGGCGGCGGTGATCCCGATCGGGTTGACGAGTCTGTTGTGGCTCTTCGTCTTCGGAACTTGGTGAGACCCGGAGTCGGCCACACCGGGCGCTATAGTCGGAAGTCGTGCTGCACCCGGACTATCCGATAGTTACCGAGCGACTACTGCTCCGCCCCGCGACCCTCGCTGATCTCGACGAAATGTATGCCTACAAATCCCAGCCGGATGTTTGCCGCTATTTGCCGTACGAACCCATGTCGCGCGAACAAGTGGCCGAACGGATTTCGGGTTTATGGGCAAGAACCGAATTGACCGAAGTAGGGCAGTCGCTCAATCTCTGCGTCGAGGAGAAGGCTTCCGGCCGGTTGCTCGGCGACGTCGTCCTCTTCTGGCGTAACGCCGAAAATCGCACCGGCGAAATCGGATACGTCTTCTCGCCCGACGCCGCAGGCCACGGCTACGCCACCGAAGCCGCCACCGAACTCTTACGCTTGGGCTTCGAAGGACTCGTACTGCACCGCATCACCGCCCAACTGGACGCCCGCAACACCCCATCCGCCCGCGTCCTGGAGCGACTCGGCATGCGCCGCGAAGCAATCCACCGCGAAGACATGTGGTTCAAGAACGAATGGAGCGACAGCGCGATATACGCGATGCTCGCGCACGAATGGCACAACCTGAAGACCACCGGGCACGGCTGAATGAGCGGTCGGACCCCGGCTCGGTGGACATCGTCGGCGGGTAGCGACTACCAGCGGATTTTCTACTCGCCCGTGCTGGTTGTCATCGACGAAGGCGACCGCCCGTCGTCGTTGCTCGGCAGCCAGGAGATCGATCGGAATAGTCGAGTTCATTCAGTGGACCGAATTTGCCCGATTCGGGCGGATTCGGGTAGCGGTCTACTCGTGTGGGGGAACATGGGGTGGGGGTCTGATGGGGCGAATGAATTGTATTCGTTGAAAGACGTGGGATATGTGGGTAGCTAAATCAGCGACTATGGGGTGGGCACAGCCTGGCTCGGCTGGTCCACGGGCAGCGGTGTGCGCGAGCGGGAAATCGGGTTCGGGGCTGCGGGCTACTGCGCAACTGGCGTTGTTCGGTGGGTTCGAACTGCGGTTGGCGGGCGCGAAAGTGGTGCTGCCGGTGCACGCGCAGCGGGTGCTCGCGTATCTGGCGCTGCGCAAGATGGCGGGGGAGGAGTGTGGGCGGCAGGTGCTGGCGGAGCGGTTGTGGGAGAACTCTTCGCCGGAGCGGTCGTCGGCCAGCTTGCGGACGGCGCTGTGGCGGATCCGCCGCGCGGGGCCGGACTTGTTGGCGGGGGATGCGGATCGGGTGACGCTGGCCGATTACGTCGAGGTCGACGTGGATCAATTCCGGCGTCGTGCCGAGGCGATGCTGTCGGGTGCCGAGCGCACGCCGGCGCACGTACACACGCTGTGCACCGCGGCCGAACTGTTGCCCGGCTGGGACGAGGATTGGCTGCTGCTGTGCCGTGAACAGGTGCGGATGCTGCGGCTGCATACGTTGGAGGCCGTCGCGCGCCGGTATTGCGAGCAGAGCCGGTATCCGCAGGCCATCGACCTGATCCTGCGCGTTGTCGCCGAGGAACCACTGCGCGAATCGGCCCAGGCGATCCTCATCGACGCCCATCTCGGCGAAGGCAATGCCGCCGAGGCGCGCAGACAGTTCGACCAGTTCGCCACCACGCTGTGGCGTGAACTCGAACTGCGCCCGTCCGCGGAACTCGGGCATCGTGTCGGCTTGCCCGTGTGCGCCGCGACTACGCGGTCTTGACGCCGACGACCATACCTCCGGCGCATGCTGAAGCGATGTCGGCCGACTTCACCAACGCACCTCCTCCGACCAAGGTCGGCGGGCTGCGCGCGGTGCCGATGCACATCCGGGACCTGCGTGCGGTGGTCACCCTCGACGCCGCGACCGGTACCGGCACCGTCGAGGCGACGCTCGACTACGTAGTCGGCCCGCATGCCGGATCGCCGATCTTCGACCTGCGGCAAACCGTGCAGACCTGCCTGCTCGACGGGGCAAAGCTCGATGTCGCGAAGATCGCCCCGCGCGATGTCGGCGCGGGACCGTACAGCTCGATCCGGCTCATCGGTGTCGAGCAGACCGCGGGATCGGCGCACAAGCTCAACCTCACCTACCAGCTGGCGACTCCGGCCGCCGACCTCGGCGGCGCCTACCCGCCGGTGCTGCACGGCTCGAACGGGCGGTTCCGCTGGTCGTTCGGCATGTCCGACCTGTTCGCGGGCCGCTATCTCGAAGCCTGGTTCCCGTCGAACCTGCCCTTCGACCAGTTTCCGTGGACGCTCGAACTACGGATCACCGGCACCACGACCGCGCATTCACTCATCACCAATGGTTCGGCCACCGTGGTCGGCGTGAACGCGTGGTCGGTGCGCTTCCCCGACTGGTTCACCACCATGTCGTCGCTGCTCGAACTCCGCCCGTCCGACGCGTTGCTGTTCCGGTCGTCGACCGTGGTACTGCCGGTTTCCCGGCGCTCGGTGGTGGTGGAAACGTGGAAACCTGTTGGCGGGCAGGAGAATCTCCCCGCGCTGAACAGCCGCATCGGCACGCTGCTGGCGGAAAACGAAACAACCTACGGCGCATTCCTCGCCGACCGGTTCGTGTGCTTCTTCCACGGCGCCGGTGGCGGAATGGAATACGCCGGTGCGGCAACCACATCCGCGGGCGCGCTCGGCCATGAAGTGTTCCACTCCTGGTTCGCTCGCGGCATCACCCCGGCAGCGCAGTCCGACGGCTGGTGGGACGAGGCGTACACCAGCTTCCGCGACGACGGCGACACCATGACCGAGCCTTTCGACTTCACGCTGCCACCGGTGGAGCTGTGCTCGCGCAAACCATTTCAGCGCACGACGCCGACGTCCGCGTACGACGAGGGCAGTCGCTTCTTCCGCGGTGTAGCGCAGCGGCTCGGTGCCGACCGGCTGCGCACGTTGATGGGGGAGTTGTACCGCTCGCGACGTGGAACACCGCTCAGCACAGGCGAACTGGAGGCGCATCTGATCACGCTTTCCGGCGCAACGGATCTCGTAGACGCGTTCCACCGATTCGTCTACGGCTTCGCCGAGCCCACCCCCGACGCGCGCATCGAATTCGTCACCGCCCCCGCACTATGGGTGCGCCGCGCCGCCGACGGCATCGCCACACACGTCAACCCGAAAGCCGTACAGGACAACTGGATTCACGCCCGCGTGCGCAACGGCGCGAAGGCCGGACCGTGCCGCCACTTCGTCGTCACCTTCACCGTCCGAACCGCGACCACGACACCATCCACCTATCCCACGGACTTCTTCCCAGCACAGACGGCAACAGTAGGTTTCGATCTCGCCCCGGGCCGCTGGCGCACGGTGTCCGCCCGTTTACCCGCCGCGCTGGCGCCCGCGCGCGGCACCCGGATATCGATACTGGCGTCGGTACACGCCCGCCGCTCCCATCCGGTGTCAGGCACTCGGGTGCGGGAACAGGCGTCGATTGCGCAGCGCGACATGACCATTGACTGAACGCGGCGTGGGTGGCGGCGGCGCGACCATGCCGACCCGGCCGAACAGCTCCGGCGAGGGCCGGATGCTCAGCTCGGTCCAGAGCAGGTCGGTGAACATGCGCAACTGCCTGCGCGCCTCCACCACATTGCCCTCGCACAGGTGCGCTTCGATCAACGCCGCCTGCGCCGACTCACGCAGCGGCTCCTCGGCGACCACCGCGAGCATCACATCGATCGCCTCCGGGTAGCGTCCGCGCTCGGCGAGCTTGCGCGCGTCCACCTCCAGTGCGTGTAACCGCATCTGCCGCAACTGTTCCCGCGCCAGCAGCAGCCAGGTCTCGTCCCAGCCGGGTAGCAGATCGTTGGTGCGCGCCAGCAAGGCGGCGCGGTCACGCGGACAGTCCTGCTGCGCCGCCAGCATCCGCTCGGCGTTCCCGCGGAACTCGTGCACATCGACCCGCACGTCGGCGCCGAGACGCACCCGGCCGCCCGCCCCGTGCACCAGCGCGGGGCTGGCCTGCCGGATCCGCCACAGCGCGGTGCGCAGGCTGGCCCGCGAACGATCCGCGGTCGCGTCGGGCCACAGCCGCTCGGCGAGTACCCCTCGGTCGCAGTCGGGTTCGGCGATCTGGTCCAACGCCAGATAGGCCAGTACGCGGCGTGAATGTTGGGGCACGGCAACGTGGTTCGCGTCGACCCGCAGTGCGAATCCGCCGAGCAAACAGATGGCGAGCTGCATCGAAGCCTCCCTCGGTCACCGGCCGGGTGGTGGCCGGTGCAGCAAGCGTGCCGACGCGGTGCTGCGCGCGCGTCAACGCCGCGTCAACGCCGCCCACGCGGCGTTGACGGGAGTTGGTATGGCCACGCGCGAGGGTGTTCCGGTGAGTGGACCCGAGAGCAAGACCATCGTGGTGCGGGCCTGGCGTGATCGCGGGCGACTGATCATCCGGGTACTGACGGGTGCCGGCGAGGTGGGCGCCGGACAGGAATGGGTGTTCGCCGATATCGACGCGTCGCTGACCCGGGTCGGCGAGCTGCTCGCCGAGCTGCACGACAATCCCGCGAACGACGAGACAAAGCGTTGACGCTCGCGCACACCGTGGCCGCGCACAGTGATCCGAAACGCCCGTCGTTTGCGGAGGTGACCACAATGCGCAGTGACTCTTACACCGAGTCTCGCGGTGCTACCGAGGACTATGTTTCGCCCTTCTCCGGGCTCTCACCCTTCGGTGAGGCGGTGGATGAAGCGGTCGAACAGTCGACCGCGGAGTTCGACGAGTCGCCGTTCGAGAGCTACTCGTTCACCGAATCTCCCTTCGGCGAGAGTGCCTATTCGGCGGCCGACGAGCAGTCGCAGCTGGCCACCCAGTTCCTGGAGGCATTGCACGACGAGGAATTCACCGAGGCGCTGGAGCAGCTGCTCGACGAGGGTGCGGCCCGCGCACTCGCCGACGCTCAGCAATGGTCGATGACGCCGTCGGAGGCCGAATGCCGGGAGTCGCTGCAGGAGTGGATCGCGCCACTGATCACCGAGTGGGAACGCACCATCGACAATTTCGCCGGCGGGCTGGAGAACGCCGATCTGCACGGGCTCGCCGAACAGGAACTCGACGAACTGCTCGACTCGCTGGAGACGCCCGGTGCGCTCGGGTCCGAGGTGTTCGAGAATTTTTTCGGCAAGATCGTCCGCAAGGTGAAGTCGGTCATCAAGCAGAAGGTCCGGCAGGCGATCGGGTTCGTGAAGAATCCGGTGAAGGGCGTCATCGGAATTGCCAAGAGCGGGCTGAAGACCATCAAGAGTGGCCTGCAGACAATCGGCAAGCACCTGATCGGGCCGCTGCTCGCGCGACTGAAGAAGATCGGGCTTTCCCTGCTCAAAGGGGTGG
This sequence comes from Nocardia sp. XZ_19_369, assembly GCF_015355715.1. Classification (NCBI taxonomy): domain Bacteria; kingdom Bacillati; phylum Actinomycetota; class Actinomycetes; order Mycobacteriales; family Nocardiaceae; genus Nocardia; species Nocardia sp. XZ_19_369. The sequence continues at coordinate 300,256 of NZ_JACVED010000008.1, read as the reverse complement.
TCGCCAAGCTGCTGAACCCGCTGACCCGAATCCTGCCCGCCGAGATTCGCCCGCTGGTGCCGATCCTGGCCAAGCGCCTGGGCATCGGAGAAGCCGCCGACGAAGCGTCGGACGAGGCCGACGAGGGCGCCGACGAATCCGGCACCGCGGCCGAAATGTCGGAGGCCTTCGATCAGCAACTCTTCGCGATGTTCAGCGCCGAAGAAGCCGGCGAAGCCGACGAGGCAGGCGCGGACGAGTTCGACGAGGTCGATACCGAAGAGCCGGAACACAATACGGTCGCCGAGCTGGACGACGCCCGCGCTCGGCTCGCGGCACAGTTGAGCGCCTACACCGGCTCCGAGGAGCCGATCGCCGAGATCGAGCAGTTCATCCCCGCGGTGCTGGCGATTCGGCCGCTGCTCAAGCTGGGGCTGAAAGTCACCGGCGCCCGGGCCAAACTGGTCAATCTGATCGCCCAGCCGCTGGCAAAGCTGATCAAGGGCATGGTCGGCCCGGACGCCGCACGCACCATCGGAAAGATCGCCGGACAGGACCCGTCGGTGATGATCGCCCGCGCGGTGGTCGGCGTCGGATTCACCGCGCTCGGCCTGGAAACCGCAGGGCAAGAGGAAGATACGATCCCCGGCGAGGCACTGGCCTCGGCCGTCGAGGCCACGGTGGCCCGGGTGCTCGACGAACTGCCGGATGAGGCGTTCACCGACCCGTTGCAGGTCAGTGCCGCAGTGCAGCGCGCGTTCGCCGAGTCGGCCGCCGCCTATCTGCCGGACCGGCTGCTGCGTGCCGACCTGCCGGAACGCGAGACCTCCGAGGAGGGCGGCTTCTGGGTGATGATGCCGCGCTCGACCAAGCCGCGCTACCGATTCCGCAAGTACACCAGGGTTTTCGCGATGCCGATCCCACGGCAGGTCGCGCGGGCGGTGCGCTGGAACGACGGCGGCACGCTGGAGACGTACCTGCTCGACCGCGGCGTCGACCGCTGGCCCGTGCACGCGGAGATAGATCTCTACGAGACCATGCCCGGCACCATGCTGGGCCACCTGACCCGAGACGAAACCCTGCCTGCCGCAGAGCATCCCGGTGCCGATGAATTCCAGCCGCTCACCGCGGAGGCCGCCGGACTGCTGCTTCGGGAACCCGCGCTGGGTCGCCGCCGCAAGGTCGGGACCGCGCCGGGCGCCTACCGGCCCGTGCCCGGGCAGCGGTACTTCCGGGTCCGGGTGGCGAAGCTGCCCGCCCGCAAGGCCCGCAGGCCGCGCAGGCTGACGACGGTCCGCTGGGATCCCGCGTCGAAGCGCCTCGGCATCGTGATCAAGCTGTCCGAGCGACGAGCTCGCGGTCTGCAGGCCCGCCTGCAACGGGCCGCACCCGCCGGTCAGCGTGACCTGCCCGCCGTGCTGTCGGCACTGCGCGAGATCTTCCTGCCCCGCCTGCAGTATCGGATCGCCCGGCGGCTGCTGAAAGCGCAGCTGGTCACCGATCCGGTCGCGGCCGCCAAACTGGCCGGCGAACTGACCGCAGCGACCAGCACCGGCCTGGCCAGCTACCTCGCGCAACGCGGCGCCCAATTCGCCGCCGCCGTAGCCGATCCGGCCGACGGGGTCACCCTGGCGGTGACGTTCACCGGCGTCCAGGCGGACTCGGCGCAACTCCCGGCCCCCGAAGTCGTCGCGACGCCCGGACTGAAGTGATGGACGCCCGATTCGCCACCGAGACAGCCGCGCTCGCCACCGAGGCGAGGCACTGGCGGCGCGCCTGCGCGGCGCTGGGTGACCTCGAGGTGAGTGCGTCGCCGGCGTCCTGGCGCGAGCTCGAGTCCTACCTCGGGCTCAGTGTCCGGGCGAGCCTCGGCGGTCAGGCGCGCAGGCTCACCGCGCAGGCCGACCGGACGATCTTCACGATCAAAGGCGCGACGACCCAGACCGATCTGAAAACCGCACGCGCGGAACTGCTTACGCTACGACGCAGGTATAGCCGCGCCGAGGCGATGGTCGACTTCTACTGCGATGCGGTGAACACCCGGACGAATCCGCGCCTCGCCGCGGTGCTGCGTGGGCTGGACGCCTTGGCCGTGCACAGCATGGATCAGGTGTTGCGGCCGTTGGGCATCGACACGCCCTCGGTGCTGACCTACCTCGACAAGGGGATGGGTGCGTCGATTCTGCGGGCCGGTGCGCGACTCTGGGACGCCTCGCTGTCGCCCGCCGCGGCCATCAAGATCACGCGGCACAACTTGTGGCAGCCCACCTCGCTGGTCCATGAGACCGGCCATCAGGTCGCCCATTTGACCGGCTGGACAAAGGAATTGGCGGCCGCACTGCACGCCGCGCTCGCCCCGCGCAGCCCGATCGCCGCAGCGGCGTGGCAGAGCTGGGCGTCCGAGGTAGCGGCCGACGTCTATGCCTTCTGCTTGCTCGGCTATGCGCCGGTGCCTGCCTTGGCGACCGTCGTGGACGGTCCGTCGAGCCAGGTGTTCCGGATGCCGTTCGGCGACCCGCATCCGGTCTCGGCGCTGCGCGTGCAGCTCAACGCCGCGCTGTGCCGAGCCTGGTTCGGCCAGGGTCCGTGGGACGCGCTCGCCGCGCGCTGGCAGGCCAGACACCCACTCACGCAGGCCCCTTCGGATGTCGCCGCGATCATGGCGGCCAGCATGCCGCTGCTGCCCGCGATCGTCGACGTGTGCACACGAATGCCGATGCGCGCCTTCCACGGAGTGCCGCTGTCGACCCTCGCCGACCCACGGCGCGTGTCGCCGGGTGAGCTCACCCGGCTGGCCGATCGCGCGGGGGCCTCGCTGTACACCTCGACCCACCTGCAGCGGGTCGAGCCGATGCGAATCCTGGCGCTGACCGTGCTGCGCGGTCTCGAATCGTCCACCGCGCCATCGGAAATGGAGACATGGCTGCGACGGATGGGTGGCGGCGACCGCGTCGCCGCCTGAACGCACAGATAGGAGACCGAGATGGATAACGAGCCAGGCAAGGCGACGGTGGACGTGGATCAGCTGATCCAGTTGTTCACCGGCGTACTCCAGCAGTACCGGCAACCCGACAGCCCCGAGACGAACACGCTCCACGACGGCAACGACTTGACGTTGTCGATCTTCTCGGAGCTGCAGTACGCGTTGCAATCACGCAACCTCGCGTCCAAAGGGCCGGTGGCGCAGTCGCTTCCCGCACAGGTGGATGTGCAGAACAAGATGCTGTTCTTCAAGCGGAGGCTGCCGCGCTATGCGGAGCGGGTCGTGGTCATCCACCGCGGCAACCTCGCTCCCGAGGTGCACTACGTCTACGACCAGGAGAGCAGAGACGGCGGCAACGGCGGCGATTGCGATACGCCGACGACGTTCGATCTCGCGCATCCCCATGAGGCGATCGCCGTGCAGATCCAGGACTGCCATGAGCGGATCCGGCTGGTCAGTTTCGTGACGTTCGCGCCGATAGACACCGGTGGCGGTTCCCGAGTCGCGGCGAACACCGTTTCGCCGCAAGCAATGTAAGGAAGGCAGCGCCATGTTCCGACAGTTGGCTACCAAGCTCCCCCCGCTCACCGGCTCGCTCACGCCGGCCGACGCGGTCTTCACATTCCATCCCGAGCAGTTGAGCCGATGGCTGGACGAGGTCTGGGCGCAAGGCGGAATCAGCAGCTGGCCCAAGGTCTTCAACCAGACCCAGGTACCGCTCGGTGACCCGGCCGCCGTCCGGATGACGCAGCTCCCGGACAACCTGATCAGGGAGTCGTTCAAGTCCGGTGTGCACGGACCGACCACGGGGACACCGCCGTTCACTCCGCCACTGGGTTACAACCCGACGACCGACCCGCAGGTGGTGCCGCTCTGGGATCACATGTTCTACGCCTACCTGGTGGAGAGCACCGGCGTCGTCGAGATCTTCGCGGAAGTGGTGCGGCGCTACGTCGTCGGCGAAACACTGCCCGCGCCCTCGGTGGAAACCATGACCTGGGTGCGTGCCACCGAAGAACTGTTCTTCCGTGATCCGCCGCTGTTCCGGGTGGGCGGGCTGACCAGTCAGCTGCGACCGGACGCCCGGGTGAACCGGCGAAATGCTTACTGGCGCATGTTCGGACTCGACCTGCCCCATCCCGCACCCGGTGCCGACAGCCAGGCCTGGAAGCGAGACACGGGCGCGGCAAGCAACATTCGGTTCATCGAGATCTGGAACGAACTGCTGCGCCAGATCTGGCTCGGTATCGAGAACGAGCGCAACACCTCCGGCTCGAATCCGACCGACGCCAGCTACATCGGATACCTGTGCCAGACCCTCGCGGAGATGCTGCGGCTGCGCCGCCTCGGCGGGATGCTGTCGCGCGAAGAGTTCAGCTACTCCTGCCTGCTGAACTGGTTCCACCTCACCGTCGACTACGAAAGCGCGGTAGTGCGCGACCTCAGCGCGAACGCGGGCATCGCGGGCGGCAATCCCGCCGACCGCCTCGCGACCGTCGGTGCCAGGGTCGGCGTCGCGCCCTCTCGTCAGGCGCGTGAGCTCTTCGAACTCGCGTCCCTGGTGTCGCCGCTGCTGTGGGCGATCGAGCTCGGTGTGTTCGACTCGCAGCCGCAAGCCGAGCTGCTCTACCGCTCCACCGGGGTGCCGGGGCCCGGGCCCGCGCAGACGATGAACCGAATCATCGATCTGTGGCAGTCGGCGACAGGGGAGCGGGTCAAGGACCTCGCCGTCACCATGCGCCGCAGCACGAACCAGGTCCGTTCCGCGCAACCGGCGAAACTGCTGCCCGCAGGCGTGCTTTCCGGCGCCACCGCACCGGCGGCCCCGGTGACGAACGGACATCGACGCGTCGCTCCTCGGCTCTGAGCCGTTGGGACGCCGAGTCGTTCGCCACCGCGCGATAACGAGGGAGCCTGATATGAGTACCGTTGCCGAATCGTCGATCTTCGCCTCGCCCGAATCGACGCCTGATCCCGGCGGGTGGCCCACTCGCGAAGATGTGTTCGCCGAGGATGTGGGTGACACGGAGGCCGGCGAGAGCTATACCTATGGAGCCGCGTACGGCCAGGAGGATGGAGACCTCGAAGCCGAGAACGAGGTTGTCTACTTCGAGGATGCCGCTGACCGTGCGGCTGACAACGAGGATGCGGGCTACGCGTATGCCGGGTACGAAGCGGCTGACTACGAGGATGCTGAGCCAGAAGCTGCGGACTCCGAGTACGGCGGGTACGAAGCCGGCGGTTACGAGACCACTGATTCCGAAGCCGCCGGCTACGAGTACGCCGGGTACGAAGCCCAGGGCTACGAGGATGCTGAGCCCGAAGCCGCGAGCTACGGGTACGCCGGATACGAGGCGGCCGACTATGCGGACGCTGAGCCCGAAGCCTCGGGCTACGAGAATGCCGACTCCGAGGATGCGGGAGACGAGTCTGCCGGATACGAGGCCGCTGACGCCGAGGATGCCGGCTACGAAGTCGGCGGCTATGAAGCCGCGGACTACGAGGACGCGGACTACGGGGAAGCCGATTACGAGGACGCCGATTACGAGGACGCCGATTACGAGGACGCCCCACCAACCCCGGTGACGCCGGGCCGGTTGATCGTCAAACGCCATCCGCTGCTTCGCACTCACGCGGGCACCCCACCGGACCTGCTCGTCGAGTGGAACGGCATGGTCGAACCCTCGGTGGTCGATGTCGTCGTCCACCTGCACGGCTACGCCGGACAGGCTGCGGCCATGAACATCGTGAAACACAAGAAGCCCATCAGCGGACTGGATTTCACCGACCCCGCCAAGCCGTCGGTCGCCGGGCGCACCACACCGACGCTGCTGATCCTGCCGCGCGGCCACCATCAGCCGAAGGGCAATCCGGCGCGATACACCTTCCCCGCGCTCACCAAACCCGGTGCGCTGCAACGATTGATCGACGACGCCCTGGCCCGGTTCGGTGCTGCAACCGGAACCACCGTGCGACGCAACCGTTTGATCCTGACCGCGCACTCCGGCGGGGGTGCGGCGCTGATGGCCATTCTCGGCCACACCGATCCCGACGAGGTGCACACCTTCGACGCGTTGTACAACGACCCTAAGGCGCTGATCGCCTGGGCGCGCAAGCGCATGGCGGCTGGCACGGGTGCGTTGCGTGTGCTGTATCGCCCAGGTGAGGGCACCGCGCGGGCGAGTGAGCGGGTCGCCGCGGCGGTCCGGGGTGCCGCTTCGCCGAACTTCCGAGTAGAGCGAACACGAGTGCCGCACAATGACATTCCCCGTCGCTTCGGCTGGCAGCTGTTGGCCGATGCCTCCGCCGACTTGCGCGGGGGAATACTGGCCGGCGAGAGCAGCGATGAGCTGTGGACTCCGCAGGAGGGCGACGGCGAGTACTGGGGCGAAACCGCCTGGGAGGCAGAGGATTACCTCGGTGAGTCGCCATCGCACGAGTGCGGTTGCCGGAGCAAGGAGAGCGAGTCGTCCGAAGCGCCGTGCCCGGCGAAACCCTCGCGCCGCAGTATCGGAAAATGCAGGCCCGCGCAGGATGACTGCAAGCCGGAGGCACCGTGGAGCGAGATGCAGCAGCGGTTCCGCAAGCGTTGCAGCTTGACCACGCATCGCCTCGACCCCAAATCGGCGATCGACTGCGCGTGCGCGTTCGGTGATCCCCGCGATGTGGCGATCTTCTCGATGGCGCGCGTGGTGGCCGCGGGTCCGCTCGCGGCGCGGCTGTTCGCCCATTTCCTCGGCGCCAGCGGCACCGAGGTCACCATCGACGTCGCCGACATGATCAAGCGGTCGGCCGGCGTGCGCGAGAAGATCCGCAAGTCGATGGCGCGCGGCGGCTCGTCCGGCGTGACCCGGATCGAACAGAGCGAATACCGCGACAGCGAACTGCAATTCGCCTACGGAGCCATCGATTGTGTGCAGTGGCGGGTGTTGCCGCCCGTCGCGAAGGATTGGCGGAAGAAGCCAGGCACTCGGATCGAGATCTCGATGCTCGACTACTACGAATTCCATCCCGCCAGGCCGGGTGTGAGCCAATGCGCGCACGCGGCCTGCGTGGAACTCGTGGCGCGCGGGCAGGCGAAGAACTTCTGGACCAGCGGAAGCGCCGTGGTCACCCTGGCCGATCTCGGGGCGCGCGCACCCGCACCGGCACCCGCGCGGCCGAGGGAACGCCGCACCGTGGTCTACCAGAACACCTACTGACGCGATCGGAGGCGGAGTCATGACGACCTATGCCGAGTGGCCTGTCCGCGAAAACTATCCGGGCACTGCCGAATACGACCATGAGGTGGACTCCGAGGATTTCGGAGACGAGGTCGTCGACGAGGCCGAGGAGTCCGGTGCGGTCGAACAGCACGAGTTCGACGAAACCTTCGCCGAAACCTTCTTCGAAGCCGAGGCCTTCCCCTCCGGGCTGGTGCTCACTGCCAGACCGGGCCCGTCAGCGGCCGGTCAAGAGCATTGGGATCCGAACAACGCCGGCCTCCCGCTCTACGACACCGGCCCGGAGGTGCGCAAGAAGAAGCTGGCGCCGAACTTCACCGTCGGTGAACTCGTCAGCAGCGGTGGACGACCCGCCGATCGCGCGCGTATCTCGCCTGCCCTCGTGCGCTGCCTACAGGCCATCCGCGAGCGCGCCGGGCGACCGGTGAAGATCAGCTCGGGCTACCGCTCCTGGGCGAGCAACGTCGCCGTGTACCGCGCTCGCGGGAAGCAGCCGACGCTCAGCAGGCATTGCAGCGGGCAAGCCGCCGACATCACCATCACCGGGCTCACCGGGTTACAGATCGCCGAACTCGCGATCGACGCCTGCGGCAATGACATTGCCCTCGGTATCGGCGGGAACTTCGCGCACATCGATGTGCGGGGGCGGCCGGACACCTGGACCTATATGTCGGGCAAAGCCAATGCGGCCGCGCTCGCGCACGTTCGGCAGTATCGCCGAAACCGCGGGGCGCCAACGCCTAAGCCTGTCCCCAGGCCGACGCCCACACCAACGCCGACACGGACGCCCGATCGCGCCGCAGGCGTCGTCCGTCGCGGCACCTTCACCAAATGCACGACGGGCGAGCAGCCCGGAGCACGGGCGATGGCCGATCAGTGGAAGCGGTTGACCGGTCGCAAGGCGGGCACATTCAACTGCCGCTCCACCACATTCGGCACCCCGTCACTGCATGGCGAGGGCCGGGCGATCGATCTGTACGCGAACGCGGCGGACCCGGCGCAGCGTGCACAGGTGAACGCTTACCTCGCGTGGCTGCAGGCCAATGCGGTGGAACTGCAAGTGGCATACATCATCTGGAATCGCAGGCAGTGGGGTTGGCAGTTCCGCGCCAAGGGATGGCGGCCCTATGGGGGCAGCAATCCGCACACCGACCACATCCATGTCGATCTCAGCTGGGAAGGCGCACGGACCCCGAGTCCGCTGTTCGCCGGGCCGGTTCCGGGCCTCGGCGGGAATGCCGCACCGACTCCGACACCGACCCCCGTGCCGAAACCGAAACCGGTCCCGAAGCCGGCGGGTCGCATCCCGGCACACGTCGTCGAGTTCGTCCGGAAGTACCGCCCGCACGCGCAAGCGAACGAAACCCGCAGCCGCATCCCCTGGCTGGTCACCCTCGGCCAGGCCGCGCTCGAAACCGGCTGGGGCGCAAAAGCCTGCGGAAACAACTTCTTCGGCATCAAGGCGGCGACGAGCCTGCCGGAGTCGCAGCGCAGGCTCTGCACCACCACCGAGGTGCATGCCACCCCGAACGTGCGGAGCTACCCCGAGGTCATCTCCGTGACGCCGCGCCCGGACGGCCGCTACACCTACGTCGTGAAGGCCTGGTTCCGCGCCTTCGCTTCGCCGGCCGCGTCGTTCGACGGCCACGCTCGCGTACTGCTCGCGCCGCGCTACGCCAAGGCCTTCGCGTACACCGCCGATCCCTACGCCTTCGCCCGCGAAGTAGCCGCGGCCGGCTACGCCACCGAACCCAGCTACGCCGCGACGTTGACCGGCGTCATGCGGCTGATCGAGAAGGTTCCGTAGTCCCGATGGCTCCGCGGTAGCCGGAACTCATGCGGCCGCGGCGGTCTCGTGGACCGACCGCCACATGTACCCGTGGTCGGTCCTGAGCAGTATCGCGGTGACCAGCCGACGAGTCCGGCTGTCGCCCAACCGGTTCTCGGCGATGAACCGGACGGTGACAATGCTGCCGCTCTGCGCGAGCTCCTCGATACCGGTGATCGCGATATCGAAGCCCGGCTGCGCGTTACGCGCCGACCACACCCCGGCCAGCAGCGTGTCCCGATCGATCACCTGCCCGACCGTGGTCACCGACGAGAACTTCTCGTCCAACGCATTGGCGAACCGGTCGAACACCTTCGGTGGCGCATTCGAGCCCATCCACTCGGCAAGGTCCGAGTGCAGGGCCTCGATCACATCGGCCAGGTCGGGGTGTGCAGGCATCGCGGCAATCTCGGTCTCGGCGGGCCCGGTCGAGCCCATGCCGAAGATCATATCCAGAGAGCTGTGCGCGCGAGGGGAGTGCCGTCGGCGGTCCGGGCCGGCGGCACTCCCGTTCGGTGTCGGAAGGTCAGGCAGTGCAATTCTTTTGGGCGTCGGTGCGGACCTTGCGACCGGTGAACTCTTCGAGAATGGCGATGTTCTCGGGGGCGTAGTTCTTCGCGGTGATCTTATCGGCGTTGGGGCTGCCGAGCTTGCTGCCGTAGGGTGCGGATTTCTCCAGCCAATAGGCGGTGCGCAGGAATTGGGTGAGTACCAGGTCGCGGAGCTTGGGCTCGTTCTTGATCTTTGCCCAGTAGTCGGCGTGCTTGCTCTTGGCTACGCGCAAGTACAGCAGCAGATAACGGAGATTGGTCGCGGCGATATCCCTGGAGTTGCTGGCACCGATTCCCTTGATGTATTCCTGCACCACGGTGGCGGCGGGCAGGCCCATCAGCCCGGCGTTCAACTCCGCGGTCACCCCTTGCATACGATAGTTGCCCTGCTCGCGATCGCGCAGATAGATGCCGTCCATGTCGTCGCTGAGCTTGTCCGTGATCAACGGCAGAATCTCTTTGCGTGGGAAGCCGCCGTGCAGTGGGATGGCCGTCATCTGCTGCGAGGCATTGATCCAGGCCGCGGTGTACTTGTCCCATTCGGTGCGTGACCCGTCCAGGTCCCACATGTGGGTTTCCTCGTGGATCGCCACCATCATCGACTCGGCGAACGCCTCGAAGCTGCTCGTTTCCACGAACTGATTCCAATACGGGTCCTTGGCCTGGGCGATCGCCAGCTTCTCCCCGCTCGGCCAGCGGCGCTTGTACATGGCCTGCAGGGTCGGCATCCAATTCGACCGCGAGAAGCGGGCTTTGAGGTCGCTGATATCGGCCTGCGGCGTGTTGGGCTCTTCGTAACAGAACGGTGCGGCGGCCACCGGGCCGGCGTTGTCGATGCTCGGTGCCGGCACTGCCTCCGCCACCGAGCCGGTCCCGAGCGACAGGATCAAGCAGGCGGTGACGATGGGTAAAAGACGTTTGCGGTTCACGGGGTGCCTCGCTTCGGCGGGGATGTGCAGGGGGCAATGTGCTGAACAGTCAGACGAACCCGTGACCGGTGGACGCTGGGGAATTTGCTATGTGCTCGCAGTGAGCGGGGCGTCGCAGGGTATGGCCGAGCGAAAACCGAGAACTGCTGTGCGAGAGTGTTTCCCAGCTGACGGCTGTGGGGTACGCCGTCATTTCTGAACAACTTTGTGAATAGTGACACGAAACACGCGCACCGGATCTCCCCAGTGGAAGTGGGGAGGTTTCGCGAATTCCCGGGCGAAATAAGCGGCGGCGCAGACTATCCGGACGAGTGATCTGGCTCACCCGATGTCACAAGGATCGAGCGCCCGGTGTCTTGTGGCCGAACCAGTGAACACTTAGGAGAACCCCATGAACCTCGCACTGTGGATCGCCGCCGGACTGCTCGCCGCGGTTGCCCTCGTCGGCGGCATCATCAAGCTGGTCGTACCACTGGAGAAAGTGGCCGCGACCTCCGGCGGCGAATGGACCGAGGACTTCGGCGCCGGGTTCATCAAGGCGCTCGGCGCCCTCGAAATCCTGGCCGCGGTCGGACTGATCCTGCCCGCCGTGCTCGATATCGTGCCGGTCCTGGTACCGGTCACCGCCGTCTGCTGGGTGGTGCTGATGATCGGAGCGATGATCGTTCATCTGCGCCACGGTGGTGTCAAGTTCGCGGTGGTGAATCTGCTCTATATCGCGCTCGCGGTCTTCATCGCGTGGGGCCGCTTCGGTCCCCATTCCTTCACCGCCTGACCGTTTTCGCCGCCGAGGTCATGGGTCTGCTGGTCGGAGCCCGAAACGTCGGTGACACCATGACAGGCACGATCGAGGGCCGAAGGAGAGTTGCCGAAGAATGACTGACCGCGCCACCGAGGCCTTCCTCGCGCACCGCAACCTCCTCTTCACCGTGGCCTACGAGATGCTCGGATCGGCGGCCGACGCCGAGGACGTCCTGCAGGAAACCTGGTTGCGCTGGGTCGACGTCGAGCTGAGTCAGGTGCTGGACCAGCGCGCCTACCTGGTTCGGATCACCACCCGGCAGGCGCTGAACCGGCTGCGCACGATGCAGCGGCGCAAGGAGGCGTACGTCGGGCCCTGGCTGCCCGAGCCGCTGTTCACCGTGCCGGACGTGGCACTGGATGTCGAACTCGCCGAGAGTGTTTCGATCGCATTGATGCTGGTACTCGAGACGTTGTCGCCGACCGAGCGGGCCGTCTTCGTACTGCGCGAGGTCTTCGATGTCGGCTACGACGAGATCGCGGCCGCCGTCGACAAGAGTCCCGCCGCCGTCCGGCAGATCGCGCACCGCGCGCGGCAGCACGTCGACGCGCGCCGCCCGCGCTCGGTGGTCACCCCGAGCCAGACCCGTGCCGCGCTGGAGTCGTTCCAGCGCGCGCTCGAAACCGGTAACCCGCAGGCCCTGCTCGACATCCTCGCCCCGGAGGTCGTGCTGATGAGCGACGGCGGTGGCATCAAGCAGGCCGCGCGGCGCCCGATCATGGGCGCGGACAAGGTGGTTCGCTTCGTCACCGGCGGCCTCGGCAAGAACGAAGCCGCACTCAGCACGGTTCCGGCCATGGTCAACGGCGGCCCGGCACTGCTGGTCTATCTCGATGGTGCGTTCGACGGCATCATGTCGATCCAGGTCGAGGAGGCCGGCATCAGCGGCGTCTACTACGTCCGGAATCCGGAGAAGTTGACCCGCGTCGACTCCGAAATCCCCTTGACGCTGGGCTGACCATCGCATCGGCCCCGTACTCATCCGAGTACGGGGCCGTCCAGCGGGCAGGACTCAGTTGAGACCGGTGACGTCCTGGGCGATCGCCGCGAGCCGCGTCTGGGCGGCCGAGACGACACCGTGCCGGTTCTTGTTCGTCTCCTCGTACGCGATGACCGCGCGTACGTCGGCGGGGTCGGTCAGCTCCTTGATCGCCGCGACCGCCTGGCTGACGTTCAAATCGTCGTAGTCGCCGATGGGCAGCTCACGAGATTCGAGGACGCCGGTGGCGGTGCGGAACGAATGCAAGGCGTCGGCGGTGCCGTCCGCACCCTCGCGCCGGGTGACCTGCTCGGCGGTTTCCAGCGCGGCGTCGCGTGAGGCGGTGAGGGTTTTCACCGCGACATCGCCGACGCGCGCACCCCGGGCGAGCAGCTCGCTGAGCGCGGGCGGAGTGGAACGGAAGGTGTCCAGCGCACGGTCCAGGCCGCGGGCGGACCAGGTGACCGGGATGGTGGCCAGCTTGACGATGGTGCCGCTGGCCGCCTGAAGCGGGGTGCGGCGCAGTGCCGCCGGACCGCCGAGGGCTTCCTCGGCCAGCACGGTGGTCAGCCAGGTGACGGTCGCCGAGTGCGCGGTGATCAAACGCTCGGCCAACGCCACCACGTCGGTGCGCTGGGCGGTGGTAGCGAGGGCCTTGATATAGCGGGCCCGATCAAGGAGCTGGTGCTCGAGGTTGAGGTCGCCCAGCAAGGCTTCATCGAACGGCTGGGCCTGTTCGCCCATGGTCTTGACCGCGGCGGCGGCCCGGCCGATGAACGGGCCGATCAGCGCGGGGACACCGCCGAGTTCGCGGATGGCGGACTCGATGGCCTCGGCGCGGGCGCGGGCGTTGTCGGCGTTTTCGGACAACTCGCGGCGCACCGCCTCCGTCCGCGCCTGGGCGATACGGGTCTCCGCGACCTGGATTTCGGTGTTGGTCAGATCGCGGACGGCGCGTAACTGCGCCAGCAAGGTAGTGATGTCGCGTGTGCTCATGAAGATCTCGTCCTTAACGTTGACGCTGATGGGCGGCGCGACGTTGCACCACTCCCCGAATACCCCACATGCCCACCCAAAACATTGGGCTACAAATGATTTCGACCGCACCAGCCCGACATTTTCGGCTCGCCGAGTCAGCAATCTGCCCGCAATACCTATCCTCGACTGCCCGGCAAGCTGCCCGCAAGTCTCGAAAGTCCGCACTGCGCGCGGGATTTCCGGCGACTAGCGTCCGATCCCGCACCGTGGCAAATGGCTACCGAAGATCACCGCGCCGATCGACGCGCACCCTGGGCACAGATCGTTTCGACTGTAAGGGGTCAGCCGAGTGCGTGTTCGGTGACCGAGGACGTGAGGTTGGTGCCGTTGAGATCCAGGTACAGGGAGCGTTCGGTAATCGACAGGGTTGCGGTGTTGCGGCGGTCGATAGCGGCGACGGCGGCGTCGATGAAGGCGCGGTCGAAGCTGTAGAGGGGGATGGCTTCGGCGCGATGGATGCGTTTGCCTGCGAGTTGGGCCAGCACCTTGGCCGGATCGCGGTGGGTGTAGACGGCGGCGCGGCCGGCGAGTTTACTGCCGCGGTGCAGGCGTTCCGCGTCGGGCGCGCCGACCTCGATCCAGGCGGTGAGGCGGCCGGTGAGGTCGCGCACCAGCACCGCGGGCTCGTCGGTGGACGAGACGCCACCCTCGCTGAAGGCGATGCCGTCCTGGTATTCGAGGCAGTAGGCGAGCAGGCGGGTCACCATGAACTCGGCGGTCTCGGACGGATGGCGCGCGATCCGCAACTCCAGGTCCTGGCACACGTCGCGGTCGACGTCGGCCAGTTGGACGGCGAAGTTGTGCAGTGTTGCGGGAAGGGCCATAAGCCCAGGAGCTTAGGTGAACCCCGCTGCCCGCCCGGTCGGCGGCGCGGGTCAGGGGATGAACCGGGTGTCCGGGTGGCGCGGATCGTTCCCGTCGAACAGGTCGCTGGGCATGCCTTTCAGGTGCAGGTCGAAGAAGGCCGCGAGGTAGTCCTGCTGTGCGCTCACCGACCGGGCCGGATGGATGGTGCCGACTTCGCGCTGCCGGGTTTCCGGCGACAGCAGGCTGGCACACTGCGGCACCGCGACCTGCAAATCGGTGAAGCTGTTGTGTGCGGCGCCGTCGAAGTGCAGATCCCGTTTCCAGCCTTGCTGATTGGTCCAGAACTCGCGCCAGCTCGGATCCATGTCGTCCACGTGCGAGTGCTCGAACGCGCGCTTGGTCTCCGGATGCACACCGTCGGCGCCGACCAGCATGAACGGCCGATCCATGCTGTGGCGCACGACCTCGCCGAGCTTGCCCACGCCCATGCTGCCGTCGAGGTTGACCCCCGCGCCGATGCGTGGATCGCGGAACATCGCTTCGCCCGCCGTGTAGCCGCCCAGCGAATGACCGAACATGCCCACCTTCGACAGGTCGAGCGACTCCGCCAACCCTGCTGGTAGCGCACGATTTTCGGCGTCCGGATTCGCGCCTTGGGTCAGCCGGGTCAGCTGGTCGAGTACGAATCCGGTGTCGGCCACCCGCGCATCGATCGAGGTCGCCAGGTACTGCGGATCCGGCTTGGCGTCGCTGCTGAGCATCCGGCCGCCGGGGAACTCGACCACTTTCGCGTCGTAGGTGTGGGAGATGGACACGACGACATAGCCGTGGCTGGCCAGATCGTCGGTGCGGACCGAATTGAGTTCGCGCACCACGCCGAACCCGTGCGAGAACAGCACGACCGGCCAGGCGCCGCCCGTGTGGTCCGCCTCGACCCCGGTGCTCGCCTGGCGCTTGGTGCCACCCCAATCGACCGCGCCCGGCGACAGGCCGAGCATGGGCGCGTCGGACGCGAGCCGGTCGACCGCGTCCGCCACGGCTGGTGACATCCACGGTGCGCGGTCGCCGGTGCGCTGCGCCGGGTAGGTCACCGTGACCATCAGCTCCCGCTTGTCGGCCGGGTGCCACGGATCCTGGCGCGCGTCCACCAGATGCAGGTCGACTGTGCCGACCGGGTAGCGGCCGCTGAGCGGCGGCAAGGTGATCTTGGCCGCCGTACCCGTCGTCTGGGGTGCGGACTGCTCGCATGCGGTCAGCGCGATGGTTGCGGCCAGCGCCGCGGCCAGTGCCAGCGCGCAACCGCGCAATGTGAACACTTTGTGGGTCCTCCTCGACGGTCGGCTCGACGTCATGATGGCAAAGGTTCCGTTGCGCGCGCGTCAGCCCGACGGCCGAGTCGGCGTACCCCGAGATGCGTAGGGGTATACCCCGAACGGTCTATTTCTAGCGCCGAGGACCACTGGCGCCGGTGCGACCCGAATGCCGCGTCGGGTCTGCGTACTCGCCAGCCTAGGGTCTGTCGCAAAGTCCCATCCGGCGCCTCCGGTGGCTGGATCGCCGCCTGGCCGCGTTGTCGTCGTCGCCGATACAAACCCGGTATCGGCAACTCCTCCGCCTTGCCAGGCGACGATCCAGCCACCGGATGCATCCGTCCGGACTTTGCGACAGACCCTAGACTTGTCGATCGAGAGGAAAGGACAGTCGATGAAGCGAAACCTGAACTGCCCCTGCGGAGAAGCCATCGTCGGGACCGACGAGGACGACCTGGTGGCCAAGACGCAGGCCCATCTGGCCGAGAATCATCCCGGGCACGAGTACTCGCGCGACGAGATCTTGTTCATCGCTTACTGATTTGCCGAGCAGGCGGCCCCGCTCAGTTGCGCGGCCAGCTCACCGGGTCCGGCAGGCACAGGCTCGCCGAGCGAGTGGTCGGCACCGGTCCGGTGCCGGCGGGGAAGGCCCACTGGGCGATCGGACCCGCCGCCTTCCAATGCAGCGCACCCCCGTCGGAAACCACCTCGTACACCGACTCGCTACCACCGACGAGCTGGGTGCCCACGCAATAGTCGTTGTATTCGGTGCCCGGTTGCTGCGCTCCGGCACTGAACGTCCCTGCCGGGTCGGTGCGCGCGCCGGGGTTGGCCACGGTGCTCGGCGTGCCGCGGGCCGCCCCGCGAACCCAGCGCGGCGCACCGAGTTGATCTGTCGCACAGGTGAAAGCGCGGCCACCGGCCACGACGGTCGTGCCCTGCGCGTGGCCGGTGCCTGCCCACAGGCAGTCGGCGGCGGGTGTGGCAGCGGCGGCTACGGGTGCGGCGGCGGCACTGCCGGTCGCCGCGCCGACCAGGCCGGCGGTGGCGACCGCGGCCACGGCGAGGGTCAATCCGCCGCGCAGTCGAGTGAAGGTGGGACGCATGCGGCGCTGGGCGGAGGCGTGGGGAGCGAGTGAATCCGGTTCGACGTTGAGCATGTCCCGACCATAGAAATCGGCAGTCCGGCACGACATCACGCCGCAGCGCTATTTCGCGGCGGTACCGGGGAGCTAGGGGTGATTCCGCATCGCTCGGGCCGGCCGTCTCAGGGGAGCGATGGGGGTCGCCGCCCGCGAAAACGGTTCGGCGGAAGGCGATCCGGCGATCGGCCCACCACGCCGTTGACGTGTCCGATCAGGCCAGCCCGGAGTGGTGTCACAAGGAGGCCGCCCAGGGGCCGCGCGGCCGGGCGCCCGGAAACCGGCACGAAGTCGGCAACAGAACTTCTGCCACCGGTGCGCCGAAGGCCGCCCCTATATCACCGAAACATGCACTGCTATATGGAATCTCGTACAGTGGACAGACTCGCGATTTTCGTCCGTCGCGCTGCTCGGAGGGGGGTCCGATGATAGGATGGATCGGACACGAGGGATGTTCGGGCAGATGAGTTCCTCGGGTCAAATCGTTCGGAAGAAGGCGGAACCCGCCTTGTTCTTCGTGTGCGAGAGGGGCCTTGAACACGAACTCCGCATTGGTGTGCCCGCGGCACGAGGTGTAGGTCGAGCGGCTATTCCTGGGATAGGGAATACCGCCGGTTCATTGTGTCCCGATTCGAATGGTTGAGGATTCTCCGAGTTGTCGGCGCGGTGACCGGAGTGGTCATCGTGTTCAGAATTATTGTCGCCGCGACGCCCGGGGTGGTCATCGTGTGCAGAAAATCGGTTTCACCATATATGGTGGCGTACAAGGATGTCCGTTGTCGGCTTCTTCGCCGATGTAGAAGTCCAACTCTCGAGCGTATCCACGCCGACGCCCGTTCCGGGCTGGAACTGGTAGTTTCCGAAATGTTTCCGGAAGTCGGCGAACCGGGCCGCGAGGTTAACACCATTCACAAATAACGCCGCGAATCACGCTGGCGATCCGCAGATTGCGAATGCAGGGGCGTTTCGACACCGTATCGTTGCTGGAACTCTGCCAATGTGAAATATTGCTGTCCGCGCTAGTTAGTCACCGCAGACACGGCACAGCGACGTGCCTTCCGCATCGATTCGTCCCGGCTTGTTGTGGCGGTTCGGATCGGTACTGGCGGCGGGGCGAAGTGTGCTACGGAATGATCTCGGCTTCGACGCAGGAGTACCGCCGTGAGTGAACACAGGTTGAACGTGGACGACGATGCGAGAGTCGGAGTTGCCGACGTAGTCATCGAGATTCCTATCGAGTCGATAGACATCAGTGGCGCACTGCGTGTGCGTGCTGAAGACTCTGCACATACCCAGGTGCTGGCAGCGACGGAGGCGGAACTGCCGCCGATCCTGGTCCACCGAGAAACCATGCGGCTGATCGACGGTGTGCACCGTCTGAAAGCCGCGAAACTGAAGGGGGCCAACGTCATCCGGGCACAGTTCTTCGACGGCACCGAGGAAGAGGCGTTCGTGCTCGCAGTCCAGGCCAACATCGCACACGGCCTGCCGCTCTCGATCCTCGACCGCAAGGCCGCCTCCCTGCGCATCATGCGGATGTACCCGCTGTGGTCGGATCGCAAGGTCGCCGAGGTGGCGGGGCTGGACCACAAGACGGTCGGTGCGGTGCGCAGGCAGTCATCTGGGGATGTTCCCCAGACGAGGCATCGATTAGGCCGCGACGGCCGGATGCGCCGAGTGCGCCGACCGGACGTCGAACACCAGCGCCGTAAAAAGTCCTGCGACGGTACCGAGGGTGCGCCGTTGACGCCCGATCCGGCACCGCCGGAGCGTGTTTGCCCCTCCTCGGTATTGCAGAGCCTGCGCCGCGATCCGTCGCTGCGGCTCACCGAGACGGGCCGGACGGTATTGCGCTGGCTGGACGCCAGTCCGCGCACGCCGACGCAGTCGCTCGATCTCGCGGATCGGATCCCGGAACACTGCCTGAATCTCGTGCTCGATATGGCTCGGCAGAACGCGGCCAACTGGCAGGACTTCGCCACCCGAATCGGCGATCGGCTGCAGGCGAAATGATGGTGCATTTTACCTCGGGATACGGTGCGTGACTTGCGAATCGACATTTATCCGCAGGTCACGCACCGGCGATCCTTCGGCGCCGTGATACCGCTCGGCGCGTCGGCGCGGTCGGCATCGAACGCTATTCGGTACGGAGCGCCGGTGCGCACTCGTGCCGGGCTGAACGCGGCGCCGAAGGTCCGGTGGACGACACCGTCGCGCAGTAGTGTCCGGGTGGTGTCAACCGCGTTCGACGACATGGTATTTCGGCGCACTTGCGCCGAAACCAGCGCTGTCCGAGCGCAAATGCGGTACATCGCACCGAATAGTGCTATCGGGGTACTTAATCAACTCGTGATACGAACTCCCCAGTAACTCCCCAGTCGAATCTATCGCCCGCGGTGTGGTTCTACTTGAATATGAAATACCCACATCGAAGGGCGGCTCGCGTCAGTGCTACCGCGGTGTTCGTTTTAGCGGCAACGGTTTTCACAACCAGCTCCGGTGCCTTCGCCCAGCCATCGTCAACCACGCCGACGACCACTCCTTCGACGTCGGCCCCCACGACTCCGCCGTCGCCGTCCGGCCCGACCACGACGATCGAGCCCACCACGACGACGACAGAACCGACGACGATCGAGCCGACGACGACCTACTCGTCCACGACCACCGATCCGACGACGACCACCACTACCGCGCCGACGTCGACCACCAGTCCGTCGACCACCATCGCGCCGTCGACCACCAGCCCCTCGACGACCACCAGCCCGTCGCCGACCACGGCCCCAGGCATTTTCGATCTCCCCACCATCCCGAAGAACGTGTTCACCGATCCCGACGGAATCGCCATGCAGGTGATTTTCAAGAACCCGCTGCCGAAGCCGGCGGGCGTGCCGTCCGAGGCGCAGGCGATCGCGCAGGCCCAGGCGCCGAGCATGCAGCGGGTCTTCGGCGCCGAATCGATCGGCAAGCTCGTCGTGGACAAGGCGTCCCCGGTCGGCCGGGGTGCCACCGTCGAGCTGCGGCAGGAAATCGACGCGGTGCCGGTCTACGGCGCGAAGGTGGCGCAGTCACTGGCCGCCGACGGCTCGCTCGTCTCGGCGAGTGGCGCGTTGGCACAGCAGACGCAGGGCAAGTACCCGACCGGCGCCACCACGCCGCCCGCGACGGTGGCGGACACCGCGGTGCGCGCGCTGGCGCAGGAGACCAAGCAGCCGCGCGGCAAGTTCACCGTCTTCGCGACGGCCGCCATGTGGTACGACCCGAAGCTGGCCGCCAAGGACGGCGCCCCCAGCGTGGCGGTTCCCGCCTACAAGGTCGCGATCAAACGCGCAGGCACGCAAGGCGATCAGTCCGCGCAGTGGGTTCTGTTCATCGATGCCAACAGCACCGACCGGGTGCTGGACAGCTGGCACGAAACCGGGTCGAAGACCGAGGGCAGGCCCCGTCGCTGAATGGTGCCGCACAGCAGCTCGTCACCTCCCGAGGGTTGGGCGCCCAGTAGGTCGCGGTGCGCCGGCAGTACCTGCGGATTGCCGAGTCGGCTTTTCCCGCAGTCGATTACAGATCCGATCGAGCATCGCCATGGCCGAGGTCCGCCGGATCGCCTAGAAAAGGTTGGCTCCCATGAGAATTCACCAGTGGCGAGAAACGCACGTGCCGGTTCCGGCCGCGCTGAGATCGCGTCCGGTCGCCGTGTCGGCCTTGGCCCTCGCATTGAGCCTCACCGCGGGCGTCGCCGCGGTGGCCGCTCCGCCGCCGGATACGCCGAACGGGTCGGCGGCCAGCGCTGCCGACCCGACCCCGGGCTCCGACGGTCTCGGCGATCCGTACTACCCGAAGGACGGCAACGGCGGGTACGACGCGATCCACTACGACGTCGCCATCGACTACAACCCGCCGACCCATAACCTCAAAGGCAAAGCCACCATCACGGCGAAGGCGACCCAGAACCTGTCCCGGTTCAACCTCGACTATGCCGGTCCCGCAGTCGGATCGGTCGCCGTGAACGGTCAGCCCGCCCGCTTCCAGAAGTCCGGCGAGCACGAGCTCGTGGTGACCCCGGCCGCGGCACTGCCGCTGGGGCAGCCGTTCACCGTCGTCGTCGACTACGGGGGGACCGTGCCGGATACCAAGGGCAACGGCTGGACCTACTCGCCGTCCGGTGGCGCGTTCGCGGCGGGTGAACCGCATTCGGCGACAACGTGGTACCCGCTCAACGACACACCGCTGGACAAGGTGACCTTCACCGTCAAGGCCACCGTGCCCACCGGCTGGGATGTGGCCTCGAACGGGGTCCGCGCGTCCGATGTCCCCGCGGGCACCGGAAAGCACACCGTCACCTGGGAGGCCAAGGACCCGATCATCGGGTACCTGACGACCATCGCGATCGACAAGTTCACGCGCCTGACGCAGCAGGCCGGGAATACGCCGTTGGAGAGCTTCTTCGCACCGGGTGGCGCCCAGCAGAAGCGGGAGCTGGAAAAGAAGCTGCCCGGCGTGATCGCCTTCGTCGAACAGCTGTACGGCCCGTATCCGCTCGAATCCGGTGGCGGCATCTACGTGGACACCAATCTGCAGTTCTCGCTGGAGACCCAGACGCGGCCGATCTACGCGCCGTGGACGGACCTGAACACGGTGATCCACGAGAACGCCCATCAGTGGTGGGGCGATTCGGTGTCGATCAAGGACTGGCGCGACATCTGCTTGAACGAGTGCTTCGCCAGCTACACCGCCGACATCCTCTACCCGGAGCGGGTGCAAGGCCGCAACGCCGACCAGCTCTACCGGCGGGCGCTCGCGAGCGCCGACCAGCAGGGCGTCTGGTCGACACCGCTCTACGATCCCGGCAAGGGCAAGGAGTTCACCACCGTGTACTCGCGCGGCCCGCTGTTCCTGCACGCCTTGCGCCGCAACATCGGCGACGACGTATTCCTCACCGCCGTCCGCGATTTCGCGCAGAAGCACAAGAACGGCAACACGTCGATTCCCGAGTTCCGTCAGTTCATCCAATCCCGCACCGCCAAGAAGCTGGACGGGTTCTTCGATGCTTGGCTCAACGGAAGGAAGCGGCCCGCCAGTGAGTACCTCTACCCCGGCAGTCTCAACAACCAGAACATGCAGGGCAGCCCGGACGAGCGGGATATCGAGCCGTGGCCGTTCGGGCGTGGGGACCGGAAATGACGGCAGCTTCGCTGACCCGGGCGCTGCAGCAGCGCATGCTGGCTGTCGTCGCTGCGGCCACTATCGCACCGTTCATCGTGGCCGCCCTGCACGCGGCACCGGCTGACGCGTACGGCTACCTCTCCGCGCCGGCCAGCCGCCAAGTGCAATGTGCGCAAAGTCTGTTGCCGTGTGGCCCGGTCAAATACGAGCCGCAGAACGTGCAGGGGCCACCGGGACAGCGCAGCTGCAGCGGCGGTGACGGGCGCTGGGCGGATCTGGACGACGACAGCAAGCCGTGGCAGGTGCACCACACCAGCAGCACGGTGACGTTCATCTGGACGCTCACCGCCTTGCACCGGACCCACAATTACGAGTACTGGATCGGCGATACGCGGGTCGCGGTGATCGATGGCAAGAATCAGCCGCCGAGCGGGCGAACCGTCACCCACACGGTGAACCTCGGCACCTTCACCGGGCCGCAGAAATTGCTCGGCATCTGGAACGTCGCGGACACGCCCAGCGCGTTCTACTCGTGCGTGGATCTGCAGATCGGTTCCGGCACCGTGACGCCGGTCGGTATCAAGGGCGTCAGCAAGAAGCGGGCGCAGATAGTGGCCTGACGATCGCGTCGGTGGACCGTCGCAGGGGGGCTGCGACGGTCCACTGTCGTGCGCTGGCGCACCCGGCAGAGCGACCGCCGGGTTACCGTGGGGGCTGTGTCGACGGATGTTGGAGGCTTTGTGCGGACCATCGCTCGCGTGTTGCTCGTCCTGCTGGTGCTCGTGGGTGGCATGGCATCGATGGTGCCCGCGGCGGTCGGCGCGCCCGCGGTGCACATCGACGACGTCACCGCCGGCAAGATCGACGCGTTGCTGGCGTCGCGCGCGGGTGCTGGGCCGAGCAAAGGCGAGCTCGTCGAGTTGCTGTCGCGCCAGTTTCTCGGCACGCCGTACGGCGCCGATATGCTCGTCGGCTCGGCGACCCAGCCCGAGCAGCTCGTCATCGACTTCCGGCGCGTGGACTGCTTCACCTATCTCGACTACGTCGAAGCGCTCAGCAGGTCCACCGACCGGGATCAGTTCGTCGCGAATCTGGTCGACACCCGCTATGCCGAGGGGCGCGTCGATTTCCGGCAGCGCAAGCATTTCTTCAGCGACTGGGTGAGCACGCCGCGGATCGCCGCCACCGACGTGACCGGCGCGCTGAGTACCGCTGCGGTCACCGTCGCCAAGCACCTGAACGCCAAGGCCGACGGCGGGAACTATCTGCCCGGGTTGCCGGTGGTCGATCGAGCCGTGACCTACCTTCCCAGCGCGGCGGTGGACGACCACGTCATCGGTGGTCTGCGCACCGGTGACTACCTCGGTGCCTACACCGACCAGGCGGGGTTGGACGTCACGCATGTCGGGATCTTCGTGCAAACCGCCGACGGTCCGGTCTTCCGGAACGCGTCCTCGCTCGCGGCGAACAACAAGGTGGTCGACTCGCCCCTGGCCGAATATCTGCGGTCGGTTCCGGGGATCGTCGTGTACCGCGCTCAGTAGCGCTGTTGCCGAGTCGCCGATGAGTTCTCGCGGCTCACGCAGTCGGTATCTCTACCGACTACCGAAGGGCAGCCTGCCGTGAGCAAGCCTGAAATTCTGCTGGAGGGCGTCGTGTTCGGCGAGTCCCCGCGCTGGCACGACGGACGACTCTGGTTCTCCGATTGGGGAGCGAACCAGGTGATCGCCCTCGGCGCCGACAATCGGCCCGAGGTGATCGCCGAGGTGCCGTCCTTCCCGATGTGTATCGACTTCCTGCCGGACGGGCGACTGCTGGTAGTGGACTCGGCACAGCGCAGGCTCGTGCGGCGCGAGCCCGACGGGTCGCTCGTACCGCATGCCGACCTCTCCGCCGTGTCCGACAAGCCGTGGAACGACATCGTCGTCGACGACCGCGGCAACGCCTACGTCAACAACATCGGATTCGACTTTCCCGGTGGGGAATTCAGGCCTGGGCCGATAGTCCTGGTTACACCGGAAGGCAGTGTCCGGCAGGTCGCCGACGGGCTTGCCTTTCCCAACGGGATGGCGATCACCGCTAACGGCGTCACCCTCATCGTCGCCGAGTCCTACGCCAACCAGCTCACCGCCTACGACATCGCCCCCGACGGCAGCCTCGGCTCCCGCCGCGTGTGGGCGCCGACTCCCGGTGACCATCCGGACGGGATCTGCGTCGACGCCGAGGGTGCGGTCTGGTACGCCGACGTCGGCAACCAGCATTGCGTTCGGGTTCGGGAAGGCGGGGAAGTCATGTCCACCGTGGAACTCGATCGGGGTGCCTTCGCCTGCGTGCTCAGCCGTGGGGTAGACCCGAAACTGTTTGTCGTAGGCCAGAACTGGGGTGGAGAGTCGACGGAACCCACCGGGCAGGTGGTGGCTTTTCCGGCACCCGCGCCGGGTGCCGGGCGGCCGTGACGGCGTGGTGGCGTTCCGCCGCTGCCCTCGGGTAACGTGAGCGACCTCCGGTCGGGGGCTGGAGCCACGGCAATATCCGTGCGTCACAGACACTCTCGTGTCGCAACTCTCGAGGTACACATGCTGAAGACAGTGGTCGCCACCGCAATGGCGGCGGTCGGAATCACGATGGGGGCCGGGGCCGCCAACGCATTCACTCCGCAAGACGAACTGAAGTTCTTCCTGATGGACCATCAGGATTGGTCGCCCGACTTCAAGCAGGACGATGTGGATTCGTCGCGTGTGATCTGCGGAATTCTGGATTACCGGGTACCCGGCGACAAAGCCAGGCTCATTGCCATCGATCGCCGTTATCCCTCGATCGGGGTGGGACATCTGGGTGTGACCGACACCGAAGTAAGCGTCCTCATCTACTGCCCGCAACACCTGCTGTCCTCCTAGCGCGGACTTGCCATCCAACGGCCCGAGATATTCTCGGGCCGTTGGTCTTTCGCCGGCACCTGTGCTCAGCCGTGGACCGGGAAGTTGGCCCGGATGACACCGGCCGGGTCGCGGTCCTGCTTGATCTGCCGCAGCCGCGCCAGCGTCTCCGGGTCGAAAGCCGCGGAGGCCGACTCGCCGGGGGCCAGGAAGGTGTACGGCTTGGTTCCGGTGATGTGGGTGCTGAGCGCGCCGAGGATGTCGGTGAACCTGGTTCGGATGTCGTCGAGCAGATGCGACAGTCCGAGCCCGAGCAGGTAGAGGGCGTAGGGCTCGGTGATGGGGCCGCGCGCGCCGCCGTCGGGACGTGTTTGCGCCAATGCGCCACCGAGGCCGCGGATTTGGATGTTGAGCAGGGGCGCTACCGGGGCGTCGATGAGGGTCTTGATCACTGCGTCATCGAGGTCGGTGAGCAGTTCGCCGCGGGAGAGGGACGGGCTGGGATCGGTGGGTTCCGCGGTGATCTGGCCGATCTGGGCCGGAGTCAGGACGCCTCGGGTGTCGGCGAGTATGCCGTCGATCGTGTCGAGGCGCGCGGTGAGCTCCCGGCCCTCCGCGGCATCACCTAGGTAGGCGAAGTCGATGGCAACGGTGGGTGCGGCGCCGGGAATCTGGTAGCGCTGCAACCACACCGACAGTTCCCGGGGCGCGTCGGTAGTGAGTTCGGTGAAGAGGTCGAAGGCCTCGCGGGTGCGGTCGGCCGACCACATCACCCGGCCGCCGTACAGCTGCGGCAGCGGGAACAGGTCGAACTCGATCTCGGTGACGATCGCGAAATCGCCACCGCCGCCACGCAATGCCCAGAACAGCTCCGGGTCCGAATCGGCGGTGACGCGCTGCTGACTGCCGGTGGCGTCGACGACGTGCAACGCGCGCACCGCGTCCGCCGCCCAGCCGTATTTGCGTGCGAACCAACCGAATCCGCCGCCGAGCGTGTACCCGGTGATGCCGACCACGGGATTGCTACCGGCTAGCCCGGTGAGGCCGTGTGCGGCGGCCGCGGCCTGCACCGCGCCCCACTGCACGCCGGTGCCGACCCGCGCCACCCGCTGTCCGGCATCGATCTCGAGGTGGTTCAGGGCACCGGTCCGCACCAGAATCGAATCCTCGATATCCCCGGTCGCGCCGTGCCCGGTGGGCTGGGTCACCACCCGTCGGCCCGAAACACCGGCGTATTGCAGCACTTTCGCGATGTCCTGCGCGTCGGCGACCTCGACCACCGCGGCCACCGACTGCGCCACGGCCACGTTCCACGGCCGGGCTGCCGCCTCGAAGGCCGAATCCTCCGGTAGCACAACGTTTCCGCGGGTTACGGCGCGCAATTCCTCGATACCCATGACTTCTGTCCTCATTCGCTCTTGTTGCCTCGTCATTGCTACCTGGATGACGACGTAGGGCGAGCAAGTGTGACACAGCGGCCGAAGCGTCCGATCCGGCTCAACCGTGATCGGGGAGCCGGACGATATGCGGGATGCCGACGGGGTTGCTGATCCAGTGGGCGTTCATGGTCGAGGGGAGTGGTTCCAGCTCGTCCTGCACGAGGACTCCGTGGGCGGCGAGGTGCTCGGTCGCGCGGTCGACGTCGTCGGTGAACAGTTCCAGCCAAAGGTCGGCGCGGGCATAGTTGTCGACACGGTCGAGCCACAGCGTGACGGGCCCGAACTGGATTGCGGCGCTTTGGATGACCCCTTCGGCGACGGCTTCGCCGCTGTTGTCGGTGACGTCCATGCCGAGTGTGTCGCGGTAGAAGGCGACGGTCCGGTCGAACTGTGCTTTGGGAAGTTTCATGGCGATGTTGTGTCCGCCGCGGAAGGTGGGGGTCATTGTTCGGTGCTCCTAGGTCTGATCGAGGTGGTCGCGGAGTGCGTTCAGGCGTCCGTCCCAGCTGTGGGCGAGGGCGGCGAGAAAGGACTGCGCCACGGTCATGGGCTGGGTTTGCAGGTGGTAGTGGATCCGGCGGCGCTCGCCCGGTTCGGCGTGCACGAGTCCGGCCTCGGTCAGCAGGGTGAGGTGTTTGGCGATCGCCTGTCGCGAGATCGGCAGGCGATCTGCCAGGTCGGTCGCCGTCGCTGGACCGTGCGCGGCGAGTTCGGCGAGGATGCCGCGGCGCGTCGGGTCGGCCAGCGCGGTGAAAACTGCCTGCGCTATCAGCTCGGCGTCGGGATGGTCAGGCCGCTGCATCGAGATACTCGGTGAGTTCGGCCAGTTCCCTCGCCCAGCCCTTGACGTTGCCTTCGTAGGACTCGGTCAGGTCGTCGGGCAGTTGTGCGAAGCCGGTTTCCACCACCGTGAGCCGGGTGCCGGTGGGTGTCGGTTGCAGGGTGAATTCCACCTGTGTGCGGCGTGGATCGCTGGGTGGTAGTCCTTCGATCGGCCAGGTGAACACGAACCTGCTGTGTGGTTCGACGAACTGGATCTGCAGGGTGTGTGGCCCGTCCTCGTGCCACCACACCCGTACTGTGCTGCCGGGGCGCAGGTCATCGATTTCGGCGCGGGAACCGAACCAGCTTCCGAGTCCTTCGGAGGTGGTCAGGGCATTCCACACCTTCTCGGGTGGGTGGGGTAGTTCGAGATCGCGCTCGATGCGATCGGGTACGGGCAACACAGCCTCCGTTTATAGCAACCAGTTGGTTGCAATAGATTATCGCAACCAACTGGTTGCGACAAGGGGCCGTCACTGTTGGTGACCGTGCCGATGCCCGGTCTCTCCGAGTGGGCTCGGCAGCGCTGGTCGGCTCGTCCTAGATAGCGGGATTTCCTGAGCCGCAGTGGGTCTCGTCGATTGGCCGTGTTCAGCGGCGAGGTATGGGTGCTCGGGGGAAGCCCGCAGCGCGTAACTGTTGCGGGCTGGTTGAGTCGAGCGTCGGGCGGTCAGCGCTGCGTGCGTACTGCCCGGGCGTCGTGCCGAGGATGCGTTTGAAGTGCCGGATCAGGTGCGGCTGGTCGTGAAAACCGGTGGCGGCGGCCACATCTCGGGCAGGCATGCCGCTCAGCAGCAGTGGACGGGCGCGATCGACCCGGCGCGAGATCAGATACTGGTGCGGTGGCATCCCGAACTCGCGGCTGAACGCGCGGATGAGGTGGGTGGGGTCGGCGTGCAGTACGACCGCGGCCTCGGTGAGCGAAAGGCCTTCTGTGGTATGGGAATCGAGTAGTTCCCGCAGTCGGTGAGCCAACCCTGGATCTTTGGGTCGAGACGGCGGATCGGTCCCGCGTAGCAGGTCGCCGAGGCGGTCATTGACGAGCGCGAGGCGGCTGGCGGCTTCCAATTCGTCGCCGGGATGCGCGAGTGTCGCGTGCAACTGGCGGATGCGGCGGTGCAGCAGCGGGTCGGTGAAGGTGGGAGTGTCTACCGCACAACCGATCATCGCCTCGGACAGCTGGGCGTTGTCGAGATACAGCACACGCTTACGGAATCCCCGAGCGGTGGCGGCCTGTCCGTTGTGCGGAACGTGCGGCGGAAGCAGCGAGACCACCGAGCCGAGGACGCCGTGCTCGTGCCGGTCGAGGTTGTAGCGGATCACCCCGTCGTCGACGATCAGCAGCGTCCAGAAATCGTGGGCGTGCATGGGGTAGACGTGCCCGACGAAACGGGCATGAAAGACCTCGACGATGCCGGGGACCCGCGGCTGCCAGGCCCTGATCTGCTCGACCGAGCTGCCGGCAACCATGCCAGGATCGTACAAGCCTCGGCGGGCCCGACGGCGGGAGAGTCATCGGCATGGAGAACATGCGATTCGACACCAAGATCGGGGTACTGCTGCGCGAGGACCTACAGACCTGGCAGCGGCTCAACGTGACGGCATTTCTGGTCAGCGGTCTGGGCACGGCGCAACCGGAGGTGATCGGTGAACCGTACGAGGACGCGGACGCAACGCGCTACCTGCCGATGTTCCGCCAGCCCGTCCTCGTCTTCGAGGGTGGCAAAGACGCGCTGCGCGGCGCGCACAGCAAGGCACTGGCCCGCGGCCTCCACACGGCAGTGTTCACCTCCGACCTGTTCACCACCGGAAACGACCGGGACAATCGCGCCGCGGTGCGCGCGGTCGGCACCGATCACCTCGACCTCGTCGGAATCGCCGTGTACGGACCGCGCAACGTGGTGGACAAGACGCTCAAAGGTTCACGAATGCATCCGTGAACCCGAAGGAGATGGCCGAAGCACGGCGTGGCAGTGACAGTGGACTGCCATGTACGACAAGAACTTTGGCAGTCTGCGGCAGTGATGTTTGCGCTAGCGTTGCGGGCGGAGTCAACGAACACCTGGGAGGGCATCACTGTGCTACGCAAAATGATCTTCACCTCTGCTGCCGCTGCGGCCGGCTTGGCTTTGCTCGCGGGCCCGGCCGAGGCCAGGCCGGACTGGGCTAACTACTGGCATAAGTTCCCCACGGCGGAGCAGTGCGAAGAACAGCGGCGAATCACCGAGTACAGCGGAACCCGAGTGAGTGAGGGCTGCGAACCCGACGGCGGCGGTAGTTACCAGTACTGGACGTAGCATCCGGTCCGATCGCAATAGTTGATCGACTCCCGTGCCGACGTGGGCCTGTCACGTTGGCACGGGAGTTTGCCGTGAGTGGCCTCGGTTCACCGCGCGGACGGCAGTCGAGGTCGCGCAGTCGCCTCCTGGTCGGAAGGGCAATTACGGGAATCGGTCCGGACGGTGGGCAGCCCCGACTTACCATCGAAGTCGGTTTTCTCGCGGCATTGATTGGTCAGGAGGTCGGCCGATGTTCGGTACGAGGTGCGCGCTGGTCGCGATCGCGGGAGCCGCGACGACAATGCTGTGCTCGACCTCGGTGAGTGCCGGTCCCGAGAACGAGTTCATCACGTTGAATTCCGTGCTCACGGCGTCGCTCGACGGTCTGCAGGCCACCGGCACCTATCGGTGTGAAGCCGGTATCGGCTATCTCGACGTCTCCGCACAGATGAATACCAACGGCAGCGGCACGATCCAGCTGACCAGCTCCCCGCCCGGAGTGATCCTGCAATGCACGGATCGGGTCGAGCGCTGGTCCGTTGCGCTGAAGCCGACCAACGGGATGCCGGTGCTCGTGCCGTACACCGAGGGCACCGGTACTGCGCAGCTGAACAGGAAGTATTGGAAGGTCGATTCCGGGCCGGTGGACCTGCACGTCGGGTAACCCGAGCGCCCGACTCGATCCGCGAGCGCGGTTCGGCTGCGGCGAGCATTGAGACTGCACGGGTCGATATCCGTGCTGATTTTGTCGCGTCGCTGCGAGTGGCGACAATGGCGCCATGGTCGAACTTGTGCTGGTCCGGGGCGACATCACCGAGCAGGATGTCGATGCGGTGGTGAACGCGGCGAATTCCTCACTGCTCGGCGGCGGGGGCGTTGACGGGGCCATTCACCGCAAGGGTGGTCCGGCGATTCTGTCCGCGTGCCGTGATCTGCGGGCGTCGCATTATGGGAAGGGGCTGGCGACCGGGAAGGCGGTTGCGACGACCGGTGGGAATCTGCCCGCGCGGTGGGTGATTCATACGGTCGGGCCGGTGTGGTCGGCGCAGGACGACCGATCGGAGTTGCTGGCCTCCTGCTACCGCGAATCGTTGCGGGTGGCAGACGAGTTGGGTGCGCGGACGGTAGCGTTTCCGGCCATCTCTACCGGGATCTATGGCTGGCCGATCGGTGACGGGGCACGCATCGCGGTCGAGACCGTGCGCGCCGCCGAGACTGCGGTGCAAGAGGTGCGGTTCGTACTGTTCAGCCAGGAGGCGTACGACTCCTTTGCTCTCGCAGTGTGATTCCGGCGCTCCCGATCGCCTCACGCATCCGCGACTCGTCGTTCCTGGGTGCAGTCGGGATGCAGGCAATTCGGCAGGCGGGCGTTCCGCAGCTGCGGGCGGTCGGCACGCTCGAAATGCCGCGCCGGATCCGGGGCGCATCGTAACGTCGGAGCATGCTGTCGAATCCAGGCAAACCTGAAACCGATGTCTCCGTGCAGCGTTGGCAGGACATACCCGGTTGGTTCACGTGGCGAGACGCGCAGGAAGAAGCGGTCGCGCATTTTCCCGGGGGCGGTACCTTCGTCGAAGTCGGTAACTATCTCGGTCGCAGTTTGTGCTCCCTGGCTGAAGTTGTGGCCGACAGCGGTAAGTCGTTCACCGTCGTGGGAGTCGACACATGCCGCGGCAGTGGACCCGAGGGAGTCCGCGGCATCAACGCGCACGGCACCGCGGTGTCCGCCGGTGGCGGTACCTTCGCCGGACTGCTCCATCGCAATGTCATCGAGTGTGGGTTCGCCGACCAGGTGCTGATCGTGGTCGGCGATTCGGAGTCCACGGCCAACCTGTTCGCCGATGCCTCGCTTACGTGGGTTCACATCGATGCCCGGCACGACTACGACAGTGTGGTGGCAGACATCACCGCCTGGCGGCCCAAAGTGCTGCCTGGCGGCTGGCTTTCCGGCGACGACTACATTCCGTCGGCCTGGCCGGGTGTCGTCGCCGCGGTAGATGAACTGCTTCCGCAAGCTCAGCCGTGGTCGACCATTCAATGGCGATGGGTGAACGATTGACTCGGCCGGCCAACCGTTCGCGAGATCAACTGCTGGCCACCGGTGTGGATTGCAGTTGAACCGGACGAAGTAGGTTTATGTTTGTCGTACGTGAGTCCTTGTGTCGGCCCTAGTTGCCGGTCCGGATCGAGTTCACGGTGTTCCTCGCGGGCTGTACTCCATTGGTGACTATCGCGAAAGAGGCGTTCGATGGCTCGTTTATGGCGTGGCGGTCGCGGAGCCCTCGCTCTCGATGGCCGGACGCAGACGGCGCGGCGGGTGGCTTCCATTGCCGCCGTGGTTGCCCTCGGCATCGGAATCAACGCCGCCGAACCTGGACATAGCCACGCCGACCTTCCACAACTCCCGCTTCCCGACCTCATCTGTCAGGCAGGCACTCAGGCCGAGTTCGGGGTGGTGGACAACGCGGTCACCGGCATCTACATGGGTGCCTATCGCAACTGCACATCCCCCAACGGCCAATACCCCCAATACGTCTCGTGGGTAATCACCGTCGACCCGATCAACGTCAACGGCTGCCCGCAGACCCGTTTCTTCGGTTCCGGAACGATGACCTGGGTCAACCGCCACACCATGAATACCGAGCCTGGCACGGTCGACTTCGACGTCGACCTCTCCAGCCTCTCGACGATAAGAATCGCACTCAAAGTGACCAGCGGACCCCTGACAGGCAAAACCATCTCCGCCCTGGTCGTCCCCTCCTCAACCGACCTCCTCCTCCCATGCCCCAACGGAGGTTTCGGAATCAGACGCATGAATTTCGACGGCCAGGGAGTGTTCCGGTCCTGAACCCGAACCCGATCCGCAATTGAATTATCTTGCATCACTGCGTATCCGCACCCGGGTTCGGTTGGATGCCACCGTGATCACTCGGTCGCCTCAGACAAGCGGCCGACCGCCCGATCGGTGGCAGGATCAGGCGATGACAGCTGCCAGGAGCAACCGCCAGCGGAGAATGTCGGCTTTTCTGGCTTCCCGCAGCGACATCGAGCTCGCCGAGTTCATGGACACGGGTCGGTCCAACAGTGTGGGGGTTGGCGGTGGCTCGGCAGTCGTCGAGGTCGACGCCGTACAGGTGTTCGTTAAGCGCATCCCGTTGACCGATCGAGAGCTCGCTCACCCGGGTTCCACTGCGAATCTGTTCGACCTGCCGATGTTCTGCCAGTACGGCATCGGCGGACCGAGCTTCAACGCGTGGCGTGAGCTGGCCGCGAACGTCATCGTCACCGACGGCATGCTGGCCGGCCGGACACAATCGTTCCCGATGCTGTACCACTGGCGGGTGCTGCCCGGTCGGTCGCCGATCGCGGCGGAACACGCCGACATCGATGCTGTGGTTGCTACTCAGGGCGGCCATCCAGCCGTGCGCGCGCGGCTCGAAGCGCTGGCCATCGCAGCGTCGAGCCTCGTGCTGTTCTGCGAGTACATCCCGCACGCCATGCCGGACTTGCTGCGCGAGAAGCCGGCCGACAAGGCCACGGCAGTCGCGCGGCAGCTCGCAGAGATGGTGACATTCCTCGGCGATAGCGAGTTGCTGCACATGGATGGGCACTTCGGCAACATGCGCAGCGACGGGGAGCGGATCTACCTCAGCGACTTCGGACTCGCTACCTCGCCACATTTCGACTTGTCGACCGTCGAGCGCGACTTCGCCGAACGCCACACCACCCATGACGCCGACTACGCCGCTATGCGTCTGGTCAACTGGCTGGTGACCGATGTGTGCGGAATTCCGACGCCGCTCAGCGGCGGCCCAATCGCCCGCAACGAGTACGTACTTCAGTGCGCCGCTGGACACATCCCAGACGACGTGCCGCCAGCTGTAGCCGCGATCCTGGCCCGGCACGCGCCTGCCGCCGCGAAGTTGAATGCCTTCTATTGGAAATTGTTCGGCGGTGATGTTCACGCGGAATACCCAGTCGGGCAAGGCAACTCGGGCCGATGAGCACGCCTTGAGTGTGACCGGGAGTCGATCGGTCAGGGGAGTTCGGCGGCCTGTTGTGCGGTTTTCTCGAGCTCGGCTCGATACTGCTGCCACCAGGTCGAGTCCCTGGCGGCCATGTTGTCGTTGCCGTCGAGCATGCCCGCGGCGCCGTCGATCAGTTCGCGGAGGATGTCGGCGTGGCCGGCGTGGCGGTGGGTTTCGGTGGTCACGTGCACCAGGATTTGGTGCAGGGTGACGGTTCGGTGGTCCTCGTGCCACCACGGGACCGAGCCTTCGGCGGTGAGGTCGAGGGTGTCGATCGTGGTGTCGGTATGTGCCCAGGCTCGACGGTAGAAATCGATGATGTCGTCGCGCGACTGTTCGGCGGTGGCCCACATGTCGGCCGTGGGATCGGACTCGAAGTCGTATTCGGCCAGGGGTTCGCTGTAGGGACGGGCGAAAGTGTCTCCGAAGTAGCCGAACTCGACGCCGGCGAGATGCTTCACCAAGCCGAGCAGGTTTGTGCCGGTGGGCGTCATCGGACGACGCACGTCGTACTCGGACAGGCCGTCGAGCTTCCACAACATGGCTTCGCGGGCTGAACGCAGATAGCGGTGCAGATCCGCTTTGGGGCCGGAGACAGTCATGCCGAGCACCTTGCCATGGCGCCCACCTATCCTGCACCGATTTCGTTTCTCACCAGTTGCGTTCAGACGCAACGTGGCAGCAGCGGACGTTTCGGGGAGGCTGGTGGCCAACCGGTCGACGGTGGCCACGGCTCGGACGGCCGGGAAAGACAACGGCTAGCCTCGACCTGTGACACGCGGATCGGAGGCCGCACGGGCAGCGTCGAGCGCTGACTTCTCTCGCGCTCACCGACGTCCGGTGCGCAACGGGGCAGGCGGTGACGGTGACATTGCCCGGCTTTGCTGAGCTGTCATGGCAACGAGCTCAGCCGGGGAGCGCGGCCGAAACAAACCCCATCACAATCGATGTCGCCGACAGTGCACCAGTCCCGAATGCTGCCGCGAGCGCAAACCCGATCAGCGCATCCTCCTCGGTCGGCTGTGGCGGTTCGACGGTATGTCCCAGGACCTTGATCTCGGTCGGCGTCTCCCACTCCACATCGATCGAGCCGTCGGCCCGTAAGGTGAACTCGCAGAACGACTTCTCGATCTCTCCCGGCCGACCGTCGATGAACCTGCACGTGTCAATCGATTTCGGTCCGAGACTCATTACCCGGTCATCTATTTCGGCGACCACACGATAGCTGCGCTTGAACACGCGCCCGCTCCCCGGCAGCACCTTCATCGCACGGTCGTTCACCCGCGCCACGAGACAGCTCGCATCCCGGGTCCCGATCGGAACACTTCGGCGCGTCCGCGCACCGACACGTTCGATGGTCACCATCGGCGAATCCGCTGTTCTGAACCGCGCCGAGCAACGGTCATCGGCCCTCGTGACAACGACATCCCCGAAAATGATGCTGTCGGAGATTGTTTGCACACCATCAGGCACTGGTCATCGACTCCTCGAATGCGGTCGGTGCATGCCACCACGACACCCCCGCCATATTTATAGCGGGTTTCCACCGCTCAGCGACGATCTCTTGCCGATACGTGCTCGGCGGGCGCTGTGGAAGGCCGCGAATGCGGCTAGGGCGGCGAGGGCTGCGCCGGCGGTCGGATGGTGGGGCACGGAGGCCGGGGCTTGAAGTGCCAAGTGGGAGGCGGCCAGGCCGAGGGCGATCATGGTTAGCAGGGTGGTTTCGAGGATTGTCACGTATCGCGGGGGTGGGGGCATCCAGGTTCTCCTGGCGGTTGGCGGGGTCCCTGAGCGGTGGATGGATGTAGCTGCGGGATAGCTGATAGTTGGAAGGTAGCAAGGATCCGGGCATCTGACAAGATGGATTACCGGATTGGCGTGGGTGTTGGTGGTGGTCGCTCAGCGCGTGCGCCCTCGCATATCGCCCGCTCAGCCGGGTATGAGCGGCGGGGATATCGTGGCGGGGAAGTGCGAGTGGAGGCGCCGTCATGTCCCGTGGTGTTGGCGTTCTCGGGGTGCGAGTGTGCCGAGGTGATGGGAGGCGGCTGACGGCTCCGATGATCATCGGTCAGCAACCAAGTAGGCCCGGGTCACGCCGGTTTGACGGGGATCTGTAGCGGGCCGATCAGGGCGTGAGTCAGGGCTGGGGCGTGGGTGGCCGGAGGGTGGTGGTTGGCGCCACGGGAGCCGGGGCGGGTGGCTTCTGGCTGGCAGGGGGTTGCTTGGTGGATGGAGCGGCGGGTGGGACCGGCTGGGTTTTGGGGGCCGCAGGAGGGGCTGGTTGTTTGGAGACGGGTGTTACTGGGACCGTCGTGGTTGGTTGAGGTTTGGGCGCGGGCGGTGCGGCTGGTTGTGGTGGAGGTGCCGGGGCGGCTGGTTGTGTAGTGGTTGGTTGCGAAGGAGCGGGGGCGGCGGGTTGCTGCGGCGGGGGCGGGGCGACTGGCTGTTGCTGAGGTGCCGGTGTGGCGGGTTGCTGAGGCGCGGGAGTGGCAGGCGCGGCGGGCTGTTGCTTCGGCGTGGTTGGCGGGGGCGTGGCTTGTTGTTGATTCGGTGGCGGTGGGGGAGCGGACTGTTGAGGTGCCGGTGATTTCGGCGGAGCCTGCGTTGTCGGCTTGGGCGGGGCGGTTGTTGTTGTGGGGGAAGGCTTTCGCTCGGTGGCCGCTGGCGGTGGAGCGACCGGCTGCCGGGTGGTGGGCTGCGCCGACGTGGCGGGAGTCGGACGGGTGGTCGGCGAGGTGGTTGTCGGAGTGGTTGTGCTGGGAGTTGTTGTAGGCGTCGTGGTTTGGGTGGTGGGACGTGGCTGGGGGCTGGTCGGCACCGGGATAGTGGGCACCTTCGGGAGGGTCGGGGTCGGGCAGAAGACACCGCAAGGGATGGGGGCTCGTCCGGGGATGTTGATCGTTACCCGGATCTTCAGTTGCAGTGTGGCCCTAGGCGTTTGGGGATCAGTTGTGGCAGTGGTGTCCGGTGCGTCCGAGGGTGGGGGATCGGTTGTCGCTTCGGGTACGGGCGATTCTTCCGGTGGCGCAGCGGGATCGGCAACTACGGTCTCCCCGACGCTCATGCTCGACCCGGCACCTTCGGGCATACCACCGTCGGGGGTGCTGTCCGGGATGGGGGCGAGCTCGCCCTGGGCGGGTGCACCGCCGGTCTTGTAGGCGTTGGACCAGCTGAGCACCTTGGACGCGTACTCGAGGGAATTGTTGTAGCGCAACACCGCGCGGAGTTCTTGCTTCTGATCGCGCATATCCAAATCACCGGAGCACAGGTATTTGCCCGCGCCGAGCACGGCGTCGAAGATGTTGTTGGGATCGGTGTTTCGATCACCGTTGCCGTCGGCCGCGTAGATCGCCCAGGTGCCGGGCAGGAATTGCATCGGGCCGACGGCGCGCACGTAACCACCGTCGGCGGCCGGGATGATTTCGTTGCCGGGCAACGTGCCGTCCAGTGCGGGACCGTAGATGATGCCGCGGGTGGTGCCTTCGGCGTCGGTGCGCCCGTTGCCCGCGTGGTTGGATTCGATTTTGCCGATGCCGGCCAGCAGATGCCACGACATCCCGCAGTTGGGCGTCGACGACTGCAAACTGAGTTCGGCGTTGCGGTAGGCGGCGAGGGCGACCTCAGGGATGCCGCGCGTCGGCACGTTGGGCAGGTCGACGTTGTGCAGCGGGACGTTGCCGTCGACCAGCGATTCCTCATCGAGCGGCGGCGTGATCAGTTGCTGCTGAGTGGGTTCCGGCCCGATGACGATCGATTGATCGGTCCCCGGATCGGCAGTGCCGATGGACGAGGCGAGCAGTCCGTCGGGGGTGCGTGGCGTGGTGTGCGCGGCCGACCCCGACAGCACCAACCCGGTCAATACCAGCGCGGACACGGCAGTTGGTCCAGATATTCGCATCGGCGCACCAATCCCTCGGGAGGTCGAGCGCGGCGGTGCCTGCGGTACCGCCGCCGCGAGTTCCGATCGTCCGTAATCGACGGAAGTCGTTGCCGGGCACGAAAATGTCCTACCGCCGATGTCCGAACAACCGGGGTGAATCATGGCACGAAAAAGCCACCCGGAGCTCCCCAGTAGAAGTGGGGAAATTATCGGCCGACGAGCTGTCCGCCACTCCGGATCAAGTGTTCATTGAATGGTAATTCGGCCTATATCCCCAGTTGGGAAGGTCCCCACTCAGATCTTGCACGCTGCTCCATACTTCTGTGTGCCCCCTCGAGTTGTACCGGAGGTACGCTATGCGGAAGTTCCTATATCCCTTTGCATTCGGCGCAGTCGTGGCTTTGACCACGCTCGTCATGCCCGGCTCGGCAGGTAACGCCGCCGACAATCCACAAGCAACAGAACGCGGTGTCACCGATATCGTGCCGGTCCCCGTCGAAGCCAGGCCGGACCCCGGCTCGAACTTCACGTTGACCGCCGAGACCGTGATCCGCGCCGAACATCAGGCCAAGGATGTCGGGAACTACCTGGCCGGTCTGCTCCGGCCCGCCACGGGTTTTCCAGTACCGGTGGTCGATCGATATGACCTCGGCAAGAAGTCCGCGATCACCCTGGAACTCGGCGACGCCGGTTCCCGCGTCGGTGATCAGGGCTATCAGCTGCACGTGACCAAAAACGGGGTCAAGCTGAAGGCCAACACCACCGACGGGCTGTTCGGCGGCGTGCAGTCGCTGCGCCAGCTGTTCCCGGCGGATATCAACAAAACGACTGTGCAGAAACGGGATTGGACGGTCTCGGGTGGAAAAGTGCTCGACTACCCGCGTTTCCGTCAGCGTGGCGCGATGCTCGACGTGGCCCGGCATTTCTTCAAGCCGGATCAGGTGAAGCGCTACATCGACCAGATCGCCCAGTACAAAATCAACACCCTGCACCTGCACCTGACCGACGATCAGGGCTGGCGCATCGAGATCAAGAGCTGGCCCCGGCTGGCCGAGATCGGCGGCCAAACCGCGGTGGGTGGTGACCCGGGCGGCTATTACACGCAGGAGCAGTACAAGGACATCGTGAATTACGCGGCGTCGCGCCACATCACGGTGATCCCGGAGATCGATATGCCGGGCCACACCAATGCCGCGCAGGCGTCGTACGGCGAATTGAACTGCGACGGTAAGCCGGTGCCGCCGCGCACCGATATCGA
The DNA here is from genome assembly GCF_015355715.1 of Nocardia sp. XZ_19_369. Classification (NCBI taxonomy): domain Bacteria; kingdom Bacillati; phylum Actinomycetota; class Actinomycetes; order Mycobacteriales; family Nocardiaceae; genus Nocardia; species Nocardia sp. XZ_19_369. Next base: position 261,943 of record NZ_JACVED010000008.1, on the reverse strand, counting down.
GGTCGGCTACAGCTCGCTGTGCATCGGCCTGCCCATCACCTACAAGTTCGTCGAGGATGTCATCCGCGAGGTCGCGGCGATGACCCCCGGCAAGTACATCCACATCGGCGGTGACGAGGCGCACGCCACCTCCGACGCCGACTACAAGACCTTCTTCGACAAGGTCACCCCGATGCTGGCCACCTACGACAAGAAGGCGCAGGGCTGGCACAACATCGTGGTGACCAACCCGCCGACCTCGGCCGTCCCGCAGTACTGGGATCCCGCCAGGAGCAACGCCGATGTCGCGGCAGCGGCCAAGCGCGGCAACAAGATCCTGATGTCGCCTGCCAACAAGGCGTACCTGGATATGAAGTACAACAAGGACACCAAGCTCGGTCTGCAGTGGGCGGGCCTGGTCGAGGTGAAGGATTCCTACGACTGGGATCCGGCCACCTTCCTGCCCGGCGTTACGGAGAACCAGCTGGCCGGTGTGGAGGCGCCGCTGTGGTCGGAGACCCTGCGGACCAGCGCCGACATCGAGTACATGGCGTTCCCCAGGCTTTCGGGCATCGCCGAGATCGGCTGGTCGCCCGCGGCGACACACAACTGGGACAAGTATCGGGCGCGGCTTGCCAAGCAGGGCCCGATCTGGACCGCGCAGGGCATCAACTTCTACCGCTCCCCGCAGGTGGATTGGAAATAGCCCGCGCAGCACAACCATCCGAAAAACATTTTCGGGTGGCTAGATAACCCATCGCAATTCGGATCGGCCGGATTACAGGATCGTCCCCAGCGAACGATCCGGAAGGAGTTCGAGGTGTCGCCTTACAGAAGAACTTTCATTGCTTGCCTCGCGCTGCTAGCCGGACTGGGGACGGTCCTCACCCCGGCCACCGTGGCTGCCCAACCGGACGCCGCGGCGGTCGACACCGACGGTGACGGATTGCCCGATACCTGGGAGAAGAACGGCTACGACGCCAACGGCGACGGCACGATCGACGTGGACCTGCCCAAGATGGGCGCGAATCCGAATCACAAGGACATCTTCGTCGAGATGGACTACATGAACGGGCGCCTGCCGACCACCGCGGCCCTGGATCGAGTCGTCGCGGTCTTCGCCAACGCGCCGGTCACCAACCCCGACGGCCGCAACGGGATCTCCATTCACCTGGACGCCGGCAACGCCAGGGGCACCGCCTACGATCTCGGCGGCGGCAACCAGGTGCCCTACGACAACGATCTGTCCCCGGTGGACAGCCAGGTCGCGGCGATCAAGCGCAGCAACTTCGCCGCAGTGCGTGCTCGGGTGTTCCACTACATGATCTGGGCGGATTCCTACAACGGCGGCTGCAGCAGCGGCATTTCGCTGGGTATCCCGGCGGACACCTTCGTGGTCTCGCTCGGCCCGAAGTGCAATTGGAATCCCGGTGACGACGGCAACGTCGGCACGTTCATCCACGAACTGGGGCACAATCTCGGCCTGAAACACGGTGGCGTCGACCACGTCAACTACAAGCCGAACTACCTCAGCGTGATGAACTACAGCTTCCAGTTCTCGGGCGTGCCCAAGACCGACGGCACCTCGAACTTCGGCTACTCGGGCGTGAATCCGCCTGCGCTGAACGAAAGCTCGCTGCAGGAGCGGCAGGGCCTCGGGCCGGTGGCCGCGGGCTGGCGGACGGTGTACTTCTGCCCGGACAACACCCGCAAGCGGACCGGTGCGGCGGACCAGCCGATCGACTGGAACTGCAACGGCAGCATCCAGACCTCCGGCGTGCGGACCAGCGTCAACAACGACCGGAACTACACCTCGCTGCAGGCCCAGAACAATTGGGCCTCAGTGGTTTACGACGGTGGCAACGTCGGTCAGGACACCGTCGAAACCCGGCGGCTCCCGGAGCAGTCGCCGGAGGAGATGACCAAGGAGGAGTTCGACCGGATGCAACACGTGCACGAGTAACGTTCTCCGCCATACGAATTCCCGGCAGTGCCACCTCGGAAAGAGGCCGCACCGCCGGGAATTCTGCTGTCACAACGAGATCAGCGGGCCACCCGGTCGGTGGTCTGCCGATTCTTCGCGAACATCGCCAGCACCGCGGTCAGCACGGCACCGACGACACCGCCGCCCGCGACCTGCCCGATGACCTGTCCGAGATCCAGGCCCGAGCCGGTTGCCGCCTGGATGATCGCGCCGGTGACACCGCCACCGACGGCGCCCGCGGCGGTATTGCCGACGGGGCCCAAGCCTTTACCCGCGCCGGCCATGTTCCCGCCGACCAGACCACCTAGTACACCCAACAACCATTCCATTGTCGTTCCTTTCCCTGGTGGAGTGTTACCGGTCTAGCGGCGCGTAGTGGGTGCGTCGCGGTGCATGTCATGTGCCCCTGAGACATTCGCGGTACCGCGCTGTCCGGCGGCTGTCGCGTCGGTGCGCGACGGTGTGAATCCTTGTCGACCCGCTGCCGCCGCCGTTGCCGATGTCCCGGGGGTGGGGGCGCCGCGCGTGGTCGTGGTGGTGTCCGGCCGGCGCCTGCCGAGCATGGCGAGCAGTCCGGCGACGACGGCGGTGATGGCCAAACCGATGGGGATGCCCCACCAGCGGTTGATGCCGGACCCGTCGGAGTCGGTCGTCCCCTCGATGTCGGGGTTCGGGACCGGGTTCGGTACCGCGACGTCAGGTGCGTCCGCGCGGAATCCCGGTAGGGACGCGGCTAGCTCCGGCGGCTGGGTGGCCAGCCCGTTGTTCTCCGACCACTTGATCTCGGTGCCGCCGGGACCCTCGAAGTTGGCCGTCGCGACGCCGTCATCGACGGTCATGTCCGAGCGCGGGTAACCGAAAGGCCCGGCGACGCCGCCGCTTTCGCGCCATGCGTCGAGCACCTTGCCCTTGAGGGTCCAGGCGCCCGTTTCGGGCTTCCAGTAGATCGCTGCTCCGCCGGGCTCGGCGAAGTCGTTGTATCGGCCGACGCCGTCGCCCGCGCCGGACTCATCGTTGGTGGGGAAGCTCAGCGGGCCGCTCGGTCCGCCCAGCGACTTGTACTTGACGAGGATTTCGCCGTACATCGCCTTGGCTCCGGTGTTCGGCGAGTAGTAGATGACACCGCCCTGGTAGGCGCGTTCGGCACCACCGGCGACATCGGTGGCCGGGCCGAGCGGTGCGCCGAGGAATGATCCCGAGCCGCCGAACTCGGCGTAGTGCGCGTCGATCGCATTGACCGCGTCCGCGGACGGGTCGGCTACCGCCGGAGCCGCGGTCCCGGCCAGTAGCCCCGAAGCGAGTAGGGCGAGCACGTTGACCGTGAGAGACGTGCGGCGCCGGTTCTTTCCTCGATGGGTATCCAACATTTCAGGCATGATCTCCTCGATTCGTCAGTGCGATGCGCGAGCCGACAAAGCGCGGCCGGTCCGCCGCTATGCCTTCGACCTGGACGTGATCGGTGGTGAGGGTCGCGCTTGCCCGAAACTCCCGGTGTATTGCCCCGGGTAAAGGCTGATTCCGGCTGTTATCCCGTCCTGATCGAACTCGGACTGTCGGTTGGCGATATCAGCGTTGCGCTCCTGTATTCGTAGTGTATTCCCGCCCGCGTAATGGCACGGTCGATCAGCTACAGCCGGGCAATTCCCCTGTTGTAGCGGCGTCAAACATGGTTTTAGCTGGAAATCAGTGGTTGACCGCCCTGGATGCGGGAAATCTGCGGTCGAATGCCGCCGGGTCAGCTACTGCGGCACGGCAATCGAACAGCCGGTCAGCGCGCCATTACGCGGGAATAGCGGCGCCGCTTGATCTCCCACCGGAGTATCGCGGCTGCCGCGCTGTGCCAGTCCGCGTCCGTGTGCCCGATGATCACCGTTCGCTCGAAACGCCGGAAGCCGGGTAGGTCAACTGTCCAGGTTTCGCCGCCGAGCCCGACCCTGTCGAACGTTCAGCGGATACCCAGCTCGGCTCGCGGCGGCGACCATGACTGCATGGGTAGACCACTACGGGGAGTGTGACTTTCGATGGATCTGCTGGTCATCCTGGTCGGCCTGGTGATCGTCGCGACGATCGTCTGGGGCGCCGCCAGTTTCTGCGCCGAGGGCGGCTATCGGCGCAACCGTTCGGACCGGACACCGCACGGCGACGACAAGGGCGGCCGATAGGGATGGATGTCGTCATCGAGATGCTCGTCGCCTGGTCGTTGGGCCGGGTGCGCCGGGCCGGGATGCGCGTCAACGGCCTCACCGATCAGGCCCTCGACCTCGCGGTGGATCGGGTGTGGAATGTGGTGGTCGGCAAGCTCGGTGCCGATCCGACGATTGGGCGGTTGATCGCCGAGGCACGGACCGGCGAGGTCTCGTCGCGGGCCCGCGCGGCAGCCGAACGTTCACTGAGCGCCGCGGCCGCGGTGGATCCGCGGTTCGCCGAGGCGCTGCGGCAGGCGGTGGCCGGGGCGGTGACGCCCGACAGTACCCGGCGCCGACGGTGGTGGTGACGCCCGGCGGCACCGGCCCAGACGGTGGTGGTGAATCCGCTCGACGGCGGCGACAGGTCTGCTAAATTCTCGTTACCGGCGGTACCGGGTTAATTGAACCGCGTCTGCCGGGCGGTACCAGACATCGTCGTTGGGAGTTGCCGTGACCAGAGCGGGCACCGTTGCCGCGTTCGACCGCACGACCCGCCGGTCCGGCACCATCGAGCGGCTGCTCGCGGATGCGATCGCGCTGGTCGACGGGTTCTCCACGCAATCGCCGGTGTACGAGGGGCTGCCGAGCTCGCTGGTCGACGCGGACTTCGTCCCGGCCGCCGAGCTGAATGTGCGGCTGTTCTTCCAGTTCTGGCTCGACGGTAACGAGCCGTCCGAGGACGATACCCGGCCGCTGGTCGAACGCGCGGTCTCGCTGGTGCACGACGGAATGCCGCTCGACGAGGTGCTGCGCAACTATCGGACCGCCGTCGACTTCCTCTGGTCGCAGCTGCCGACCACGGCGTCGCCGGCCGGTCGGGCGGCGCTGGCCGAGATCGGCCGCCCGTTGTCGGAGTACCTCTCGCTGATGACGGCGCGCATCGCGGTCGCCTGCGTCGAGGATGCCCGGCGGCGGCCGTGGGACGAGCTGGAACGCAGGCGCGGAATCGTCGACGCCCTACTGGCCGGGCGTGATCCGGTCGATTGGATGGGTGATCCGGCGGTGCCGGTCGCGGACGCGTTCGTGGTCACGGTGATTCGTCCCGGTGACCCGGGCCCCGGCACGCTCACCGATCTGCGGCATCGGATCCACGATCTGCCCGGCGCGTTCCTGCGCCGCGATATTCGTGGCTGGACCGCGCTGATTCCGATCGATCCGGGCGGGGACAATGCGGCGGTGATCGAGCAGCTGTCGGCACGGTTGGCGCCCGGGTTCGCCAGGGAGACAGCGCCATTGCTGTGGATCGGCGTCTCGCCCGCGCCGACCCGTGCGGCCATTCCGGCCGCTCTCGCGGAGGCCAGGGTGGTCGCGGAGCTCGGTCGCTGCCTCACCCGCAGTGAAATCATTTGCCGTCGCCCGGATCTGCGGATGGAGTACGCGGTGGCGGTCGACGCGTCGGTGCGCACCGAGTTGGCCTCGGTGCTGGCGCCGCTCGCGGATCAACCGGTATTGGCGGAGACGCTCGGCGTTTTCTTCGCGAACGAGTGCAATCAGAATGCCGCGGCGCGGCTATTGTTCGTGCACCGCAATACGATTACCTATCGGTTGGCGCGGATAGCCGAACTCACCGGATACGACCCGCAGCGCCCGACGGAGGCGATGACATTGTCGGCGGCGCGAACCGCGCAACTCTTGGAATCGAAGGGCTTCTCGGCCTGATTTCGTGGACCGAGTCATGGGCGAGCGGCTCCGGGCCCTATGGATGTGCACAACTGCCGCGGCGGGGACTCTGTTTGTTTGTCGATAGCGAGACGGACGCGCACCGGAGTGTACTGACTCGAGTTCGGTTTGCCGGTCACACGTGACGAGACGAGGGTGCATGTTCGGGGAGAGATTCACATGGGTAGCGGTGCCATTGGCGGCGCTCTGCCTTGCCGTGTCCAGCGCCGGCGTCGCGGTGGGTGATCCGTATCCGACGTTCCCGCCGGATCAGAATCAGTTGCCGCAGTTGCCCGCTGAACCGCAGATCTACGATCTGTTGCCGATCCCGGTGCCCGCCGAAGACCCGTGGTACGCGGATCCGGCGGATCTGGCGTCGTACGCACCCGGGCAGATCATTCGTACGCGCAGCGTGCAGACCCGTATTCTCGGCATTCCGTTCCCGGTGGACACCAAGCAATTGTTGTTCCGCAGCAACGACATTCACGACAACCCGATCGCCACCGCGACGTCGGTGATCACGCCGGGGATTCCCTGGACGGGTAGCGCGCGGCCGGTGGTGTCGTTCCAGGAGGCGATCGACTCGACGAACTCGGCGTGCAATCCGTCGTACACGTTGCAGGTCGGCACCATGAAAGAGGCCGCGCTGGCGACGGGTTGGCTGGCACAGGGTTTCGCGATCAACGTGCCCGACTTCGACGGCAAGTTCAACACGTTCAACACCTTCGACGAGGGCAAGATGGTGTTGGACAGCCTGCGGGCCATGAAAAACGATGCGACGCTGGGGCTTTCGGATTCCGGTATCGCACTGTACGGCTATTCGGGTGGTGGCTCCGGGTCGATCCGGGCGGCCGAGATGCGCGAAAGTTACGCGCCGGACGTGCGATTGCTGGGTACCGCGTTCGGTGGCACGCCTGGTGACCTGCGCTTGCAGGCCCGCTACGCGACCGAGCAGCGACCGGGACTCACCGGCATCAGCAATTTCACGATGTGGCTCGGGTTCGCCGGATTGTCCCGCGAATTCCCGGAGGTGTTCGACGCGACGAAGCTGCTGACCAAGGAGGGCCAGGCCATCCTGCAGGACATGCAAAGCCGCTGCGTGTACACGATCGCGCTGTCCGGCATGTACCGGCCGATCAGCGACTACTTCCAGCCCGGCCTGAGCTTGGAGACCGCGCCCGGCGTGATGCAGGTGCTCCAGGAACAGAGCCTGGGCCAGCACATTCCGGACAGTCCGATCTTCTGGTTCCACGGCATCTGGGATGAGCTGATTCCCGCGTCCGCGGTGCTGCCCGTGGTGAACGACTACTGGAACCGCGGGGCGGATCTGCGGTTCTTCACCGTGCCGCTGCCCGAGCACGTCGTCAACGCGGTGGCAGGGTGGCCGCCCGCGGTGGCCTGGATCAGCGCGGTGCTGCGCGGCCTCCCGCCGGGCCCGCGCTTCAAAGCCGACTTCCAGATCCCGGGCTAGTCAACGGATTTCGATACACGATCGGCTATCGCGGTGTGGGATGTGATAGCCGATCGTCGAATCCCCTACGGCGGCAACCTCTCCCGTGCAGCACGCTTCGAAGCCGAATGTCGTTGACGTACTCGAGCCGAAATGCCGTCGCTCAGGGGTCGAAGGCCGACTACTGTGCAGGCATGAGGAGGCTTGGTGACGCTGCGTAGCAAGGGGACACGTCGGATCGTCGTCGATGGGACGACCTACCGGTGGCGACTGCGTGGTCGGCCCACCTACAGTCAAGGCCTCGCGGCTTCCCCGTGCACCTACGCCGTCGAGCATGCCGAGTATCCCGGCGCGACACTGGTTGTCGCGACCGGCCACGCTCACCCGAGCAACTGGGTGAGCGCCCGATTCGCTCCGGTTCGCCCGGCGCACGTTGCCGAGAGCATCCGGATGGCGCTGGCACAAGGCTGGCAGCCGATCACGCCCGGGTCACCGTTCCTATTGAACCGCGCGGAGAATTTCATTCCGTTCTGAATGCACGGGTCTATCTCGTCTGTACCGATCCGGCGCCGAGGCCGCACGGGACGGGGGAGCGGTGGTCGGGATCCAGGGCGTTGAGGACCAATTGGATGGTGGTGGGGTCGGAGGTTATCGCCATGTGCTCGGAAAGGTTTGTGGGGCAGACGTCTTGGAGGGTGATGTTGTCGACGTCGGGGCCGGCGAGGAAGCCGGTGGTGTAAGGCGTGGCGAACTCGTCGAACTTGGACACGATGACGGTGTAGTGGATGCCGGGTTGTGTTTCGCCACCGGCGTTCAGCTGGGTGATGAGCTCCGAGGTGGGCAGCTGTTCCCGGCAGGACGGGCACAGCAGGTCGGTTGCCGGTGGGATCAGGGTGATCGGGAGGCCGATCAAACCCCAGGTGGTGCCGTGGTTGTCGGGGGCGAGGCCGACGAGGGTGTGCACCTTGTCGGCACCGCCGAGGTTCTTCACGTAGTACCGGGGCAGTACGCCGCCTTGGGAATGGCCGACGATATCGACCTGCTGTGCGCCGGTGGTCGTGAGAACTCGGTCGACGAAATCCGAGATCTCTTGGGCGGAGGCGCGCATCGGGCCGATGCCGGACACTGTGCCGCCGAGGCCGCGACCGAAATCGAGCGCGTAGACGCAGTAGCCCGCGGCCGCGAGTCTCGGGGACATGGCGAACCAGTTGTCCAGCCGATTCTCGAAGGTGCCGTGTACCAGCACAACTGGGCGCGGATGCGCGGCACTCGGACGGCAGGACCAGTTGTTCGCGCCCGGCGGCGGTGGCACGACAGACCCCTCGCCGGGCGCGGGCTGGTCGGCGATGGCGGTGGCGGCCGATAGAACGGTGAGCGCTAGCACGCTCAGACCGGCCACGGACAGCCGGATAATGAATCCACGCACGAAAAGCTCCTCATCTCCGGTTCGACGGCGAGCACGCCGCAATACCAGCGAGCCACTGCCCGCGTTTCTTCGCGAAGTAATTCGGGGAAGATCGAAAATGGCGGGGAGATCATGTGATAACGCGGCGCGATTTCGAGCCTAACGCACACCACATCGACGAGCATCCGATGCGTCCGGATCTACTTAACAGCAAGCTTAAGGTTGGGATAGAGCCCAATTAAGCGCCCCGGAACTGGGCATAGAGCACACCGTGCGCGGTTCGGTGGCTGCCGTGCAGGAGTGGTTACTGTTCTCCCACACGGCAGCAACACCCTATTCGGGGGTCGAGTTGTAACTGTCGGCCCATACGAAGCTGCGGTAATGGCTGCGGCAGCACATCTGCGGCTCCATCGGCTGCTCTTCGGTTTCCGGCAGGTCCTGTAACTCCAAGACGTCGGCTTCCACGATTCGCCTCCTTCTCTGCGATTCTCGGTGTTCTTTTTCTCACGGTGGGCCATCGCCGGTCGGTCGATTGTCGACCAACCAGGAACGGGATCCGCCATGTTCAAGGCGCAGCAGGAAGTCCAGGACGCCGGCGAGCCCGACGTTGTAACTCGCGCACACCGCACGCATCGTGTCGTCGGGGACGAGGAGCCTGCCGTCGCGTTCGGTGGCCCGGACGTACAGGCAGGTGGCGATCTCCGCCGCCCACTGCCGGTAGCGGGGCTGCCCGGTCGCTGCGGCGAGGTCGAGCAGTAATTCGGCGTTGCCCGCGATGCCGTGGCAGGTCCCCGTCGCGAGCCGCCAGCGGTCCCGGTACACCGTGCGCCCGGCCCGTTCGGCGAACTCGCGGAACCGCGGTTCCCCGGTCACCTGCCAGAGTCGGATGAGGAAGGTACCGATGCCGGAGGTGCCGTTGCACCAGAAGTTCAGGTCGGGCGTGTCGGTCTTGCCCGGCCCCTTCGGCCAGCGCGCGCCGTCACCGTCGAGTTCGGCCACGGCGCAGAGCGCGTGGCCGCCGCCGATCGCGATCTCGATCAGGTCGGGCTGGTGCAGGTCTCGGCCCGCGGCGAGCAGGAACGCCGCATTGCCCGCGACACCGTGGCCGAAACCGTAGGACTCCGAGCCTGCGAGTTCGTCGCGGAACTGCGCACCGGCCAGCCAATCCACCCGGCGGTCAGCCGCTTTGGTGAGTTGGACCAGGCGGTCGGCGCACTCCGTGGCTCGTTCGGCGAACCGCTGATCGCCGCTGACCCGCCAGAGTTGGAGTTGCGCCAGGCCCGCACCGGCCAGGCCGTGGCAGATGTCGGGGTTGGACCAGTCGAGCGGAATGCGCAGCGCGTAGTCCAGTGCGCGTTCGGCCAATGCGGCATCGCCCAAAGTCGCTGCGGCGGAGTGCAATGCCCAGACGGTGCCCGAGCGTCCGAAATACAGTCCGGGCAGGATGCGGCTCGGCTTGGTGAGTCGCTGGTCGAGCCAGTCGGCTGCGGTCGCCAATGCCGGTGTCACCCAGTGCTTTCCGGAGCGCACCGCGCGGTCCAACACGGCGAGCACGCCTGCCGCGCCCAGTTGCACGTTGCACGGATCTCCCGGCGGCAGCGCTGGAGGTCGCGGCCACAGGTACCCGCTGTGCGGGGTCATCGTGTCGATCAGGTAGGTCAGTCCGTCGCATAGCAGGCGATCGATCTTCTCTGCGGGCAGTTCCGGACCAGGAAGTGCTTGTCCTGCAACAGGATCGGATCGTAGGAACGCGGCAGCGCGGGCCAGCGACCAACGGTGCGGAACCTCAGCGGTGAGGCCCAGGATCAGCGGGGCGAGCGCGCGCAGCACGGGCGAGGTCGGCGCGGCGGCCTCGACGATCGCCGCGAGGCGCGCACCGGTCGGCCGTGCGTCGGCCGCCAGCACCGGGTTGATACCGGCGGCGACGAACAGGAGGGTCGCCCCGAGGCTGAAGCAATCGACTTCCGGACCGGGCGCGGGCAGCGGCTCAGCGGTGTCGCGCCCGGTCGCACCGAAGTATTCCGGCGCGCCGAAACCTGGTGTGCCCGCGATATACGCCGACTGATCGGTGCGCACCGTGCATTCCATATCGATGAGCACCGGGATGTTGTCCGGCGTCACCATGACATTGCTCGGCGCGAGGTCGCGCAGCACGTAACCCATTTCGTGCACCGTGGCGATCCGCTGGGTGAGCTCGCGGGCCAGTTGCCACACCTCGGCCACCGGGACCTGCGGCTCGCGCCCGGCGGGCCAGCGTTGCAGGCTGGTGCCCTCGATCAGATCCTCGACGAGGAACACGTGCCCGGCGACCGTCACGACATCGCGCAGTGCGGGGGTGATCCCGGTGGGGCCGAGCCGCCGCAGGATCGCTGCCTCATGCCGCAGCCGGTCTCTGGCATCCTGCCCGGTCGGGTCCGCCGCGATGTGCGGTCGAGCCTCCTTGAGCAGCACGTGGTCGCCGGTGTGCTGGTCGCGGGCACGGTAGACGCCACCGCGATTGGAATGCCGGATCGCCGCGGTGACGAGGTAGCGGCCCGCGATGAGTACGGGGTCGCCCCGCTTGCGGCTCGGACCGATCTTCGCCGGCGGGGCGAACGGCGGGCTGGCCCAGGATGGCGACGAGAACCACGGGTTCCGCGCGTCGGCCGTCGAGGTGCCGTCCGGTGCGCGCAGTTGCCCCTCGTAGAAGCCCGTGTCGTCCAGGTCGCTCGGGCCCGCGAAACACCCGAATCGGTAGTGCACCAGGCTATCCGGACGATAGCGGCGATCGGACAGGATCGCCGGTCCGGCAAGTCCGACGGTGGCCTCGTGCAGTTGCTCCGCGAGAATCCGCAGCTGATCGTCGTCGACCGGGTACACGGTGAGGAACTTGCCCGACTGCGCTCGGTCGGCCCGAACCCCGTTGAGCTCGGCGATGATTCGCGGGGTCGCGGCGAATTTGAAAGCGCACTCGTGCGCCGCGAGCACCCGCGCCGCGTTGGCCAGCACTTCCGGCGCGGACACCGGGGTGGCGGAGACGTGCAACTTCCAGCCTTGCGCCCGGGGCCGATGCCTCGGCGGCGTTACCGTGCACCAGGTTTCATCGACACACAACCGCCACCGGATGCCAGCGGTCGATTCCGCCAGCACCGCCATCGCGATCGACCGATAGCCCGCCGCGACGGCCGAGTCCGCGGGCCGACCAGCCAGCACCTCGGTCATCGATGGATGCCCCTCATCCGGTACTACACAGCGATTTGCGGCAAAGCGTGCTCCGATGCTAGTCGCCGGGTGGGGGAGCGTCGTGCCCATACTTCTGGTGTGCGGGCGGTCGATGCCCGACCGGTCGGATGACCGGCCCAGCGCGGTGTCGCGCCCGCAGCGCGCTTCGAGCCGATTCGTCGACTCGCCGCGTGGCTACGGTGACGTGGCGAAGAACCACGGCACGATGGGTAAGGGCCGCGCAGCGAGGAGGCGTCATGGGCACAGGGGTCGAGGTCAGTCCGTCGTTGCGTCCCACCGGTGGGCGGACGGCGGGGGCGGCGATCGTGGTCGGGGCGCTCGGGGTGGTGTTCGGCGACATCGGAACCAGCCCGATCTACACCATTCAGACGGTGTTCAACCCTGGCGATCCGCATCCGGTGCCGATCAGCCCGGACAACGTGTACGGCGTTGTGTCCCTGATCTTCTGGTCGGTGATGATCATCGTCACGCTGACCTACATCTCGCTGGTGATGCGCGCGGACAACGATGGTGAAGGCGGGATCATGGCGCTCATCACGCTGCTGCGACGGTTGGCGGGTAAGCGGGGTGGCCGGACCGCTACGCTACTGGCGGGTCTCGGAATCTTCGGTGCCGCATTGTTTTTCGGCGACAGCATGATCACTCCGGCGATCTCGGTGTTGTCCGCGGTGGAGGGCCTGAAGATCGTGCAGCCCGGCCTGGAAGAGCTGATCGTGCCGATCACGGCGGTGATCATCATCGGTCTCTTCTCGGTGCAGCGGCGCGGCACCGCGGCGGTCGGCCGACTGTTCGGGCCGGTGATGATCCTCTGGTTCCTATCGATCGGGATCCTCGGTGTGTCCGGCATCGTGCGCCATCCGGAGATCCTGAAGGCCCTGTCGCCGACCTATGCGCTGAGCTTCATGGTCGGGCACTTCGGTATCGCCTTCTTCGCGTTGGCCGCGATCGTGCTCGCGGTGACCGGCGCCGAGGCCCTCTACGCCGACATGGGCCACTTCGGCCGTAAGGCGATCACCCGGGGCTGGCTGGGGCTCGTGCTGCCCGCCTGCGCCCTCAGCTATCTCGGGCAAGGCGCGCTTATCCTCGGCGACGAAAGCACCGTGGGCAGTCCGTTCTTTCTGCTGGCCCCCGGCTGGGCGCGGCTGCCGCTGGTGCTGCTGGCGACCGCCGCCACGGTGATCGCCTCGCAGGCGGTGATCACCGGCGCGTACTCGGTGGCTTCCCAAGCGGCGCAACTCGGTTACCTGCCCAGGTTGCGGATAGCGCACACCTCGGAGTCGACCATCGGTCAGATCTATGTGCCGTGGATCAACTGGGTGCTGATGATCTCGGTGTTGACGCTGGTGTTCGCCTTCCGCAGTTCGGCGGCGCTGGCCTACGCGTTCGGCATGGCGGTGACCGCGACGATCTCCATCACCACGCTGGTGTTCTTCTACCTCGCCCGGATCAAATGGCACACCCCGCTGTGGCTGGTCCTGCTCGGCGCGGTCCCGCTGCTCGCGGTCGACGCGATGTTCCTGTCGGCGAACATGACCAAGCTCGTGCACGGCGCCTGGCTGCCGCTGCTGATCGGGCTCACCGCGTTCACCGTGATGAGCACCTGGGCGCGCGGTCGCGACGTCGTCACCCGCGCGCGGGAGGAGAAGGAAGGCCCGCTGCGCGCCTTCGTGGACGAATTGCAGCATCACGAACCACCTTTGATGCGCGTCCCCGGCACCGCGGTCTTCCTCAACCGCGGCAAAGAGACCGCGCCGCTGGCGATGCGGGCCAATGTCGAACACAATCGGGTGTTGCACGAGCACGTGGTGATCATGTCGATCGACACGCTTCCGGTGCCGCGCGTCCCCGACGCGACGCGCACCGAGATCGACGCACTCGGCTATGCCGAAGACGGAATCATCCACGTGACAGCCCATTTCGGCTACATGGAAACCCCGAACATCCCGGCCACGCTGCGCCTGCTCGACCCCGCGCACACCGAAGGGCGTATCTCCGTGGAGGATGCGTCCTACTTCCTGTCGAAAATCGAGTTGAAACGCGGCCCCGCACCCACCATGGCGCAGTGGCGCAAGCGCCTGTTCATCGCCACCTCCTACATCACCGCCGACGCCGCCGAGTACTTCGGTTTACCGGGTCAGCGCACGGTGATCATGGGGGAGCGCGTCGAGGTGTAGGTCGTTCGGCGGACACCGCATTCGCGCGCGCATCCATAGGCTGTTGCTACACAGACACTTTCGTGGTGCACGAACGGATTGGCTCGGCAGGTGTTCAAGCGGAAGAAGAGCCGGATCGATCCGGTGCTGGTGCGGCGGGTGGAGCAGCTGAGGCAGCAATTCACTCTCGCTGAAGGGTCGGATTCGCTGGAGCAGGCTCGCGCGACGCTGGCCGAATTGAATCTGTTCGTCTTGGAATTCGTGCCGACGATGGGTTCCGATCTGCGGAAGGCGTTGATCGGCACGGAGGTGCTGCGCTGGGCAATCATCCTGGAAACGCGACTACCGGAGTGCAATTGGTTCCGGGTGGCGATGATGGCGACGATGCACTCGGGCGCCTACGCGCAGGCGGTGGCGCAGTTCTGGCAGAACGACGAGACGCAGATGCCGTTGCGGGCGGCCAATCAGCTCGTCTTCGAGCTCGGCGCCTATGCCAACCATCGGTGTTCGATGCCCGCGTTCGCGCCGCTGCTGCTGGAAAACGTCTCGGGCAGTCTGTATCTGGCGACGCAGGTGATGACCGCTATCCGCGCCGTCGACCCCGACCCGCGGCGACTGTTCGATGTCGAGCAAGACGACCAGCGATGGGTCGCCGACCTCGAGTCCGGTGATTTCTGGGACCATCAGGACCGCGATACCCGCGTGATCAATCGACGGCTCGAAGAGTTCCGTGCCCGCCAGGTGAAACTCGTCGAAGCCGCGCCGCCGCACCGCAGCACGCTGGAAGCCGATGTGCGGCACTGTGTTACCGAGGTGGCGGCGATTCGTTCGGGCCGTGACATCGTCTACGTCGTAGCGACCCCGCTCGGCGGCGCCGCTTTTCGTACCTTCGGCGACACCGCGCGCATCGGCCGGACGGTCAGCGTCGACCTGCCTCGGTTCACCAGTCGGCAGGTGCAAGCCTGGCAGGCCCGCATCGCCGATCTCTATCAGCGGCGCGAGGGTGCCGCGGCGCTGCACAAGGAGCTCAGCGAGATCCTGACCGAACTCGGTGCGGCCACCCTGGCGGAGATCCGAACCCGATGGCCGGACCTGCGGGCCTTCGCGCTCGCCCCGGTCGGCGCGGCCGCCGCGTTGCCGTTCGGCGGCGCACTGGTGGACGGGCAGCCCGCGCAACTGCAATTCGACATGACTGTCGTACCGGATGCGAGCATCTTCCTCACCGCCACCCTGCATCCCCGGCCGGCTTCTCGTGCGGCGGTGGTCGTCGTGGACCCATTGACGGGTGCTGACTTCCTACCCGAGGTCGGCCCGGAAGGCGACGCCATCGCCGCGATACACCAGACACATTCGGTGAATTCGCGACCGAACAGCGCGCAGGCGCCGGACGACGAGCCGATGCGCATTCGCGCCTTGGCACCGAGCAGGCAACGCGAGATCGCCGACGGTCTGGCCCTGTATCCGGCGGCGCCGCACCCGGACGGCGGCATCCTCGACGGCATCGAGCGCGCCGCCATCGTGCACCTCGCGTGCTATGGCGTACTGGTCGAGGAGCCGGTGTTCAACTCGGTGCTGCTGCTCGGCGAGAATCCGGTGTCGCTCAGCGAGTTCCTCATTCGGCCGGTGGCGCCCGGCGGGGTGATCGTCCTGTCGGCCTGCGACGTGGGCGGGGTGGTGACGAGTCTGCCGAACGAACTGCTCGGCTTCCCCGCCGTCTTCTTGTCGGCGGGGGCGCGCACCGTGATCGCCTCCGCGCTACCGGTGATCGATTCCCGCGCGACGATCACCTTCCTGGAAGATCTCCATCGCGGACTGCGGGCGGGCGAGGAAGGGCACGTCGCGCTGCGGTCGGCCATCTCGGCGTCGTACGCCCGCGGCGACAGATCCTTCGTCTGGGCCGGATTCACCGCATACGGCGCCTGACGAACTAGGTAAGACATCCGTCTACGACAAATGTCTAAGACGCTGGTAACCTCGCGGAATGGGAAATCGCGAAGACCTGCTGGCCGGAGCGCGCAAGGCCGTGCTGGAGCGTGGGCTCGCCAAGACCACCGCGCGCGATATCGCCGGTGCGGCCGGCGTGAGTCTCGCGGCCATCGGCTATCACTTCGGGTCGAAGGACCGCCTGGTCACCGAGGCGATCGCCGAGTCGGTCGGCGGCGGGGTGGGTGACGGCATGGAGGCGGCGATCCGGGCCGGCGGCGCGGGCAAATCGCTGTGGGATGCGCTGGGGCCCACCTGGTCCGGTCTGCTCGAGGTGCTCGACAGCAGCCATGAGGCGCTGTTGTTGAGCGCGGAGAATGCTCTGCTCATCGCGCGGTCGCCGGAGTCACAGGAGTACATGGCCGCGGCCATCGAGACCGCGTTCGATGATCTCTCGACTACGTTGCGCGAGGTGCATCCCGAGCTGTCCGTGGAGCAGGCGCGAGCCGTCGGCACGCTGTTCTTCCTGCTGTTCCAGGGACTGGCGATGACGCATCTGATCGCACCGGCCGCCGCGGCGGTGGACGGCGAGCAGATCGCCCTTGCCGTGCAGACGTTGCGCGACATGTAGTTTCGGCCGCGGTGCTCAGTCGATGGTCCGGTGCTGCCGTGTGGTCAGCGGTCGAGCGGGTTGGTCGCGATGCGGGTGGCGATACCGTTGCGCAGAGCGGCGGCGGGTGAGCTGTGCGGTTTCCGATCGGCCTGGTTCTGGAAGCAGGTCAGGAATTCTTCGGGGAGGCCGGCGCGGGGGTGGCTTTCCAGGACGCTGCGGCGGAACTCGGCCGGGAGTGCCGTACAGCCGCGACCCGAGATGTCCACCGCGGTCCCGTATGCCAACAGATGCCCTTCGGGGTCGACGGTGACGTCGACACTGTCCGCCATGTGGGCGACGATCACCTCGGACACCCGCACGCGCCGCGGCACGGGCCAACCGGCGGCGGCGCCGAAGACCCACGCCAGGTGACCGCCCGCGACCTCGAACGAGAGACCGTGGTTGTCGAACTCCTCGACCAGGCCGAGATCGTGCAACAGCGCCGCGCAATACAGCAGTTCCGCGTCGAAGGCGATGCCGTTGGACTGCGCATGGCTCGCGGCCCACAGGTACGAGCGAACCGAGTGGTTGAGCAGGGCAGGCGTGCAGTAGGCGGTCGCGACCTCGGTGGCGGCGCGGCAACTCGCGGAGTCGGGGATCGTCAGGTCTTGAAGCTTCACGAACTTATTGTGCCAGCGGATTCTCCGCACAGGATCTCCACATTCGACACCGAGGACCTGCACAATCGGTGTCTAGGTTGGCCTGCAGGTATCCGGAAGGGCTCGCCGCCGGTGGCGGAGGGCCGACGCACAGGGAGGTCGTATGCAGGGTGAGTTTTCCCGGTGGGCAACCGAGTTCGAGGCGAAGGTAGTGGCCCGGGCGGCGGCGGGGGAGCCGGACTGGGACCGGGGAGCGCACCTCGATCCGGCGGTCGCGCGCAGCGTGCAGCGGTTTCAGGTCGGCGAGAGCGGGGACGGGGCGAATCTGATTGCCAAGGCCGAAGCCGCGGGCGACCCGGTGTATGCCGCCGCGGTGCGATTGTTCGTCGCCGAGGAGGTCAATCATGCCCGGATGCTGGAGTTGCTGCTGAAGGCCGGTGGGTCGCCGACCATTCGCGGGCACTGGAGTGACACGGTGTTCGTGCGGCTGCGGCGGGCGCTGGGTTTGCGGCTGGAGTTGATGGTGCTGATGGTCGCCGAGGTGGTCGCGCTGCGGTACTACCGCGCGTTGCGCGACGGCACCGACGACGCGCTGACCGCCCAGGTCGCCGGGTTGATCCTGAACGACGAACTGCGGCACGTGCCGTTTCACTGCCACCGCCTGCGACTCGCGTTCGCAACGGCCTCGGGTCCGGCCCGGCTCATCCCGGTGCTGCTGTGGTGGATCGTGCTGATCGGCGCGACCGTGGTGGTCGCCGCCGACCACGGACCCGCGCTGCGCCGATTGGGCGTCACCCGAACCGGTTTCGTCCTCGACGTGATCGGCTTGTTCAAGGGCATTGTGCCCACCGCTGTCTCCGCCGAGTCGGTGGCCATTACCAGTAGCGGGACCGTAGCGCGCCGGGCCGCGCTCAATTTGTTGAAACATTGATCATGATCGGCGCGAGATGCGCCGTCGCGCAGCGTTTTTGGCGCGCCTGACCGGTTTGTTCTGGCATGGTGTCAGATGTGACCGAGTTCAGCGACAGGGGCAAGCTGATGTACCTGGTCGAAATCTCCGAAGCCGA
This sequence comes from Nocardia sp. XZ_19_369, assembly GCF_015355715.1. Lineage (NCBI taxonomy): Bacteria > Bacillati > Actinomycetota > Actinomycetes > Mycobacteriales > Nocardiaceae > Nocardia > Nocardia sp. XZ_19_369. The sequence continues at coordinate 243,664 of NZ_JACVED010000008.1, read as the reverse complement.
CCGCTCGAGCCCGCTCTGGTGGCAGGTGAGCAACGCGGGGGGCGCAGCGCAGGTGGCGGCCGCTCTGGTCGAGATGGCGGTGCGCTTGGAACTCGAGCTGCCCTACCATCCGAGCGAGGTCCGCTGCTGGTACCGCTACGAAGTGCGCTGGCCCGACGGGGGAATCCTGGAAGGCTTCGAGGGCGCGGTCGAGCCGCTGCTCATCCCCGATGACCTGCGCGCACTGGCGCGCTCGGTCATCGCGGTGACCGTGCGCGACCGGCGCCGGCGCAGCGAATAGCGAGGACCGAACGGCGCTGGCCTCGGGTGGTCGCCCGAGGCCAACTTCGCCTAGTGCGTTCGGGACAGCTCGTGGATGTCGTGCAACAGCGCCTTCAGTAGGCGTGCGGGTAAGTCTTCGCCGAAGCGGGCGGTGTCGGCGGTGACGTGCACGCTGAGGCCGTGGCCGCGGCGGTCGTCGAGGAGTTCGACGCGGACGGGGAGGCTGGTGTGGTCGCGCATGTCCTCTTCGGCTGCGATCAGGCCTGCGGCGAGTAGTTCGTCGCGCGGGTGGAAGCGGACGTAGTTGAACATGACGTGGTAAGGGTCGCCGCCGAGCAGTTTGCGTACCTCGGAGTGCGGGAAGCGGCGGTGGGCCAGTAGCCGATTCTCCGCCTCGAAGGCTCGGCGGGCGGTGTCCTGCCAGTCGCCGTCGCGCAGTTCGAGGCGCAGCGGCAGTTGATTGAGGAACAGGCCGAGGGTGACATCGGAGCCTGCGCGTTCCGGCCGCCCGTTGAGCAACAGGCCGACCACCGGGGCTTCGGTGTTCCAGACCTCGCCCACGGCAGCGCAGTTCGCCGCCAGCAGCAAGCTTTTCAGCGGCAGACCCCACTGCGCGGACAATTCTTCGAGGCGCCGCGTGTCGGCGTCGGGCACCGCGGCACTTACTTTGCGATGCACCGGAACGTCGTGCCCCGGGTCGGGCACCGTGCCGGCCAGTTCCCGGAACAGATCCGCGGAGTCGGTCGCTCGCATGGCTTCGCGTTCGAGGCGGATGAACTCCGAATACGGCACCGGGTCCGGGAATTCGGGCGGTTGCCCGTCGAGCAGGCCCGCGTAGGTGCGCACCAGCTCGTTGCAGAACACCGCCTCGCTCCACCCGTCGAGGATCGCGTGATGGAACGAGTAGGACAGCGTGAAAGCCCGAGTATCGGTGGTGGTGGCGTGAACTCGCACCAGCGGCGCGGTCTCCGGATCGAACGGTTGCGCGAGCTCCGCCATGATCTGCTCGTACCGTTGGGTTTTCACCGTGTCGTCGAGTCCCCGATGGTCATCGGTCGTCAACGGGATCGGCGCGGACCGCTGCACCAACTGCATCGGCTCACTGAAGGTAGCCAGGTCGAACCGGCTGCGCAGCACGGGATGTCGGGCCGACAGCAGATCCAGAGCCTGCCGCAACACCGTGGGCTCCAACTGCCGATGTACCGTGCGCGAGACCACATCGAGGTAGAACGCGCCGTCGCTGATCAGGCTCTCGTGAATGAGCCCGAGTTGCAGGCGCGCGGCCGGATACGCCTGGTCGACATCGTCGGGTATCCGCGCCTGATCCAGCAGCGACAGCAGATCGTCGGTACCGGCCGCGGCCCGGTCGGCGGACCTGGCCAGGGCCGCGCAGGCGCCGCGCGGGGTCGGATTGCGGAACAGATCGAGCAGGGTGAGCGCCAGGCCTTGCTCCTGCGCCGCGCCGAGCACCTTCAGTGCGAGCAGGGAATCGCCGCCGAGGGAGAAGAAGTCGTCGTCGGGGCCGACCTGGTCGACCCGCAGTACTTCCTGCCAGATGGCGGCGAACACGTCCTCGGGCGCCGCGGTGTTGTCGTTCATCGAGTGTTCCTTCCGTAGCGAGGTCACAACTGGCCCAATTCCGCCGCGGTGACCGTGCGGGTGTGCGCCGGAGCGTCCGGCGAGGCCGGGAAGTCGAATCGGTAGCGCAGAGTCGACTCGACTTTCGCTGCGAGGACGGCCAATTCGCCGATATCGCGGGCCTCGCCCATCACGATGTCCATCTCCCTGGTCTCCACTCCACCCGGAAATGGCGTGCCGGGCCGGGCGTATGGCCGATGCAGGGTGACGCCGGGCAGCTGCTTGACGGCGTCCACGCCGTCGACGGCGACCAGTGTGGCGGGCAGACGCGGCGCGGGGTGGAACAGTTGGAAATAGGCCTGTCCCTGGTAAACCGTTGGAGTACTTACCGATTCGCCGAGCGCAATGCGTCCGGCCAGCTCTATCAGATCCAATCCCAGGGCGCGCCTGGCGAGTTCGTTGATGCCGCCGCCGAGCCGTCCGTTGACCTCGATCAACCGCGGCCCCTGCGGGGTGAGCTTGACCTCGGTGTGGGTGAGCCCCGCGACCACACCGAGCGCCTCGACCGCCTGCCGCGCCAGCGCGCGCACCTGCTCGTCCTCGTCCGGGCTGAGCGGCGAGGGCCAGAACCGGCCGGTCTCCCGAAACGGCGGCACCATCGGGAATTTGCCGGTGACGGCCAGATCGTGAATGTGCCCGTGCTGCACCACGCTTTCGATGGAGACGTAGTCACCGAACGGACCGCAGTCGCGACCGGCCAGATACTCCTCGAGCACGAGCGTGCCGCCGGCCACCAGGCCGGGCCGGTCCTGCGCGAGCAGCGTTCGCGTGAGTTCGAGGCCTGCGGTCGCGTCGTCGATGTAGAAGGTGTTCCGGCTGCCGCCGCCGTGCGCAGGCTTGAGCACGGCGGGCAGCCCGGTCGCGGCGACGGCGGCGGGCCAGTCGGACTCGGCGTCGATCCGGTGGCAGCGCACGGCGTCGACGCCCGCGTCGCGCAGCGCGGCTCGCTGCTGCCACTTGTCGGTCAGCACCCCGAGGGTCCGTCGGTCGTGGAACGGCAGCCCGAGTTCATGCGCCAGCTCGACCGCCAGACCGAGACCGCGCTCGGTGTAGGTGACCACGCCGCCGGGCCGGTGCGCGCGCACCGCATCGGCAGCGAGCGCGGCCGACTCCGCCCATAACACCGAACCGAGTTGGGACAGCAGGGGTTCCATCGTGCGGGTGTGCTCGTTCGGTTCGAGAACGAAGACACAGTTCGCCCACCCCGCCAGTCCGACGGCGATATCGCCCGGATGCGCGGCGCCGTCGTCGTAGACGACCACGAGGGTTGGGCGTTCGCTCATGACAACCTGCCTTTCCGCCGGAGCCGATTCACAGCTCGACGACCGTGACGGCCCGGCCGGGAGTCGGGACGGGGGCGGACGGTCCGTCCAACGCGGCGGACAGATCGGCGATCGAGGCGTGCGCGTAGATCTGGGCGATGACCAGCGCCGGATAGTGCCGCCGCAGCCGCGCGAACACGGTCAGTGCTTTGAAGGAATCCCCGCCGATCTCCATGAACCGCTCGTCCCGCCCGATATCGGCCCGGCCGAGCACTTCGCGCCAAATCTTTGCCACCAGTTGCTCGGTCGGGGTGCGCGGCGGATCGGTCGCGCGGATCGGGGCAGGCCCGCTGTCGGCGAGCGCGCGCAGAGCGGCGAAGTCGGCCTTGCCGTTCGGGGTGACCGGAATATGCGGCACCGACATGATCCGGCTGGGCACCAGCGCGGACGGCAGCTCGTCGCGTAGCGATCGGATCAGCTCCGCCGGTTCCGCGGTTCCCACTACGTAGGCCACCAGTTCGAGCGGCTGGTCCGGGTGTGCGCGCTCGCCGGTGACCACCGCCTGCCGCACGCCGGGCGAAATCAGCAGCGCCGCTTCGACTTCCCCAGGCTCGACCCGATTGCCGCGGATCTTGATCTGCCGGTCGGCCCGGCCCAGATAGTCGAGCGAGCCGCCGGGCTCGCGGATCACCAGGTCGTCGGTGCAGTAGAACCGGGCGTCGGAGGCGTCGAGCCGCACGAACTTGGCCGCGGTGCGTGCGGTGTCGCCGAGATACCCCAGTGCCACGCATTCGCCGCCGAGATACAGCGTGCCCGGTGTCCCGTCCGGTACCGGAGCCAGCTCGTCGTCGAGCACCACGGCGCGCACGCCGCTGAGCGCGGTGCCGACCGGAACCCGTGGCCGATGCGCGTCCGCGGCGGTCACCCGGTGCATGGTCGCCAGAATGGTGGCCTCGGACGGACCGTAACCGTTGTGCACCTCCAGGTTCGGCCGGGCGCGCAGGATCGCTGCGGCCAGTCGCGGCGGAAAGGCCTCGCCCGCGACCACGAGCAGGCGCTGCGGCAGTAGCGCGGCCAGATCGCCCTCGGCGGCCAGCGCTTCGAGCTGGGACGGTGTGTAGGTGAGGCAGTCGGCGGGGTGCGCCGCCAGATCCGCCGACAGCGCCGCCGGATCGAGAGTTGTTTCGCGCGAATACACATCGAGCCGGGCACCGGACAGCAGCGCCCCGTACACCGAGACCTTGCCGAGGTCGGCGGCGAAGGTCGTGGTGAGACCGAAGCTGTCGATGGGCACGGCAACCCGCTCCCAGAAAGCCGCGCAGTAGTTGAGCAGGGCTCGGTGCGAGACCTGAACGGCCTTCGGGGTACCGGTCGATCCGGACGTACACACCAGATAGGCGACGTCCTCGCGGTGCAGGCCGGAGGCGAGGTCGACGGGCGCCCCCTTGTCCGCGTCGGTGAGTACGTGCACCGGCAAGCCGTCGTGGGAAAGCCGCGACCGGTTCCGCGGGTCGGTGAGTACGGCTCTGGCACCGGTGGTTTCGAGCAACGCGCGCAGCCGCGGCTCCGGATCGGTCGCCTCGAGGTGGACGTACGCGGCACCGACCGACCACGCGCCCAGCACCCCGGCCAGACAACGGACCGACCGATCCATCAGTGTGGCAACGACATCGCCGCGGCCGATGCCCTGGCCGCGCAACCAGGCGGCCACCGCGCCTGCGCGGCCGGCGAGTTCGCGGTAGGTGAGCTGAATGTCGCCCTGCCGCAAGGCCGGACGATCGGGTAGTTCGGTGGCGAGATAGGCGAAGGTGTGTGCCGCGGTCGGGGACTGTCGCAGCGTCGCAGACAGGGTCGACATGGAGAACTCGATTCGATCGGGGTAAGTCAGCGGAGACGGGGCAGGGACGCCGGACGGGCGGTGGCGATCAGGTCGGCCAGCGCCGCGACGGTCGGGGTCTGGAAGTAGGTCTTGAGATCGAGCCGGATCGCGAAGCGGTCTTCCAGCGCGGTGAACAGGCGCAGCGCGGTGTGGCTGGTCCAGTTGTCCAGTTCGTCGAACCGGCGCTCCTCGGTGATCTGCTCGGGCGGCAGATCCGTGACGGTGGAGATCAATTGGGCGAGTGTCGTTTTCGTATCAGACATGGGGTTTCGTCGATTCGTCGGTGTGGACCGAGATCCACGCGGGGGACAGGGCCGGACGCGGGTCGAGTGGGAGGATCCGGCGCGTGCTGCCGTCGGAATCGGGCGCGCGGTCGGCTGCGACGAAACCGGCGTCGGCCAGGAACTTCTCGGCTGGCCCGTTGCGGCCGCTGCTGCGGAAGGCCGCCTCGAGCCGCACCACACCCGTCGCGACCGCCTCGTCGATCACCGTCTGCAGCACCGCGAATTCGATACCGCGCGCGAAGACCCGGCAGCTCATCACAGCGTTCTCGATGAGCCAGTGGTCGGTGTGCTTGGCGATCCACACCGCACCGACCATGCCCTCGCGGCCGAACCGATCGCTGACCTCGAACCCGAGCACGGCGTGCTCGGCGGAGCCGGCCATGCGACGCGTCTGCTGCGCCGTATGCGCGCGCCCGGTGAGATTGAACTGATTGGTGCGCCCGCCGAGCTGCACGATGCGCGGCAGCAGGTACTCGTCGGCCCGGCGGACGGTTACCTCGATGCCGAGATCGGTCAGGTAGCCGTCGAGTGCGGAGCGGCTGCTCGTCCACTCCTGCCTGCGCACCCTGGCTCGGTACAGGTCGGTGCGCTGCCGGTCGGTGTCGGTGGTGGTGAGCACGGCGAAGTGGTCGCCGGACAGCAGCGCGCCGAGGTGCCCGGCCGGGTCGCCCGCCAGCGGTACGACGGTGACCTGCGGCAGCGCGCGACCGACGAGCTCGCATTCGAACGCCGAGTCGTCGGCGAAGACCAGGCTGTCGAGCCCGAGATTCAGCTCGGCCGCGATCGCCGCCAGACTGCCGTCCTTGGGCTCCCAGTTCGCCTTGACGGCGACGAAATCGTCGGTGTGAACCAGCATTTCGGGATGCTCGGCGAGCACCTGCGCCACCAGGGCCGGATCGTTCTTGCTGGCGACCGCGAGCAGCACGCCCTGATCGCGCAGCGCCAGCACCGCCCGCTGCAACTCGGTATACGCATTGCCCGGGTATAGCGAGCCGAGCTCGATGTTCTCCGGCCCGTCGTCGCCGAGCACACCGCCCCAGAGGGTGTTGTCCAGGTCCAGCACCAGGCACTTCTTGGCGCGGCCGGTCAGCGCGCGGGCATACCCGGCGACCTGCCCGGCGTACAGCTGCTCGACCGCGGGCGACCAGGCCATACTGCCGAAGCGGTACAGCCGATCGTCGCGCAACGCGACGGCGGCGTCGGTGAGCAGCAGCTCCAGGTCCACTGCGTCGACGTTGTCGATGCGCTCGGCGAATTCGAGCAGGCCGCTGTTGAGTTCGCGCCAGGCCCGGCCCAGCCGCGCGCGGGACCGGTAGGCGTTGACGGTCCGCCATCGGATCTGTGGCAGCGGCACGGTGTGCACCAGCACGGTGCCTGCGGTGCGGGTCGCGAAGGCCGACACTGCCGTAGCGAACAGGTCGAGGCGCTGCGTGAGGAGGTCGCGCACGGTGTCGAGATCCGCGGGATCGGCGTCGCGGGGGAGGAACAGCTCCTCGTGGATCGGGCACACCGTGAGATCGGGTGCGAATCGCGCCAAGGCGGAGTCGGGATCGCTCAGCTGCATGAGCAGTTGATCCGGTGGCGTCAGGTGGAACTCGGGGTCGATTCCCGCTGCGAGCAGTGAAATGCGTAGCAGCGGAACCAGATTGTCGGCGGTGAAGGAACCGGTCACGGCCACCCGCAGCGGGTGCGGCGTGGTGCCCGGCCTGCACACCAGCGCGGAATCTATGCGGGCGAGCAGCCTGCCCGCCTCGCGGGCGGTGCCGATATCGGGGGTGTGCGCCAGCGCGGCAAGCAGCGCGGGATCTGGCTCGGCGCCGGGCTCGATCAACCGCCGGACGCGGTCGAGTAGGTCGTCCACGACCCTCCTCACTTTCGTAGTCGGTCAGATGCGGAGCAGGGTGCAGGCCCAGTGCATGCCGGTGCCCATGCTCAGCAGGGCGACGATGTCGCCGGTGACGAGTTCGCCGGTGGCCAGCAGCCGCTCCAGGCTCAGTAGTTGATCGGCCGGGCCGAAATGTCCGTGGTCGCAGGCGATCTCGACATTGGTACGGTCCAGCGGCATGCCGAGCGCCTTGGCCAGATCGGCGAAGGCGCCGGCATTGTCGTGCAGATACAGCACCCGCTCGATCTCGCCGAACGTGACATCCGCACTCGCGCAAGCGCGTTCGACGACCTCGCGGTTGCGGGTGTGCAGTTGCTCGACGAAGGCGAGTGCGGCGCGGCCGTCTCCGTCGAAGAAGGTGTCCATGCGGTCGATCAGTCCGGCGATGGCGGGCCGCTCGGCGCCCGGAGTGAACGGGCGAGCGCCGCCGCCGAGCTCCATCCGCATGAAGTCCGCGTAGCGGCCGTCGGTGACGACCTCGGTCGCCAGCCAGCGGCACTCCGGGTGGTCGCGGCGCAGGACCGCGGCCGCCGCGCCGTCGGAGCTCAACGAGGTGCTCGTTTCGACACGGTCCCAATAGGTTTCGCAGATTCGGTTGGCCGCGATGACCAGTGCGGTCCGGTATCGGGGGTGGGTCGCGAATTTTCCGGCGACGATGTCGAACGCCGCGACACCGCCACCGCAGGCCTGACTCAACAGGATCGCCTCCGCCTGCCGGGTGTCGAGGCGGCCCGCTACCGCGGCAGCGGGATCCCAGTACAGGTATTCGGCGATATCGGTGATCGCCAGCACCACCAGATCGACCTCGCCCACCGCGATTCCGGCGCGCCGCAGCGCGGCCTCCCCGGCGCGCACGGCCAGGTCGGTCAGGCCGACCTCCGCCGGTGCGCGGTGCAGGCGGCGGTAGCCCCACTGCCGCACCTTCTGGTCGTCGCCGGCCAGTTCGTCGATGGAGACGGGTGCGCCGAGGGCGTACCCGATCGCCTTGATGCCCAATGACATTCGTCGTCCCTTCGGTGCGGGCTAGCGCACGCCGTTGACGTCCTCGGTGGTGACGGCGAACCGGCCTGCCGACCACGCCATCGCGCGCCCGAACTGGTCGAAGCTGGTGCGATTGATGTTGGCGAGGTTGTCGCAGCCCTGGTGGTAGCAGCGGTCGAGCATCTGGCCCTCGATACCACCGAACAGCCGCACCCACTCCGCCGATTTGAGGGTGTCCGAGCCGCCGTTGACGCCGCCCGCAGGGATGCCCGCCGTGATGAACGGGGCGTGGTCGGAGCGCCCGTCCAGGACCAGGCCGACGGTCGGCAGATTTTGCCCGGCGAAGTACCCGTTGATCAGGGTGGAGATCTGATCGGAGCCGGCCGGTGCCGAACCATTCGCAGTTTTGCCGTTGTACACCTGGCGGGCGAAGTTGTCCGAGCCGATCATTTCGGCGTTCAGATAGAGGGCGGTGTTCTTGCGCTGTTCGGGGGTCAGCTGATCGATGTAGAACTGCGCGCCCGCGAGTCCCTTCTCCTCGGCCGCCCACCAGGCGAACCGCACCTTGTTGCGGACCTGATCGCGGTAGGGGGCCATGCGCAGCGCGGTCTCCAGCGTCATCACGGCGGAAGTGCCGTTGTCGTTGACGCCGGGACCGGTGTCGACGGAGTCCAGATGCGCGCCCATCACGACCATGTTGTCCGCGCGGCCGGTGGGGGTGTCGGCGATCAGGTTGTAGGTGTTGGTCAGAATCTCGTTGCCGCGCAGGTCGAGGGTGACCTGCACCGGTCCTGCGGTGACATCGGCCTGCAACTGCTCGGCTTCGCCCCGCGGCAGCGTCGCGGTGGGGATGCGGGCGTCGGCGGGCGGCACCATCCGGTAGCGCAAATTGAGCGTCGGGTCCGGCGAATCGCCGTTCATCAGCATGGCTGCGGCGCCGACCTCGGCGGCCACCAGCTGCTTCTGGGTGATGAAACAGTCGCCCACCCGGACCAGCACAACCTTGCCGCGCACATCGCTGTTCGCGTAGTCGTCGACGGTGCAGCCGGTGTCCTTGCCCGTCGGCAGACTCACCGCGGCGTTGAGGCCACCGTCCGGGGTGGAACGGGAGAATCGGGCGATCACCGGGTGCAGCGGACGGGCCTGGGGCGCGGTCACCGAGCCGGTCTCGGCGCGAATGTCGTAGTCGGGGAAGCTGAATTGCTGCCGCGTCACCTGGTAGCCGGCGGCGGTGAGTGCCGCGGTGAAGTACTGAGCGGTCGCCTCGTAGCCCGGGGAGCCCGATACTCGGTGTCCGCCGAAGGTGCTGGTGAGGTTCGCGAGGGCCGCGAGGTGGGGCCACGCGCCGTCGCCGGTGACCTCGGCGGCAAGACGGTCGGCCAGGGCGTTGGCTCCGGTGTCGGCGGAGGCTGCCCCGGTGTGTCCGGCCAGCACGGCCGCGGCTGCCAGTAACACCGCGCCGGTCAGCGCAAAGGGCTTGCGCCGCATGGAAAGTCGGCGGGACGGTTGTGTCATCTGGCAACTCCTGTGTTCTGGTGACTCGGTGTGACAGGCACGGCCGAGGCCGCGCCGAAGGCTTCCGCGAGCGCGAGAATGCGTTCGGGGGTGAACAATTCGCCGCTGTAGCGCCACTGCACCCGGACCCGGTCGGCGACGAGTCTCGGATAGACCTCGAGCGCGGCGGGCCTCGGCATATCGGCGGGCCGGTCGCGGCCGACGAGTTCGTTGTCGGCACCGGTCAGGGCACCGTCCCGCTCGTCGGACAGGAAAGCGGGTGTGCCCCAGAAGGAGAACAGCACGTCCGGTGTCCGGATCTGATCCAGTGCGGTGCGCACGGCGGCATCGGGGTGGAACCTGCGCAGGGGTTCGAAGTCGAAACCGCGTCCGGGCACCGAGCGCAGCTGTGCCGCGACGAAGGCGGCGTGGTCGGCCGGGGTGCGCCGGCCGGGCAGGCCGAGGGCGAACGGATAGGTCGTGTTGAAGAAGCCGACGGTGCGGCCGAGATCGAGGTCGTCGAACAGGTCTTCGCGGCCGTGGCCGACCAGCTGGATGGCGATCTCGCCGCCGCGCACGTCGAGCCAGTGCTGCATCGCGACGCCCAGTGCGGCCAGCAGCTGTTCCGAGCGGCTGAGGCCGGAAACCAGGGCAGGGGCGGGGAATTCGGTGACCAGCTCGCCGGTGTTGCCCTCGATGCCGAACGAGTCGCCGGCCACGGGGCGCAGTTGCATGCCGTCGCCCCAGGAGCGGTCCAGCCAGTAGCCGGCGTCCAGGGTGTCCGGGCGGGTGCGGATCAGGTCGGCGAGTCGGCGTGCCCACTCGAAGTAGCTCGCGCTGGGGGTGGGCAGTTCGGCGGTGCTCGTACCGGCGAGGAGGGCCGAAAGGTCCTCGGTCAGTAGGTTCCATGAGTAGAGGTCGACCATCGTGTGGTGGATCACCAGCACGAGCTGGTCGTCGTGTCCCGCCTGGGTGTGGAACAAGCCCGCTCGGCAGACCGGGCCGTCGGACAGGCTCAAGGTGCTGTGCAACTTGGTGGCCGCATGGTGGATCTGGTGCTGGAGGTCGACGGGAACTGATGCGGTGAGGTCGAATTCGGTGATCGCCGGGGGTGCTCCGGTGGACAGTAGTTGCCAGCTGGCTTCGACCGAGCGTAGTTGGGCGTGCAGGACAGGGTGTCGGTCCGCTAGGGCCTGCACTGCGCGCTCAACGGTGGCGGTGTCGATGTTGCGGCGCAAGGTGTAGCGCACGCCGTGGTTCCAGTAGTCCGGGTTGGGCACGCTGCGGCTGAGGAACTCCAGCTGCGGTGGGGTCGGGTCGACCGTGGTGCGCGCTTCCGCTTCGGCCGGAGCCGGTGTGGTTGTGGCGGAACCGGTTTCGCGCTCCGGGATGGTCTCGGCAACAGCGGCGACTGTCCTGAGCCGGAGAATGGCCCGGGGCCGCAGGGCGATTCCGTTGGTGCCCGCCTCGGCGGCGATGGCGATCGCGGAGATCGAGTCGCCGCCGAGCTCGAAGAAGTCGTCCTCGATGCCGACTCGGTCGCGCCGTAGGTAGCGTGACCACAGCTCGCAGAGCTGTTCTTGCAGACCATTATTCGGTGCGACGTGTGCTGTGGCTGTCGACGTGTCGATGTCCTGTGCTGCGTCAGGAACCCGTCGTGCTGCCGGTGCGATGCCGATCGACAGTGTGTGCACCGGCGTGTTCGGATCCAGCGCCGCCAGCCGGTCCAGCAGCGCGTGGTACGAGTCGAACCAGGCGTGGATCGTGTCGGGGCGGAACATCGTCGGGTCGTACTGGACTCGGCAGCGCAGCTGGCTGCCGTACTCCAGCACGGTGACCGCGATGGGGAAGGCCGCGCCGCCCTGTCCGACATCGAGCAGCTCCACCGCCGGGCCGTCAGGCCCCAGCTGTCGCAATGGCTCGACTCCGCTGGTGACGGTGAACATGGTGGCCGCGAGCGGGTCCGCGGAGTTGGGGCGCGCTATTCGCCGCAGCCGGTCGGTGGGCAGGTCCTGGTGGTCGAGGGCTTGCAGCGAGGCCGTGCGGACCGCGGTGAGCAAGGCGGTGATCGACTGTTCGGGCTGCACCGTCGCCCGCACCACGAGGGTGGTGGCGTAGTTGCCCACTACCGGTTCATCGATCGGTTTACGCCCGGCTGCCGGCACCGCCACGCAGACGTCGTGCTCGCCGGTGAGCTGTCGGAGCAGTGTCATCCAGGCCGTCAGCAGCACCGTGTGCAGGGTGCAGCGCTCGCGTCGGGCGAGTTCGCGTAGTCGGGTGGCGCGGTTGCTGTCGATGGGTAGGGCTGATTCTTTTGTGCCGAACGAGGTTTCGCCGGCATCCTGATCCACCGGCAGGGGTACGTAGCGCGTGCCGGACAGGTAGTCCGACCAGAAGGTGGTGAGCTCGGTTCCGGTCGGGCCGTCCAGCAGCGCGTGCTGATCGGTGACGTAGTCGAGGTAGCGGCGCTCCAGTACGGGCAATGTGCCTGGCTCGCTGCCCAATTCGGCGAACAGCAGGCGCCACGACCAACCGTCGACGAACAGATGGTGGAAGGTGAGGAGCAGGATTTGTTGGTCGCCGTTCCGGAATTGGGCTCGCACCAGCTGGTATCGGCCCGGTGGACCATCGGGTGGCAACGGCTGGGCGACCAACTCTCGTAGTCGGTCCAGCAGTTCTTCCCGGGATTCGGCCGCAGTGCGATCGGTCAGTTCGAGCACCGTCTCGGTGAGCGTTACGCGGGTTTCGTCCGCAGGAGTGACTACCTGGCGTGGGCCGTTGGGGGAGTTGATGATCCGGGCGCGCAGCATCGGATGCCGTGCCACGACCGCCTGTAGCCGCGCGGTAAGCGCTGCGGTGTCGACTGCTCCGTCGAGTAGTAGGGCGGCGGGCACGTTGTAGGCGCCGGTGTCGGGGTCGAGCTGATCGGCGGCCCAGATCGCCAGTTGCTGTCCGGACAATGGTCCTTCATCGGGCGGCGGAGTATTTTCGCTGAGCGGACTGATGGGTGCGGGGACTGCCGTCGGCTCGTTATCCGTTGGGGTGGCGGCGGTCTCACCCACCAGCTCCGCGACAGCGGCTGCGGTTCCGGCCAGATCCGGGTAGTCGTAGAGGTCGAGCACACCGAGATCCGTGCCGAATCGTTCGTTGATCCGAGCCACCAGCTGTGCCCCGTTGAGCGAGGTGCCGCCGATGTCGAAGAAGTCGTCCGACGGAACCACTTCCGGTTCCTTGAGGACCTCTCTGGCCAGGGCGAGCACGATGTCGGCGACGGATTCGGCAGTGGCGGAAGCCAGGGGCGACGGTGCGGCAGCAATCGAGGTTGCCGATGCGGCGGCGGCCGAGGTTGCCGATGCGGTGGTTGGGGTAGCTGATGTGGCGGTGGTGGTCAGGGAGGCCGATGCGGTAGCCGTCGGCGTTGCCGATTCGGCGGTGGCGGTCGAGGTTGCTGGTGCGTCGGTGGTAGTCAGGATTGCTGATGCGGCCGCGGTCGGGGTTACTGGAACGGCGGGAGTCTGCGTTGCCGTTGCAGCGGCAGTCGGGGCGACTGGCGCGGCGGATGTGGTAGTCGTCGATGCGCCTACTACTGCGGCCATCGAGGTGTCGGCAGTCGGCGCGCGGCCAGGGGCGGTCGGATCGGCAACGGTCGGCCAACAATGGACTTCGGCCATCGGCGCGACAGGGAGCTCGAGCCGACGACGCGGCGCTCGCCCGAGCACTCGACGCCAATCTATCTGGTGCCCTGCGAGGTACAGCCGACAGAGCGCGTGCACCGGAGTCGACTCGACCGTGGCGGCGGGTTCGGCGGCCAGCAATGCCGACAGCGCGCTACCCGGCGCGAGATCGACGATCACCGGGTCGGCCAGATCGGCCAAGACCGTGCGCAGCGTCTCGGCGTTCGGCGGCGTCGGTGTGCCGGGATCGGCCGCCAGTGCCGCAGACAGGTCGTCGTCACCGCGGAGTACCCGAGCTGCGGTCGCACCGACGCCGTGGGACAGCAGCAGATCGGCCGTGATCCCAGCGTCGGCGAGGACTCGATGCGCACCGAGCAGCCAGACGAGCCCACGCTGCGCGGATGTCCAGTTCGCTGCTGCCACATGGCGTTCGGCTTCAGCAACGATTTCGGCGACTCCAGGGAATGCGTCGGCAACGGCTAGGAGGTCCTCGGCCGTCACGTCACCTGGGTCGCCGAGCGCGACGACCACCGGCGCCGGATCCGGCGGTGCCGACCGGTCCTCGGTCGGCGCGGCCAAGCTGTCCGTGAGCCGGTCGAGCAGCTCCTTCGCATCGTGCACCACCCAGGCGTGCCGGTGCGCGAAATGCGCACGCCCGACCGACAACACCTCCGCGGCGGCAGCCAGATCGAAGCCGGCCGGATCCGCCGCCACCTGATCGTGCAGGTGTTGAACCTGGGCACGCAAGCCCGCACTGTCGCGTGCCGACAGCACGACGACCTGAGCGCCGGCCGCCGCAATGTCGTTGTCCGGCTCCGGTTCCGGCGCCGCGACGATGACATGCGCGTTGGTGCCGCTCAGCCCGAAACTGCTGACGGCGGCGTAACGCGTGCTCGTCGACGGCCACGGCTCCCGACGATCGGCGAGGCGCAACGGCGCTGAAGCCAGGCCCAGCAATGGATTCGGCTGCTCGAAGTGCGCTGTCGGGAATATCTCCTCGGCGCGGAACTGCGCGATGATGCGGACCAGTCCCGCGAACCCGGCCATACATCCGAGGTGGCCGACGTTCGCCTTGACCGAGGAGACCGCAGGGCCACGGCCCTCGATCCCGGCGTACGCATCGATCAGCCCCTGGATCTCGATCGGATCCCCGATCTTCGTGCCGGTGCCGTGCGCCTCCACGTAACCGACTGCCCCAGCAGTGATTCCGGCATCGCGCAGTGCTGCGGTGATGACCTCGGTCTGCGCCTGCGGGCTCGGCGCGGTGAGTCCGGCACCGCGTCGCGCGTCCTGGTTGACCGCGCTACCGCGCAGCACCGCGTACACGGTGTCCCCGTCGCGAACGGCCGCGTCGAGCCGTTTGAGCAGAATGAACCCGCCGCCCTCGCCGTAGGTGGTGCCATCGGCACCCGCGTCGAACGGCCGGCACTGATCCACCGCCGACAGCACGCCCATGCCGTCGCTGCCGTGCTGCGGGAGTGCGCCGAGCACCAGTTCATACCCGCCGACGAGAGCCGAATCGCATTCTCCCCGTCCGACTTTCCAGCGTGCCTCGTGCAATGCGACCAGGAACGACGAGCACGCGGTGTCCACCACCTGCGCCGCGCCACGCAGATCCAGGTGGTAGGCGATCCGTCCGGCGGCGTAGGCGTGCAGGCTTCCCGTGGTGGCCGGACCGAGCCTGCGGTCGGCGGCGGGCAGCAGATCGGACAGGCTCGGATGCGGCCCGCCGTAGCCGCCGACCACCACCGCGGTATTCGTGCCCGCCAGCTCACCCTGCGCGTAACCCGCATGCCCGATAGCGCGGCAGGCCAGCTGAAGCATGCGCCGCTGCCTGGGGTCGATCAGCTCGGCTTCGGCCTTGGACAGCCCGAAGTAGCGGTAGTCGAATCCGGTGATGTCGTCGAGCCAGCCGCCGTCGCGATCGGTCGCCGACCGGGTCACGCCGGTGGCCGCGGCCCGCGTCGCCGGGAAGCGGCGCATGGCGTCGCGACCGTGCCGCAACAGGGCGGTCAGCGACTCCCAGTCGGCGCAGCCGGGTAGCTCGAAGGCGACGCCGATCACGGCGACCGCCGGGGTATCCTCGCCGGTTCTCATAGCCGTGTCACCTCTTTCTCAGTGGTCATCGCCCGGACGTCGGGCAGCGCGATAATCGCCAGGTTCACCACCGCGACCAGGACGGCCATGGTCAGCAGGGGTACGGCGTTGCCGGTCACCGCGGCGATCGGGGCGGCGACGGCCATGCCGAGCGGGCGGGCGGCGAAGGAGAGCAGGGCGTCGTAGGAATCGGCGCGCGCCAGGGCCTCCGGCGGGAACTGCTGCTGCATCGTGGTCTGCCACAGCGTGTTCAGCAGCCCGACCCCGAGCATGGCGGCACCGTAGGCGACCGCGTCGACCCAGCCCGGCGCCAGCGCCGCGAAACTAATCATCGGCAAGGCGAACAGCGCGCCGCACGCCGAAGTCACCACCAGCGGACGCCGCACCCGCAGCCGCGGCGCGACCAGCGCACCGATCACCAAGCCGGCCATGCCTGCCTGATAGATCAGCACCCAGGACAGCTCGCCGCCCAGTGACTGCACGGCGATCAGCGGGCCGAGCGTCATGAGCACGCCCGCAGTGAGATTCGAGACGCCGTGCCCGATCAGGTTGGACCAGAACCACGGTCGGCTGCGCACCTCGAGCCAGCCGTCGGCCAGCTGCCGGAAGAAGGTCACCGGATGCTCGACCACCGGACGCGGCGCGATGCGGAGCCGGCCGAGGGTGCAGGCGGCCACCACGAACAACACGGCGGTGACGACGAATGTCCAACCGGGACCGACGGTTACCGCGAGCACACCGGCCACGCCGGGCCCGGCGACCAAGGTGACGCCGCGCACCACGCCGAGATAACCGTTGGCGCGCAACCGATGTTCCTGCGGAACCGTCGCGATGACTAACGGCGACATTGTCGGGGTACCGAAGGCGACGCCGATGCCGGTGATCGCCGAGAGAATCACCAGATCGGTGATTCGGACGATCCCGCACAGCAATTCGATGCCGATGACGAGTTGAGCGAGCCCACGCGTCATGTCCGCGGCGAAGGCCACCTTCTGCGGCGCGAACCGGTCGGCGAGCACGCCGCCGATCGGCAGCAGCAGCAACTGTGGCGCCAACTCGGCAGCGAGCACGAGGCCGAGGTCGCCCGCCCGGCCGGTGGCGTCGAGCACCGCGAGGGTGAGCGCCATCGGCACCAGCGCGGTGGCCAGGAACGACAGCGTGCGCCCGAGCAGTAACCGGCCGAAACCGGGTATCTGCGCCATGGTCTTCCTCATTCGCACGCCCCGCGCTGCGGCGCGAACGGCTCGGAAAGGTGCCGCAGCAACGGCTCCGGTGCGCTGAGGAAGTCGTAGTGGCCGCCCGCGACCACCGGGAACCGGACATCGGCGCCGTAGTGCTGCCAACCGCGCAGCTCGTCCGGGGTGACCTCGGGGTCGTCGGACCAGTGCAGCACGGTGATGGGGAACGGCACCTCGATGGGTGCGGGTCTGCGATAGACCCGATTGGCCGCCAGATCCTCGCGCAGAATGGCCAAACCGAGCTCGATCAGCTGGGGCTGCACCTGTCCGCCGCGGGTCACGGTGAGAAATTCCAGTTCCGCGCGCAGTTCGTCATCGGACATGTCCAGGAAGCGATCGTGCGGACAGTCGTGTGGTGCCACCTGGGCGGAGACGAAGAGCCGCTGCGGAATCGGCAGCGCGCGCTCGGCCAGCAGCCGCGCGGTTTCGAAGGCGGGCAACGCCCCGGCGCAATGCCCGAAGAAGGCGAACGGCCGATCCAGATGCGGCAGTAGCGATTCCGCGAGCGCCTCGGCCAGCACCGCATAGGTGCCGTAATGCCCTTCGCGCAGGCGATTTTCCCGCCCCGGTAGCTGGATGGCGCAGATCTCGATGCCACCGATGCGCCGCGGCCACTGGTTGAACATGGATCCACCGACCCCCGAATACGGGAAGCAGAAGATTCGCGCGGTCGCGTCCTGGTCGGGTAGGCGGAGCAGCCAGCGGGTCATGGGTGCGGCATCGTGCAGGGTGGTCTCGGACGTCACTGAGTTACATCCCTTCGTTGTGGCACTGCGAGATCGGGGTGGCGATGAGGTTTCGCCGGACCGTTCATCCGGTCCGGATCAGGAGCTGCGTCATGCCTGCGATGAAAACCGACGCCAGGTGCTGCGGTGGCGCCATCGGCTCGATAGTGGTGAATTGCCCGGCCAGTTCTTCGAACAGCACCCGGAACGTCAACCGTGCCAACGGTGCGCCGAGACAATAGTGCGGTCCGTGGCCGAACGCGATGTGCCGGTTGTCCGTGCGGGTGATGTCGAACCGGTACGGGTCGGCGAAGACCGCTTCGTCCCGGTTGGCCGAGCCGATCCAGACCGCGACCGCCTCACCCGCCTCGATCAGCCCGCCGCTCAGCTCGGTGTCGGCGCTCGCGTACCGCAGGAAGCTGTTGGCGGGCGAGGTCCAGCGCAGCCCCTCCTCGACCAGGCGGGGAACCAGTGCGGGATCGGATCGCACAGCGTGCCACTGGTCTTCGTGTTCGGCGAGCGCGAGCATGGTGCCGCTGACGGTGTGCGGTGTGGTGGCATTGGCGCCCAGCAGCAGGCTGTAGCAGTTGTAGACGACCTCGTCGTCGGTGAGCGGCGCGCCGCCGGCCTGCATGCTCATCAGGTGCCCGATGAGGTCGGCGCGCGGCCGGTCACCGCGGTGGCGTTTGACCAGCGCGCCGAAGTAGTCGAACAGCTGATGATGGGCGATGGCCAGGGTGGCCGACCCGCTGCGGACCCGGAACTCGGGATCCTCGGGTGCGGCGGCCATGGCCGTCCACCGCACCAGGTTGTCCCAGTCGGCCTCCGGGATGCCCAGTAGCGCACCGGCCACCGTCATCGGCAGCTCATACGCCTGCTGCGCGACATCCCAGCTGCCGCCGTCGCGTGCCGGGGCCAGAAACCGTTGCACCGCAGTGCGAATGGACTCCTGCCACGCGGCGACCGTGCGCACCGAAAGCTGCGGCTGGATCGGGCGTCGAAGCTCGGAATGTCTTGGCGGATCGGTCGATACGAGCATCTTGCCCGCGGAGATGTCGCCGTGCCCGAGTTGGGTGAGCACGCTGCCGCGTTCGGAGGTGAAGGCGCGATGGTCGCCGAGCACCCGGCAGGCATCCGCGTGCCGGGTGACCGATCGGAAAGACCGTCCGTCCGGCAGTATTTGGCGGTGCAGCGGGGCGTCGGCGCGCATGGCCGCCCAGACCGGATGCGGGTCGCCGGTGGCGAAGAAGTGTGGATCGAAGAGGTCGATCCCGTCCAGATCGGCGGCCGCGCGGACGTCGGTGCTGATCTTCACGCGCTCCGCCGCCCTTGCTCGACGGCGGCGGCCAGGCCGGCCGGGGTGGGGTCGAGGTAGAAGGTGACCGGCGAGACGGTCACGCCGTACTCGCGCTCGAGGTCGGCGGTGATGCGCACGCCGAGCAGCGAATGCCCGCCGAGCTCGAAGAAATCGTCGTCGGCGCCGATACCCGCGATGCCGAAATAGTCGGTCCACAAGGTGGTTACGGCTGTCTCCATCGCGGTGGACGGCTCGCGGTAGGCACTGGTCAGTCGGGGGCGTTCGGTGGGCTGGTCGGCGGCGAGTGCTCGCCGGTCGATCTTGCCGTTGGCGGTCAACGGCAAGGCGTCGACAATGCGGATCAGCGTGGGTACCGCATAGGAGGGCAGGGTTTCGGCGAGCGCGCGGCGGACGTCCAGGGTGGACAGTCCGGCGTTCGCTTCGCCGACAAGCCAGGCGGCCAAGCGTTTTCCGCCGCCGCGCTGGTCTTGCGGGACGACCGCGAGGGTCGCGACGCCGGGCAGCGCGGCGATCGCGGCTTCTACCTCGCCGATCTCGATGCGGAACCCGCGGATCTTCACCTGGTGGTCGATCCGGCCCAGATAGTCCAGGGCACCGCGCTGTTGCTGACGGACGAGATCGCCTGTGCGGTACATGCGTTCGCCCGGGATGTGGGCGGCCGGGTCGGCGACGAAGGTCGCGGCGGTCAGGCCGGGGTCGCCCCAATACCCATGCGCCAGACCGGTTCCCGTCGCGTACAGCTCACCGGCCGCATCGTCCGATACCGGAGCGAGCCGGGCATCGAGTATGCGCACGCCGGTGCCGCGGATCGGGTGGCCGATCGGCACCGGACCGGCCGAGGTTCCGGTCACGGCGTAGCAACACGTGAAAGTGGTGTTCTCTGTTGGCCCGTAGCCGTTGATCACCGTCGTGTCGGACAGCGCGGTCACGGCCCGGTGGACGTGTGCGGGGGACAGCACGTCGCCGCCGGCGAGTAGATAGCGCAGGCTGCGCAGTTCGTCGAGGCCACCCTCGGTGACCTGCTGGAACAGGCCCGCAGTCAACCAGAGCACGGTCACCCGATGGTGACCGACGAGTTTGGTGAGATCGCTGAGCGAGAGCTCGGTGTCGGGCGCGAGGACTAATTGCGCACCGTTGAGCAGCGCGCCCCAAATTTCCAGGGTCGAGGCGTCGAAGGCGATCGGTGCGAATTGCAGAAAGACGTCATCCGTTGTGACGGAAAGGAAATCGGTATCGACCACCAATCGCGACACCGCGCGGTGCGGCACGCACACACCCTTGGGCGTGCCGGTGGAGCCCGAGGTGTATGCCAGGTAAGCCGGGTGCAGATCGGTAATGGTGACCGGCGTGGGGGACTGGGCGGGGTGGTCCGCGTCCAGCGATACCGCACGGCAGTCCGCGGGCAGTTGCGGTGCTGAATCCTCGTGTACCAACACGATTCGCACGCCCGATCGGCGCAGCACGAGCTCGCGGCGCTGCCTCGGCGCTCGCTCGTCGAGCGCGAGGTATCCGGCGCCCGTTTTCAGGATCGCGAGCAAGCCGACAATGGTGGCGATCCGGCGGCGGGCGGCCAATGCCACGGTGTCGCCCGGGCGTACGCCGCAGTCCTGCAGATGCCGGGCCAGACCGTCGGATCTACGGTCGAGTTCGGCATAGGTGAGTTGTCCACCGTCGCCGATCACAGCCACCCGTTCGGGGTGCTGTTTTGCCAGCAGCGTAAATCGTTCGCCGATGACCGACGGGCATGCCAGAGCGTATTCGTCCACAATCAGCCTCACGGTCTCGAGGGTCACCCGAGACTTTCGTACAGAGAGATCTCACCGGGTCTGGAATTCGGTAATACACCCGGTGCTGGATATTTGCGGAAAGTGTGATCGCGGATGATGATCGCGGCTTTCCGGGAAATGCGCGTCGGCCGGACTCGACTGCTCGAGGACGACGTCAGTGCTGGATGAGGTCGGTATCGACGCTGGTAACGCGAGCCGACCCCGAGTTATGGATCCGACGGTCGTAACCGCGATAACGCGCGAATGCGCGAAGCGGAAATTGTAGACATATCATGACCCCCTATGAGCATGTAGCTTCCCCTAGTTCCGGCTGGAATCATTAGAATCGATCCTATGAATTTGTGACAGAAGAACGTTATGTGACCTGTGTCACATAACCCCCAATTCGGGGGTAATCTCTTCCGCCACTGCCGATTTCGAACTACGCCCTTATAAGAGTTCGCATATCCATTACAAGCCCACAGTTCTTGGGGGAGGTAATGATAATCATTCCGGATCTCTGAAGACCGGTTGGTTCTTGCGCTGATCCGCTGAGACCCAGTAGTTGGGCTTCTTCGATGCTCGGGTCATCCGTCGAGCGCGGCGGGGACGCGGGGGAGCGTCCAGGTTCTTCGCGCGCCGGGTCTCGTCCGGAACGCACAGGTTGTGCCAAATGCGTTGGACGCCTTTGCTGCTCGACCGCCGGGCGGCGTCAGCGTCGAGCGCTTGATCGATGAGCGGCCGCCCCAGCACCTGCGCCATCCTGCGGTCACCTCGGTAGACCAGGCGCCGGTACCGCACCGTGAGCATCGTCAGATAGCTGATCGCGAACGCCAGCACGCTCGACAGCAGCACCAACCACGGCGGTATGCCGCTCTCGAGCCCGGCGAACGCGACGATCCCGATCACCGCTGTCGCGACGAATCCGAAAGTGCGCCAAGCCTTGTCACGGCGCTCGGCGGCCAGGAGATCGGCGAACACCACGGCACCCGAGAGTACGCCCGCCTGCTCCGCCGCCGGAAGCTCATCGAACGCGGGACCGACCAGGACGACCGGCCGCCCCCGTCGCCAGCGCAACTGCACACGTTCGCCCCCCGCCACGACGCGTGGCGCCGGCACTCCGAATCTCGTCGCGAGTTCGTCGATGCGCGTACTGATCTGATCCAGGTCCACGGCCTCATCATCTAGGACAAGGCACCGTTCGTCCGCCGTAGCGGGGCCGAACAGCTCTGCGGTGGTGACCACCGACGGAGTCTGATCGAATGGGCACCATGGTGCCCAAGGCAACGCTGACGAATACCCCGGATGAGCTGCGGCGCAGTTTGGGAGTGTCCGATGCCGTCGTGGTCGGGCTCGGCGCGATGATCGGCGCCGGGATCTTCGCCGCGCTGGCTCCGGCGGCGCGGGCGGCTGGATCGGCGGTGCTGCTCGGGCTGGCGATCGCGGCGCTGGTGGCGTACTGCAATGCGACGTCTTCGGCGAGATTGGCGGCCCGATATCCGGCTTCGGGCGGCACGTATGTGTATGGGCGCGAACGGCTCGGCGAGTTTCTGGGGGTATCTGGCGGGGTGGTGTTTCGTGGTCGGCAAGACCGCGTCCTGTGCGGCGATGGCGTTGACCGCGGGCGTCTATGCGTGGCCGGAGCACGCGCACGCGGTCGCCGCGGCGGCGGTGGTCGCGTTGACGGTGGTGAACTATCGCGGCGTACAGAAGTCCGCGCTGCTGACCAGGGTGATCGTGGCGGTCGTGCTCGCTGTGCTCGCCGCGGTGGTTGTGGCGGCATTCACCGCCGAGACCGCCGACCTGGCGCGACTGGAATTTGGTTCTGACATAACCGTTTTCGGCGTGTTGCAGGCGGCGGGACTGGTGTTCTTCGCCTTCGCCGGGTACGCGCGCATCGCCACGCTGGGCGAGGAGGTCCGCGACCCGGCCCGCACCATCCCGCGCGCGATCCCGCTCGCACTCGGCATCACGTTGCTCGTCTATGCGGTCGTCCTGATCGCGGCACTGACAATCCTTGGGCCGCAAGGCTTGTCCGAGTCCAGCGCGCCGTTGTCGGACGTGGTGCGGTCGGCCGGGGCCGGCTGGTTGGCGCCGGTGGTGCGGATCGGCGCGGTCGTCGCCGCGCTGGGCGCGCTGCTGGCGTTGATCCTCGGTGTCTCGCGCACCACGCTGGCGATGGCCCGCGACCGGCACCTGCCGCACGCGCTGGCGGCGGTGCATCCCCGATTCGCGGTGCCGCATCGCGCGGAGATCGCCGTCGGGGCGGTCGTTGCCGTCGCCGCGGCGACCGTCGATGTCCGTGCCGCGATCGGGTTCTCGTCGTTCGGCGTCCTGCTCTACTACGCCGTCGCCAATGCGGCCGCATGGACATTGACCCCTGGCGAGGGTCGGCCGTGGCGGGTGATTCCCGCGGTCGGCGTGCTCGGCTGCCTGATGCTGGCGTGCACCTTGCCGATGGCGTCGGTGCTGTCCGGTGCGGCGGTCGTTGCCATCGGCGCGGCGATCTTCGCCGTCCGCAGACAATTTCTCCGCCGCCCGAAACCTGGCCTCGGCAGGAACGACTCAGGCGGTGCGGCGGGAGCGAATCAGGCCGAGCCCGCCCAGGATCGAGCTGAGCAGCCCGATCAGCAAGGCCACGAAGGCGCCGCCCAGCCCGTTGCCGGTGCCGAGACCGCCGTCGGACGTGGCCACGACGAACCCACCGAGGGCCATCGCGATCAGGCCGGCCAGTAGGGCGACGAGGGCGCCGCTGCGGATGCGACGGGTCAGCACCAGCCCGCCGATGATCACGCCGGTCAATCCCACCAGCGCGGCCACGATGGCGCCGAGCCGCCCGGAGCTCAGCACGGTGAGACCGGCGACGTCCGGTTGGACCATGGCGTGCGCGACAGCCGGTATGGCAAGCGTGGAAACTGCGAGCATGGCGGCTGCCGCAGTGGCGAACAGGTAACGGATGGACATGGCGTGCTCCTTCGCAGAAATGATGTCGCTCGATCATGTCCGCTCGCACCACCACCGAACATCGTGCAGGCGTGGGCAATTCGCGCTGCCGCCGCTGCCGTAACCGACTACCGCGGCCGCCGTAGCGAGCCACGGAACTACTGCGTGTGCGGTAGTCCAATGATCGTCCGTGCGCGGGATTCGTGCGCGCGCCGCTCCGGCTAGGGTGCCTACATGAGCAGGGAACGAATCGCGGACCGGGCGATCGCTGCCGGTGTGGCGGCGGCCCTGCTGGCCACCGGATTGTCCAAGCACCACACCGCCTCCGATCTCGACCCGATCGGCTACGCGTCATTGATCATCGGCGGATTGGCGCTGGCCGCCCGCCGCACCGCTCCGCTCGCGGTCTTGGCCGTGACCGGGTTGTGCGCGCTGGGTTATCAAGCCGTCGGCTTCGACGTGCCCGCGGTCGCGTTCCTGTTCGCCGTGTACGCCGCCGTGCGCGCAGGCCATCGCTGGATCACGGTGGCGGCCTCGGTGACCCTGCTCGCCGCGCTTCCGCTCGCGGCCCTGGCCTCGCTGCACGACACCGGCGCCGCCTTCGCGCAGGCCCGGGACGCGCTCGAGATCGCCTGGTTGATCGCGGCCGGTGCGGCGGGTGAAGCCCTACGGCAGGCCGAGCGGCGAGCCGACGAAGCCGAGCGCACCCGCGAAGAGACCGCGCGACGCCGGGCCGACGAAGAACGGCTGCACATCGCACGGGAACTGCATGATTCGCTCACCCACCAGATCTCGGTGATCAAGGTGCAATCCGAGGCCGCCGTCCACGTGGCCCGCAAACGCGGTGAAGAGGTGCCCGAGGCGTTGCTCGCGATCCGGCAGGCCGGTCGCGAGGCCGCCAGGGAACTGCGCGCGACCCTGGAGGCGCTGCGCGACGACAGCACCACCCCGCCACAAGGACTCGCGCACGTCCCTGAACTCGTGGCACGGGCTCGGACGACCGGCTTGGACGCGAGCCTGTCGATCGAAGGTCAGCGTCAGGATGTGCCTGCCGCGGTGGACCGGACCGTCTACCGGATCGTCCAGGAGTCGCTCACCAACGTCGCCAGGCACGCCGCGGCCGCGACGGCGTCGGTCCGGATCGACTACCGGCCCGACACTCTGGTCGTCCGAGTCGACGACGACGGCACAGCCACCACGAACACCGTGTCGGCGCCCGGCGTCGGGCTGCTCGGGATGCGCGAACGAGTCACCGCCCTCGGCGGGCACCTGCGCGCGGCACCGCGCAGCGAAGGCGGCTTCTCCGTGCACGCCGAACTACCCGTGGACCGGACATCATGATCCGGGTCCTGCTGGTCGACGACCAGCCGCTGATCCGCAGCGGATTCCGCGCACTGCTCGAGCTCGAGGACGACATCGAGGTGGTGGCCGAGGCGGCCGACGGAAGCCAGGGCATCATGCTCGCCCGGGAACACCTGCCCGACATCGCCCTCATCGACATCCAGATGCCGGTGGTCGACGGCATCGAGGCGACCAGGCGCATCGCCGCGGACCCGGCCCTGGCCGGGGTGCACGTCGTCATCCTCACCAATTACGGCCTGGACGAATACGTTTTCGACGCGTTACGGGCAGGGGCGGCCGGCTTCCTCGTCAAGGACATCGAGCCGGAAGACTTCCTGCACGCCATCCGCGTCGCCGCGCGCGGTGACGCGCTGCTCGCGCCGTCGATCACTCGCCGACTGATCGACCGGTACGTCAGCCAGCCGCTCGACCCGGGCGTCAGCGCGGCGCTGAACGAACTCACCAACCGCGAACGGGAAGCGGTTGCCCTTGTGGCGCAGGGGCTTTCGAATGATGAGATCGCCGACCGGATGGTGATCAGCCCGCTCACCGCGAAGACCCACATCAATCGGGCGATGACCAAGCTCGATGTCCGGGACCGGGCCCAACTCGTCGTTCTCGCTTATGAATCCGGCTTGGTGGTCCGGCGCAACTCCTGACCGGAGCTCAGCGCGGCGGCCGGCTCATGTCCCGATTCATCTGGGGGAGTTCGATACTGATCGGCATGCGCAGTTCGGCCAGGTAGATCAGCGCGGCCTGGCGGAGGAATTCGTCGAAGAGCCAGTACGCATCCGGGGCCAGCGGGACGACGGGCAGCAGGCCCTCACGGACCGCGATGAAGGGGCCCCAGCTCACGCGCAGCAGCGGGTCCCAGAGCGGTTCCCTCGGGATGGCCAGCCCGTCGGCGATCTTGTCGCCGAGCAGGAAGCGGGTGAACGCGCCGAGGACCGGCTTGCTGAGGATGGCGAGGTCGAGGTTCACGCCGAGCCGCAGCAGCCGATCGGCCAGCGCGGCGCCCTCGGGCGTCGGCATCAGAATCGGGTCCAGCACCTGTGCGGCTTGGGAATTCGCCTCGGACCACGAGTTCGGGATGTACTCGTCCCGGACGCCGAGCATGTGCGCGCACACCTGCCAGGAGTGCAGGAAGGCGGCCGACTCGTGCGCCGGGATGGGCACCCGCCATGCGGTCAGATGCTTCATCACGGTTGTCGGCAGGCTGTGCCAAGTGACCATGATGTCGTTCTGACTGATCGGAATGTCCTCCTCAGCGGAGTGCACCCAGTGCGGCGACTGCGGCAGCAGGTGGCGCACGGCGGCATGCACCAGCCGAGTCTTGACGCAGGTGACGATCATTTCGCCATCGGGGGCATAGGCATTCGCGGTGCCGATGTCGTAGCCGAGTTTCGCGGTCTTGGAGATGCGGTCCTTCAGATCGTGACCGCCCTTGGAGTAGTAGACCGCCCGCGCCTCCTTCGGAATGACCGTGCTCATCATGCCGCTGGCCAAGCCGTACAGCACGCCGAGGTAGAGACCGCGCTTCTTGTTGAACTCGACTGCGGTGCCCAGCTTGCCGTGGTCGGTCCACTGCGGTAGCTGGCGGGCGTACTCCATGAAATCTCTTAGCTCCGTGGGCAATCCGGCAGGCAAGGGCTGGCCGTTTCTGGTCCACGTGCGCAACAGCGCGTTGACCGCGGCTACTTCGCCGCGGTCGAGCAGCCCGGCAACCACGGGGTCCGCCTCGGCATCCCACACGGTCAGCGGGTCGGCTCCGGTGCCGCTGCCCGCCACCGAGCCGTCGGGTGACCAGGTCCACGGTTCCGCTCGGGCGGGCGTCACCATTGCCAAGGCGCCCAATGCGCCCAATGCGCCGCTCGCCTTCAGTGCGTTGCGTCTGCTGAGTCCATCCATGTCGCCACTCCTCGCTGAGTCCAGCCGCCACCGAGTCGGCGCGGGGCACTCGGGTAGCGCTGAACCGCGCCTTTCAGTGGAAGAATGGTTATTAACTTATCAAGGTTGTGAATGCCTTGTCCCGGCTTTGGAAAACAAGTCGACTCATAGGCTGTTACTTCGGCTGTTGGCGGTCAAAGTCGCTATGTGCTGGACTCTTTCGGGCAAATTTGATCTTGAAGCCGCCACGTGACCGAGCGGGTTCGGCGGCGACCGCGGTCGCGCTGCTTCGGTATGCCGAATCATGAGTATCGATAACCATCAGTCACTTTGTGGTTCTGTTCGTGGATTCCCCAGTGGGCGGGGCCGGGTCAACTGGGGACGAAGTGGCATTGTCGCGACGCACCCGTGGCGATAGTGTGCGGCTATGAGCGTCTCTCGGTCCCGCCGTGGTCTCGCGCAACCGCTGTTTCTGTCCGCCGCCGTGATGTGCGTGCTGTTTCTCGCCTCGGCGGCCTGCGGCGGTGTCGGTGAAACACAGCCGGGGACAGACTCTTCCGGGGTTGCCAGCGTCGAGGTGAACCAGACCGGCGGCTTCGCCGGGGTCAACGAGTTCTACACCGTCGACGACAAGGTCGAGAGTCCGCGGCGCAGTGAGTTGTTCGACCTGGTCGCCGGGCTACCGTTCCGGTCCCTGCAGGAGGCCTACACCGGGCCGAACGGCTGCCGCGACGCGTTCTCCTACACCGTGACCGTGACCTACCGCGACGGCACCAGCAAACGCGTCGACGCCGAGGAATGCGGCGAACCGCCGCGCGAACTGACCGATGTCATCGCGCTGACCAAGGAGATCGGGTACCGCGGCAGCGGCAACTGACCCACGACGCCCACCGGCTCGCGCGCAGCGGGCTGGTCGCCCTTCGCGAACGGTTGCGCATGGTTGAATGATGCCCAACCGTTCCCAGTGTGTCCCGATGGACTGCTGAGCGAGGCCAAGGACCGGGTTGTTGCCCCGATTCAGGAGGTCGTCGTGGGTGAAAGATTCGAAGTTCTGCTGCACGGGCCCATCGAGGCCGTTTTCGACTTGATCACGCAGGCGAGATTCTGGCCGCAGTGGCATCCGTACACCCGCTCGGTCGGCGGTGTGACCGAGCGGCCGTTGCGGTTGGGTGACACCGTCTATGAGCACGGCGTCACCGACGGCGTCGACTTCCATTTGTATTGGGAGGTGCGTGCGTACGAGCGTCCCTACCAGATGACGCTGTACGACCGTGGCTACGACGCCACCCTGACCTACACCTTCCAGGAGCATGGCGAGCAGACCCTGTTCAGCCGCGAGCAGTGGATCGACCCGGTGTGGGCGCCCGGCGTCGCCGAGCAACCGGCGTCGTTCAACGATCGCCTCACCGAGGGGTCGGAAGCCGCCGTCAGCTGGCTGGCCGATCACATCAATGGACTGCTCGCGGCTGAACGGACCAGTATTCCGCCACGTTGAGATCGGTTGGCGGAGTTCGGATCTCAGGTCAGGTGGTCGAATTCCCCGCTGACCCAACCGATGTAGCGGTCGGCGGAGCGGCGGACCACGGCACGGGCGTCACCGTCGATGGTGCGACCGAAATTGTCGTAAATACGGTCGAATTCGAACTCCTCGACGGTGCGCGCGATGCGGGCGACGACGTTGGCTGACAGCGGGATCCGGTTCGGGTAGCTGCGCATGAAAGCGACCGACTTGCGGTCCGGATTCGTTTGAACGGTGTCCGCGCTGAACAGCACACCTTTGCCGGCGGCGCCCGCCGCCCAGTGCAGGACCGCGCTGCCCGGGAAGTGCCCGCCCAGCTGGCGCAGGGTGATACCGGGCAGCGGCTCGAGCTGACCGGACCACGGTCGGATTACCGGATCCGGGCGGGCGATCCACTCCAGGTCGGGCTCGGCGACCAGCACCGGCACCCCGCCGAGCGCCCGGCTCCACTCCACCTGCACGCCGTAATGGTGCGGGTGACTCGGCACGATCGCGACGACCTCGCCGAGCTCACGGACCCGCCGCGCGGCATCCTCGTCGACGTAACCGGTCACGTCCCACAGCAGATTGCCCGCCGGCGTCCGCAGCAGATGGGATTCCTGTCCGATGCCGAACTCCGGTTCGGTCGTCAAGCCGAACAGGTCCGGCTCCAGCTCACGCAGCGCCACCTTGTGGCCGGCCGCGGCGAGCTCGTCGAGGGTGGTCCACTGCTGGCCCTCGGCGGGTACCCACTGTCGCTCGTCGGCGCAGATGCGGCACAGCTGCGCCGCGCCCTCGTGCTCGACCGCGCAGGTCCGACAGATTTTCCACATATTCACCTCGTCTGTTCGGTACACCCAGCACTGTTTGTACACGGAGGATCAACCCGGCGCAGTCGAACGGACCTGTGCGGCGACCGGCCGTCGCCAGCGGACTGGCGACGGCCGGATCACGGCGCCGCTCTGCGGGATCCGGCCGTCACCGACCGGCTCATCGCCAGCAGCGGCGACAACCTGAAGGCCGACCTGCGCAGCCGCGCGCCGGTGCTTCGAGGTGCGAGCGAACTCGGCACCGTACCTATCAGGGCGTGCCGAACCAGCCGACGAGCGCTTCGCGCAACGCGGCCGCTGCGGTATCGGCGGATTCGTCGATCGTTGCGGCCCAGGCGATGTGGGCGTCCGGGCGGATCAGCAGGGCATCCGCCGGGCGGTCATCGGTTTTGGCCGTGCGGATGTCGATCCGGTCCGCCCACTCCCGGGCGATCTCACGCAGCTCCGCGCGGTCGGCGAGGTCGAGCAGGACCGGCCGCGCGGTGCGCATGAGTTCCGCGACGCTGGTGACGCCCTGGTCGGTGTGCAGGGTCAGGTCGGGCGCGAAGGTGCCCGCGAGGGCGTGCGCCTCGCCCGGCACCGGATAGCGGATGTCGTTGTGGCCGACCAGGTTTCCCATCCGGCGCAAGGCGGGCTCGTCGGTGAGCAGTTCCCGGAAGACCTGCCGCAGCGCCTCGGCGGCCGCATCGTCGCCTCGACGCATGGCCACCTGGGCGCGGGTCTGGACTGTGGCCCGCGCGCCGGCGAGGTGGCGCTCGTCGTGGTAGGTGTCCAGCAGTCCGGCCGGTGCCCAGCCGTGGATGTCGGCGCCCAGCTTCCAGGCCAGGTTGACCGTGTCGAGCATGCCGACGTTGAGCGCCGTGCCGGTGGCGGGGAACAGGTGGGCCGCGTCGCCGGCCAGCATGATCCGTCCGGCGCGGTACCGCTCGGCCTGCCGATCCTTGAAGGTATAGCGCGACAACCGAATCGGCTCTCCCATCGGGAGCTCTCCACCGAGTACGCGGCGCGCGCTGTCGGCGAGTTCGGTCAGGGTCAGCGGCTCGTCGTCGTCGTATTCGGCGGACTCGTCCTCGGTGGTCTGCATGAACAGCACCCCATCGGAGACGGCGAACGCGAACACGCCGTTGTCGGTGCGCGTGAAGCCCGCGTGGATCGTGCCGAGCCCCGGGACCTCGATGTCGCCGTTGTCGAGCACCGTCACCGAATCGGGCACGGTGATTTGGCCCAGCCGGTTGACCTCCGGATAGGTGGTGCCGGGGAAGGCGATACCCGCCATGTCACGGATTCGGCTGCGCCCGCCGTCGCAACCGACCAGGTAGCGCGCGGTCACCTGGTATGTGCCGTCCGGCCCGCGCACCTGCGCGGTCACCGTGGCGTCGTCCTGGCTCACGCCGACCACCTCGTGGCCGCGGCGGATCTCGGCGCCGAGTTCGCCCGCGCGATCGTCGAGCAGCCGCTCGATATCCCGCTGCGGGATCGGCAACGCCCGCATCGGCGGCTCCGCCATCTGGGTGAAGTCCAAATAGATGTTGCCGAACGGGAATCGGGGAGCCAAGTGCGGATCGCTGCTGGCCGCCTCGAATCGGTCCAGCAGGCCGCGGTAGCGCAGCAGGTCCAGGATCTGGCCGCCGATACCGCTGGCCTTCGGGGTGTCGCGGATGTGCGGCTGCCGTTCCAGCACCAGCGATCGGACTCCGGCCAGGCGCAGTTCACCGGCCAGCATCAGGCCGCTCGGGCCCGCGCCCACGATGATTACGTCGATGTCCGTCACTCATTACTCCATTTCCGCAGGTTCTAGCTTCGGCCGAGGAGTATGCCGGACAAACGGGGCCTTGCCGCAAGCCCCGGGGTCCGCTATAAGTTAGGAGTGGAAAGGGGTAAGTTCACTTCTTTTCCCATTTGGTTCAGGCCTTCAGTCCGTGCCTGGTGACGTAGAAGTTGTGGAAGATCATGACGGCGGCCAGCACGACCAGCCATTGCACGGTGCTCACCAGCGGAATCGCATCGATCGGCAGGGTGTAGGCGAGTAACACCCGCACCAGTGCGTCCAGCGCGAAGACCGTGCCCCAGACCGCGGTCAGTACCCGCAGGTGGTAGCGGAACCGGGAGTCGCTGTCCCAGCGAGCATCCCACTCTCGGTAGCCCTCCTCGCCGATCTTCGCCGTGACGATCGCGCGAGATGCGGTGCGCATGAAGGGGCGTTGGGTCGCCAGGGTGCCCAGTATCCACAGGCCGAGCACGCCGAAAACCCAGCTGTCGCGCACCATGAGCGTGCGGGGGTCGCCGGTCACCAGCGTCATCACCGTGCCGACGACGATCAGCGTGAGGGTGAACAGTGCGATCGTGTCGAGGCGACGCTGCCGAATCGCGCCGTAGGCGAGAAACCCGCCGATGAGCAACGCGGGCGCGATCAATGCCAGCCACGGGTTCACCCCGGCGGCCCGCAGGGCGTAGTAGCCGCCGAGGGGGAGTGCCAGCTCCACGATCAACTGGCGGAAGAGGTGGCGGCGCACGGCTGCTCTTTTGTGCTCCGCTGTGCGGTCTGCGGTGAGCGTCTGCGGTGAGTTCATGTCAGCTCCGGATCACGTTTACGCGCGGGTGGCGCGTTCGAAGAGTTCGGCTAGTTCGAGGGCGCAGGCCGCGGCGTCGAAGTCGGGATCGTCGGCCGCGCGGGCGACTGCCGCGTCGCGTGCGGCGCGAATGGCGAGTGCCATCACTGCGGGGTCGAAGTCGCGAAAAGCGCCCGCCCGCTGCGCTTCCCGGATCCATTCCTCCTGGCCGCGGGCGATGTCGGCGACGTGTTCCAGCAAACCGAAGGCCTGGTTGTCGTCTGGGCGGGCGTTCGCGACGATGCTGGCCAGTGCCCGCTGATGATGGGGGTACTCATCGAGCAACGAAAGATTGGCCGCGAAGTAGGCGCGCAGTATCGCGTGGTATCCGGCCTCGGGTTCGAGCTTGGCGACGACGAATTCCGTGTTCACCCGCACGATTTCGGCGGTGACCTCACGGATCAGATCGTCCTTGCCCCGGAAGTGGTAGGAGATCATGCCGGTACTGCTCAACCCCGCCTGCTGCGCGATCTTCGCGAAGGAGGTATTCGGCAGGCCGTGCTCCGCGATCACCTCGATCGCGGCATTCACGATCTGTGCCCGCCGGGCCGCTTCGGTGAACGTCCGCCCGCCTTGCTTGCCCGAGCCACTATTTGCTTGCATGAGCAAAACGGTAGCCCCTCTTGCTCACGTAAGCAAGAGTTGAGTTAAGTGAGCAAACTACGCTCGGTCGGGCATCGATTTCGGTGTCAGAACTGAGCGATCAGTACCGAGGGTGACGCTCTGGTCTGGACTGCTCAGGACACGAAGGTGGCGGAGGTGACGGCGACGTCGGCGTAGCTGAGGTACCAGCCGTTCCAGGTGTCGGCGACGTCGATCTGGATGCCGTGGCCGGTGGCCGGACCGTCGGTGATCAACCAGAGGCCATTGCCGTAACCGGTTGCCCTGCTGAGGCTTCCGTCGGACCAGGCGAATTCGGCCGCGCTGACCGCACCGGGTGCACTCCACGGGATGGTGGCGGTGAACCGGCCGGAGTCGATACCGGGCAGCAGTGGGCTGGCGCATTGATGCAGCATGGCGTCGCGGCGGATGGACTGTCGCGCGCTGCCGCTGCCGGGAATCAACCGGCCGGTCATCACGCTGCCCTCTCGGCAGGCCGGATTGCCGTCACTCGATGGGGTTGCCACACCTTGCGGCGCACTCAGCGCTGGTATCGCGCACAGCATCGCTACCAGCACGCTTCGACGAATAAGCACGGCGCCACCTCCTGCGATGGGCAGAGCGGCGCGGCCAGGCAAGTCGAATACCGATGGCCTCGCCACGCACAGCACTACTGACTCGATCAGCAGCTTAGCGGCCAGTGCGGTGTGCTCGACCGGTTTCGGCAGTGAGCCGCTCGGCCGGGTAGTGGGGAATCGGTCATATCGGTCGGCTAAGGTGCGACCCTCTGAAGGAGGGGAATTCATGAAGACTTGGCGTGACCTGGACTCTGCGACGCGGAAGGCATTGCTGCGTGGTGAGCCGGCCACCGATCCCGAGATTGATCGAATCGCGGTGGCGCATGCGGAGAAGGTGCTGAACCGCTCGCAAGTTCGGGGAGTCTTGGTTGGTCTCGTGGGTGGTACGGCCATGGGCTTGCTGCTGGGAACACTCATGGTGGTGGCAGGGCTGCCGTTCGGGGTGTTCCTGAGCGTGGTCATCGTGTTGGCTATCGGAGTCATGTCTGTCATGGCTCGGCGCAGGCTCGCACTGATCCGGCTGCTGAACGTCAGCCGCGGTGTGGCTCGGGAACCGGTCCTGCCGGGATCCGCCGAGAAACTGGAGATCCGGATAACCGTCCTCGGCGCCGTACGCATGGCGGGCCCTTACCTGTTCATCGTCGCCGTTCTGCTCTTTGTCGGGGTGCTGTGGACGAATCCGTGGTTGATCGGCGTTGCCGCCGTCGTGAGCGTCCCAGTGCTCGCCTACACCGGCTACCTGCTGGCCTGGGCGTTGCCGAAACACCCAGCGGCCGTCCTCGATGCGAACGGCGTGCACACGCCCAGGATGGGACTGAGTGTCGGCTGGGAATCCTTCAGCGAGATCAGCGTCGTCCCCCTGCGCGCATCAGCGCGCGACACCCGACAGGTGATCGCCTTCATGCTGCACGACGACCAGGTCTACCTTCGCCAACTCCCGAGTTGGCAAGCCTTCCTCGCCAGAATGAACAAGAAGATCTACCTGTCGCCCCTGGTCATCGTGGATGCCATGGTCGACAAGTCGGCCTCCGAAATCGCCGCCACAGCGGCTGCACTCTCTGGCCTCCCGGTAACCCAAGCGGCGCAAGGTGTTCGGAAGCCCAGCTGATCGAGGTTCGCGCCTATCGGTACGCCGTGACCAGCCAGGCGCGCGAGTCGAACCACACGCCGTCGGCAGTGTGGTGCTCAGCCATGGTGGTGCGCAGACGGTCGAGTGCGCGCTGGGTTTCGTCGGCGTCGAGTCGGCTGAGCAGGTCGGTCGTCATGTGCAATACGCGGACGGCATCGATGCCGGCGTCCGGGTCGGTCCCGTAGTAGATCGGCTCGCGTAGGTCGGAAATGGTGATGTCTTTGAATCCGGCAGCGGTGAGAATCTCCTCCACCCGCGCTGGATCGCCCAGCGAGAAGGCCCCGGTACTGGTGGCGGGCGTGGCATTGCCGGTGAGGGCCTGGTGGATCGCGCCCACCCACTCTTGTTCGGCGCTGTCCTGCCACACCAATTGCACCAGTCGCGATCCGGGCTGCAATGCGCGCCCGATGTTGGTGAACGCCGCGACCGGGTCGGCGAAGAACATCGTGCCGAAGCGGCTGGCGGCGCGGGTGAAGTGCTCGGGTGGGAACGGATAGACCTGCGCGTCCGCCTGCTCGAAGCGCGCGTTGGGAATCTCTTCGGCGGCGGTGAGCCGGCGGGCGTGGCCCAGCATCACCGGCGATATGTCGACACCGAGGGCGCTGCCCTGATGCGCCAGCTTGGCGCTGTCGCGGGTGAGCTGTCCTGTGCCGCAACCGATGTCGAGCAGGTGGTCGCTCGGTCCCACGTCGATGGCTTCGCTCAGCCACCGGTGGTAGCGGCGCAGCTCGGCGTCGTAGTCGAACATGGTGTTCGAGGCCGGTTCCGGTTGATTCCCGCGGTCGATCATGGAGCCATCATGACAGCAGCGGGGCTTCAGCGGACGGTACTCAGGCGTCGCGACGAGCGCGCGGGAATGCGTCGAGCGGAGCTGGACCGTGCGGGATCACGCCGATGCCGACTGGCGCCGTAGCCGCGCCGCCAACCACACTACGACACCGTAACCGAACGCCGCATCGGCGTTGGACACGAGCGCGGCGGTCGGAAAGACGATGGCGTGCCGCAATCCCGCATCGGCCAGCGCCCGGATGCGCGCCAAAACCTCACGGGGCGTGCCGATCACGAGCCAATCGTGCAGCACCTCGTCGGGCACCTCGGCGATCGCCGCCTGCACCTCGGCCTTGGTCAGCTGGTGCGGCATCAGCTCGATCAGACCCCGGAAGCCTTCTCCGAAGGGGTGTTTCGCGCCGTGGCGTGCCCACACCGCGTCCGGTGCGAGCAAGCCGAGATAGCGGACAGCGGGCGCACGCAGCAGCCGCCGGATACCGGAAGGCGTTCGCGCGGTGAGAATGGAGATCATCTGGGCGGGCACGATCGCCTCGGGGTCGCGACCTGCGGCGCGAGCCGCGGTGTGTACCACCTTCAGTCGGCGCTGGTATTCATCCGGTGACAGGGCTTCCCACGGGTACCACCCGTCGGCGTAGCGTCCGGTGAGTTCGAGCATGCGTGGTCCGTGCGCGCCGATCCAGATCTGTGGCATCCGGTCGGCCGGCGCGGTCAAATCCATTGGCGCGCTGTCGATTGTGTAGTGCCGACCGGAGAACTCGATGGGTTCTGCCGCCAGTGCCGCGCGGAGCACCTGGAGGGCTTCCTCCAGGCGATCGACCGGGCGATTCCAGCTGAACCCGTACGGATCCAGGTTCTCCCGCTCGCCGGAGCCGATGCCGAGGATGGGCGGCACCTTCGTCATGTGCGCCAAGGTGAGAAACGTCTGCGCCAGCAGCACCGGGTGCCTGCGGTGCGGATCCGTCACCCCGACCCCCAACTGCACCTTGCCCGCCCCGGCGGCCAGATGGGCCAGCAGCGGAGCGTAATCGAACTGCTCGTCGGGGCTGCGGACCGCTTTGGCCTGCGGAGTGAAGTCGGTATCCCAGATGGCTCGTGGAAACACGCTGATCAGATGATCCGGTGCGAGAACCGAATCCAGCTTGCCCAACCTGGCCATCCGCACCACGAACCGTGCGGCGCTCAATGGCGGATTCACCCCGGCGAGCGTGCCCACTGCGAACGAATTGTGCGAGTCCGGCACTTCGGTCCCCTCTCGACCTGCATGCCCCCACCAGGCACCCCACCGATTATCCCGACGCACCCCGCCCGCGTCCGGTGATTCAACCGGTTGGATCACAACTCCCGCCGGACTTGACTGTGCCGTGACGGCATGGTTTCGACTGGTGTCGATGGCGGCGCGCCGGTGCCTGGCATCTGTACCGCGTCGACCTGACGATGCGCCGCGCGGCACGAGCTTTGCCGCGAGCACCACTGCGGAAGCCGTGCTGGAGGTGTACAACGCCGCACAGCTCGACGTGCTTGCTCGCGTAGGCCGGGAAATTTCGCCGCCGAGCTGAACCGCAGGTCAGTAGTACTGGACCAGGCAGAATTCATGCCCTTCCGGATCGGCGAGCACGACGACCACACCCTCGTCGTAGTCGTGCCGTTCGCCGGTGTCGCGGCCGCCGAGGGCGATGACCTGGGCGATGCCCTGGTCGATGTCGTCCACGGCGATGTCGAGGTGCAGGCGTACCTTGCCGCGCTTCGGCTCGGTCACGGGCTGGAAGACGAGGCGGGGTTGCGGGTCGTCGAGTTCGCCGAGATAGATCCAACCGGGCTGGGACGGTCCTTGCGGACGGTCCAGCAGTGCGCTCCAGAAGTCCGCGACCCGATGCACGTCGACGCAGTCGATGGTCACGCCGACCCAGCGGTTCGTCATTTCGTCGGTGCTCCTGTGCGGTAGACGATCTGGCACGCCTCGTTGTTCGCGAACTCCACCGCGTATGTGAACATGCCGACCATGTCACCGGGAAATTGCCGCCTCGGCAAGTCGGCAGCCACCCTGCGGTTTGCTGGGGCGCGGGCGGCTACGTTTCGACACCGGTGCACCGGGTAGCTCGGA
Source organism: Nocardia sp. XZ_19_369 (assembly GCF_015355715.1). Classification (NCBI taxonomy): domain Bacteria; kingdom Bacillati; phylum Actinomycetota; class Actinomycetes; order Mycobacteriales; family Nocardiaceae; genus Nocardia; species Nocardia sp. XZ_19_369. Next base: position 206,857 of record NZ_JACVED010000008.1, on the reverse strand, counting down.
CGGCGAGGAGGTTAACAATGACCGACGCCAAGGACACCTGGGACCCGCCGCAGGACACCGGCGGCCCTGACGCGGTGGAGACCGACCCGGCGGCGCTGAACAGCGCCGAAGACCTGGACGAAGACAGCCTCCGGGTGGATCCGTTCGAAGAAGGCATGGACCCGCCGGAGCACTGGTCCGGCGTGGACAAATACGGCATGACGCCACGCGAGGAGGCCGAGGCGCGGCCGCTTGCCGAACGCCTCGAGGAGGAACAACCCGATCTGGTCCCGGAGCCGCCACCGGAGTCCGGGCCCTCCGAAGCCGCGGCGATCACCGTCGTGGACGAGATCGCGTCCGACGTCGACGACGTTGTCGCGCCGCACAGCTACGAGGAAGATCTGGGCATCGAGGCCGATATCGCGGGCGGGTCCGTCGCGAACGAGATCCGTCGGCCGGAACCACCGGAGTGAGTGTCGCTGCCTAGCGGCTGCGTCGTGATTCAGCTTCGGCGCGGTCGGAGTTCGGTCGGCGGGGCGCGCTGCCAGATGGGTTGTCTCGGTGATCCTTTCGGTAGCGCGCCTTACGCCTGCGACGGGACCGATGAGTTTTCGACGCGGGCGACGTCAGTACGGATATGACGACAACACACACCCTCGAGACCGCCGATTTCGCCATCGTCTACGACGTGCACGGGCCGCTGCCCACTGCGGACGGACGCCCGCCGCTGGTCATGGTCGGCCTGCCCATGGATGCCACCGGTTTCACGACGCTGACGTCGTATTTTCCCGATCGCACCGTGGTCACCTACGACCCGCGCGGTATCGGGCGCAGCACCCGCAAGGACGGCCGGGTCGACAACGTGCCCGAGGTGCACGCCGCCGACCTGCATGCCCTGATCGAGGCGCTCGGCACCGGGCCGGTCGAGATGTTCGCCAGCAGTGGCGGCGCGATCGTCTCGCTCGCACTCGTGACCGCCTACCCCGACGACGTGAGCACCCTGGTGGCACACGAGCCGCCGCTCATCTCCGTGGTCCCCGACGCCGCCGCAGTCGAACGCGCCCGCGCGGGTTACCGAGATGCGTACGAGGCCAAGGGATTCGGTGCAGGCATGGCGGGCTTCATCGCCATGACCTCATGGCAAGGCGAATTCACCGACGACTATTTCGCCCAGCCCCCAGCCGATCCCGCGATGTTCGGCCTGCCCAGCGAGGACGACGGCTCCCGCGACGACCCGCTGCTGTCCGACCGATCCTGGGCCGTCAGCAGCTACCGCCCCGACATCGCCGCCCTCACCGCAACCCCCACCCGACTCGTCATCGCCGTCGGCGAGGAGTCCCGCAACACCTTCACCGGCCGAGCCCCCGTAGCCGCCGCCGAACTCCTCGGCCAGGAAGCCATCGTATTCCCCAGCCACCACGGAGGTTTCGCCGGCGACGAATTCGGTTACCCCGGCCAACCCGAAGCCTTCGCCCACAAACTCCGCGAGGTTCTGGAGACCACGGAGTAACGACCGATGGGTGCCCATCCCGAAGCAGACGTAGGTCGATCGGCGGTTCAGGCTGGGCAGGCCTGGCCGACCTCGATGTAGTTGGGGCCCCAGCTGCGGTAGGCGGCGCCGCCGTGGCCGGTTTCTTCGTAGGCCATGAGTCCGTGTTGTCCGGGGGGTTTGGGGGTCCATTGGATGCTGACTTCGCGGATGTCGGGTTCGTGGATGGCGGTTCCGATGAGGATGCCGTTGTCTTCGAAGCTGACGATGCCGCTGACGCCCCAGTTCGGGTTCACGTCGACAGTGATCTTATAGGCGGTGCCCGCGTAGACGGCTGTGGACGAGACTCGGGGGTAGGTGCCGGCGGTGGGGGGCGGCGGTGCGGGGCAGGCGGGGCTGACCTGGATGTAGTTGGGGCCCCAGCTGCGGTAGGCGGCGCCGCCGTGGCCGGTTTCTTCGTAGGCCATGAGTCCGTGTTGTCCGGGGGTTTTGGGGGTCCATTGGATGCTGACTTCGCGGATGTCGGGTTCGTGGATGGCGGTTCCGATGAGGATGCCGTTGTCTTCGAACTTGACGATGCCGCCGACACCCCAGTAGGGGTTCACGTCGACGGTGACGGTGTAGGTGCTTCCCGCATAGTGGGTCGTGCCGGAGACGGTGGGGTAGGTGGGCTCGGCAGACGCCGTCGGCACGGTGTACAGCGCGGCGACGAGTACTGCGAGACCGATGCCGCCTCGGCGGATCATGGTTCGTAGCGACAAGGTGGATCTCCTTTTGCCTGGTGACACAACATCATTCGGGGCCGGACTGTTGGAAGCAGATGATGAGGCGCTGACAGTCCGCATGGAAGCTGAACCCGATGGGCCGGCTGAGCTCCGGCGACGTACGCGGCCGACCAGTGCGCTGACGAGCGATCACAGGGACTCGCATCTAACCTCCCCATATCCCTTGCGGCAGACGCACTCCCAAGGCGCCAGCTCGTCAGGACCTCGACCCGCCCCTGTTGGCGGACCCCGTATAGATAGTGGCACACGGTGACCGGATCTGACGGGCATGATGGCCGGATGGAGTCGAACCAGCGCAGTGAACCAGCTCAGGTCGCCGGAGAGTACGAGACGCTTACCGGGTTCCTGCAGTTCCAACGGGAGACGTTGGCGTGGAAGTGTTCCGGGCTTACTCCGGAACAGCTTCGGCGGCGGGCGGTGCCGCCTTCGACGCTTTCGCTCCTCGGACTGGTTCGGCATCTGACCGACGTGGAACTGACCTGGTTCACGCGGGTTTTGGCGGGTGAGGAAGCGCCGTTCCTGTACTGGGGCGAGGATTCCGCTGACGACACCGACTTCGAGGTCGAGGAGGCGGATGCTGAGGAGTCGATTCGGTTGTGGGAGAAGGAATGTGCTCGTTCCAGTGAGCTTGTCGAGGCGAATCAGTCGCTCGATAGAGTCGGTACGCGTCGGCCATCCGGTGACACGTACAGCTTGCGATGGATTCTCACGCACATGATCGAGGAGTACGCGCGCCACAATGGGCATGCTGATCTGCTTCGTGAAGTCGTCGACGGTCGGACGGGTGAATAGCTGCTGGTCGCTGGTCTCCGGAAAGGGCGATCGAGCCGCGGCCTCTCGAGTGCCGATCCACTGAATCCATAGCGTCCCGCTCACCCTCGGACCCCGTGTCGAGCGGGACATGACGATGGCGCTACTCGCACTTTCTCCGCCGCCATGTCCCGCGCGTCCTCCTCTGCCGTGTCGAGCGGGACACGTTGCGGGGGAGGGGAACTTGGGCTTGCGGTGTTGGTCAGTGGGCGAGTGTGTCGGTGGTCGGTGGCATGCTCCCGATGTGACCGTTTGGAATCTGCTAGATATCGATCGGGCGCTGCGTGCGAGTTGGGCGGCCGACACCTGCTCAGCCGATGATGTAGCCCGTGCCCCTTGGCAAACCGACAATCCTGCCTGGGGGCATTGCGACATCACGGCCTTGATAGTCAACGACATCTTCGGTGGTGATCTGATGACGGGGGAGGTGTGGCTCGATGGGAAGCAGCACGGATTCCACTCGTGGAACCGTTTGCCGAGCGGTATCGAACTCGACCTGACGCGTGAGCAGTTCCGACTCGGTCAAATCATCACTGTCGCAAGCATTGTCGAGCGCCCATGTGACCGCCTACCGCGGCGGTGGGACGAGTACCTGCTGCTGCGCGAGCGCGTCACCGCCAATCTCGGCCCCCTACCCGAACCCGCGGAGTTCGCAATCACCCGTGAGGGGGTTGATCGATCTGGAGCGCCCCGCAGCTGATTCACCCCGCGACGACCGATCAGCCAAAGATGTTGCAGCAGTGCCGGATTTGGTACGATATCTAGCTCGCCACGGGCAGCCAGAGCGTGGTCCAGTCGGTAGCTCAACGAACGGACAACACCTCATTCCGCCTGGCCTGCAACAGCTCTCGACGCTTCTCATCCTTGATCCACGTCAACGAACCAGGCTTGCGCGCCTCGTCCGTCAGATGTTTCAGCGCCTGCCGGCACACAAATTCCTTGAGCTTCGCGGCAGGTCCGCCGGCGAGGTGGAACTTGGTGGCGGTGTCGTCGTTCGCGGCGACTTGGAAGAGCCCGGCGCGGCGGCCCAGGCTGAGGCACTGACCTGCGAAACCCAGGTTGATCGGTGCCGGTTGCTGATCGGCGATCCGGCTGAGCACCGTGTCGGCGGCGTGCGCGCCGATCCGGGTGGCACTCTGGCAGCTCATCCGGAACGGCAGGTTCGACGGTGCCGCCGAATCCCCGGCGGCGATGATGTGCACATCGTCCACGCTGGTCAGCGTCTCGTCGGTGAGCAGCCGACCCACCGCGTCGGTGCTCAGCCCGCTGCGTGCGGCCAGGTCGGGTACGCCGAATCCGGCGGTCCAGATGGTCACCGCGCTGCGCAGCGTGTGGCCGCCGCTGAGCCGCACCACGTCGGGCGTGACGGCGGTAACCGTCGCGGCGGGACCTTCGAGCACGGTCACCCCGAGCTTCGCCATCCGCTTGGCCACCGAGCGCCGACCTCGCGGATGCAGATACGGGCCGAGCACCGAGCCGCACACCAGCGTCACCTTGCGACCCTGCTCGGCCAGCTCGGCGGCGACCTCGAGGCCGGTCGGACCGGCGCCGACCACCGTCACCGCGGCCGTCGCGGGCGCGGCATCGAGGACCGGCCGCAACCGCTGCGCCTCTTCCAAAGTGTTGACGGGATAGGCGAATTCGGCCGCACCGGGCACTTGCGGCGCGGCGCTTCCGCTGCCCACCGCGTAGATCAGGTAGTCGTAGCCGACCATTCCACCGCTGGCCAAACCCACATTGCGCGCAGCCACGTCGATCTGTGTCACAGTGTCTACGACCAGCTGAACACCATCGGCCAGGATCTCCCGGTAGTCGGCCACCGCGTCGCCGGACCCAGCCGCCAACTGATGCAGACGGATCCGCTCGACAAAGTGCGAACGCGGGTTGATCAGCGTCACGGTCACGTCGTCGCGCTGCGTCAGCCGGTTGGCCGCCAGCACACCGGCGTACCCGCCGCCGATCACGACCACATCGGTTTTCCCAGTCATGGTTTCTCCTTAGTTACCGAGGGTTCGGGAATAAGACACTGGGCGACCGACTTTTGTGACACGTGTGAGGCAGACCACTGCCAGGCGTCGTGGATCCTGACCCAACCTCGTGGGTGCCACGCTGAGCGCCGCCGATCACGCCGTCGACTCGTACGATGGCGGCATGCCCGTCGAGCCGGTTCGTGTTGCTGGGGCCGAGGTGGTTGTCGCCGTCCCGTCACGGCCGGGGCGGGTGGCGGGGGTCAGCATGGCTGGGTTTCGTAGTCGGGCAAAGAGTCCGGTTGAGCTGCCGATGGTCCCGTACCCGGCCCTGACGGTATTCATCGATTTCGGTGACGTGTTTCTCGCTGATGCGGCCAGTGGTGTGCGCATGCACGGCGGGGGTGTCGTCGGTCTAGGGCCTGCCGGTGTGCTCGGGTGCGGCCAGGAGGTCGACCTGCTGCAGGTGCGGTTGTCGCCGGTGGTCGCGCATGCGGTGCTGGGTGCGTCGTCGGAGTTGGCGGGGACGGTGGTTGCCCTCGAGGAGGTCTGGCAACGTGACGCCGCGCGCCTTCGGGAGCAACTGCATGCCACCCGATCCTGGGAAGAGCGATTCGCGATCGCGGAGGCCACGCTTGGTCGACGCCTGGGGGAGGGGCGGGTGGTTCATCCGGAAATCGCCTTCGCTTGGGCGCGGATCATCAAGAGCCGGGGGCAGGTTCGGGTGGAGCGGTTGGCGGAGGAGGTGGGCTGGAGTCGCAAACGGTTGTGGTCGCGGTTCCGTTCGCAGATCGGTTTGACGCCCAAGCGTGCCGCGCAGCTGGTTCGGTTCGACTACGCGGCGCACCGTCTCGCGGGAGGGGACAGTGCCGCGTCGGTGTCGGCCGAGAGCGGTTATGTCGACCAGTCGCATCTGTATCGGGACGCCAGAAGCTTCGCCGGGCTGACGCCGACGGCGCTGGCGGTCGCGCCATGGTTGGCAGTCGATCCCGTCGCGTGGGCTGCCCCGGTCCGAGCGAGGCCGCGTCGAGTGCGTGACGCCCGAGGATAGAACTCCGGAACGGGAACATTTTTCCAATACAACCGGTCGGCTTCCGTCGATGCTGACTCTCATGTCCGCAAACACGCGCTCGACACCGGCTGACCGGTCGGCCGACGCGGTGCCGTCGAGGAGGAATGACATGAACGCCGTACCTGGCATCGAACGCCCGCCGCTCGGTTTCCGGCTGCTGCACAAGGTGCAGAAGGAACCGGACTGGTCGACGATCACCGACGAAGAGCTGATCACCTACCGTGACGCGGCGAACCGCAAGGCTGCTGCTCGTATGAGTCGAGTGATCACCGGGTTCCCGGATCGTCGTGCCACGATCCGTTGGCAGGGGGTGACATTGCCCGACCGGACGATCCAGGTCAGGGTCTACCGCCCCACTGCCGAGCATGCCACCGCGCTGCCGCTCGTCCTGCACGTGCACGGCGGCGGATTCGTGGGCACGGCACCGCAATGCGACTGGGCGAACAGTCATTTCGCCGCGCGACTGCCCGCGATCGTTGTCTCGGTCGAGCACCGTCTCCTCGCTCCGGGGAGCCCACTGTCGGCGGCCGTCGACGACGGCTGGGACGTGCTGTCTCACCTGGTGCAGAATGCTTCGGAATGGGGGATCGACCCGGCAAGGATCGCCGTCGCCGGGGAGAGCACCGGCGCATTGATCGCCGCACTCACCGCGATCCGAGCCAAGGCCGCCGGTCTGCCGCTACGGGCTCAGATATTGACCAATCCCGTTGCCGACGTGACGGATTCGATGTTCGACTACCCCTCCATGGTCGAGCACGCGAACAGCCCGGGCCTGACCGTCGCGAGATTGCGGCTGTTCCGCGAACTGGCAGTCCCCGAGGGAGCGGATCCCCACGCAGTGTCACCCCTCCACGCCGCCGACCTGAGCGGACTGGCACCAGCCCTCGTCGTGGTGCCGACTATCGATCCGGTAGCCGACCACGGTCGTCGTTATGCCCAGCGACTGGGCGAGTTCGGCACGCCCGCAAGACGTTCCGAACATCGCGGAGCCCCACACGCCTTCCTCGCCCTGCCCGGCGTGGTCCCACAGGCCAAGACCGCACGCGCCGAGATCACCGAGTTCCTCGACGGTCACCTCGCCGAATCACAGTCGATTGCGCGTCCAACGAAGGCGACGGCCCGATAGTCCCGGCTGACTGGGGCGGTTCATCGACCCGGTTCGCCGAAGCCTGTCAGTCGGCGGAGTCCGTCAGCGCCGCCGCGGTCAGCGTGAGGTGATGGGTCAGGGTGGCGGCTGCGGTCTCGGGGTCGCGAGCCAGGGCGGCCTCCTCCAGCTTGCGGTGTTCCTCAGCACCGTCCCGGTCGGGGTTACGGCGGGAGGACCAGCGGCGGGCGAGTTCGCTTGCGGTCCACAGACGGTCGAAGGTTTCCAGGAGCACGGGGTTGCCGCAGCCTTCCAGGAGGGTGCGGTGGAAGACGCGGTGAGCCTCGGACCAGGCGTCGCTGTAGTACTCGCCCTCGTCCGGCACGTACGGCGGGGTGCGGGACAGGCAGTGGTGCGCGGCTCGGACACGCGACTCCCAGTCGAGGTCACCGCGTTGGATGGACATGCGCAACAGAACCGGCTCGATGGTCCGGCGGGCCTCCGCGATCTCCTGCCAGCGACGGTCGGAGCAGGCCGGGACGGCGAAGCCACGGTTGGGGAGCCGGTCGGCGAGGCCTTCGCCGACCAACCGGACCAGCGCCTCGCGCACGACGGCCAGGCTCACGCCCTGTTCCTTGGCGAGGTCCTGGGGTTTGAGCGCGTCACCGGGCGCGAATTTCCCGCGCATGATCGCGTCCCGCAGGTGGGTGTAGCTCTGCTCGCTGAGCATCTGCTTTCCCGATGAGGTCGAGGAGTGGGCCGTCCGGGTCATCCGCCAAGCATAGACGATCTGACAGATAATCGATTATCTGTGTTAGGGTCGATCGGGTGGCGGCGTCCTGACTGGGAGAATCCCGCCACTCCACAGCACGGCCTGAAAGGAACGACGCGATGAGCGCCAACGACCCGTTCGCTCGCCTCCCCGAGGCGGCCTCCTTCACTGTCACCAGCGCCAACGTCACAAACGGCGCGTCCTGGTCACTCGAGCAGATGTCCGCCGGCGTCCCCGGCGGGAAAGACATTTCCCCGCACCTGTCCTGGCGCGGCGCACCGGACGGCACCAAGAGCTACGCCGTCACCGTCTACGACCCCGACGCCCCTACCGGTTCCGGGTTCTGGCACTGGGCGGTCGCCGACATCCCCGCCGGCGTCACCGAACTCCCCGAGGGCGCAGGCGACGACACCGGTTCGGTCCTGCCCGGGGGCGCGATCCAACTGCCCAACGACGCCCGCGCCGCCCGCTACTTCGGCGCCGCCCCGCCCGCCGGGCACGGCCCACACCGCTACTTCGTCGTGGTGCACGCCCTCGATGTCGAGTCCATCGGCGTCCCCGCCGACGCCACCCCGGCCCTGCTCGGCTTCACCATGGCCGGCCACATCCTCGGCCGCGCGGTGTTGACCGCCACGGCGGAAACGCCGCCCGTGAGTGAGACTGCCACGGCCGTAGGCGAATCCGCCGTGCCCGAGGGGCGAACCGCTACGCCCGCAGGTGAAAGCGCCGTGTCCGTCGGCAAATCCACCGAACGAGTCGAAGTCTCCCGCCTCATCCCCGCCCCAGCCGCCACCATCTTCACGGTCCTCACCGACCCGAAGGGCCACGTGGACATCGACGCCTCCGGAATGCTCCTCGACGCCGAAGGCGAACCGGTCCAACAACCCGGCGACCGCTTCCTCGTCCACATGGACCGCGAAGCCCTCGGCGATTTCCCCCTGGGCAAATACGACGTCGAAGTCGTCATCACCGAACTCACGCCGGACAAGGAGATTGCCTGGACCGTCGAGGGCCAGATCCGGCCGCCCGTCCGGCACATCTACGGCTACCGACTGGAGCCCGCCGACGGCGGCACCCTCGTCACCTCGTACTACGACTGGTCGCAAATCAGCGAGGAGTGGAAGTCGCGCCTGACTTTCCCGGTGGTCCCCGAGTCCGCCCTCAAAGCCACTCTAGGAATCCTCGAACGCACCGTCCGCCGCAGGACCGCCGCCTGACCAGGCCTAACTGCCTCACGCGAGACACTGCTCGGGTCGCCGGACCGCGACCCGAGCACCCTCGCCCCCGAAACCGGAAGCCCTCAGCAACATCTCGTGGCCGGTTTATCCAAGCACTCCCCACCACCCATGCCGGATCATGAGGGTTGGAGTGGGGAGTACACATGACCAATAGACACACCGCAGAACAACTGCGGGAGCTGCTCGAGCGCGGCGCCGACTTAACGAACTCGATCACCGATCGCATAGCGATTCACGTGCTGTACCGTGCCGGCTTGCTCGGAAAACGATTCCTGGACAACCACATCAGCATCGAGACCGTTGCCCTGAGCGGCGATCAAGTGCACCTAGCGTTCATCCGCGACTGGTCCGCCCTTGCCCACCAGGACGAGCGCCTCAGCCGCACCGAGCGACGCTGCCTGGAGCTGGCCGCCTGCATCGCCCTGAGCGTGCCGCACCCTGCCACCACCGGAAAGGTCACTCCGGCAACCCCGCTGAAGATCCACGTCTGCACCCAGTACTGAAAATGGCACACCATGATGCGGGAGACCCGCACCATGGTGTGCCATTTAGTCGATCAGGCGGGCAGCCCGGCTTCGATCGTCTGGATGATGCGCGGGCGCAGCTCAGCGGTGCTGATCACGGCATCGACCGAACCGACCTCGACAGCGCGCTGAATGTTGTGCACGCGGTCGAATTCGGCGGCGACGTTGCCGAGTTTCTCGGTGCGCACCGCGGACCGGGCTTCGTCGAGTTCCGCGGTCAGCGTCGCCCGATCGGTGCCGGAGGCGTTCGCGGCGCGTGCCGCGAGGTCCCGGACCCGAGGATCGGCGGCGGTGCGTGCGTTGACCTCACCGGCGAACACCACCGCGGCGGCCGGTGCACCGCCGAGCACGGAGGCGAACGATCCTTCCAGCGCGAGCACGGTCATATTCGGGTTGAGCGCCTTGGAGAACACCACGAACGCGCCACCGTGGTACCGCGAGATCACGCAGAACACAATGGGCCCTTGGAAGTTCACGATCGCCCGGCCGATCTCGGCGCCGTACTCCAGCTGGAGTTTGCGCATCGACTCCGGCGACCCGTCGAAGCCCGACAGGTTCGCGAGCACCACCAGCGGCCGGTTGCCACTGGCCGCGTTGATCGCCCGCGCGGCCTTCTTCGACGACTGCGGGAACAGGGTGCCCGCGGTGTAGGTGTCCGGGCCGTCGGTGGACGGGTAACCGCGCCGCGGCACCCCGCGTGACTCGATGCCGAGCAGGCACACCGGGATTCCGCCGAGGTGCGCGTCCTGCACCACCGCGGTTTCCGCGTCGGCCATGCCGGCCCAGCGTTCCAGCACCGGGTGGTCCTGGTCGGCGAGCGCCCGCATGACGGTCCGAATGTCGAAGGGCTTCTTGCGATCCGGATTAGCCGCCGCGGAGAAGATCTGACCGACGGTGGTGAAGTCGCTGTCGGCCAGCAGATGTGGGAAGTCGGAGACGTCGCGGTCCACCGGATCGCTGGTCTGCGAACGCCGCGGCGTCTGCTCACCGGGCGCGATGTAGGTGTGGTCGTAGTGCGACATCAGCACATCGCGGGCCGCGCCCAGGTCCGGCGCCCAGTACTGCGCCTGGCCGTTCGGGCCCATCACCCGGTCGTAGCCGCCGATACCGAAGTTGTCCTCGGCCGACACGCCTCCGGAGAAGTCCAGCGCCTGCTTGCCGGTGAGCACCATCGCGGAGTCCGGCGTCATCACCAGGATGCCCTTGGTGTGCATGAGCATCGTGGCTTCGGCGTTCCAGTACGGCTGCGCGCCGACGTTGATGCCGGAGACCACGATGTTGATTTCGCCGCCGTCCTGGGTGAATTCGACGATCCGCTTGAGCGCGGCCGCCACCCAGTCCATGTTCTCGGTACCGGACTCCATCGAGATCCGGGCACCGGAGGACAGCGCGTACCACTCCAGCGGCACCTGCAGCCGGTCGGCCAGATCCAGCGCGGCGATCACCCGGCGGCATTCCGGCTCCGACAGTGCACCAAGCGATTTCGTCGGATCACCGAGCAGGACCACCCGGGTGACACCCTGCGGATGCCGCGGGGTCGGCGTGCTGACCACACCGGCGACGATCGCCGCGGTGTTGCGACCCTTGGGCCGGTCGACCGGCACCAGCACATGGTCGGCGTCGAGGTCGTACTCGGTGAACTCGCCGAGCAGCCCGGTGAGCTCGTAGGGGTACACGGTGTTGCGGCTGCTGGCCCGCAGCACCTTCTGCCGGTATGCGTCGAGCGGCTCGATCACATCGTCGGCCCGCTCGCCGATGGTCACCTCGGTGGCGTCGAAGCCGATGCGCACGGCGACCTTGGTCAGCTCGCCGGTCTTCGGATCACGCTGCCGAGCGATGAGCAGGATCTCTTCCAGCCCGGCGCCCGCGGTGGTCGGCCGCACGTGCTTGACGACCGTCTCCAGCTCTTCCGGCGTGACATCGATCGGCGGCCAGATGTACATCACGATGCGGTTGGTGTTGAACCGGTTGGCCGACGGCCGCAGCGACTGCGCTCGGCGGATCGAGTCGAGGCAGGTGGCGATGGCGATCTCGGCGGTCGGCAGCGCGAGCAGCCTGCCGTCCTGCTCGCGCAGCGCGGCCAGGTCCCGGACCTGCGCGAACGCCATGAGGCGCTCGTCGGACGGGTTGTCCTTGGCGACACAGCGGAACAGGTACACCTCTTCGTCGTCCGAAGACGGCAGCCGGGTGAGGTCGAACTTGCGCAGCCGCTGCATCTGCATCCGCTGGGCGATGTACGGGTGCAGACCGCGGATCAGGCGCTCCTCGGCCATGCCGGTGGCCGACGGACGGAAGGTGAAGTGGTGGTGCATGACCGCACCGCCGCTGCCCGCCACCGCGACGGTGATCCGGTGCACCTGGCTTGGCAGCTGATGCGCGCCGAGCACCTCGTGCAACGCCGCCGCCATCGCGTCGAAGTCGGCGGGCTGCTTCTCCCAGCTGAGGTAGATGTCGGCGTCGATGGACGCGGAGCCGCGGGCCAGTTCGGTGAGCCCGCGCAGCGTGTCCGCCAGCGCGTCGAAGCGCACGGCCGCGGAGACCAGGCTCAGGCCGCGGCGCTCGGCGATCACGAAGGTGCAGCCGCCCACCTCGTGGGTGCGCACCCCTTCGAGACCCTTGTTGCCGTAGTACCGACGGGTCAGCACCTCCAGCATGACGGTGTTGTCCTGGTTACCGCGCACCAGCCGCTGGCCGAGCAGCCGCACCAGCGGCTCGGTGCTGCGCACCATGTCGGAGATGCGCTCGGCGCGATCCGCCGAGTCCGGGTGCGCGTCCAAGTGGCGCAGGTGCTTTCGGATGTTGGTGTAGACCCTGGCCCGGTTGCGCCGCAGCAGCGGCTGGCCGTACCAGGCGTACACCACGCCGCGCGCGAGGTCGGCGATCACCGGGAAACGCACCTGCGTCGCGGCCACCAGCCGCTCCAGCGCCAGACCGACCGGCTCACGCAGGGCCCGATCCGGCATCGGCTCGCGCAGCCACTCGCGCAGCAGCGTAGTGATCACCGTGACGGTGTCGGACGGGCGTTGCTGGGCGAGGAAGATCCGGAAGACCGCCGCCTCCAGCTCGGGGGTGCGCTCCAGTTCGGTGACCCCGTAGTGCCCGAGCGCGTTGGAAAGCTTGGACTGGAACGACTCCGGCAGCCCGGCCCGCTCCACATCGAGGCTCTGCAGGTAGGTGTGGAAGTACTCGCGCGCGCTGTGCACGTGGCTGTACTGGCCGTCCTCACCCGAGGAGCGGTTGTGGCTCAGCTCGGCGAGGTCGGCGAACACCTCCATCAGTTCGAGTTCCTCGGCGAGCGGCCTGCGACCGTCCGCGAGCGCCGCCTGGCGTGCGGTGAGGTAGTCGTCGAGCACGCGGCGATCGTCGTGCGGGTCGACGTCGTAGCCGAGCAGCAGGCTGCGCAGATCCTCTTGGCCGCGGGTGGTCAGCTCGTGCGGCTGGATCCGCGCGGACCCGACGGGCAGGTCGAGTTCGACCGTGCCGACCGCGCCTGCCTCCTCCGCCTCGTCGCCATCACCGAGCGGCTCGAGCCACAGCAGTGGCGCGCCGGTCTCCACCTGGCTGCCGACGGACACGACGCATTCCTTGAGCCGCGCCTTGAACGGCGCACGCAGCACCGTCTCCATCTTCATGCTCTCCAGCACCAGGACCGGGCCGCCTGCCTCGACCTCGGCGCCGACCGCGAGCGGGGTGGCGACGACCAGCGCGGGGGCGGGGGAGCGGACCACGCCGCCCTCGTCCCGGCTGATCCGGTGGGTCACCCCGTCGACGTCGACGAGATGCACCGGACCGTGCGTGCCGGTGGTCAGCCGGTAGCGGGTGCCGTTCACCATGATCTGGCCGGTGTGCCGGTCGAAACGCTCGAGATCGACGTCGGCGGTGCGGATGTCACCGGCCGCCTCGATGCCGATGCGGAACCGATGGGCGCCGATGCGCGCGACCCGCACGCGGTAGCTCGCCCCACGCAGCTTGAGGTCGAGCGGCCGCCCGCTCTCGTGCTGGACCTGCGGACGCCCACCGGACGCGGTGGACAGCAGCCGGTGCCGTTCGGCCCGCTCCTCTTCCTCGTACGCGTCGATGGCCGCGGCGGCCAGCGCGATGGCGGAGTGCCGGTGCGAGACGAGTCGGCCTTCCCCGCGGACGCGGTCGATCCAGCCGGTGTCCGCGCTGGCGTCGATCACCTCGGGCTGGTTCAGCAGGTCGAGCACGAAGCTCTTGTTCGTCGCGCCGCCCTCGATGATGACCCTGGTCTGCGCGACGGCCCGGCGCAGCCTGCCGAGTGCTTCCTCGCGGTCGCGGCCGTAGGCGATGATCTTGGCGATCATCGAGTCGAAGTCGGCGGGGATGGTGTCGCCCTCGCTGACGCCGGTGTCGACCCGGATGCCGGGCCCGGCGGGCAGATTCAGCCGCGCGATGCGGCCGGGGGCGGGGGCGAAGTCGCGGTCGGGATCCTCGGCGTTGAGCCGGGCCTCGATGGCGTGGCCGCGTTCGATGGGCATGTCGCCCTCGAGCTTGCCGCCGGAGGCCACGTGCAACTGGGCCCGCACGAGGTCGAAACCGGTGGTGTACTCGGTGATCGGGTGCTCGACCTGCAGTCGAGTGTTGACCTCGAGGAAGGCGAACAGCTGGTCGCCGGGGTGGTAGAGGAACTCGACGGTCGCCGCGCCCCGGTAACCGACGGCGATCGCCAGCCGCTCGGCCGACGCCTTGAGCTCGGCCGCCTGCTCGGGGCGCAGCACCGGCGAGGCCGACTCCTCGATGACCTTCTGGTTGCGCCGCTGTACCGAGCAGTCGCGGACGCCGAGCGCCCACGCGGTGCCCTGACCGTCCGCGATCACCTGCACCTCGACGTGCCGGGCACCGGTGACCAGGCGCTCCAGGAACACCACGCCACTGCCGAACGCGCGCGCGGCTTCCTGCCGGGTGCGCTCGTAGGCGTCGACGAGGTCGGCGTCGTTGGTGACGACCCGGATGCCGCGCCCGCCGCCACCGGCGGTCGCCTTCAGCATCAACGGGTAGCCGATCTCGGCGGCGGCCGTCATCGCGGCTTCCACGGTCTCGACCGCGCCACGGCTCCACGGCGCGACCGGCACGCCGACCTCCTCGGCGATCAGCTTCGCGCCGATCTTGTCGCCGAGCTTGCGCATGGCGTCCGGGCTCGGGCCGATGAAGGTGACACCGATCTGTTCACACAGTTCCGCGAACGCCGGATCCTCGGCGACGAAACCCCAACCGACCCAGGCGGAGTCGGCCCCGGTCTCCACCAGCGCCTTTTCCAGCGCCTTCAGATCCAGGTAGGGGCGGGCGGCGGCCGGACCGAGGTCGTAGGCGATGTCGGCTTCGCGCACGAACGTCGCGTTCCGGTCGACATCGGTGTACAAAGCGACGGTTTCGATCGGTCGCGCGGTCGCCGCGGCCAAGTCTCGGACGGCGTGGATGAGGCGCATGGCGGCCTCTCCCCGGTTCACGATGGCGATGCGGCTGAACACTCGCCGACTCCTTCCTCTCCTGAAAGCTGACCCGTTGAACGGGTGAGGTTTGCAACTCTCGGTCCCGCGTAGTGTGCACCTCTCAGACAAATATGTGCACACCCGATCGGGTGTTACCGGTCCGTAGGTTGTGGGAACCCACCATATTTGGCTCGATCAGGCCGATTCCGGTGTACGGCGCGGCCCGGAATCACCCTCGCACAACGATCATTCACCTCGCTCGGAGATTCGGCGCAACGCTGTGGGATTCCCCTGGGTCCGATGTCCAATTCGTCCCCGGATGCCCCCGGCCGGGTTCCGGCACCGGGCCTAGGCTTGGCTGGCGCTGATCCGAGCACTGCCCGCCGCCGACGGCACCAACGACATGTACGCGGAATCCGCGGCGACGCACCTGCTGACCCGAGGTCGGCACGCGCCGCCGCCGGGCCCGGAGCACGCGGCGGTCCGCGCGAGCGTCGCCGTCATGCGGGAACGGTTCGCCGAGC
This sequence comes from Nocardia sp. XZ_19_369, assembly GCF_015355715.1. Taxonomy (NCBI): domain Bacteria; kingdom Bacillati; phylum Actinomycetota; class Actinomycetes; order Mycobacteriales; family Nocardiaceae; genus Nocardia; species Nocardia sp. XZ_19_369. Next base: position 191,163 of record NZ_JACVED010000008.1, on the reverse strand, counting down.
CGCTGACCCTGGCCGATATCGCCGCCGAAGTGCATCTGAGCGTCTATCACTTCATCCGGGTCTTCCGGGAAGCGATCGGCGAGACACCGCACCGATTCCTCACCCGGTTGCGCATCGAGCAGGCGCAACGGCTGCTGTCCACCACCGACCTCACCGTGGCCGGTCTGGTCTGGTCTGCAGCGTGTCATGCGGCGCGTCATGCAGCAAATGGCGGATGGCCTTGCCGCGCACGCGGCGGCAGAGGTAGTAAAAGAATGAACTGATTCCGGCGACGACCGGTGTTTGCCCCTTCGCTGGTGTGTGCGCGAACCCCTATCAACCCCTACCCGTAGGTACGCGCGCACGCGCACAGCAGCGCCGACCGGTCCGAGCCGACCAGGCGCGACCTGCGAAATTCCGCAGATGTCTTCCCGCGCAGCATCTTTCACTCATGTAGCAACCCCTATCCGGCGCCGCCGACCGGCCGAAATCGTGTGGCAGGGTGATCGGGTATGAAGACGATCCTGATCACCGGGGCGACATCGGGTATCGGCCTCGCGGCCGCACAGCAGTGCGCCGCGCAGGGGCATCGGCTGGTCCTCGTCGGACGAAATCCGCGGAAGCTGGCCGATGCGGCGACCGCCGTCCGGGCCGCCGGTGCGGGCGGCGTGGACACCCTCGAATGTGATTTCGCCTCGCAGGCGTCGATTCGTCAGCTCGCCAAAAGTGTGCTGGCGCAATACGACCGGCTGGATGTGCTCGCCAACAACGCGGGCGGCTACCAGAAGAATCGCGTCGAGACCGAGGACGGCATCGAGACCACGTTCGCCGTCAACTACCTCGGCGGCTTCCTGCTGACCGAACTGCTCATCGATCTGATGGTGCGCAGCGCTCCCTCCCGGGTCCTGTTCACCTCCTCGGTGCTGCATTTCGGCGCCACACTGGATTTCGACGATCTCGGTCTCGCGCGCGGATACTCCGGCGAGCAGGCCTACAGCCGATCGAAACTCGCCAACATCCTGTACGCCAGGGCGTTGGCGCGCCGGGTCGAGGGAACCGGGGTGACGGTCAACGCCTTTCACCCCGGCGCGGTGGCGACCGGCATCTGGGATTCGATGCCGTGGTTCGGGCAGCCGCTGGTCGCGTTGGCGAAGCGGCTGTTCATGATCACCGTCGACGAAGGCGGTCGCGCGCTCACCTATCTCGCGACCGATCCCGAGGTAGCCGCGGTCACCGGCGCCTATTTCCAGAAGAACCGCATCAAGACTCCGTCGCGTCGTGCGCAGGACGACGCGCTCGGACAGCAGCTGTGCGAGGTGAGCGCGACCCTGGTCGAGTCCGCCGACTAGGCGCAGCGGCTGTGCAGTCCACGACAACGTTGTCGAAAGTCCAAGCGACACATGATGTTTGTCATCGACTGATCTGCAGAAAGCAGGGGTAATGCAGCGTACGCGTTTCGAGTCGATCGGCTCGTACACTCCCGAAACCGTCCGTTCCACCGAGGAATTGATCGACAGTCTGGCGGTGCCGAGGTCGCTCGATCTGGAGCGGATCACCGGGATCAAGAATCGGCGGGTCTACGACTCGCGGCCGGATCACTATGAATCGTCTTTCGACTTGGCGCTACAGGCCATCGACGATTGTCTGCGACATTCGGATTACCGCGCGGACGAGCTGGACATCATCATCTCGGCCTCCATCACCCGCACCCGCGGTAAGGACGTCTTCTGCTACGCACCGGCCTTCGCGCTGATGCTCGGCAACGCGATCGGCGCGACGTCGGCCCGGCATTTCGACGTCTCGAACGCCTGCGCGGGCATGATGACCGGGGTACTGGTGCTGGACCGGATGATCAAGGCCGGGGTGGTGCGCAACGGTCTGGTGGTCAGCGGTGAACAGATCACACCGATCGCGGAGACCGCGGTGCGGGAGATCAGCAAACCGTACGACCCGCAATTCGCGGCACTGACCGTGGGGGACGCGGCGGTGGCGGTCGTGCTCGACGATCGCGGCGACGACCACGATGAAATCCACTACGTCGAATTGATGACCGCCGCCGGCGGGGCCGAGCACTGCCTCGGCATGCCCAGCGACCAGTCCGCGGGCATCGCGCTCTACACCGACAACCGGGCCATGCAGAACGAGGGCAGGTACATGCAGGCGATCAACCGCATGGACGCCTTCCTGAAGGAGACCGGGCGCACCTGGGAGAGCGAGAAATACGACTACTGGATCCATCATCAATTCAGCGGACCGGTCATCGAGTATCTCGCGCACCTGACCGAGCAGCACTTCGGTACGCCGATGCCGCAGCCCCTGAATGTGCTTCATGAGTATGGCAATACGGCCTCGACCTCGCATTTCCTGGTGCTGCACGAGTATCTCGCGCAACAGAAGATTCCCAAGGGGTCGAAGGTCCTGATGATTCCCGAGGCGTCCGGCATCGTGTCCGGGCATCTCGCCGCGACCATTTCGCGTCTGGAGGCCTGAGCCATGGGTACCACGATTGTCGCCGCCGCGACCAATACCGATCTCGACACCGGCAGCTATTTCGAACTGGCCACCCGCGCGGCCCGCGCCTGCCTGGCCGGCTCGGATGTCTCCGTAGACGAGATCGGCATGCTGATCAATGTGGGAGTTTTCCGGGACGACAATATTTCCGAGCCCGCCGTGTCCGCGCTCATTCAGAAGCGGATCGGCATCGGGCTGGAATACCAGCCCGGACGGGTGCCCGCGTTCTCCTTCGACCTGATGCACGGCGCCACCGGCCTGCTGCACGCCATCAGCACCGCGGAATGCTTCCTGGCCACCGGTGATGTGGAGTATGCGCTGCTGGTGGCGGGGGATACCCATCCGTCGACGCAGCGCTACGTCGCGGGGTTCCCGTACACCACCGGGGCCGCCGCGGTACTGCTCGGAAGCACGCCCACCGCGGGCGGATTCGGCCGCCTGCATACTCGGGAGACCACCGGGACGGCTGAGCCGTCGGCCTGGGTATCGCTGGCAGAGGCCGGTGTGCACGGACGTTCGGCCATGCGCGTCCGGCACGGGGCGGAAGATCCGATCATGCTCGCGGCGGCGGTCGTTCGCGACTGTGTGGCCGAGGAAGGCCTCGACAGCGACGATTTCGCCGAGGGACGAGCGGTTCTGCTCGCTCCGGCTCCCGCTCTGGGATTCCGGGCCCGCCTCGCCGAAACATTGGGACTCCGACCGGAATCGGTCGTCGGCGTCGCCCCGGCGATCGGCGATCCGTACACCGCGGCACCGGTCCACGCGTATCTGAACGCGCGGGAATCCGGGTTGCTCGGCACGGCGGGGACGGTGCTGTTCCTGGCCGCCGACGACGCCGCGGCGGCCTGTCTCGCCTACCATCCGCAGCCGACGGTGGTCGCGACCGGACGTGAGGTCAGCGCCGCCGGACGCGAAAGATGTTGATGTAACTAACATTCCGCCATATTGTTCGGCGCCGTTCCGTGATCTTGTTGCCGCGATTCGAGGACAGGTCGCGGTTCGGCGACCTACGCTAGTGGCACCGGCTGGATCAATGGGGCGTCCAGGTATGCCCCCGCTGCGACGATGCCGCGTCTTCAGCGCACCGAGTTGTCTCTTTCGATGGTGCCTTCCCCAGTCGGGCACGCCTCATCGACGAAGGGGACTCGGGTATGTACCGGCAGATTGCGCGCGAAAAGTGGTCGCTACTCCACAGATCCGAGGTGGGTCAGGCCATGGCCGTGCTGGGCAATGCCAGCACGGTCGGCCTGGTCGCCGAACTGCTCGCCGCCGACGAGGCGGCGGTGCGCACGGCCGTCCGGCAGCTTGCCGCGGGCTCGTCCGGGCGGGCGCTGTTCGATCTCGACATCGGTGACCGCATCCTGCGCGACACCCCGGCGGAGGTGCGCCGGGAACTGCATCGTCGTGCCGCGAAGCTGTTGCACGACAAAGGGTTTCCAGCGGCGGTCGTGGCCGATCACTTGGTCGCTGCCGGTGCCACCGGGCATCCGTGGGCGGCGGGAGTGCTGCTCATCGCCGCGGCGGAGGCGTTGGCGAACGACCAGATCGACCGAGCGGTGCAGCGACTCGAGTTGGCCTACCGGGTGACTCGGGACGCGGCCGAGCGCGCCACGATCGCGATCCGGCTGGTGCGCGCCGAGTGGCGGCTGAGCCCGTCGAATCGGACGCGGAACTACACCCGGGTGCGCGCGGCTATTCGTGCGGGCCGAGTGCCGATGGCGGGACTGCCCGCCGCCGTCATGTTCCTGCTTTGGCACGGGCAGGCGCAGTACGCCGATCAGGCACTCGGACAACTGGATTGCAGCAGGCTCGACGAGGCGGCGCCGAAGATCGATTTCCTGTGCGCCTGGCTGCGGTCCTCGCATCCGCCGCACGCGCAACGGCATCAGCGGTTGCTCGCGGTCCAGGCCCGGCGACGTCCGGCGGTCGCGGCACGACCGTCGCCGCACCTACTCGGCGCGCAGCTGCTGAACGGACTGTTCGACGGGTGTCCGCAGGAGGCGACCGTCACCCTCGCCCAGCGTCTGCTCACCTGTCATCGGCTCGCCGCGAGCACCGTGGAAACCCTTGCGGCAGCGGTGCATTGCCTGATCTACACCGACCGGCTGGACACCGCGGCGGCCTGGTGCGACTCGCTGCTGGCCGAGGCCGAGGCCCGGCGGGCACCGACCTGGCAGTCAATTTTTGCCGGCCTGCGCGCGGAAACGATGCTGCGCAAGGGGAATGCGCGGGCCGCGACCGACGACGCCATGCTCGCGCTGAACGTGGTCCCCGCCGAACACCTCGGGGTCTGGATCGGCATCCCGATCGCGGCGCTCATTCGCGCGCACACCCTGGCGGGCAGGCACGACGACGCCGAGGCGCAACTGCGCAGGCCGGTGCCCCGGGCGCTGTTCGAGTCCCGGTTCGGCCTGCTCTATCTGCATGCCCAGGGCCACCACCAGCTTGCCGTCGGCCGGGCCGACGACGCGCTGCGCACCTTCCGCCGCTGCGGCCACCTCATGCGGCGCTGGCAGATGGACTTTCCGTGGCTGGTGCCGTGGCGCAACGACATCGCCGCCGCGCACCTCGCGCTGGGCGAACACCGGCACGCCCGCGCCGTCGCGAACCGCCATCTCGATCTGCTCGGTGCTGCGAGCCAGCACCGCACCGGCGGGGTATCGCTGCGCCTGCTCGCCGTGGCCGCCGACCGCTACCAGCGGGTCCGCCTGCTCCGGGATGCCGCGGCGATCGCCCGCTCCGGCGGCTGCGACCTCGAATTGGCCACGGTCCTCGGCGAACTAGGCGCCGCACACCGCGCCGTCGGCGACCACGACAAGTCCCGCACGCTGATCCGCGAAGCCACCCGGCTCGCCGACTCCTGCGGTGCCGACCCGCTGCTGCACGACCTGCGCGGCGACCGCCCGCCTCGCACCGCACCCATCGCCCGATTACGCACGCACGCGCACGGTCTCGACGCCCTCAGCCCCGCCGAACGCCGCGTCGCCGAACTCGCCGCGCACGGTAAACGCAACCGCGACATCGCCGCCGCCCTCGACATCACCACCAGCACCGTCGAGCAACACCTCACCCGCGTCTACCGCAAACTGGATGTCGCCCGCCGTACCGAACTGACCTTCGTCCTCGGCGCGGGCCGACGACCGTCGACCGGCTCGTCCGTCGCCGTCACCCGATAGGTGCGCCGCTGATCTTGCGTCCCTCGCGCACTTCTGGCAGTTTCGGTAATTGTCTCGGTGCGTAACTCGATGTGAGTCACCTCGCCCCTCGTGCGCACGCGCCGAGGCAGGCCGGTGACAGCGATCGGTTCTGTCGGCGGATTCGATCGAATGGTGAGGACACCATGGACTCTGCGCTCATCTCCGTGGGCTTGCCGGTGGTTTTGATAATCATCATGTTCGGGCTCGGGCTTTCCCTCACCGTCGAGGACTTCACCCGAATCGCCAAGAGCCCCAAGGCCGCCGCCATCGCGCTGGTGTGTCAGCTGCTGGTGTTACCGATCGCCGCGTTCGGTCTGGTCAAACTGTTCGATCTGGCGCCACTGCTCGCGGTCGGCGTGATGCTGCTCGCGGCGTCGCCCGGTGGCACCGCGGCGAACCTGTTCAGTCACCTGTTCCACGGTGACGTCGCGCTCAATGTGTCTCTCACGGCGGTCAATTCGATCATCGCGGTGGTCACCGTCCCGCTGGTCACCAACTTCGCCATCGACCACTTCGACCCCGGCGAGTCGGGCACGGTCGGTTTGCAGTTCGGCAAGGTCGTCCAGGTCTTCTCGATCGTGTTGATCCCGGTCGTGCTCGGCATGCTGGTGCGCAGGTTGTCACCACACTTCGCCCACCGGATGGATCGGCCGGTGCGCATCGGTTCCGCACTCACCCTGACCCTCGTCATCCTGGCGACCATCGTCGACCAGCGCGCCGACATCGTCCCCTACGTGCAAGCCGTCGGGATCCCCATGATCCTGTTCTGCTTCATCAATCTGAGCGTGGGCTACACCGTCCCCCGACTCCTCGGCGTGCAAGGTCGCCAGGCGATCTCGAGCTCGATGGAGGTCGGTATCCACAACGGAGTCATCGCCATCACCATCGCCGTCAGTGTGCTCGGCAGTATCGAAATGGCGATCCCCGCAGCCGTTTACGGCGTCGCGATCTTCCCCATCGCGACGGCTTTCGGTTGGCTCGTCACTCGCCGTCGGTCACCCGAAGCCCCAGCCGAATCCAGCCCAGCCGTCGGTGATTCCGATGCGGCGCTCGGGGATCCTTCCGCGCGCTGACTTTTCCCAACTCGTGTGGACGACTCCACGCCATCGAGCCGAAAGTTGCTGGCTGCTGCTGAAAATGTGGTGCGGCCAACTCCTTTCGATCGAACGACAGGCGCGGCCCGGACGTACGTCGGAAGCGCGAACGCCCTGGCGCCGAAGATGATGCTGTGATAATCTCTGGCGCCGAGGGGGCTTTCTGGTGGGGGATTCGCCTGTAGCACAAGCTGATTCGACCGGTTTGCTTTGCCTCGTCGCGCCTACAGATGGGGATATGTCATGCGCATACGGTCAACTTTCGCAGGTCTTGTCGGTGTGTTCAGCGTGCTCACGATAGGTGCCGCCTCGACAGGCACCGCCGCCGCTGAACCGCTGGCAGACAAGTCACGCGAGACCACTACCGACGACGGCTGGCAGATAAGGCTCACCAAGACCGAGGAGAATCTCGACAGATATCCCAATCTCGCGGCTACTCCGTTCACTCGCGAGGGGTTCGTCAGTCTCAAAGCCATCGCCGATATCGACGGCACGGGCACCGCGCCGGTCAATTCCGGCGCCATTACCCTCGGCTACCAGCTCGGCTGTCAGGTCGACGTCTCCAACGGTATGGCCATCGGACTTGCGATCGGGCCCAGCATCACCATCGGCATCACCACCGGTGTCGGTGCCAGTGCCAGCATCTCGCCCACGGTGTATCTGAAACCCGGCACCATCACCACAATTCCGTTCGGGACGAAATCGCTGGCCGGTCGCCACGGATCCATCACGTCCGACCAGGTCCACATCAAAATTGACGGCTGCATGGGTCCGGTCAGCCTCCGGTCCTACGCGCAGGTGAACATCACCACGCCCACCGCGGACAATTCACTGGCCGTCTACGGCGACCCGATCTACCTGTGAGACACAGATGTCACCGTTCAGAGAATCGGAAGACATCACTCGCCGCTGCGGACCACTGGTGGCAGTCCTGGTACTGCTGATCGGGATTTCCGTGGCGGCAGTCGGTGCCCGTAATGCTCCGCAGGCCGATGCCAGACCGATCAATCCTTATGTGCCGTGCCCGCAGTGGCAGGAAATGCATCCGGGCTGGCCGTGCTTCGGAAACTTCCCCGAAATCGAGGAGCCCTCGGTTCCCGGTCCATCGGCACCCGGGCTGCCGGGCCCACAGGCCCTGATACCCACCACGCCGCCGACCGGTACACCCGCGCCGCCGCCGGCCGCCGCGCTCACCCCGCCGGCTCCCGTCCCCGCGCCGGATCCGTGCCAGGCCATCATCCCCGTCGAAGGGTATGTGCCGCCCGCACTTCCGGGTAACGTGCCCAGCGCGCCGTGCTCGTACGGCGAGGCACCGGTCATTCCCTTGCAAGAGATCGGGTTGTGCCCGCTCGGTCGAAACCCTGACGGCAGTTGCCGTGGGCACGGCTTTTTCAACGGGTCCGGATCGAAGGTCGAGATCCCGGACGACTATGTGTACGACCCGGATTGTGAGCGTGTTCCGGCAGCGGCCTCGTGCTCCACCTGGGTATTGATGCACGACTACTGCTCGTTCTCGCCGGATCAATTGCCGGCGCCCGGCGCGAACGCTGACTTCCGTGGTCCGTGCGCGCGCCACGACATGTGCTTGGAGAATGGCGGCACCAACAATTTCTGCAACAACCAGTTGTGGAATCACATGCTCCAGAACTGCCAATACACTTACGGCAACGCCGATCCACGCCGGGAGTTCTGCGACAACAACGCGGCGGTCTACTTCGTCGCCGTAACCGTCGGGCAACCGCCTTTTCCCGGGTACAACGGGCCACTGGTGCCCGTGCCGAGATAGGTTTCCTCGCTACAGTTTTCGAAGGAGCAGGATCGAAATGCGCAAGATAGTCGCGATCGGCGCAGTGCTGGGCGTCATGGCGCTCGCCGGGTGCACCGACGGCGAAAACACCAGTCCCAGCCCGCCCTCGACCACGCCGGAGGCAGCCTCGTCGAGCGTGTCGCCCGCCTCCGCGCCGGCGACGCCCGCGCCCAGCCCCACAAAGGCAGTCGATCCCGCAGCCGAGGATCAGATCACAGCGGTGACCGGTCGCGCGATCGAAGCCTTCAACTCAGGCAGATTGCGCGATCTGCAGGATGTTTCGTGCGGGGCGCTGCGCTCCGACTTGGCGGCCGCCGACGCGGAAGCCTTTGCGGCCGAGGCTCGTTCCGAAATCGCCCGCCGGGGTCGTGGCGTGGTGACGCGTGTTTCCGACATCACCGTGCTGAACGAGTTCGGTAGCGCCGCGGTCACCGTCCGGTATGAACGGCGAGCCGAAGGCTTGGATGCTGCCAACGAGGTCCGTCTTTCCGGCGTGTATCAGCGAACCGGTGACAATTGGCAGATCTGCGGGCTCAGTAGTTGACCTGGTGTTGGGCGGCAGCCCTTTTGAGGGCGGAACTGGACGCCGCCGATACCATCGAGCACAGCGCCAGCAGCAGGATATCTGCCAGATAAGTGAAGCCGAGGGGGACGTTGAAGTACCCGAGGCGCCAGCGTGCGTGCTCCGGCACGATGAGGACATGGTTCTCGAACACCAGATCCCCGTGCCCGAGCTGCGCGAAATAGATCATGGCGACCGGTAGTGCACAGCACAGTGTCGCCACAACTGCGATGGCGATCGACTGTGCCCGCGCGGTTCTGGATTGCCGGGCCAGCTTTATCGACAACGTGACTATCGTGATCGAAGCGACGAGCACCGCGACGACCGCAATATTGTAGGCAGTCAACGACTCCCAGAATGTCAACGACGAGAATTTTATTGCCAGGACGCCCGCCAGGGTGAGGCAACAAATCAACGAACGCGCCCTGCTCAGTTTCGAGGCAGCAAGCAAGGCGGGGTCGTTCACTCTCGTCATGCTAGTACAGCGCGTTCTGGAATCCGGGCTGAGTTATCGATAGTGGGTGGACGTTTCCTCTGCATGGGCGTGCACCGTCAGTAGCAGGCGGTCGAAGGTGGTGCGCTGGGGTAGTGGGCCGCCGCCCATCGCGGTGATCGCGGTGACGAGCAGTTCGGCCAGTTGGCGCAGCTTGGTGTTGGTTTCCTGGGATCGCCATTGCAGGACGCGGAAGGCCTGTTCGGCGTTGATGCCGTATACGAGCATCAGTGCGCCCTTGGCTTGTTCGATCACCTCGCGGGCCTTGATGAGGTCGGGCAACAGCTCCTCGGCGAATTCCCGCCGCCCCTGTTCGACGGAGTCGCTCACGTCGACGTAGTACCCGGTGGTGCCGACGACCGCGCCGTCCTCGTCGAGCAGTCGGTCACCGACCACGATCACCGAATGCACCTCGCCCGCAGTGTCGATGATCCGGTGCTTACTACAGAACGGCTGGCCGGTACCGATCGCCTCGGCCAGCGTGGCGGCCACCTGCGCCCGATCCTCCGGATGCTCGTGCGAGAGCACCAACTCGCTCGTCAACACCACCGCCCCCGGCGCATACCCATGCATCACCGCCACTTCGTCCGACCATTCCCACCGCTGATCCGCGAACCAAAACCGAAAGCTGCCAACACTTTGCGGCCGACCCCCGAGCGCATCCGCACACCCTCGACCGCCCTGCCCGAACTCCGTCACACCGCCAACTATCGAAGCGAACCACCCCCTGCCGCGAGGGTCCAAGGTCACCAACAAAGCCGATGGCGTGGCGCCCTGTCTCGGCGGGTCGTCGCGTTCGAGCTTGGTCCAGGCCGGTACTCGACTCGTTGAGGCTCCAGCCCCTGCGCTCTGGGCCCGCGCCACAGACTCGGAGCGTTCATGGGTTCCAGCGCCTACACGGATTGCCCATGAATCTGGGGATTCGGGTTGTCAGCTCGAAATCTGAACGCGCACATTCGTTTCTGCAGTCGGCCTCCTCGGTTAGAATGAAAACAGGGGGAGGGGAACATGAAAATCCGAAACGTCTTCATTGCACTTATCGTTGTGGTGGGCGGCGCGACCAGTGCGGGATCCGGGCAAGCACAACCACCGATGGTGGCGGCTGATCATGTCGCATGCCTCATGCATGCGATTCCGCCGTACAAGGCAGGTAACGCCGCCAACGCACCGATCGCCTTCGGCTATCAGGTGCATTGCACAGGTAGACCCGATGGTCGTCAGATCGAGTACGTGTTGAACAAGAACGGCTCCGCCGTGGCCTTCGGCCGAGACAAGTCGACCGACCCGGATAAAACAGAGGTGTTCTTCTACGAGTGCTCGACGGGCGGAAGCATCAGTCAGTTCACCACCTATGTCGCGATGATTGGTCAGCATGTCAACGTCGACTTCACCGAAGACACCAGCGGAACTGTCTCGTTGCAGTGCTAGCGTGACTTCGAGCGAAAGGGGCGACCGTTGAGTGCAGCGGGTTTGGGGCATCCGGCCGTAGCCGTAGCGTCTGGTGTGGTGCACGATCTCGACAGCGCGACGTCGCCGATAGCGGTGGCGGCCCGCGACGGGATCGCGGCTGTGCTACTCGAAAGCTCTGATCATCGGTTCGTGGTGTTCGTTCCCTATGCGGGTGGGAAGTGGGTTGCGCCGGGGATGTCGAGCGGGACTCGGCGTCCTGTGCGTGAACCGCAGGAGCCGCGGACCGGGGACGTTCCGTTGGTTGGAGTGTCCGAGCGTGGGTTCGTGACCCCCGGGGCGGACGGTGAGCTGCCGGAGTTCGGATGGTTCGCGGTGACCGGGTATGCGGCCGCCGATGCCCTGGAGGTGACGCTCACCTCAAGCGTGGACACGGTGACCGAACCGGTCGGAGACGGCGGGCTGGTCTTCGTGCTGGTGAGGACCCGGGTGGTCGCCCCATCGGCGGGCGAACGGCCTTCGTTCGAGAAGCCGCAGATCGCGGTAAGCACGCAGGACGGGCGTCGGGTTTCGATGAGACCCTGACTTCGAGTGCTGTGCGTCTGGCCCGCACTTACCGCAGCTGGTCGAGGGATCATGTTCAGGGTGAACTGTGCACCGCGCGAGGCGATGTCACCTTTACCGCGGCGGGTCGACCCGTTCGAGCTTCGTCCAACCCGTCCAACCGCGCTCGCGCAGTAGCTCGATCAGGCGGTGGATGGAGGGGGCGGTGTCGCGGGCGAGGGTGTCGAGGAGGGTGGCCAGGGCGGGGTCGATGTTGCCGCCGACGTATTCGTCGCCGTGCTGGTCGGCTAGTTGGGTGAGGTAGGTGGATACCGTGTCGACCAGGTCGATGAGGATCGGGTCGTTGTCGGTGTGGTCGAGGGCTCGGCTGAGGGTCAGATAGAAGTCGATCAGTGGGGAGTCGGCGAGTTGGGATTGTTTGCGGGCCATCAACTCTGGGATTCGGTCGGGGGAGTGCGCGGATAGGGGGATCCAGCCGTCTCGTTCGACCTCGATTATGCGTTCGTCGACACCGAGCGCCCGGAGATGGTCGAGAAAGTCGACTACCTCCGGGGGTAGCGCCAGGCTTTCGCCGGCGGTGAGGCGGGCGATGCGGTCTCGGTGTTGTTGGCGCAACTCGATTTCCGCCTGTAGGCGTTTATCGATCTCCGCGACTGCGGCGGCGAAATCTTGTTCGTCGGCCTGGAGTAGTTCTCGGACGCGCGCCAGCGGGACGCCGGCTTCGGCGAGGGTTCGGATTTTGATCAGTTCGACTACGGCGGCGGCATCGTAGCTGCGATAGCCGGAATGGTCTCGTGCCGGTTCCGGCAGTAGTCCTTTGGCGTGATAGTGGCGGACTGCGCGCACCGTTACGCCGGCGTAGGACGCGAGCTTGCCGATGGTGAGCATCGAACCAGTCTTCCTGAATTACGAAGCCGCCCGAGCAGCGAGAGTATGGGCAGTCCGGATGATGCGGGCGACGTCCTGGGCGTGCGTGACTACCAGTCCGTGGGTGGCGTCGAGTCGGGCGGTGGTGATATCCGGCCGCTCGCGGACGAGCTGGTCCATGCCTGCACGCCAGAGCCGATTGTGCCGGGGAGCCCGCCCTTCGTTGCTGTCGCCGGCCATGGCTGTCGCCATGATCAGGTGGATCGGGCGGTCGAGGTTGCGGTACCGGTCGAGAATTCCGGTGCCGACCACATCGATGTCGATATCGATTCCGGAGCGGATCACATCCAGTTCGAGATTCAGGTCGAGGATTTGCTGGGCGGTGAGCAACACCTGACGCGGGGTCCCCTTGATGGCTTCCTGCCGAGTCACCACGTATTCCCACAGTGCGCGGAATTCCGGCAGGTCGGCCTGGGTGATGAACGGCGCGGGCAGCGGATTCGCTCCGTCGATGAGAATGAGCCCACTGATGGTGTCGGGATATTCGGAGGCGTAGTGCAGGATGAGGTCCGCGCCGTACGAGTGGCCCGCCAGCAAGGGGGTCGAGGGCAACTCCAGGCGTCCCACCTCTTTCATCACGGCCACGAAATCGCCGAGGAACGCCGCGAAGGAGTATCGGTCCGCAGCCGAGGAAAAGCCGTGGCCGCGCAGGTCGAAGGTGAACACGTCGAAGTCGCGCCGCAACAGCTCGACGAGTTCGTGCAGTTCGGCCTGGGTCGAAGTGAGACCAGGGCACAGCACCAGCGGTCGCCCTTCGCCGCCCCGAGTCACCGGAATCGTGACGCCATCGTGGCGGACGGTGAATTGTTCGGTTGTCGTAGTCATGCCGATCATGCTGAACGGTTGACCCTGGGTCAAGGTCAAGCTGACGTCGGCTCAGGTTCCGGAACGCTCGCTCGGGCGGCGGGCCAGTGCGTGCAGGACGCCGTCGGTGGTGAGGGCGAACAGCCAGTCGCCGGTGACCGACATAGCGGAGGTGACCGCGCCGCCGAAGTTGTACTGGCTCAGCAGTTTTCCGGTGCGGCGGTCGAGCGCGACCAGTCGGCCGTCCCAAGTTCCCGCGTAGACAACGGTTTCGGTGGTCAGCACGTGCATGGCAGGGGCATTGGGTGCGGCGGTGCAGCCTGCGGCTACGCGGGCGGGGGCATCGAGCGGACCGGTGCCCGGCACGTAGCCGACTCCGGTCTCCCACACGGGCTTGGCCGGATCAGGTGCTCGAGTGTCGAACGCGCGGACTTTGCCATCGATGGATGCGACGTAGACCAGCTGCCCGCGAGTGGCGGGAGCGGTCACCGGCGGCGGCCCGGGTTCGCAAGCACTGCCAGGGATTTCGGCATGCCAGAGTGCGCGTCCGTCGCGCGGGTCATGACCGGTCAGACCACCGGCTGTCATGGTAATCAGCTGGCGATCATCGTCGGTGAGCGCGGGGGAGGAGTGGCTGAACAGTCCGCCCGCGGTGTCGATGGAGTAGCGCCGGGTACAGGTGGTCAGATCCATCGCGATAAGGGTTTGGCTGGAGCCCGAGTGGAGGTAGGCCACGGTCGCGTCCTTACCGCGCACCGCGGTGCTGTGGAACTCGCCCCACCCGGCGGGTGCGGTGAACCCCCCGCGAAGCCGCTCCCCGGAAGTCGCGTCACGGCAAACGATTTGGTCGTACTGCTGGTAAACCGCGACCGCGCGACGCTCGGGCAGCTCGAAGACGCTCACCGGACCGCCGGCCCGACCGTAACGGCGCACGGTCTGTCCGACGCGGTGCTCGTCATCGATGGTCTGCCACACCACGGCACCGGTTTTCACGTCCAGCGCGTACACCCGGCCGACACCGGTGGTGAGGTACACACGACCACCCTGCACAGTCGGGAAGGACTCCGCATCGCCGTCCAGATAGGTCCGCCACAGTTCGCGACCGGTATCGCGGTGGTAGGCCAGCACCTGGTGATACGGGGAGGCGAAGGCCTGGGACGTCACGATCACGGTGTCGCCGACCACGGCGGCCCCGTTGAGGTGGAAGTGCTCGCCGGTGTCGGCCGACCACCGCTGGTCCAGCACGGCACCCGGGTCGGCGGCTGCGGCGGATCCGCCCGATTCGGTACCTCCCTGGCGAGGCCAGTCCGCTCCGGAAGCGGGCGCCGCCTGGTCTGCAACGCCGAAAGTTCCTTGTACGACAGGCCATGGCTGACCCGCGGTATCGATCGAAGTCACCTCGATGCGGTACTTCCCGGGTCGCAGATCCGGGATACTGCCATGTGCCGCAGTCCAATTGGCGCGCACGGGCGGGCACGGCTCTGCCTGCCCACCGGGCGGGGTATAGCAATTCACCTTGCCCGGAGGCGCATTGCTCACGCCGAACCGCAGATCCGCTCGCCACACCTCGCCACCGCCGTCGTCGCGCACCCGGACCCGCGCGTTCGCCGGAGTCCGTCCGGCATCTTCGACATGGAGGTCCACCGGGACCGGCGCACCGCCGCGATGCACGCTGTCGGGTGCGGGACTCACCAGCGCCGTCCGGTCGCGCACGAAGAACTGCCGGTGCGTGCCGGACACATAGCCGACGTCCTCGTTCGCCGGCGTCGCGCGATCGTCGGTGATGCCCGTGAAGTCCAATAGCTGATAACCGGGCCGCGCACCGTCGATGCCGTAGGTGGCGCCCATGTTGTTCACCTCCACCGAGCGGGCGAAGGCACCGCGACGAAACTCGCTCTGCTGGTTGTGCCCTGCGGCGAACATCCGGACGTCGTACCGGGCGAGTTCGTCCATGGTCGGCTGGATCGCTTCTCCCGCACCGTATTTGGTGAACAGCGAGCGATGGGCGAAGACGAACACCTGCTTGCCGACGGCATGGCGTCGCAAATCCTCACGCAGCCAGCGGAGTTGGGGTGCCAGCCCGGAGGTGTCGTAGTTGTTCTCCAACACTACGATATGACGGCCGTTGCGGTCGAAGCTGTACCACTCCGGTCCCATGTTCCGCCGGTAGAGCTCCATGCTCGCGGCGTACCCGGTCGCGGTCCCGGTGCTGCCCGCGTCGTGGTTGCCCATCACCGGGTAGAACGGGCGGCCGAAGCGTCCCTTGGTCAGTCCGCTGCGCAGGATGTCGTAGCTGCCTTGGCGGCGTTCGGGCGCGGTGTAGTCGGTGACGGTGATGTCGCCGGTCGCGATGGCGACGGTGGCCTCCCGGTTGCGTGCCATCGCCTCGACCTGCCCGGTCCACTGGGCGCGCGTGGCAGCGGCGGAGGCATCGCTGCGGTTGTCGGTTTCGCTGTCGGACAACATCATCCACGTCTCGCGTAAATCGGCTGCGTGCTTGTCGGGAACCAGCGCGAAATCGATACCGTCCTGCCGGGGTGTGCCTTCGTCGAGCGCGCGGAAGTAGCGGGGGACCGAATCCTCGCGCAGCGCCGGGGTGTAGCCGTCCGGTGAGACGACCTGGATCAGATCGGTTTCCCGGCGCTTCGGATCTATGCGCAGCAGGTAGTCACCGTCCTTGCCGGTCTTCGCCCAGACCGAGCCGTCGGTGACCGACACATCCGGCAAGCCCTGCTCGCCGCTGTCGCGGACGCCGTTGCCGTTCTGATCGTTGAAGACCGTGCCGCGCGCCTCGGTCGAGGCGTCTGCCGCCCCGGATGCCGGTCCCGTCGCGGTGATCATTGTGAGGATGATGAACAGACATAGCAGGCATTTCCGCACGGAAATAACGCTAGGGGACCGGCGCCCGCCGTGCGGCCGTCGCTCGCTACAGTTCGCCCGCTGTACCGCCGATGTTCCCTTCGCGCTGTAGGTAGTGGACTGCCGCCGAGTACGTGCGAGGCAGACTGTTCGGTAATGAAACTGCCTGAACTTCCCGATCTGCCGGTCCGCGGCGCGCTCGACCACATCGTCGCAACGTTGGCCGAGCGCGAGACCGCGGTGCTGGTCGCGCCGCCGGGGACCGGGAAAACGACGTTGGTGCCGTTGGCGTTGGCGGCGGGGACCGGTGGGCGGGTGCTGGTGGCGGAGCCGCGACGGTTGGCGGCTCGGGCCGCGGCCGCGCGGATGGCCGCGCTGCTGGGGGAGTCGGTCGGCGAGACCGTCGGCTACTCGGTCCGCGGCGATCGGCGAGTAGGGAAACAGACCCGCATCGAGGTCGTCACGTCGGGATTGCTGGTGCGACGGTTGCAGGGCGATCCCGAGTTGGCGGGCGTGGACGTGGTTGTCCTCGACGAGTGTCACGAGCGGCATCTCGACGCGGACCTTTTGCTGGCGTTGCTGCTCGACGCGCGGGCTGGGTTGCGCCCGGATCTGCGGGTGCTGGCTACCTCGGCGACCGTTGCGGCGGAACGTCTTTCGGTGCTGCTTGGCGGAGCGCCGGTGTTGCAGGTTCAGGGCCGCGTCTATCCGGTCGACCTGACGTATGTTCCGCCGCTACCCAGGGAACGGGTCGAAGCGCAGGTCGCTCGCGCCACCCGGGCGGCACTCACCGCTACCGAGGGTGACGTGCTCGTCTTCCTGCCCGGCGCCGCCGAGATCCGCCGGACGACAGCACTTCTCAGCGACGTGGACGGGGTGGACGTGGTTCCGTTGCACGGCAGGCTGTCCGCCGCCGGGCAGGACACGGCCTTGCGGCCCGGGTCGCGGCGGCGCGTGGTGTTGTCCACGGCGGTAGCGGAGTCCAGTTTGACGGTCCCCGGTGTGCGTGCGGTGGTGGATTCGGGACTGGCCCGGGTGCCACGCATCGATCGGGGACGTGGACTGTCCGGCCTTGCGACAGTGCGAGTTTCGGCGGCGGTGGCCGAGCAGCGGGCCGGTCGAGCCGGGCGTGAGGCGCCGGGGCGAGTATGGCGATGCTGGCCGGAACACGAGCACAGCACGCTGCCTGCCTATCCCGAGCCGGAGATTCGGACGGCGGATCTGACGCGGTTGGCATTGGAGCTGGCCTGCTGGGGCACGGCCGACGGCCACGGCCTCGCCTGGTGGGATGCCCCGCCGCCCGGCGGGTTGGCGGCGGGCCGAGAGGTGTTGCGCGCGTTGGGAGCCGTCGATGACGACGGTGCGGTGACCGAGCGTGGGCGGCGCATCGCCAGGATCGGGTTGCATCCTCGGTTGGCGCGGGCGCTGCTCGACGGCGCGCCCGTGGTGGGTGCGCGGGCGGCCGCGGAAGTGGTCACCGTACTCGATGACGATACGCTCATCGCCGGAGTCGATTTGGCCGCTGGTCTGCGTGTGCTGCGCCGCGAGCGACCGGCGCGCTGGCAGCGTGAGGTCGAAAGACTGGCCCGCTTAGTCGATGCGTCGAACGGCGGGGATGACCCGGCTTTCGTTGTCGCACTGGCTCATCCAGAGCGCCTAGCGCGCCGCCGCAGTGCGGGATCGTCGAGCTATCTCATGGTCGGCGGCACCGCCGTGACACTGCCGCCCGGATCGGGATTGGGTGATGCGGAGTGGCTGGCGGTCGGCGTCGCGACGCGCGATCCGGGTCGTTCCGACGGCTGGATCCGGTTGGCTGCCGTCGCCGATGAACAACTGGCCCGCCGCGCCGCGTCTAACCTGCTGACGACCGCCGAGGAAGTCGATTGGATCGATGGCGAGGTGGTCGCCCGCCGGATCGAACGCCTCGGCGCGATCGTATTGTCGGAGAAGCGGATCCATAATCCCGACCGCCAATTGCTCAGTGCTGCGGTGCATCGCGGGCTGAGCTCCACCGGACTGGGCCTGCTGCGCTGGGATGCCGACGCCATCGCCCTCCGACAGCGCCTCGAATTCCTGCACCGCACCCTCGGTTCCCCCTGGCCCGCCGTCGACGACGAGTCGCTGCTCGCCACCGCTGACACCTGGCTCGGCCCCGAACTCGCCACCGCCCGCAGCCGCGCCGACCTCGCACGCATCGACGCCGGTCAAGCCCTGCGCCGCCTACTACCCTGGCCGGACGCCACCCGCATGGACGATCTGGCACCCGAACGCCTCGCCGTCCCCTCCGGCAGCCGCCCGCGCCTCGACTACTCCACCGACCCGCCGGTCCTCGCGGTCAAGGTGCAGGAAGTCTTCGGCTGGACCGAAGCACCCCGCCTGGCCGACGGCCGCGTCCCGATCGTGCTGCACCTGCTCTCACCCGCCCAACGCCCGGTCGCGGTCACCGCCGACCTGGCCTCGTTCTGGCACACCGGCTGGCCCCAGGTCCGCGCCGACCTCCGCGGCCGCTACCCCAAACACGCCTGGCCCGAAGACCCCACCACCGTCCCCGCCCACCGCGGCACCGCCCGCAACGCGACCGGCCGACCCCGAAGTTGATGGTCACCGGTCATCGGATTCCAAGAGGCGTTTGGGGTGCATGCCGTCGACCTGGCCGATGAATGGTGGATGGATGCTGTAGCCGAGCATGCGGCGGATGTCCTCCGACACAGCGCGCACGGTGTCGCGGGTGATCGACAGCGTGAAGGCCTCTTGGGGGCGTAACCACGGTTCGCAGTACTGGGCGGTGACCGCCAAGCGTGGCTGCTGTGTGCGATTGGCGCCGCCGCCGTGCCACAGGGTGCCGAGAAAGAACACGCACGAGCCGGCCCGCATCACCACGGGTTCGCGCTCCGACTCCTCGGGCATGCGATGACCCCAGCGGTGGCTGCCCGCAACGATGTCGGTGGCGCCGTTGTCGGCGGTGAAATCGTCGATTGCCCAGATCGTCGCCGCGCCCAGTGCGGCGCGCGGGCGGGGCAGCGGGTAGAAGCCGTCGTCGGTGTGCAGCAGCTGCGCCTGTTCGCCGGGGAGGATGTTGATCACCTGCAGCATCGACAACAGGTAGTTCGGCAGCAGCAGCCGATCGAGCAACGCCAGGATTCGGGGATGGTCCGCGATGCGATCGCAGGTGCGGGTCTTGTTCAACACGCTGTACACCCGCTGGGTGGTCGGTCCCTCGAACCGGTTCCGGCCGCGCCGATCCAGCAGCGGCGCTACCGCTTCGCGGATGTCGTCGAGCTCGGGCGGCGTGAGCAGATCGGGCAGAATCACGTAGCCGTCGCGCTCGACCGCGGCCAGATCCGCCGCGACGACCGCCGCGTCGATGTGTTCGCCGCTGCTCGCGGTCCGCCGATAGGTTCCCGCCAGATCGCCGCCCAGGTCTGCCAATGACGACACTTCGCTGTTCATAGCGGCTCCTCGGGAAACATAACTGAGTTCGGTTATGATTCGACTGTGGCACGCGCACCGATCGGACGTCAACAATTACTCGACGCCGCCCGCGACGAACTGGTCTGCGGCAACGGTGTGCTGGAACTCAGCGCGCTCACTCGCCGGGCCGGACTGAGCACCGGCGCGCTCTACCACCACTTCGGCTCCAAAAGTGGTTTGCTGGCGGCGATTTACGATGCGTTCTACGAGGGACTCGGTCACGCCATCGCCGATGCCCAACTGCCCGCCGAGGCGGACTGGGCCACCCGCGAACGCACCCGTACGCACCGCTTCGTCGCTTATCACTTCGCCGACCCGCTGGCTCCGGTCCTGCTCGATCGCACCGCCCTGGACCCACAGCTCACCGAACTCGAATCGGTCTACATCCAGCGCATGAGCGACAACGCGGCCGACAACATCCGCAGCGGCCAAGCTCGCGGCCAGCTGCCCGCCGACCTCGACCCCGACAGCGCGGGCGCCTTCGTCATCGGCGGACTTCGGCACGGGATCGCCCAGCAACTCCGCACGACCCCACCCTCCGACGCTGATCAGACCACCGAACGACTCTGGCGCCTGACCGCCGCGGCCCTCGGAATCGGCTGAATAACAGGAGCGGACACGCGGCTCGGGTCCGCCCTCGGGATTCGTGTCGGACCTCGGTGCGAGACTCTGGACGTGCGATGGGCGGTGGCGGAAACGGGTGACGGGGGCGCTCGGCTGTGTCCGCTCGATCAGGAGGGGCGGGCTGCGGGGCCGGTGGTGTGTGAGCCGTCGCTGGTTGAGGCGGTGCGGGCGCGGCCGGAGGTCGAGCGGTGGGTGTGGCGGTCGACGGCGGAGATCTATCGGTCGTTGCTGGCGGCCGGGGTGCGGGTCGAGCGGTGCTATGACGTGCAGGCTGCGGAGGCGCTGCTGATCGGGCATGAGGAGGGGCAGTCGGGTCAGGCGCGGTCGCTGGCTGCCGCTTGGGCGCGGCTGCACCGGCTGCCGGTTCCGGCGGACGCGCCTGCGCGGGCAGCCGAGACTCAGCCGTCGTTGTTCGAGTCGGGTCCGGTTCCGCTGCCGCCGGGTACGGACGAGTTCACGGCGTTGCTCGAGGTGTATCAGGGGCAACTCGTTCGGACGGCGAAGACTGAGCATCCGGAGCGGCTGCGGCTGCTCGTTGCCGCCGAGTCGGCGGGCATGCTGGTGGCTGCGGAGATGTCGCGCGCCGGGATTCCTTGGCGCGCCGACGTGCACCGCGAATTGCTGGACAAGCTGTTGGGTGAGCGCTTTCCCGGTGGGCTGGAACCGCGCCGGATGGCGGAGCTGGCCGACGAGGTGTCGCGGGCCTTCGGGACGGGCGTGCGGGTCCGGCCGGACCTGCCCAACGACATCATCAAAGCCTTCGCCCGCGCCGGAATCTTCTTGTCCTCCACCCGGAAATGGGAGCTCCAGCAGATCGATCACCCTGCGGTGGCGCCGCTGCTGGCCTACAAGTCGCTCTATCGGCTGCACACCGCCAACGGCTGGTCCTGGCTCGAGCAGTGGGTGCACGACGGCCGCTTCCGGCCCGAATATCAACCCGGCGGCACGGTTTCCGGCCGCTGGACCACCAATGGTGGTGGCGCGCTCCAGATCCCGAAGGTGATCCGGCAGGCGATCCGCGCGGACCCGGGCTGGACGCTGGTGGTCG
The DNA here is from genome assembly GCF_015355715.1 of Nocardia sp. XZ_19_369. NCBI lineage: Bacteria > Bacillati > Actinomycetota > Actinomycetes > Mycobacteriales > Nocardiaceae > Nocardia > Nocardia sp. XZ_19_369. The sequence continues at coordinate 169,816 of NZ_JACVED010000008.1, read as the reverse complement.
CCGATGCCGACCAGATGGAGCCGCGCGTCCTCGCCGCGATCTCGCGCGACCCGGGACTGATGGAGGTCGCCGGTCGCGGCGAAGACCTCTACGCCGACCTGGCGGCCCGGGCCTTCGGCGGCGACCGCGCCCTCGCCAAAATCGCTCTGCTGGGCGCCATTTACGGCCAGACCTCCGGTGACGCGCTCACCCACATGGCCGAACTCCGGCGCCGCTATCCGGCGGCGGTGGCCTATGTCGACGAGGCGGCGCGGGCCGGTGAGGAGGGGCGGCTGGTGCGCACGTGGCTGGGTCGCACCTGCCCGCCGGTTTCCGCCACCGACCAAGCGGACCTGCCGCAGGAGGAGGTCAGGGGCTACGGCAGCACCTCCGCGGCGCGCGCTCGTGGCCGCTTCACCCGCAACTTCGTGGTGCAGGGCAGCGCCGCCGACTGGGCCCTGCTGGTGCTGGCGGGCCTGCGGCAGGCGATGACCCACGCCGGGCTCCGCGCCGAACTGGTCTTCTTCCAGCACGACGAGGTCATCGTGCATTGCCCGACGGAGGAGGCCGCGACGGTCGCGGCAGCGATCGCGACGGCGGCGGAGAACGCGGGCCGGATCGTCTTCGGGCCGACGCCGGTGCGGTTCCCGTTCACGACGGCGGTGGTGGAGTGCTATTGGGACGCCAAGTGAACGGTTGCTAACTTGGCCACCGTGGAACTCTTCGCGCTTTCTTGGGCGGCGTTGCGCAAGGCCGTCGCCGAACTCTCGGATCAGGACTTCGAACGAGTGGACGCTGCATCACCTCGACCTGATCGCGCACATCCCCGACGCCGCCGAACCACCCACCGAAAGCCTGGCGCGCGCCCGCGAAATGCTCGAAAAGATCGCCGGCGCACCGTTTCCCGCGTTGTGGTCCGACAAGGACGCTCTGCTGATCGGCACCGGTCGCCGGACTCCCACCGGCGCCGAGCAAGCCGACCTCGGTGCACTGGCCGCGAAACTCCCACTCGCCCTTGGCTGATCCGGCTTCTCAGGAGGGAAGGTGGTCGGCGCGCGCATTGCGGAGCGCGTAGTCGACCGCCGGGTCGGCGCGGAGCTTCCAGCCGGGCCCGGTGAAGTAGCTCGCCGCGGTCTTGTCGCCGTCGACCAGGTAGCGCAGCCACGCCAGCGTGATGCTCGCCGTCGGGTTGTGTGCCGCGTCGTCGAACGGTGTCCAGTGGGTGACACCTTTCAGGCACACCAGGATCGCGGGGGCGTCGAACTCGAGCTCGTACTCGACCAGGCGCGGGAGGAAGTGCGGGACAACGAAATCCGCCGAGCCGGTGAGGTACAGCGTCGGGACTTTGACGAGGAACGACGCCGCGACCGGTCCCGGCTCGGTGGGCACCGCGCCGATGATCCGGAAGTCCGGATCGATCAGCTGGTAGATGTTCGGCGGAATGCCCGCGCCGTTGATCGCGGCGCCACCACCACCGGAGTGACCGCCGATCACGGTGCGGCCGAGATCGAGCTTGCCGTGCAACACGTTTCGCGGATCGCGGTTGGCTGCCGACAGGGCCGCGGCGGCGGCGAGGGGCAGTTCGTCCAGCGAGTTGATCAGGTCGTGCGGCATCGCGACGACGAAACCGTTGCTCGCCCAAAGTCGGGCGCTGGCGTCGTAATTGCCTGGCTCGGAAGTGAATCCGGGAATCCAGACCACCGTCGGCACCCGGGTCATCGTGGCGATGTCCTTCGGGTAGTAGAAGTCCACGCCGACCGGCGAGTCCAGGCCGCCGGGGAATTCACGCGTGCAGGTCATGTCCGAATGGTTGCCGAGCGCATGGCCGACGGCGTTGTATGCGGCGTACAGGGCCTGGCACGGATACACCGCCGCGGTGCTCACCGCCTCGTGCGCACCGGCGGGCGCGTATCGGCTCAGCGGGACGGCGCCGGGATCGAAGGCATCAGCGGAAGCGGACGCACCGAACGGCGCCCCGGCGAGTAACGCCGCTGCCGAGAAGAGCGCGGCGACACCGCGCCGAATTGCGAACCGAGACATACGCCACCCTTCGTAGGCCGCACAGTGGGCTGGCCCTGACGGCTGACGGTCGATCAAGCGAGCAGTGAACCGAACTAGGCCAACCGTCCAGTTTCTTGAGTACATCGAATCGGTGAATGCGGCAAGAACTCGAGTTCGCGGCCGGCAATGCCCGTCGGCATATATCGCTTGTGGCAAGCGTGCGAGGTGCCGCAGAATGGGCGGCCAATGCCAGGACCTGCGGAAATCCGGAATCAGTGCGACGCGTACGCCGGAACGAGAATTGGGTGGTTCATGTTCGATGTGATCATTGCCGGGTGCGGGCCGACCGGTGCGATGCTGGCCGCTGAACTGCGGCTGCACGATGCACGGGTACTTGTTGTGGAGAAGGAAACAGAGCCGACGGCGTTTGTCCGAATAGTCAGCCTGCACATGCGCAGTCTCGAACTGATGGCGATGCGCGGACTGCTGGATCGCCTACTCGCGCGCGGAAGGCAGCGCTCGGTCGGCGGAATCTTCGCCGCCATCAGCAAACCCGCGCCCGAGGGCTTGGATTCCGCGTACGCCTATCTGCTGGGCATCCCGCAGCCGGTCATCGAACACCAACTCGAAGCACATGCGACCGCACTGGGTGCGCAGGTCCGGCGCGGTGGTGCGGTGGTCGCTTTCGAGCAGGACGAGCAGGGAGTGACTGTCGAACTGGCCGACGGTGAGCGCCTCCGGGCGCGTTACCTCGTCGGTTGCGACGGCGCCCGCAGTACGGTGCGCAAACTGCTCGGCGTCGGCTTCCCTGGCGAACCGGCACGGACCGAGACGCTGATGGGTGAGATGAAAGTCGGTGTGCCGCAGGAGGAAATCGCCGCCAAGATGGCCGAAATCCACAAGACCGATAGGCGATTCATGATGCGGCCCTTCGGCGAAGGGGTCTATAGCGTCGTCGTCCCCGCCGGGGAAGTCAGCGATCGTGCGGAACCACCCACCCTCGAAGATTTCAAACAACAGCTGTGTGCCATCGCCGGAACCGATTTCGGCGTGCACTCCCCGCGCTGGTTGTCCCGCTTCGGCGATGCCACTCGCCTGGCCGAGCGTTATCGGATCGGCCGGGTGCTGCTGGCCGGCGACGCGGCGCACATTCACCCACCCATCGGTGGCCAGGGCCTCAATCTGGGTCTGCAGGACGCGGTCAATCTCGGCTGGAAACTGGCCACACAGATCCGCGGCTGGGCACCGGAAACACTGCTGGACACCTACCAGGACGAACGTCATCCGGTCGCCGCAGACGTTTTGGACAACACTCGCGCCCAGACGCAACTGCTGTCCACCGAACCGGGCCCGCAGGCCGTGCGCAGGCTGCTCACCGAACTGATGGACTTCGACGAGGTGAACCGCTATCTGATCGAGAAGATCACCGCGATCGGCATCCGCTACGACTTCGGCGCGGGCCCCGACCTGCTCGGCAGGCGGCTGCGCGATATCGACCTGAAAGCGGGCCGCCTCTACGACCAACTACATCAGGGCCGTGGCCTGGTGCTCGACCGCACCCAGCGGCTGACCGTCAACGGCTGGTCGGACCGCGTCGATCTGATCGCGGATCCCACTGCGGCACTGGATGTTCCGGCTATCCTGCTCCGGCCCGACGGCCACGTCGCCTGGATCGGCGAGCACCAGCAGGACCTGGACGACCACCTCGCCCGCTGGTTCGGCAAGACCGCCAACTGATTTCACGGGGCGCCCGGCCGCCGCCATAAGTTGCCACACCCGTCGCTGCCTTTGCGCAGCGCACCGGTTGCCGGAATCGGCTCTTGCCCGCCGCAACGCCGGTTTACAGTAGATCGACGGTCCAGTACGAGATGTCGGGTGCGTCAGGTAACGCCGGTGGATTCTCGTCGGAATTCGATGGAGGTCTAGCATGGGCGTCGCCGTCAGGGCTGAAGGTTGTACGAAATCATTCGGTGCGCAGCGCATTTGGCAGGATGTTTCACTGACGCTGCCGTACGGCGAGGTGAGCGCGCTACTGGGCCCGTCGGGCACCGGTAAGTCCGTCTTCCTGAAATCACTGATCGGCTTGCTGCGCCCGGAGCGCGGCGCGATCTTTATCGGCGACACCGATATCATGCGCTGTACCACCAAGGAGCTCTACGAGATTCGTAAACTCTTCGGCGTGCTGTTCCAGGACGGCGCGCTGTTCGGCTCCATGACCCTCTTCGACAATGTCGCGTTCCCGCTTCGTGAGCACACGAAGAAGTCGGAGTCGCAGATCAAGAACATCGTCATGGAGAAACTGGAGCTGACCGGTCTGCTGGGTGATGAGAACAAGCTGCCCGGCGAGATCTCCGGCGGTATGCGCAAACGCGCGGGCCTGGCCCGTGCCCTGGTGCTCGACCCGCAGATCATCCTGGTCGACGAACCGGATTCCGGGCTGGACCCGGTGCGCACTTCGTATCTGAGCCAACTACTGATCGATATCAACGCGCAGATCGACGCGACGATCCTGATCGTCACGCACAACATCAACCTGGCTCGCACCGTGCCGGACAACATCGGCATGCTCTTTCGCCGTCAGCTGGTCATGTTCGGTCCGCGCGAGGTGCTGCTGACTTCCGAAGAGCCGGTGGTCAAGCAGTTCCTCAACGGCCGCATGCAGGGCCCGATCGGCATGTCCGAGGAGAAGGACGAAGCCCAGATGGCGCGCGAGCAGGCGATGTTCGACGCCGGCCACCACGACGGCGGCGCCCAGGAGGTCGAGGGCATCATTCCGCAGATGCAGGCGCAACCGGGCATGCCGGTGCGCCAAGCGGTCCTGCGCCGCAAGGAGCGGGTTCGCGAGATCATGCACACCCTGCCGCACACCGCCCAAGCAGCGATCCGCGAATCACTGGACCGCAACGACAACTGACCGAGGTCAGCGGCCCGAAAGTCCTTGCCAGATCTGCCGGGACGCCGCCAGTGGGTCTGCCGCCACCATGGGCGGGGTGTCCCAAATGCGCGTCAGGGCCCCGTCGGTGGTGAACACGGGCCACCCGGGATCGCCGCTGGTGGCGAAGGAGATCCACGAGGACCGCAGCTGCTCGGATAGTCGCAGCAGGCTCTCCGACGGCCGGGCGCCGCCGAGCACGAACGAGGCGAGCGGACTGTCGGTATTGCCGAAGGTCACCGGAATATCCGCCACATGACAGGCACCGAGCGCGCCGCCCAAAGCCGGGCTGGCCCAGGCGAAGTCGTAGACATGGCTGCGCCCGCCCGCGGCCGTGTGCGCCTCCGCGAGCCAGATCGCGGGCATCCGGAACATGGCGTCGGAATACATGACCACGTAGAGCTCGGCGTCTGTCGAGCCAGGGTACGCCGCCCGATAGGCGGCCGGTGCCGAGGCGGGCAGGCCGAGATGTGCTGCGGTGGTGGACAAGTCGACCGTACGCAGCGGTGTCGGGCGGCGCGCCTTCGGCAGTCCGTGGCTGCGCATGCCGTGGGCGGTGATACGCGCGAAGGTCGGCAGCGCCTTGATCATCGCCGACGCACTGGGTTTGATCAGCCCGCGACTCAACGCGAACAGGGTGAACTCGTCGCGGGTCGACCCGGTGATCAGGTCGATGTCCCGGGCGACGCCCGAGCCGAGCGCGAGCCAGGGTTTGTCCACCACGGTGACGCCGTCGATCACGGGAGTGAAGGCGGTGATCGCTTCCGGCGTGGTCCACCCACCGGGGTCGGCCTCCATCGCGGCCAGCGGCTCGTCCTGCACGGACAGCAGTGCCAGCGGTGGCTGCGTCGCCAGCTCGGCCGGCGCGACCCCGAGCGCGGCGGCGGTGAGCTCGGCGATCCGCTGCGCCTCGTGCTCGGGCAGCAGGCGGGCCGCCGGGCTCTGCACGATGGCACGCCGGAACAGCCCGCGGGCGGCCGGTGCGGAAAGCAGTGCGGCGATGGACAGTCCGCCACCGGATTCGCCGAACAGGGTCACGTTGTCCGGGTCGCCACCGAAGGCGGCGATATTGTCGTGCACCCAGCGCAGTGCGGCGGTCTGGTCGAGGAAGCCGCGATTGGCGGGATGGCCGGGGACGAAGCCGAAGCCCTCGAAGCCGACCCGATAGTTGAACGTCACCAGGACGACGCCGCCGCGGGCCAGCGTCGCGCCGTCGTGCGCCGGGTCGCTGGACGAGCCCGCCTTCCAGCCGCCGCCGTGGATCCACACCATCACCGGCAGCCGGTCCCCGGTGCCGCCCGGCGTCCAGACATTCACGCTGAGGCAGTCGAGTCCGTCGGCGGGCCGCCACAACGGAGGTGTGCCGGGCGTCAGCGGCAACTGCGGCGGCGCGACGCTGTACTGGAGGGCGGGTCGGATGCCGTCCCAGCTTTCGGGCGGGGCCGGGGCGCGCATGCGCAGCGGCCCTTCCGGTGCCGCCGCGTACGGGATGCCCTTGAACACCGAGAGTTCGCCGTCACGGCGACCTTCGACGGCACCCGCGGTGGTGGTAACGACAACTCCCACGGAACTCACTCCTGCTCTGCTGGAACAGCATCGGCGTCCGGCGGGTCCGGAATCACCGCGGTGACCTCGATCTCGACCTTGGCGTCCTTTTCGACCAGGCGACTCACCTCCACGGCGGTCATCGCCGCCTGGAAGCTGCCGATGATCTCCCGGAAGGCCAACCCGATCTCCCGATACGCTTGCACGTAGGCGTCGACATCGGTGACGTACCAGGTCATTCGCACGATGTGCGCAGGTTCGGCGCCCGCCTCGGCGAGCACCGCCACGACATTGCGCAGCGCCTGGCGCGCCTGGTCAGCGATATCGGGCGACCGGATCACACCGTCGGCGTCCCAGCCGATCATGCCGGCCACGAACACCAATTCCCCGCGCGCGGCAATGCCGTTGGCGTACCCGCGCGGACGTTGCCATCCAGGCGGCTGCAAGACCCTCATTCGTCGGCTCCCGAATCACTCTGCACCGCAGCGGGTTCCCGCAGCCGGAAGCGCTGTAGCTTGCCGGTAGGTGTGCGCGGCAGGGCATCGACGAACGCGATGGCCCTCGGATACTTGTACGGGGCCACCGCCTGTTTCACGAAATCCTGCAACTCCGCCACCATCCCGTCGTTCGCCTCGACCTCCGCGCGCAACACCACGTACGCCTTGACGATCTGACCGCGATCTTCGTCGGGCACACCGACCACCGCGCAATCGACCACCGCGGCATGCCCCGCCAGCGCGTCCTCCACCTCGGGTGCGGCGATGTTGTAGCCCGACGACACGATCATGTCGTCGGAGCGTGCCTGATAGTGGAAGTAGCCGTCGACGTCGACCGAGTAGGCGTCACCGGTGTAGTTCCAGCCGTCGCGCACATACACCGTCTGCCGGTCGTCGGCGAGGTAGCGACAGCCGGTCGGCCCGCGCACCGCGAGCAGGCCGATCTCGCCGGGGCCCAACGGGTTTCCCGCCTCGTCCACGACGCGCGCCTGATATCCGGGTACCGGGAGACCGGTCGCGCCGGGCCGGGCATGCGCCTCGTCGGCGGCGACGAAGATGTGCAGCATCTCGGTGGCGCCGATGCCGTCGATCAGCTCGAGGCCGGTGGCGGTGCGCCAGCGGGCCCGGGTGCTCGGTGGCAGCGGTTCGCCCGCCGAGACGCATTTGCGCAGCGAGGTGCCGCGCAGGTCGTAGCGGGCGAGGATCCGGTAGGAGGTGGGCGCGGTGAACAGCACGGTCGCGCCGAACTCGGTGATCGCGTCGAGCAGCAGTGGGGGAGTGGCCTGTTGCAGCAGCACCGCCGAGGCGCCCACCGACATCGGAAACAGCAGCAGTCCGCCCAGGCCGAAGGTGAAGGCCAGCGGCGGGCTGCCGATGAACACATCGTCGGGTGCCGGGCGCAGGATGTGCTGCGGGAAGCAGTGGCAGATCGCCATGACATCGCGGTGGAAGTGCATGGTGGCCTTGGGAACTCCGGTGGTGCCGGAGGTGAAGGCGATGAGGCAGACGTCGTCGGCGGCGGTCGCCACCGTGTCGAACCGGCCGTCGTGGCGCGCCATCAGGGCTTCGAGCCCCTCGTCGGAGGTGCTGTGGAAGTAGCGGATCCGGTCGAGCGTCGGGCACGTTGCCGCTACCGCCTCGACCCGGGCGGACAGCGCGACATCGCAGAGCGCGTGCGTGATTCGCGCCTTCTCGACGATCTGGGTGAGCTCCTTGACCCGCAGCAGCGGCATGGCCGTCACGGCGATGCCACCCGCCTTCATGACGGCGAACCAGCAGGCCGCGAGCATGGGCGTGTTCGGGGCATCCAGCAGCACCCGGTTGCCCGGCACCAGCCCCATATCGTGCACCAGCACCGCCGCGATGCGGTTGGCCCGGTCGTTCAGGTCGGCGTAGGTCCACCGCGGTCCACCCGGCGCCTGCACGCACAGGCGGTCGCCGCCGCCGTCGGACAGGTGGCGTTCGAGTAGTTCACTCGCGCAATTGAGTTGGGCCGGGAACTGGAGTTCGGGCAGGTCGAACACGAGGTCCGGCCACTGGTCGAGCGGGGGCAGGTTGTCACGGGCGAAGGTATCGAGGTGCGCGCTTGTCATGGTCGAACCTTGTGGGAGAGAAGGAAAATCGTGGGTCAGGTGTTCGCGGTGCCCCGCAGGAGTTCACGGGCGATGATCAGCTGCTGCACCTCGGTGGCGCCCTCGTAGATGCGCAGGGCGCGGATGTCGCGGTAGAGGTGCTCGACCGGGCGGTCGCGGACCACCCCGAGGGCGCCCCACATCTGGACGGCGGCGTCGATAACCCGTTGGGCGCCTTCGGTCGCGGCCATCTTCGCCATGGCGGCCTCGCGGGTGACGGATCGTCCTTGGTCGCGCTGCCAGGCGGCGCGATAGGTGAGCAGGGCGGTCGCGTCGATCGTGGTGGCCATCTGCGCGAGTTCGGCCCGGGTCAGCTGCAAGTCGGCCAGTACGCCGCCGAACATCTGCCGCGAGGTCACCCTGGCGAGTGCCTCGGCCATGGCGTGCCTGGCGAAGCCGACGGCGGCGGCCGCCACCGAGGTCCGGAAGATGTCGAGGGTGCGCATCGCGAGGCCGAATCCCGCACCCGCTTCGCCCAACAGTCTCGTAGCGGGTACTCGGCAGCCGTCGAAACGGAGCCGGGCCAGCGGATGCGGGGCGATCACATCGATCCGTTCGGCGATGTGCAGGCCGGGGTTGTCCGCGTCGACCAGGAAGGCCGAGATGCCCCGTGCGCCTTCGCCTTCCCCCGTCCGGGCGAAGACCACGTAGAAGTCCGCGATACCGCCGTTGGAGATCCACGTCTTCTCCCCGTCGATGACGAACTCGTCGCCGTCGGCGCGTGCCGCGCACGACAGCGCGGCGGCATCGGAGCCCGCGCCGATCTCCGAGAGCGCGAACGCCGCGATCGCCGTACCGGCGGCCACCCGCGGCAGGTAATGGCGCTTCTGCTCCTCGGTGCCCGCGAGGCTGATCGCGCCGGAGCCGAGTCCCTGCATGGCGAACGCGAAGTCGGCGAGCGCGTCGTGCTCGGCCAGGATCTCGCGAGCCAGACACACTGTGCGCGTGTCGATCCGGTCGTGACTTCCGCCGAACTCGGTTCCGGCGACGGAGTGTCGCAGCCAGCCCGCAGCACCGAGCGCCCGAACCAGCTGACGGCAGCGGTCGTCGAGAGTGACGCCACTCTCCTCGGCCGGCTGATCGGCGGCCCAAGCACGCAGTGTGGCGGCCATTTTCCGGTGCTCGTCCTCGAAAAAGGGCCAGTCCCAGTGTTCTTCGGGCATCGCTAGTTCCCTTCGAACTTCGGGCGCTGCTTGGCCCGGAACGCGTGATAAGCGCGCGTGAAATCCTCGGTGAGCATGCACAGGGCCTGCGCCTGCGCCTCGGCTTCGATGGCCTGATCCACCGTCATCGACCACTCCTGGTGCAGCATGGTTTTGGTGATGCCCTGGGCGAAGGTCGGCCCCTCGGCCAGCCGGCGCGCGAGCTGCCCGGCGGCGTCGAGCACCTCGTCCGGTTCGGCCAGCTGGTTGAAGAACCCCCACGCGTACGCCTCGTCGCCGGTCATCGCGCGGCCGGTGTAGAGCAGCTCGGAGGCGCGGCCCTGCCCGATGATCCGCGGCAGCATCGCGCAGGCCCCCATGTCGCACCCGGCGAGCCCGACCCGGGTGAACAGGAACGCCGTGGTGCTGCGGGCGGTGCCGACGCGCAGGTCGGACGCCATCGCCAGGATCGCGCCCGCACCCGCGCAGACACCGTCGACGGCGGCCACGATCGGTTGCGGGCAGGCCCGCATCGCTTTGACCAGATCGCCGGTCATCCTGGTGAACCTCAGCAGCTCCGGCGCGGGCAGCGCGATCAGCGGACCGATGATGTCGTGCACATCGCCACCGGAGCAGAAGTTCGCCCCGGCGCCGTGCAGCACGATCACCGTGACGTCGTCGGCATAGGCCAAGCGGCGGAACAGATCTCGCAGTTCCGCGTAGGAGTCGAAGGTCAGTGGGTTCTTGCGCTCCGGGCGGTCGAGCACGATCGTGCCGACACCCTCGTGCACCTGCCAGCGGAAGTGGGTGCTCGCGTAGTCGGCGAGCGTCGTGCGGTTGGCCGCGCGCAGGGCGGGGTCGAGGTTCTGGGTCATCAGCGTTCCCGATGGTTCGGTAGTGGGGCGTGGTTGTCGGCGTGGTCGGCCGTCGCGGCGAGGTGCACGCGCAGCCTGCCGAGCAGGTCGAACAGTGCCTGCTCGTCGCCGCGGCCGAACCCGGCGAACATCTCGGTGAGCCAGCGTTCGTGTTCGGCGGCCATCTCCTCGAAGCGTGCGCGGCCGAGGTCGGTGAGCCGCACCAGCGTCGCGCGCTTGTCGATCGGGTCCGGAATCCGGTCGACCCAGCCCTCGGCGACCAGCTGATCGGTCAGGCCGGTGACATTGCCGCCGGTCACCATCAGATAGCGGGACAGCGCGCTCATCCGCAGGCCGTCGTGGTGCCGGTCGAGCTGGGCCAGGTAGTCGAAACGGGGGAGCGTGGTGGCGAACCGCGTCCGCAGCCGGGTACGGATCTCCTGCTCGATCTCGTTGGTGGTGGCCAGTAGACGCAGCCACAGCCGCACATCGAGGTGGTCGCCGGATACGGTGCGGGCCTCCATGCCGATGCGTTCGTCGCCGAGCTCCGGGTGGGTGGTCACCTCACATCACCTCCCCGCCGCTGACCGAAATCGACTGTCCGGTCAGCGAAGCCGCACCGTCCGAGCACAGCCACGCGACGGTGTCGGCGACCTCGTCCGGCTCGATCAGCCTGCCCTGCGGGTTGTGCCGGGTGAAGGCGGCGCGCGCCGCTTCGGCACTGCGGCCGGTGGTTTCGATCACGTGGGTCACGCTCTCCTGCAACAGGTCGGTGTCGGTGAAGCCGGGGCAGACCGCGTTCACCGTGATCGGCGTGCCCGCGAGTTCCAGTGCCAGTGCGCGGGTCAGCCCGATCACGCCGTGCTTGGCCGCCGCGTACGCGGTCACGTACGGGTAGCCGCGCAGGCCCGCGGTGCTGGCGATGTTGACCACCCGGCCCCGCCCGGTCGCGCGCATGTCGGCCACCGCGTTCCTGGTGCAGAGGAAGGTGCCGGTGAGGTTGACGGCGAGCATGCGCTGCCACAGTTCGTCGCTGGTGCGCGCCAACGGTGCGCTTGCCGCCTGTCCGGCGTTGTTGATCAGGATGTCGACCGCGCCGTGTAGTTCGCGGGCTTGGTCGAAGGCGGCGGTGACGGCGGCCGGATCGGTGACGTCGCACGCGATGGCGAGCGCTTGTGCCGACTTCGGCAGTCCGGCAACGGTTTCGGTGGCTCGCGCCAGATCCCGCGCCACCAGGGTGAGGCGGGCGCCGTCGTGCGCGAGCCTGCGCGCGATGGCGGCGCCGATGCCGCGGGAGCCCCCGGTGACGAACGCGTGCCGATCGGCGAGACCGGGCTCGGCCATGCCGGTCATCCTTTCCCGGCCGCCGCGGCGGCCTGCTGGCGCTGGATGTTCGCCTCGAATTGCCGCTTGGCGGCGCCGTACTGCTTGGGCCAGGCGAGCTCGGTGAAACCGATCCTGGCCGCCTCGGTGAGGGTCCAGGCCGGGTTGGCCAGGTGCGGGCGGGCGATGGCGCACAGGTCGGCGCGGCCGGCGGCCACGATGCTGTTCACGTGGTCGGCCTCGGAGATCGCGCCGACGGCAATGGTGGGGATGCCCGCCTCCTGGCGCACCCGGTCGGCGAACGGTGTCTGCCACATCCGCCCGAAGGTCGGCTGCTCCTGCTTGGTCACCTGGCCGGAGGAACAGTCGATCAGGTCGGCACCCGCCTGCTTGAAGCACCGTGCGATCTCGACGGCGTCGGCCGGGGTGATGCCGCCCTCGGCCCAGTCGTGGGCCGAAATACGCACCGACATAGGCAGTTCGGTCGGCCAGGCTTCCCGCACTGCCTGGAATACTTCCAGCGGATAGCGCAGCCGGTTCGCCACCGACCCGCCGTAGGAATCGGTGCGCTGGTTGGTGAGCGGTGAGATGAAACTCGACAGCAGATAGCCGTGCGCGCAATGCAACTCGAGCCAGTCGAAGCCCGCCGCGGCGCCGCGGCGGGTGGCGTCGATGAATTGTGTTGTCACCTCGTTCATGTCGGCCCGGGTCATCGCCCGTGACCACTGGCTGATGCCGGGCAGGTATTGCTGCGGCGAGGCCGAGATCAACGGCCAGTTCGGCTCGTCGTCGTCGGGGGTGAGCGGTTGATCGATGCCGTCCCACATGCGGCGGGTGGAGCCCTTGGCACCCGAATGACCTATCTGCAGGCCGATTTTCGCGTCGGAGTTGTCGTGTACCCAGTCGACGATGCGCTGCCATGCTTGTTGCTGCTCGTCGGTGTACAGGCCTGGGCAGCCGGGCGTGATCCGGCCGGTCGGGCTTACACAGGTCATCTCGACGAAGACCAGCCCGGCACCGCCTTGCGCGCGGGCACCGAGGTGCACCAGGTGGAAGTCGCTGGGGACGCCGTCGACAGCGGAGTACTGGGCCATCGGCGAGACGATCACCCGATTCTTCAGCGTCACCGACCGGGCCGTGTACGGCGTGAACATCGGTGGGACGGAAGGCTCTTCGGCGGTGCGCGAGATTCCCGCCCGTGCGTCGAACCAGCGTTCGTAGTTCTCCAGCCAGCCCTTGTCACGCAGCCGCAGATTCTCGTGACTGATGCGCTGGCTGCGGGTGAGCATCGAGTACATGAATTGCTCGGGTTCGAGTTGATCGCAATAGCGTTCGCCGCACACCTCGAACCACTCCATGGCGTTCCAGGCCGCGTTCTGGAGCCGTAGCGCGTCGATCGAGCGGATCTGCTGGTAGTGCTCGAGCACCTCGGGCAGGTCCGCCGGGGTGTCGCCGTGTTCGCCGAGTTGGCGGACCAGTTCGATGGCATCCTCGAGCGCCAGCTTGGTGCCGGAGCCGATGGCGAAGTGGGCGGTGTGTACGGCGTCGCCCATCAGTACGACGTGGCTGTTGCCGTTGTGCAGCCACCATTTCTCGCATTTGACCCGCTGGAAGTTCTGCCACCCCGAGCCCGGCAGGTGGCGCGAGTTCGTCATCAGCTTCTCGCCCTGCAGGTTGTCGGCGAACATCCGTTCGCAGAATGCCACCGACTCGTCCGGGTGGGCCCGGTCCAGCCCGTGCGCTCGCCACACGTGCTCCGGTGCCTCGACGATGAAGGTGCTGGTGTTTTCGTCGAACTTGTAGATGTGAGCCTGTATCCAGCCGTGTTCGGTCTGGACGAAGTCGAAAGTGAAAGCGTCGTAAAGCTTCTCGGTGCCGAGCCAGATGTAGCGGTTCGGGCGCGTCACGAGGTCGGGCCCGAAGACGCCCGGGTGCTCGCCGCGGATCTTGGAGGAGATGCCGTCGGCGGCGACGATCAGGTCGGCGTCGGGGAACTCGCTGGCGGAGTCGACCTCTCGGTCGAACTCGAGCTTTACCCCGACCTCCTCGCACCGCGCCTGCAGGATGTTCAGCAGTTTCTTGCGGCCGATGCCGACGAAGCCGTGCCCGCCCGAGCGCAGCACGCGGTCCTTGAACCGTAGTTCGATGTCGTCCCAGTGGTTGAACGCCGATTGGATCCGGTCCGCGGTGGCCCGATCCCACACCCGCATGTTCTCCATCGTGGCGTCGGAGAAGACCACGCCCCAGCCGAAGGTGTCGTAGGGGCGGTTGCGTTCGACCACGGTGACCTCGTGATCGGCGTTGAGCTGCTTCATCAGCAACCCGAAGTACAGGCCGGCGGGTCCGCCGCCGATGCACACGACCTTCATGCGCTCTCCTCAGAAGTCGCGGTAGCCAGTACTTTACAACTAAAGCTTTAGGCATAAAGCATTTTCACCGGATCGGGGAGCTGTCGATCGCTGCGTGCGGCGGGTGTCCCGTCACGGCACTTACCAGGGTCTGCGGATCCGCCGCGGGCTCGCCGACCAATCCTGCTGGTAGTCGGGGTGATCGGCGTACGGCTGCGCCAAGGCCCGCAGGATTTCCCTGGCCAGCTTCTTGGACTCGTCGGCTTTCGAATCACCGAACAACCAGGAGAACGCGGCTTCTTCGTCCAGCCAGGACCAGTCGTCTTCCTCGGCCTTCTTCTTGTGGTCGCGTTCCAGCGCCGCCAATACCGCGCGTTTGGCGGCACACTCGGCGAGGATGCGCCGACTCGACCAAGGGCCCTGCACGCCTCGGTGCTCAGCGGCGCGTGCCTCCGCTTCGTCGTCCAGAATGCGGGCTCGTACGAAATGCACCAGGGATTTCATGGATTCACGGTAGATGCGGGTGCGCCGGGTAGGCGTCGGTCGAAAGGAGGACCGGCGGCGTCATTCGTTGCGCAGGTCGTCCTCCGTGGCGCCGAGGCGCCAGTAGCCGCGAAAGGTGACATCCGCCTTGGGGATCCGTCGCTCGGTGACGAGGTGGCGGCGCAGGGCGCGGACGACGCCGGATTCGCCGGCGATCCACGCGTAGGGCCGCCGGTCCGGGAGTGCGGCCGCGCGGACCGCGTGCACGATGTGGCCACGGTCGCGGTCCTCGTGCACCAGCCAGGTGATCTCGGCGTCTGCCTCGGTGGGCAGT
This sequence comes from Nocardia sp. XZ_19_369, assembly GCF_015355715.1. Taxonomy (NCBI): domain Bacteria; kingdom Bacillati; phylum Actinomycetota; class Actinomycetes; order Mycobacteriales; family Nocardiaceae; genus Nocardia; species Nocardia sp. XZ_19_369. The sequence continues at coordinate 154,747 of NZ_JACVED010000008.1, read as the reverse complement.
TCGCGGCGATCGGCCTGGTGCGGGACCTCGATCCAGACCTTGGCGACGGTGCCGGCGGGCAATGATTCGAGGATGCTCGCCGTCGCGGGCAACGCGGTCTCGTCCGCGGCGAGCAGGACCCAGCCGGCCTCGCCGGGCGGGCGGAAGGCGACGCTGCGGTTGTCGCTGTCGCACGGTCCGAGGATGGTGACCCGATCGCCCGGCTGCGCCCGCGCCGCCCAGCGTGCGGCCGGTCCACCGTCGGCGTGCGGGACGAAGTCGATATCCAATTCGCTAGTGTCGGGCCGATGTTCCCGCGCGGTGTAGGCACGCATCACCGCGCGAACGGCCGGGTCGGCGGCCCGCCATTCGGCGAACCAGTTCTCCCCGGCGTCGACCGGCACCCAGGGCTTTTGCTGGCCGGGGTGCGGCAGGAACAGCGACAGGCTCTGATCGCGGCCGCCGCTGGCGAATCCTGCCAACGGCGCACCGCCGAACACGATGCGGAGCTGGGACGGGCTGAGCAGTTCGGTCCGCAGGACCGGCACGTTCTCGAAGAAGCGAAAAGGCTGGGCGCGCATGGGGATCCTTGTCAGGTCACTGTGCCGGAGCGGCGGACGGCGGCGGCCAGATCCTCGAGCAACGGTGCGGTACCGGCGTGCGAGAACCGGAAGATCGGTTGCCAGCCGACGACCTGATCGGCCCGCACCGCGGGCAGTCCGCGCCAGACCGGGTTGGCGGCAAGAGCTTCCGGCGACAACGTGCCGGAACGGCGGTCGAGCAGGATCAGGTCGGCCCGGTACTTGTCGGTGTGCTCCCAGCTGAGCTCCTCGAAGAAGCCGTCCGGGGTGACGTTGTCCGGGGTGACCATGTCGACGCCCAACTCCGCGAAATAGCGCAGGTCGGTGGACATTCGCGGGTCGGAGACGTAGAAGATCCCCTGCGCGGCCGAGGCCGCCATCACGCGCAGGCCGGGTCGCTGCGCGACGGCCTCGCGGATCGCCCGGGACGCGGCGTCGAATCGGGATTTGGCCTGGGTTGCCTTGGGCGCGTTCAGGTCCGCGCCGAGTGTGCGCGCGAGCTCGGCGTAGCGCGCGATGATCTCCGGCAGTGTCCGGTGTGCGATGCGTACCGTGGCGACGTTCGGATTGATCGCCAGAATCTTTTCCTTGCTCTCGTCCGGGATGTACCAGAGCCGGTCGGGCACATACATATCGGTGACGAGGAGGTCCGGTTCGAGCGCCGCGTACTTCTCGACGTTGAACTCGCCCCAGTTGTTGCCGAGCACCGTCAGCTTGCCGAGATCGAGATCGCCCGCCAGGGGTGCCGGTTCGCCTGCTGTCGTGCGGGTTTCACCGAAGACTCCGACGATGCGGTCCTGTAGGCCGTAGTCCGCCAGCAGCGCGGCGGAACCGGCGAACGCGACGATGCGGGACGGGACCTCCTTGGTGTGGATGGTGTTGTTCCGATCATCTGTGAACGACCAGCCGCCCGGTCCGGTGTACTGCTCGTCGGCGGACCGGCCGGTGCACGCGGTGAGAGCGGCGCCGAGCCCTACTGCGCAGGCGGTCGTGAGCAGGCGGCGGCGGGAAATATGGATTGTGTCCATGGCGGCCATTAGAACGACCCAACGACGGTTAGGCAAGCCTTACCTGAATGAGGTTGATCACGGCGGAGTAATGTGATGGGCCGATGTCGGGCCAATGCTGTTGCTGCGGAAGACGACCGGACCGCGCCATCCCGGCCTGGAGGACGGCACAGCTGTGGTGCAGACCTCAGCGCCAGCTCGGCAGCCACAGGTGCTGCTGCCAACTCGACAAGGTGATCGGCAGCCCGGTGAGGATCGGGTAGTTCCAGGCGAAGTTCGCGACCACCAAGCCCAGATACAGGCAGACCAGCAGCAGGCCGGTGTCGCGGCGTTCGCGGTGATCGGTCACGCGGCCGAGGATCTGCCCGAGCGCCAAGGCCGCCAGCATGATCAGGAAGGGGGCCATGGCGGTGGCGTAGAAGTAGTACATCTGCCGGTCGAGCACGGCGAACCAGGGCAGCCAGGCCGCCGCGTAGCCGGTGAGGACCGAGAGGTAGCGCCAGTCGCGGCGGGTGATGGACTGCCATAGCGCCCAGCCCAGTGCGGGCACCGCCAGCCACCAGATCGCGGGCGTGCCGATCAGCATGATCGCGCGCACACACTGCGACTGCCCGCATCCGGTGGTCAGTTCGGGCTCGGGAAAGTGGTAGAGCATCGGCCGCAAGCCCATCGGCCACGTCCACGGCTTCGACTCCCACGGGTGGTGGTACCCGGCGGAGTTGGTGAGGTGGGTGTGCACGTCCAGCACTGCGGCGTGGTGGAACCATAAGGACCGCAACGCCTCTGGGACGAAGGAGAAGAACCCACCGCCCGCGACGGCATGGCGGTTCACCCCGGTCTCGCTGCCGAACCATCCCGCGTAGGACCCGAGATACACGCCCAGTGCGACTACGACCAGCGCGAACGCCGCGGGTGCCGCGTCCCGCACCATCGTGCCGAGGAACGGGCGCCGCACCCCGTAGTGCCTTCGCGCGGCGGCATCGAAACCCAGACACAGGATGACGAAGAAGGCCAGGAAATACGCGCCGGACCACTTTGTGCCACAGGCCAACCCGAGCAGCACGCCCGCGCCGAACCGCCACCAACGCACGCCGAGGTGAGGCCCGAACGCGGACAACGCGATTCGGCCCTCGGCCTGCGCCAGCCGTGCTCGGACCTCGTCGCGATCGACGATCAAGCAGCCGAACGCTCCGGTGACCAGCACCGCCAGGAAGATATCGAGCATGCCGATCCGCGACGAGACGAACGTGACGCCGTCGGCGATCATCAGGATTCCGGCGATGGCACCGATCAGGGTCGAGTGCGTCAGCCGCCGGACGATGCGAATCACCAACAGCACCAGCACAGTTCCGGCCACCGCCGCCGAGAACCGCCACCCCAGCGGTGTGTAACCGAACAGCGCCTCGCCGCCGGCGATCAGCAGTTTCCCGACCGGCGGGTGGACCACGACCACGTACCCGGGATTGTCTTCGACGCCCATCCCGTTGTGCAGCATCTCCCAGGCCTGCAACGCGTAGTACTTCTCGTCGAAGACCGGCACCCCGGCGTCGGTCGTCGAGCCGAGCCCGGCGAAACGTGTCACCGCCGCGAGCAGCGTCAGCACCGCGGTGACCCACCAACCGCGTGCGGTATCAGCCGAATTGGCGGCCAGCTTCGGTGCCGACGGACCGACTATCGGACGAGCCGACCACCGCTCGCGCACCGAACCGACCACCACACGACCCTACGCAAGGGTGATTTCAGTAGACCAAATTCGCGCCGAAATCAGGGACGAGCCCGATCACGACCAGCTGACTCCACCGGTCCAAACGGCCGTTGTGCATCTCCCAGAACCTGCGGCACAACCCGAAATACTCCAGGACAACCAGGCGCTCACCGCGCTCCAGCAGGTCTTTGGCCAAGCTCATGTTCGGACCGAAGGTGTCCATCTGCGGCGAACCGGGACTGTTGCCTGCCGCGAGCAGGTGACCCTTGGCGTCGTCGACGCGCCGCTCGCGCAGGGCGATTCGGCCGAGCACCATGTTGGCGTCGTGGATGGCGTTGCCGTAATTCCAGTTGTCGCGGAACCCGGGCGCTATCGCCAGCAGCTCCTGCGCGTATTCGCGGGCCGCCTCGATGTCCCCGGCGGTGAAACTGTCTTTGGCCAGATCCGGCAGTAGGTAGAACCTGTCGGAGGTGGTTCCGGGCGCCTCCGCGGTCGCGATGCCGGGCAGTGACGGCAAGGTCGCGACGGCTCCGGCCACCACTGCCGCGGCCAGCGCCGTCACCACGAGCCCGGCGACCGTCCGTGGCCGTAGTGACCGGACGGCGTTGTGCTGCTTCGGCTTCGGCTGGTCGTCGGACGCGGATTGGGTGGTCGGTTGCTCTGTCATCTCGGCCTTACCTGATCAAAGACGGGTGCGCACCGCTCATTCGGATCGCGGAGCTCCGCTAGAGCATCGCGCGAGCCCCCACCCGCACCCATAAGTTTTCGATCATCCGCCGATCACCTGCCTACGGCGCGCGCCCGGCCCGGATCGAATGATCCCGAGCCGGGCCGCAATCCGCCCGGGTCAGTTGGCCATGGTGGCGAACATGCCCGGCTCGTAGGAACCGCCCTGCTGGTGCACGATCACCGCGAGCCGGTTGGCCGCGTTGATCATGGCCACCAGCGCGACCAGCGCAACGGTCTGCTCGTCGTCGTAGTGCTTGCGCACCTGGGCCCAGGTCTCGTCGGATACACCCTGGTGGGCGTCGGCGAGACGGGTGCCCTCCTCGACCAGGGCGAGTGCGGCCTGCTCGGCCTCGGTGAACACGGTGGACTCGCGCCAGGCGGCCACCAGATGCAGCCGGACCGAGGTTTCCCCGGCCGCGGCGGCGTCCTTGGTGTGGGCGTCGATGCACCAGCCGCACCCGTTGAGCTGGCTCGCGCGCAGCGACACCAGTTCCTGGGTGGCCTTCGGCAGCGTCGACTGCTGGATCGTCAGCCCGACGTTGGCGAACCGCTTGGCGATCTTGCCGCCGATCTCGGTGCTGAACAGGTTGATACGGGGTTCCATAACGGGGTCCTCACTGGTGGTGTTGAACTGAACGACCATGAGATGCCGGGGGGACCGTTCGTGTGACAGGCGCGGTGCCGTGACGTGTGACACAAGCTCCAGGTGTCACAAAACCGTCGGAACCGGTGTCTGATGCGCGACACAGTTGAGAGCGAAGAGGAGTCATCCATGGCAGGCACGTCGCAGCACCCGCCCGTAGACCGCCGCGAGACCGGCACCCAGGGCGATCGCCCGGACGCCACCGCCACCTTCGTCGCCCATCGCAATCTGCTGTTCACCGTCGCCTACGAGATGCTCGGTTCGGCCGCCGACGCCGAAGACGTGCTGCAGGAGACCTGGTTGCGGTGGGCCGGGGTCGATCTCGACACGGTGCGGGATCAGCGCGCCTACCTGGTCCGGATCGCCACCCGCCAGGCGCTGGTCCGGCTGCGCACCCTCGGCCGTCGCAAGGAGTCCTACGTCGGGCAATGGCTGCCCGAACCGCTGCTGACCGCGCCCGACGTGGCCGAGGACATCGAGTTGGCCGAGAGCGTATCGATGGCGATGATGCTGGTGCTGGAGACGCTCGCCCCGACCGAGCGGGCGGTGTTCGTGCTGCGTGAAGTGTTCGATCTGCCGTACGAGGAGATCGCCGAGGCCGTCGACAAGACCCCGGCCGCGGTGCGCCAGATCATCCACCGGGCTCGCGCCCACGTCAGCGCGCGCCGACCGCGCGGGGTGGTCTCCCAGGCCGAGACCAAAGGCGCGCTCGATGCTTTTCACCGGGCCGTCGAAACCGGCGATATGCAGGGTCTGCTCGATATTCTCGCGCCGGATGTCGTCTTCTTGGGCGACGGTGGCGGGATCAAGCAGGCCGCGCTGCAACCGGTCATCGGGGCCGCCCGGGTCGCCCGCTTCCTGTCGATCGGCCTGCCGCGGGTCCGGGCCATGATGACGATCGAGCCGGTGCAGGTCAACGGGTCCCCGGCGCTGCTGCTCCGGCTCGACGGCGCGGTCGACAGCGTCATCGCGGTGCGCATCGACGACGGGCTCGTCACCGGGCTCTACTCCGTGCGTAATCCGGAGAAGTTCTCGCACATGGAGCGGGAGACGGCGTTGCGACGCTGAGCCGGATGTCGGTGCGGTGTAAGGGTTTCGTCAACGGCGGTGGCCGAGGTTCGGCGCTCGGGCATAGTCAGCCGTCGTGACGGATGCCGCCGAACTCCGCGTTGATATCGATCGCGTCGCTGCGCGGGAAGATCTCGGTGCGCACCGAAGCAGTTATGCGGCAGCGCAACCCGTTGCGCGGCGATATGTCATCGAGGGTGCCGGCACGCTCTGCGCCGGATTACTGGCGGCGATCGGTGGGGTGACCGGTGTGGCGGTCGTGGTCATCGTCGGGGTTACGGGTGTGCTGATGGTCGGTGGTCGGCTGCTGTGGGACCTGCTGTGGTTGGCGTATGTGCACGGGCGGAATCGCCATGTGCGGCTGGATTTGTACGAGCGTGGACTGGTCGTGACGGTCGGTGGTGCGGCTCGGTGTGTTCGGTACGACACCACTACGCTCCGGCGCACCATCATCGAACACGCGGATTCTCCTGTCCCGGGGCAGGTCTCGTACGCCTATACCTTGGTTGACACCACCGGTGCTCCGATCGTGTTGCGGCACGGGATCGCTCAGCCGGAGCAGTGGGGTCCGGAGATCGATCGGGCGATCACCGCCGCGCAGTTGCCGCGGGCCTGTGCGGTGCTGGCGGCCGGTGGGTGCCTCGATTTCGAATACTTCTGGATGACGGAGGCCGAGATCGGTGCGGGGGAGCGGTCGGAGCCGTGGTCGCTGGTGTCCGGCATCGATGTGCGGCACGGATGGGTCAGCGTCGAAGTAGCGCGTGGCGGGAAACCGCTGGAATCCCTTCCGGTGAGCTTGATTCCGAACTTCACGGTCTTCCGGACGTTGGCAGAGCGGATGCGCGCGGAGCATGTGCGCTCGTCGTAGTTCGTGTCAATGAAGCGTCAAAATCGCAGGGATCGGTAGCCGGGCAGTTGGCGGTGCGTCGGCGGTGCGACCGGCGGCGCGACGGTGGATTCGAGGCTCGGATGAGATCTGTTGCACCGCAGCGCATGTCAGGGAACCGTCAAATCCGTCTCGGGGATCTTTTCCAGCGCTGTCCATGGCTGACATCGTCTGAATCCGGTTCGACGGTGAAGGGATCAGGTGTGGCGTCGAAGGTCGGGGTCGGCCCGGAGCAATTGCGCGGTGCGGCAGGAAAAATGGGCATGCTGGGTGATCGGATGGATGGCATTCTCCATACTTTGGAGTCCGCACTGGCGGCCAAGGGCGCGGCTTGGGGTGGTGACGGTTATGGCAGCACCTTCGCCGACGGGCCGCAAGGCTATGTGGCGGCGTATAAGAACCTGACGGCGGGGATCGGCAATACCGCCGAGACCTTCCGCTCGTATTCCGCCGGACAGTACAAGGCCGCGGAGCTGCTGGCTCGGACCGAGCAGCGGTCGGCCGGGTCGTTCCGGTAACGCGTGTCCATCACCATTCCCGGCGAGCTGGCGTGGCTCGGCTGGATCGCAGGCTCGGATTGGCCCGACGGCGACGAAGACAAGATGTGGGCCATCGCCGACGACTGGCGCAAGGCCGCCGCCGAAATCCGTGACCTGCTACCGGATCTGGCCGCCGCCAAGCAGGCGACCATCGAGGCGTACCCCTGGGGCGACGGCATCGAGGCGATGACCATCGCATTGAACAAGCTGGACCGCGGTCCGGAATCGCTGGAGCAGCTGGCCGAAACCCTGGACTACGTCGCGGAATCGGCGGACGCACTGGCCACCGAGATCGAGTACACCAAGATCCTCGTCATCAGTGCGCTCGCCATGCTCGCCGTCGAAATCGCTGCCGCATGGTTCTTTCCGCCGACCGCGCCACTCGTCGAAGCGGCGGCCCTCGCGGCGACCCGCGTGGCGGTGCGGCTGCTCGGCCGGCGGGCGGTCAGTGCGATCGCGCGGTTCGCCGCGAAGACCGGGATCGCCGCGCTCGCCAAGTTCACCGCCAAGCATGTTGTCTTCAGCACCGTGCTCGGTGCTGGGCAGGACATCGCGATCCAGGCGTACCAGGTCGGCGCCGGACATCGCGACGGGATGGACTGGAACCGGGTCGGCACGACCGCCTACACCGCCGCCGCGGCCGGTGCGGTCGGCGGACCCGCCGGGGGATTGCTCGGCAAAGCGGCCGCGAAGGTTCTACTGCCCGGTGGACGTTGGGGCGGTGCGTTCAAAGGTGCGGTCGTCGGCGCGGGGTCGGGAATGGTCGGGGCAGTGGGGGCGTGGGGAGTCGGCGGTATCGCCAATGGCTGGACCTGGGATCCTCGACTGCTGACCAGTGGCGCGTCCTATGGGGTGTTGACCGGCGGTAGCAAGGGGTTTCGCCATTCTTCGTTCGGGCGTGGGCCCGGGGCACGGGGTTTCCATGCGGCGGAGCCAGGAAGATTTGGTGGGGACGGCAGTTCGCCGCCGGTCCGGACCGACAACTCGGCGGCCGGTGGACGCGACAGAGGAAGCCGGGCCGGTTTGCCGGAGGGCGCCGCACATCAGGCTGCGAACGAGGCGGCGCCAGCGCGTGCCGGAGAGTCCGAAATCGTCGCCGGGCCCAAGGAAACGCAGGCCACCCCCGCTGACGGGCAGAGCCGCGATGTCGCATCGGATCGGCCGTTGCCAGAGCGCGGCACACCGCAGGTCGCCGAGGCACATCAGCCGGTGCAATCGGGCGGCGACGGCACGAATCCTGCTGCGCCACACGAGGTCGCCACGCGGCCGGATCCGGCACACCACACCGCCCAGCCGTCAGCGGTGCCGCCCGGGGAGTCGCAGACCGGCGATATGAAAGCGGCTACGCCGGAACAGCCTGCTGCTGTCCGTAGCGAGATGCAGGTCCCTAGAACCGAATTCGGCAGTTTACCGGGCACAGGTGCCGAGAACATTGTCGGCGCTGACACGCCGCCGAGCGCTGGAGAGCCGCATGGTGCACAGCAACAGCCGCACGTCGCGGATTCGTCGAATCAAACAGCCGAGGGCAGGCAAGCGCACCCGGCAGCATCCGGGCAGCCGTCGACCGGTGGCGACAACACCCATGCGAAACCGTCCTCCGGAACGCACAGTGATCCGCTGAAACCGCTGACCAAGGCACCGGACCCGCTACGCCCCGAATCGGCAGCCTCTCGAGACGACCAGACACGGCGCGCAGGCGAGGAGGCATTCGCCCGCCGAGCACACGAATTCGCCGAGCGCACCGCCGCTCTCGAAGGCGCGGGATTGCGCCCGAACGAGCTACTCGCCCAGCGGATGGCGCTGCAACATCAAATCAACGAATTCCTCACGCAGCGCAGCGAATTCCGCGCCAGCTACGACCAGCATCCGAAGCCTGCGCAGACGGAAGCGAATGTCTCTGCCGCCCAGCGTCCGGCGCCGGCACCTCGCCCGGTTGTCCGCGAACAGTCGTCGGACGATCAGTTGTCCACGACCGAACAACCACCCCAACCGGCATCCTCCCCGAACCGGCAGCCGACACCCGTCGGCGAGCGCGCACCCGACGAGGTTCCGGACACGACCTCCAAGATCCCTTACACCCCAAGGTATTTCGGAGTTCCGCCGATCCCGCTGTATGAGGCGCCAGCGCCTCCGCCCGACTTCGTATGGAAGCCGAGACACGAGTCGGAGCCGGAACCCGAACCTGTGCCGGAGCCCGAGCCCGAGCCGGAACCTGAACCCGAGCCGGAGCCGGAGCCGGAGCCCGAGCGGCGGCCGGAACCTGAGCCGGAGCCCGAGCCCGAGCCCGAACCTGTACCCGAGCCGGAGCCGGAGCCGAAACCCGAACCCGAGCCCGAGCCCGAACCTGAACCCGAGCCGGAGCCGGAGCCCGAGCCGGAGCCCGAGCCGGAGCCCGAGCCGGAGCCCGAGCCGGAGCCCGAGCCGGAGCCCGAGCCGGAGCCCGAGCCGGAGCCCGAGCCGGAGCCGGAGCCGGAGCCGGAGCCCGAGCCGGAACCCGAACCCGAGCCGGAGCCGGAGCCGGAGCCGGAGCCGGAGCCTGAACCTGAGCCGGACCCGGAACCCCAGGCAGAAAACGAGGCCGAGGACCGAACATGAGCCCAGTCGGCGGCGATGTTCAGGAGCTCCGACCCGAGGATCCCGCTCGGACCAACGTGAGCACCTGACGACCTCCGTCGGCTGGCGGGCTGGCCGGGCGGCTATGCGCCGGATGGCCCGAATCGGGAGCTGAAGTGACATTCACCTCGATGACAGGACGATGCCTCATGGGGACACTGGATAACGGCGTCGATCACGAATGGCCTGGTCACCGCGGTGTGACGCCTACCGAATATTTCGATCTGGAAGGGTAGCTCGAACTCATGGCACCGTCGGGGCCAACCATGGACACGGTCAAGATCGCGCTGGAGATGGCGGTACGCGCACCGTCGATCCACAACACGCAACCGTGGCGGTGGCGGATCCGTGATCGGGTGATCGAGCTGTGGGCCGATCCGAAGCGCCATCTGGTGGCCAGTGATCCCCGGCGGGGCAAGCTGGTGGTGAGCTGCGGCGCGGTGCTGCATCATCTGCGCGTCGCCCTCGCGGTTGTGGGCTGGTCCGCCGAGGTTACGCAGCTGCCCGACCCGGCGGAACCGGACCATCTGGCGACCATCGAGCTCGCACCGCACCAACCCACCCAGGCCGACATCGAGCTCGGTGCCGCGGTACTACAGCGGCACACCGACCGCCGCGGCTACCGCTCGTGGGAAATCCCGGCCGGCCACCTCCGGACCATCTCGACCAGGGCGGCGAAGTTCGGTGCTGTGGTGCGCCACGTCCCGGACGGCCTTCGGCTCCGGCTGGTGCAGCCGTTCCGCAATGCCGTGGCCCGGCACGCGGCGGACCTGGACTATCAGCTCGAACTCGCCGAGTGGAGCGGCGGGCACCGGACCGAGGACGGCGTGCCCGGTGCGAATGTGCCGCGCCCGCACCAGTGCGACCAGATTCCCGCCCGCGCGTTCGCCGACGCCGATCTGATCGACGGCCTCACCGAGCCCGATGCGGCGGAATGGTTGGTGGTCTGCACCCCGCACGACGACCGTCCGTCCCAACTGCGCGCCGGCGAGACCACCAGCGCCCTGCTGCTGGAAGCCACCCGTCTCGGTCTGTCCAGCTGTCTGCAGACCGAGCCGCTCGGCCTCCCCGAACTGCGCGACGACATCCGATCGCAAGTGCTCTACGACTGCGCCTTTCCGCAAACCATGATCCGCATCGGCTGGGTGCCGACCGATTCCGCGCCGCTGCCCGCCACGCCGCGTCGGGCGATCGACGACATGATCGACGTAGATCCGTTGGCCGCCACAGCTTTCGGTCGCTGAGGCGGTCAGCGCGGTGGTGCTGTGCCACACGCTCGGCTAGCTCACTCGTTGTCTGCACGCGCGGCGGCGAGGGCGCCGGACAGGACCTCGTGCAGCGGATTGTCTTCCTCGACTTCGGTGAGCGCCTTGCCGAGGATTGCTGCGGCATCATCTGCGCGGCCCATTTCGAGCAGGATCCGGCCGTGCACCAGATCGGCGCGTAGCGCGGGCTCGGTGGCGTCGATAGTGCGGAAGTTGGTGGCGGCGGCCGCGGCACGCAGCACGGCATCATCCAGGCGGTCATCGGCGAACAGGATTCGCGCGGCGTTGTAGTCCAGCCGGGCTCGATGCCAGGTGAGCAGGCTCGGATCGGGCTCGGTGCCGGCGAAATCGCGCATAGCCTGATCGGCTACCTCGAGCGCGGCCAGCGCGGTGGCCGTCTCACCACTCCAGTGCAGCGACAGCGCAGCGCTGTAGCGGCAGTAGGCAACTCGCAGCGGGTCGTTGTCGAGCACCGCCGCGTCAGCGGCCTGCCGGTAGTGTTCGGCGGCGAGGGCGTCGCGATCGAGATTGTCGAGTAGATCGGCGGTTTCGGCGAGAATCTCCGCCACGGCGCCGTGTTCGTCTCTGGCACGGTGGAATTCGACGATCTCCTCGTACAGGGCCAGCGCTTGGTCCGGCTCGCCGAGCTGGAGATGCAGGCCCGCGAGCAGATAGCGGCACTGATGAGCCGACTCGTCCTGGCCGAGCCCCGTCCAGCTCGCGACGGCCTCCTCGGCGAGGTCGGCGGCGTCGAGCAGTTGCCCGGTCGCCCGGTAGGCGATGGCCAGATCCCACAGGCAACGAGCGACCTGGGGCAGACCCTCCGTCCGGCCGATAGCAACCGCGGTGAGCAGATCGTTGATGGCCTCGCCCGGCCGGTCCAGGTCGTTGAGCACGGCACCGCGCAGGCCGTGCAGCACGACCCGAAAGTCGGCGGGTGCGTCGGCGGCCACGCTGGCCAACGCCTCGTCGGCGGCGGCCAGCGCGGCCTCGGCCTCATCGCGGCTGCGCAGCAGCACGCCGAGGCGGAAGGCCGACGGCGCGACCATCCGGGGGATGCCTGCCTCCTTGAAGGCAGCCACCGCGGTGCGCGCGGCGTCGATCGCGTCGTCGAGTTCTTCGGCGCTGTGGATGTGCCGATGCATTCGGTGCACCGCGACGTCGCCGATCAGCACCGGGTCACCGGATTCGGCCGCGGTGGCGGCGGCCTGCGCGAGCAGGGACTCGGCCTCGGCCAGGTGCTCGACCGCGGGCTCCTCGGCCTGTAATAGGCCGCTGGCCAATCGGATAGCGGACCAGACCTGCCCACCGATGTCGGGGCGCTGGATCAGATAGGCATGCGAAGCACGCAGCAGCGCCGATCCCTCCTCGACTCGATCATGCGTGCACAGGTACTTGCCGAGGCAGCCGAGTGCGACCTGGCGACCGTCTTCATCACCCGCGGCCTCGTACTGTTCGATGGCTTGCCACAGTAGCGATTCGGTCGCCGCGTTGTGGTCGTCCCACGACGCCAGTCGCGCGCGCAGGACTGCTGTACGCGCGGTGAGCATCGAGTCGGCGGCCGCATCATCGCTAAGCGAGATGAGTTGCTGCACAAGCGGTTCTGCGGCGTCGGCGTCGTATCGGCGCAGCAGGTGCTCGGCCCGTTCGACGAGCTCGTCGGCGGTCAGCGCGGTGACGTCCACCGGAGCGGCCACCTGCGGTGGAGGCGCCGGTACCCGGTGGTCGGCCGCCGCGGACAAGGGCAGCTGTTCCACCAGCGGCTCGCTCGCCAGAAGCCTTCGCACGGTTGATGTTTGATGGTCGGTACCGTTGCGCTGATCGAACCGGGCGGCGATGTCGAACGCGTGCCGCGCCAGCTCGTCATGCAGCACCTGTGCGGTGAGCTCGGTGGCGGGCCGCTCCGCGTGCGCCGGGCGCCGGACGATCGCTTCGCCGTGTCCGGCGTCGATCACCGTGCGCAGCAACAAGGCCGCCGACGCGGCGAACCACATGGCGTCCTTGGGGCTCGGCGCGCGATCCAGCCAGCCGAGATGCCGGTCGAGGAGTTCGAGGCCGCGGGACTGGTTACCGGTCAGGGCACAGAACTGCAGGTGGTCACCGATCTCGGCCACATCCTGCGGTCTAGTGCGCAGGATGCGATAGGCCCGGCGGTGTGCGTTGCGCGCCTGCTCGAGTTGTCCGGTGCGCACATACGGCAGCAGCAGGGTGGTGAGGATCCGCTGCGGTTGCTGTTCACAGTTGAGCTCGCCGTCCAGCACCGGCCCGGCGACCGCGATGGCCTCGGCGTCCCGGCGCCGATCGACCAGGTAGTCGGCCTTGTTGGTCGGATCGCAGCCCGCGCAGTCGGAGTTCTCATCCCGCGGCGTCGCACACCATTTCGCGTACCATTCGTCGGCGGCCGCGCGGTCGCCGACGTGCGCGGCCACCCGGTAGCGGTAGGCGTACACCGCGTGCAAGCTCTGGCTCTCGGTGCGGTAGCGGCGTTCCATCTGGTCGAGCACGGCCAGCGCCCGATCCTTGGGCACCTCAGGGAATTTCGTCATCGCCGTGATGGCGTGCTTGAAATCCCAGCGCAGCGTCGCCGCCACCCACGGCTCGTGCGCCGCCGGGTTACGGTCGTAATCGGCCAGGCAGCGGGCGAACGGAACGAACAGCTTGGCAGGCTGCATCCCCTGGGTGTACGCGTCGATCAACCGCAGCCGCGCGTAGAAGGCGACTTCGGTATGTTCCCCGGCCTCCGCGTGCCGCAGAACCTCTTCCAGCAGTGCGTCTTTGCCGTCGCCGAAGGGGAGTTGATCGGCTTGTTCGATCAACTGGTACAGGCTGTCTGCCGACTTTGCCATTACGATTCTCCCCGCTCGTCGTGTACCGCCCAATCGAGCAGGCCGACGAAAGATCTGTTGAGCAAGGCCGTGTCCACGGGACGGAGCGGGTGCTGGCCGAGCAGTAGTGCCTGACTGTAGAGCGCCTCGACCGCCATGGTGGCCAGTCGCGGATCGGATAGCGCAGATATCTTGCGCACCAAAGGGTTTCGATGATTGAGGACCAGTTGCGGCCGATCCGGCCCGAGCCCGGTGTCGAAGGCGCCGAGCACATCCGACCAGAGGTCGTCGGCGATCGCCCTGGTCGCGCGCAGCTCGGCCCGATGCTGGGTTTCCCGATCCAGCAGATACAGCGCGGCGAGCGAGGGCGGGTCGAATGTGCGCAGCGTGACCTCGCAGTCCAACCGGTCCAGTGCGCGCTGGGCCGTCACCAGGAAGGGGCGCAGCGCCAACTCGGTCGCCGGATCGATCAGGTCGAAATGAGTTGCCAGCTCACTGGTTTCGAGGCGCGAGACGCGGATCTCGGGATCGATCGCCGGTAGTCGTTCGAGGATCTCGGTGAGGTAGGCGTAGCCGCCGTTCACCAGGCCGATGCCCTGGGCGTTGGCCACGGCGGAGAGCTGCCGGAACTCCTCCACCGAGGGCGTGAAGCGGATGGCGCCGAAGCGGCGCCGGAACTCGGCCAGCGGAATCCGGCCCGCGTTGGTCTCCACCGCGAGCCAGCGGTCCACCAGGCGCAGCATGTCGTCGTCGTGCAGCGCAAGGGCTTTCACGCCGAGATCGTGGATCTGCAGGAACTGCGCGAGTCTGGCCGGGTCCGACGCGGACAGCTCGATCAGCCAGTCCCTGACCTGATCGCCGAGTGCTTCCCTGGTCGACTCCAGCAGGTCGTCTTCGTACAGGGCTTCCCGGCTGGCGGTCGGGCGAAGCTCGCTCGTATCGACCACGCAGCGGACGAAGAACGCCCAGTCGGGCAGCAGCCCGGTGACGTTCTCGGCGATCAGCATGCGCTTGAGGTAGGCCCGATGCCCGGTCTTGGCCGCCGGATTGGCCGCTTGCGGCAGCACGAACGCCACGCCGGTGAGCCCGGCCTCGGCGCTGGACAGGTCGAAACTGGCGAACGGGGTGAAACCGAAGGTGTCCTCGGCGTAGGTGGCCAGCGCTGCTTGCCGGTCGCTCGGCGTGGGATGCGTTGCCCGCCAAGGCAGATCGGCCGCGTTGATGGTTTGCCCGTCGACGGTGACCCGGAACGGCAGCAGGCCGCCGAAGAGCGTGGCCAACTCGACGACGGTGGTGCTGGTCAGCCACGGCTCCATGCCCTGGCGTGGCGTGAGCGTCACGGTGGTGCCCGGCTCGGGCCGCTGCTCGGCCGCGATCTCGACGCGGTAGCGGCCATCGGCGTAACCGGTCCAAGCCACCGACGGGCCGCCGCGGGCCGAACGGGTCAGGATCCGCGCCTCGTCGGCGACGAGGAAACAGGAGAGCAGGCCGATGCCGAACTGACCGAGGAATTCGTGCCTGGCGAAGCCGAGGCCGTCGCGCTTGCCGCTGTGGCCGATGGTGGCCAGGAACTCGTGCACCTCGGGCTCGGTCAGCCCGATGCCGTTGTCGTACACGCGGATACTGCCGTCACCCGTGCTGTCGGGGGTCTCGATGCGCACCTCGGCGGGCGCGTCCGCGTCGATGGCTTGCCGCGCGGTGACGGCGTCGACCGCGTTCTGCAGCAACTCGCGGATGTAGACCCGCGGGCTGCCGTAGAGGTGGTGACTTAGTAGGTCGACAACGCCACGTAAATCGACCCTGAACGCTTGCTCCACCGCTGCCCTCCGACAAACCCACCAGCTAACGGAATCACTCTAGCCATAGGACAGGCCGATGCTTCCCCCTCGATTCTGGGGGCGGGCTCAGGTCTGCCGGGACAGATGGGCCTCGTGTTGCGCGGTCACCTGGTGCCACAGCCGGTGGCGTGCGGCGCGGTCGAAGACGGCGGGGGAGATGCCGAATACCTCGTGCAGAACGGTGAACCAGTCCTCCTGTGTATCCAAAACCATTGTGCTGGTGTGGGAGTCATCGATTCTGGTGAGCGTGCGGGCGCGCAGGGTGTCGCCGCCGCTCGCAAGCCGGCGCTGCACCACGCATACCCGGACGAAGCCGGATTCCGGTGCGGTGGACAGGTATTGGTGGCGTTCGGCGAAGTCGGACATGGTCGCGGGGGCCGGATCGAAGTCCATGCCGACGAAGCTGCCGCGCGGATCGTGGTCGAAGCGCCAGCCGCCGGCGACCGCGGTGGACGGGCGCAGGCCGAAGGTGAACGGGCCCTGCGGATAGTCGCCCGCGCGCAGCGGTAGTGGGGAGAACAGGGCGTCACCCAGGCCGGCATCGACCAGCCAGGTCGTCTCCGGGTCGTCCGGTAGTCCGGAGACGGTGAGCGCCAGATGGTTTCGGCTGATCTCGGCGGGTCCGCCGGAATTCTGCACGCCGGCCCGGTGCAGGGTGACCTGATAGCCGAGGGCCCGCAGTAGCGCGGAGAAGGCGCCGTTGAGGTGGTAGCAGTATCCGCCGCGGCGCTGCCGGATGATGCGGTCGGCGGAGTCGAGCGGGTCGAGGGTGGTGCTGCGGCCGAGTTGAATCTCCAGCGCCTCGTAGGGGACCTGCTGGACGAAGGCCTCGTGCAGTCGGGTCAGGGCGGCCACGCTCGGTGGTTCCGCGCCGGGTAGGGCCAAACGCCGGAGGAACTCGGACGCATCGATCTCGCGCATGTCCGAACCCTAGTGTGTTGCCGACGGTGTGCGGTCTGGTCTCGGTTTGCCGCATCGGCCGGGAGTGACCAGGGTCACGATTGAAGATGGATCGGCTTCATAAGAGTGTCTGACCAGCTGATTCGGGGCAGCGCCATGGTCGCCCGGCCGGAAAATCCGATGAAACTTGTCGGTATCGACCGGTTTACTGATGCGCGCCGATGAGTTCGAGCACCCGAGTCCGTCTCAATCATTGTGGCGTCGGGGGTTCGAAGCTCCAAGGCCACACGTTGCCCTGCTGATCTCTATGCCCCCGGAGGTATCCGATGCCCGAACCATCCGCTCCCGTCTCGGGAGGACGGACACCGACCGTCATCCGGGTGCTGGTACTCGCGACCTTCGTGGTGATCCTGAACGAGACCATCATGATCAACGCGATCCCGCGGCTGATGGAAGACCTCGGGGTCACCGAGCGGGCGGCGCAGTGGGTGTCCACCGCGTTCATGCTCACCATGGCGGCCATCATCCCGACCACCGGCTGGTTCCTGCAGCGGGTCACCACCCGGCAGGCCTACGCCGTGGCGATGGGTGTCTTCCTGGCCGGTACCGCGCTGTCGGCCGTGGCGCCGTCGTTCGTGGTGCTGCTGATCGGGCGGATCATCCAGGCCGGTGGCACCGCGGTGATGATGCCGCTGCTGATGACCACGCTGATGACCGTGGTGGCTGAGAAGGATCGTGGCCGGGTGATGGGTAACGTCACCCTCGCCATCTCGGTGGCGCCCGCGATGGGGCCGGTCATTTCCGGGCTGGTGCTCCAGGTCGGTTCCTGGCGTTGGCTTTTCGTGCTGGTGCTGCCGATCACCGGCGTGGTCACCTGGCTCGGTTTGCGGCAGCTGGAGAACGTCGGCGAGCCGCAGCCCGGTGCGATCGACTGGTCCAGCGTGCTGCTCGCCGCGCTCGGCTTCGGTGGTCTGGTGTACGGGCTCAGCAAGTTCGAGGCCGACAACCTGGCCAGCCCTGCCCTGATGGTCGCCGCGGGTGTGGCGCTGATCGCCACGTTCGTGTTCCGGCAGCTGCGGCTGCAGCGCACCGGTGTCCCGCTGCTCGACCTGCGGGTGCTGCTGGCGGGCACCTACACCAAGGCGCTGGTGCTGATGTCGGTTGCGTTCATGGCGATGCTCGGGTCGATGATCCTGCTGCCGCTGTACCTGCAGAACCTGCGCGGTCTGAGCCCGTTGGCGACCGGCCTGCTGGTGATGCCGGGTGGGCTGGCGATGGGTCTGCTCGGACCGACCGTCGGCCGCCTGTTCGACAAGTTCGGCGGCCGCTGCCTGGTGATTCCCGGATCGATCGGCATCGCCGTGGCACTGGCCGGCTTCACCCAGATCTCGATGACCATGCCGTACTGGCAGCTGATCGCGCTGCACGTGGTGCTGATGGTGTCGCTGGCCGCGACCTTCACCCCCGTCTTCACCCTCGGCCTCGGCGCGCTCCCGCACCAGCTGTACTCGCACGGCAGCTCCATGCTCGGCACCCTGCAACAGGTCGCCGCCGCCTTCGGCACCGCCATGGTGGTCACCGTCATGTCGGCCCGCAGCACCCAGCTCGTCGAAGACGGCACCGACGCCATCACCGCCCACCTCGACGGCATGCGCCTGGCCTTCCTGGTCTCCGCCGTCCTGGCCCTCGTCGTCATCGTCATGGCAGTCCTACTGCCCAACCGGGCCGCCGCCCCGGCAGAATCCGACGAGTCCGAAACAGCGGCACCCGAATTGGTCAAGGGCTGACCTTTCACCCCCGAACCCCCGGCCGCCCCCGCGCGCCGGGGGTTTCGTGTTTTGGTCGACTGCTCATGAGGAACTGATGTAGGCGTCGGCCGAGAGGACTACACCACCAGTTCCACATGATCGGTTGTCCAGCAACGGATCTCGCGGTGTAGCGTTTCTCTACCGGGTGGCGGCGTAAGGATCCACCAACGTCGTCGGAGTGCGTGCGATTTCTGAGGCGGTCTCGGGAAAATTGGGACCTGCGACGTAGAACCTTGCGCGGGTGCGGCCTACGGGTTCGAGGATCTGCCTGCGTACGAGATCGCGTAGATCGCGTTGCGCCTGTTGCAGATTCAGTCCCTCGTTCTGCTCGTAGCGGGTGCGGCGTACCCGACCCGACATCGCGACGTCGTGCAGCGCGGTGATGAGCCGCTCGTCCAAACCGGTGGTGGTCGCGAATTCGGTCAGTGTCTCCCATACTCGGCCGGAACGCACGAACCGCGCGTGAACGGTCTGCGCTTGCTGGTGATAGGCGATCAGGTTGAACCGGATCCACTCCGAGACATCCTGATCCGGGTGATACTCGCTGCCGCGACGTCCCAACACCTGGTAGTACTCCCAGGTGTTACCCGGGCGGCCCAACCACGCCTCGATCGAGGAGAACTCCGGCGCCAGCACGCCTTCGCGCGCGATCATCAACGTTTGCAGCGAGCGTGACATCCGGCCGTTGCCGTCGGCCCAGGGATGAATCGATACCAGATGCAGGTGCGCCATCGCGGCACGAACCAGGGGATGGGATTCGTCGGTGTCGGCAAGCCAATCCACCAGCTCCGCCATCAACGTCGGCACCGCCGCGGCCTCCGGCGCGGTGTAGGCGGCAATGCTCGGATCGCGCACGTCGGTGACGTAGACGGGGCCGCGCCGCCACTGCCCGGCTGGTCGGCGCGCCGCATGCCGGTGTCCCTGCAGCATCCAGTGCAACGCGTTGAGCAGACCCTTGCTGTACGAGAAGTCCTGGGCGTCGTGCAACGTCTGGATGTAGGTCATCATTCGCTCGTAAGCCAGTGTCTCCGCCCGGTTCTCCTCCGAGATATCGACGTCGCGCTCGCCGGCCATCAGATCTTCCACGTCAACTGTGGCGACCTTGAATCCTTCGATGGAGTTCGACGCGGCGACTGCGTCCGCGGTGAGGAACTTCCGCAGGCGTGCGGTCTGCGCTACCGGCGTGCTCTGTAGTTGGCGATGCAGCGCTTGACGCATGCGATCCACCTCGGTCAGCACACGCTCGTCGGCGTTGCTCAACGCGGGAGTCGGAAACAGCACGTGCCAACTCTAGTGAGGCACGCCTCGGTCGGGTCAGGTCCAACCTGAAATCAATTCGATTTGCCAGGATAAGCAATCAAGGATGACTTAAACAGTCATTCAGTACGGCTTAAAAAGTAAATGTCGCTGCGACATTGCTGGTGATCGTTGGTAAGAATGCGTTCCATGGTAGGGACGGCCTCGAGGGAATTGTTGGTGCGGCAGGGTGGGGTGGGGGCTGCGCGGATGGGGTTTCGGGGGGATGTGGAGGGGTTGCGGGCGGTTGCGGTGCTGGCTGTGGTTGTTTTTCATGCGGGGGTGCCCGGGGTGGGGGGTGGGTTTGCGGGGGTGGATGTTTTCTTTGTTATCTCCGGGTTTTTGATTACGGGGATGTTGTGGCGGGAGGTGGCGGGTAGCGGGACGATTCGGTTGGCGCGGTTCTATGGGGCGCGGGCGCGGCGGTTGTTGCCTGCGGCGGGGATTGTGTTGGTTGCGACGGCGGGAGGGGCGGCGGCGTTGTTGCCGCCGTTGCAGGCGCGTGAAGTGTTGGGGGATGGGATTGCCAGTGCGTTGTATGTGGGTAATTATCGGCTTGCGTTGCACGGCACCGACTATCTCGCTGCGGATGCGCCGCCTTCGCCGTTTCAGCACTACTGGTCGCTGGGGGTGGAGGAGCAGTTCTATTTGTTGTGGCCGGCGTTGATTATCGGGGTTGCCTGGTTCGTGCATCGGCGGCGGAGGACCGAGAGTGCTTCGCCGACTCCGTATCTGGTTGTTCTCGGGGTGGTCGCCGCGCTGTCGTTCGCGGTGTCGCTGGACTGGACCCGCACGTTGCCGTCGTGGGCGTTCTTCGCGCTACCGGCTCGGGCGTGGGAGCTGGCGGTCGGTGGCATGGTGGCGCTGTCGGTTCCGGTCTGGCGTCGAATCCCGGCGTGGGCGGCCGCCGTCGCCGGGTGGCTGGGGCTGGCGGCGATCGTCGTGAGTTGTACGCAGTTGGATGGGCGGACGCCGTATCCCGGGACCGCTGCGCTGCTGCCCGTGCTGGGTGCGGCCTTGATCGTGGCGGCGGGCTGTGCCGCGCCCCGGCTGGGGGTCGGACGAGTGTTGTCGACGGCACCCTTGCGGTCGATCGGGCGGCTGTCGTACTCCTGGTATCTGTGGCACTGGCCGGTGCTGCTGCTCGCGCCGAAGCTCAGCGGTCACCCGCTCGATCTGGTCGGTTCGCTGGGTGCGGTCGCCACGGCGGCGGGCCTGGCCATGTTGACACTGTGGTTCGTCGAGGACCCCGCACGCTTCGCGGCGCCGCTACGGCGTTCGGCCGCACTGAGTTTGGCCGGTGGTGGTGTCGTCACCGCGGTCGCCGTCTGCGTTGGAGTGGTGCTGCTGGTGCTCGTGCCGGTGCCGGTCGGGCGTGGGGCGGCGGCCGAGGCGTTGACCGTCGTCGCGGCACCGCAGGCGCCGCCGTCGCAATCCATCGATCCGCATGATGCGGCGGTGCAACAGCTGACCGCGCAGGTGCAGACCGCCGTCGCGGCGTCGGCCGAATCACCGTCGGTCCCGTCGAATCTCTCCCCGTCGCTGGCTGATGCGCCCGCCGATAAGGCCGCCGTATTCGGAAACGGTTGCGTGCGTTCCTGGCTCGATGTCGGGCAGCCCGAATGCGCTGCGGGCGACATCAGCTCGGCGAACACGGTGGCATTGGTCGGTGATTCGCATGCGGCGATGTGGAGCCCGGCGTTCGAACAGATTGCCGAGCAACGCCATTGGCGCTTGGAAACGATGAGCAAGGTGACCTGCCCGCTGATGGAACTGCCCATCACCAGTCCCTACCTCGGCCGGGAATACACCGAATGCGTGCAATGGCGGCACCAGGTGCTGGCCCGGCTGCAGGCCGAGCATCCACGGCTGATCGTGCTGAGCATGTCCCGGCGCTACGGCGGCGACTTCGGTTTCACTACCTACGACCAGGCCTGGATCGACAGCTTGTCCCGCCTGACCACGCAGCTGCGCGCAACAGGCGCGAATGTCCTTGTCCTCGGCCCGATTCCAGACCCGCACAGCACCGTGCCCACCTGCCTGTCCGGCCACCTCGACGACGCACTGGCCTGCGCGCCGACCCGTCCGGTCGCCGTCAACGACGCGGGCATCGCCGCCGAACGAGCCGCGACAACGGCGGGCGACGGCCGATACGCCGACCTCACTGCGCTGTTCTGCACCGCCGACCGCTGCCCGCTCATCACCGGCAACACCCTCATCTACCGCGACGACAACCACCTGACCGTCGCCTACGCCAAAGCGCTCGCCCCGGTCGTCGCCGCACTGGCCGACGGCGCGCTGGCCCGCGGCTGAACCCGCTGGGCAGGAACGAAACCGGGCACCAGGCCCCGAGCCGACCGGAACCCCAGCGCCGGCGAAGCTACTGCGCAGGAGACCAGCATTCCTGGGACGCGGCGCTCGGCGGAGCGATATTCTCCATCCGCGGAGTACCTTCCAGCCCGGCGTGCGCATGCGGGCCGCCTGCGACGTGGGGGAGGAGGACGGCGGGTGCGAATTCAACCGAGAGAACAGCTTCTGGACGTGTGGCGAGCCCTGCTCGCCGCATGCTGGGATGGTCAGCACTGGCGCTGGGGCGAGCAGGCGGACACCAACTCGATCAGCGACTCGGAACAGCTGCTGTGCCTGCTCTGCCCCGCCACCGAGATCGACATCTTCGCGCTGGCACACCCGGACCGCATCCAGGGCGACGTCGCGGGCGTGCTGGAGCCGATCGGGAAAAGGGGCCGGCTAGGCGGCTTCGTCGTCTCGTTGCTTGAGCAGTACCTCGAGCGCAACACCGACGAGCACGGCGAGCCGTCCTTCGCCGCGGGCAATTACCTGCGCGGCGAACCCACCGACGGACAGCGGCGAATCGAGGTCGTCACTTCGTATTCGATGTCACTGACCGTCTGCCTGAGCGGTCTGCGTTTCCTACAGGCCTGCCGCGCCGAGACGCGGTACGGCGAGCTGACCGACCGGATCGGCGAGCTCCGCTTGCTCGATGAGCGGCAAATCCAGCTGGCCCAAGCTTTGCGCCTCAGATGGGAGCTGGCCCAGCGGTATTGGTCGGCACTCGCCCGATTCGGTTCCGGCAGATGGCCACTGGAAGACATCCCGTGGCGCACCTCGGACGGCTCGGAGTCGGACTACTTCAGTCTCCTCGTGTCGGCGGTACTGGTCCAGGATCTGACCGTAGGCACCGCTTCTGACGACGACTTGACAAGGGCCGTAAAGGTTTTCGAGGAGTTCGCAGCGCGTGGACGGATCACTCGCAAGGCAACACGCGACGATCCTGCAGTGGGACTGCACACGCCGGGCCTACGGCTGACCCTGTGCGGCAGCGAGTCGGTCGAGGATGGCCCGGTGCTGCATTGGGAGGTGTCGGACTTCGCCCCGACGCTCTTGCAACAGGTACTCCGAGCAGCCGGATTGTCCAGCAATATCGATACCAGAGACACACTGATAGAGCTGGCTAAATCGGTGATGGACCACCTGGATCGGCGGATGCTCCGGTCGGGCGCCGACGGACTCTGGGACGACCCGGCGGGCGTCTTCGGCGACGACGGTGCCCCCGTCGCGACCAAGCCTTCCTGGTCGATCACCGAGCGCGTGGTCGAATGTCTGATCGCCGCCGAGCGCCTCTACCGGGAACCGCCACCGCAGTGGCCGGAACTACAGCGGATGGCACGAAACCTGCTGACCATCGCCGAGCATAGCTACGATCAAACCAAGCTGGGGGTCGATCTGGGCGACCGATCGGCCAGTCTCAGCACGCTCGACCATGTGGAAGCACGCATCGATGCGGCAAGGCAGCAGCTACACCGCAATCCCGCAACCACATTCGTGCACGCGCTCGACGCGTTGCGCGACCTCGAGCAGCTGTCGATCGCCCGCCGCGACGCGAGCAGGGGCAACTGACCCGTGATCGTCTTCGCGATTTCTGACAAGGGTGGTACCGGGCGTTCGGTGACCAGCGCCAATATCGGGTACCGGATGTGTGTGCGGGGGAAGAGCGTCGCCTACCTCGACTTCGACTTCGGGTCGCCGACGGCGGGGGCGCTGTTCGAGATCGACAGTGTGGAGAGCGGGGTCGTCGGCGGTACCGGATTGCATTCCTATCTGACGGGCCAGGTCGGCGTGCCCGCCCGAATCGACGTGCGGCACAAGACCGATCGCCGCGAGTTGCAGCGGATGCGGACGCGTACCGGCAAGCTCGCCTTGTTGCCCGGTGACCTGGGTGGCGCGGAGTTCGCGAAGGTGGACCAGGAGGTGGTCCGGCGCTGCGCGGAGCTGCTGCTCACGATCGAGCAGGACTTCGATGTCTGCCTCGTCGACGTCAGCGCCGGTCGGTCGATGGCATTGGAGATCGCGGTGCGGGCCACCGGGTTGCGGCCGTTCACCGCGAAAACGGTGCGCTGGTTGGTCTTTCACCGTTGGACTCGGCAGCACATCGTCGCGGCGGCCGGTTTGGTCCATGGCCCGCACGGCGTGGTGGAGTCCGGGGCGGTCGCCGGCCACGATCCCCGCGTATTGCTGGAGAACATTCGATTTGTGCGCACCGTGGTGCCGCGAGTGAACGAGGCGACCGACGTCTCCGGTTTGCAGGCCGCGTGGCTGCACGAACAGAACGCGCGACTGAAGCGCCTCGCGGCCGAGTACCGGATCGGCGCCGGCGTTCTGCTCGGTGAGACACCGATCGATCCGGTCTTGCAGTGGCGTGAGCAACTGATCCTGGATATCGACGTGATGCAGGGCATCGCCAAGGAGGACACCGTGGAGGCGTTCGGCAGCCTGGCGAACCGCGTACTCTCCGAATCGATTTGGCAGCCGCTGCAGTAGCCGCGGGCTCGCCGAGATCATCGTGAAAGGTTGGAGCACAGTGGAATACGCCGCCGGATACAGCGAGGGGACCGAGCCGCCGCGGATCGCCGGGGTGCCGCTGTCCCATGTCTCCATCGAGGTGGGACATCTCCGGATGGAAGACTTGGGCAACGGGGACGACTGGATTCGCGAGCAATTCCGCAAGGTCGTCCCGCTGGTCACCTGGTTCACCGACGCGGCGAAGGTCGAATTCGGACCGCACGCCCGGGTGAGTACCTGCCTGCTGGTCGATGACTATTTCCGCGCCGACACCGATCCCCGCGACGTTCTCGGCCGACTGCTCGGGTGTGCCGAGGACAAGGGCCTCACCATCGACTATCTGGGGCGAGAGGCAGGCTGCGCGGCCGTCCCGGCTACGGGGGAAACCCCCGGAATCGAACTGGCGCAGTCGGTTCGGGCTCGCATCGTGGCCGAGCCGGACCGGGGCACGACGGGCCGCAGGCCACCGACCGATCAATCCGGCTGGTTGTGCAACGGCACCCGCGCCTCCGACGAACCCACGCAGGCGATGCACAACGACCCGTATCAGCCGCCCGAAGAATTCGGCAGCCCCGCGCATTCGATCTTTCTCGATGTCGAGCTGTGGCGCGCGGAACCACTCACTTGGTCGTTGCCGTTCCTCACATCGATCTGGCAGCTACTGCGACTGGGTCTGCTGCGCTTCCACGGCAGGCCGGTGGTCGAACCGCAGCTGTGGGACCGTCAGCAGCCTTGGCCGGCCAGCTGGCCGGAATTGCCCGCCGTGCTCAAACTGAACCCTCGTGCGAAACCGTTTGCCGCATACCGCTCACTGTCCGTTCTTCCGGTGCGGTACCTGGAGGTCGAGCATGCCGTGCGACTGATACTCGAGCACATCCGGCTCGACGACGAGGTGGTCGAACAGCTCGTCAACCGCGCGGCCCAGGAGCAGGTTGCGTTGCCGCGCAGCAGCGCCGAACGCCTGAATTACCACCTGGTGGACGGACACTGACGTGCATCAATCGAACGGTCCGGCGGACCATCGGCTACCCGTCGTGCTGGGGGAGACGCACACGTGCCTGCTGCCGACGGCAAAACCCTTGCGGCGCAGCGATCTGGAACAGCTGCTGGACCTGATGCCGGGCCACCCCGTGCACTGGCGGGAACGCCCGATGTCCCGCGCGGTCTCGCCGGACATCGTGACGGGCGTGGACTGTGAGCTGGCCGCCCCCGGACATGTCGCGGTGCGGGCGGTCGGCACGGTGGCCGGCCATGCCGTCGTACTCGGTGGCCGAGTGCTCCAGAGCTCGGCGCAGGCGAAAGTCGTTGCCGCAGAATGGCCGGTGCGGCAGGTGTGGTCGCATTACCTCAGCCGGGCCGGCGAGCTGGAGGTACTCACCAAGGTCACCGCCGAGACGAGCAGCCGCCTGGCGAATGGCCTCCTGGCCGGTGGACCACCGATCCCGGGCGTCCTCGATCTCGCGTCGATCGCCCATCGACTACTCCGGCAAATCACCATGGATCCACACCTGGATCAGCGAGTCCCGGTGCGGTCCAGCACCACTCACCTGAGATGGGCAGCGCGCAGAGGTGACGTCGAGCAGGCCCAAGTCGCCTTTCGCGTGCTCAACGACACGGACCGCGCCGCCGAGATCACCGTGCGCGACGCGGACGAACTGGCCGCCGCGCGGCAGTTCTGCGAAGACCTCGCGGCGCACGACTGGCTGCTGACGGCCCTCCGGGCAACCATGGAAAAGTCCGATCTCTTCGACCCTGGGACACCCGAATCGAGCGCCCTACTGGCTCCGGCACTGCACCACCTCGCCCACCTCTGGGCTCCCGGAGCGCACACCCCCGCCCCGCTACGCGCCTTGTGGGCTCCACTGGAAGCCGACCCCGGCTTCACCGTCGACCGGCAAATCCTGGTCGACGAGCTCCGCAACCGCGTACTGGTAGGCGCCTTGGACGCGAAGCGGCAGACAACGATCGGCACAGAACTCTGACCACTCAGCGGTCCGCCCGTTCGAGATCCTTGCGTAGATACTCGGCGGTGACGGACTTCTTGTCCGCGCTCAGTTGCTCCGGGGTGCCTTCGAAGAGCACCTTGCCGCCGTGACGGCCCGCGTCCGGCCCGAGATCGATGACCCAGTCGGCGTACTTGACGACCTCGAGATCGTGTTCCACCACGATGACCGTATTTCCTTCGTCGACCAGGCGATCGAAGAGAGTCAGCAGCCGGTCGACGTCGGCCATGTGCAGGCCGGTCGTCGGCTCGTCGAAGACGAACACGGTGCCCGTGTCCTGGAGACGGTGCGCCAGCTTGAGCCGTTGGCGTTCACCGCCCGACAGGGTCGAGAGTGGTTGCCCGAGTGTCAGATACGCCAGTCCAACTTCTTGGAGCATCGCGAGCTTGGCGGTCACCTTGTCTTCGGTGAAGTAGGACAGGCTTTCCTCGACGGTGAGTCCGAGTACCTCGGCGATGTTCTTGCCGCGCAGCGTCTTTTCGAGCGCCTCGTCCCGATACCGGCTGCCCTCACACACTTCGCAGGTCACCGTGACCGGATCCATGTAGGCGAGGTCTGTCTCGATCACGCCGCGCCCCTTGCACGCCGGGCAGGCGCCGGTCGAGTTGAAGCTGAACAGGCCGGGGTCGGCATCGTTGGCCTTGGCGAACAGGTTTCGAACGGTGTCCATGATGTCGACATAGGTCGCCGGTGTCGACCGCGAGGAGATGCCGATGCCCGACTGATCGACCATGACCGCGTCCGGGTGCTGGGCGGCGAAAGCTCCTGAGATGAGCGAACTCTTACCGGAACCCGCCACGCCGGTCACCGCGGTGAGCACCCCGGTGGGGATGCGCACGGAGACGTTCTGCAGGTTGTTCAACGAGGCCTTGCTGATCTCCAGCGAGCCGGTCGGTTCCCGGACCTTGTCTTTCAAACCAGTGTGCTCACGCAGCCGTCGGCCGGTGAGGGTCTTGGCTTTCAGGAGTTGCCGGTAGGTCCCCTCGAACACGATCTCACCGCCGTGCGACCCGGCCCCGGGCCCCATGTCGACGATGCGGTCGGCGACGGCCATGACGTCCGGATTATGCTCCACCACCAGCACGGTGTTGCCGTTGTCGCGCAGCTGCGCCAGAAGCTCGTTGAGCCGGTGCACATCTCGCGGATGCAGGCCGACGCTCGGCTCGTCGAAGATGAAGGTCAGGTCGCTCAGGCTGCTGCCGAGATGACGGACCGTCTTGAGCCGCTGGCCCTCGCCGCCGGACAGGGTGGAAGTCTCGCGGCCGAGGCTGAGGTAGCCCAGTCCGATCGATTCCAGCCGGGACAGTGCCGTGATAGCCGCCTGCACAACGGGTTTGGCGACTCGATCGTCGATCTTCCCCAGCTCGACGATCAGTTCGCTCACCTCCATGTCCGCGTAGTCGGCGCTATTCTTGCCGTTGATCTTGGAGGCGAGCGCGGCCTTGTTGAGCCTGCCGCCGCCGCAGACCTCACAGGTACTGGTTCGCACCACCTGCTCGACGTCCTTGCGCTCCTTGTCTTTCAGCACATCCAGGCCGTTCTTGAGATAGCGGCGATTGAACCGGACGACGATGCCCTCGTATTCGTTGGAGTGCGTCACGTCCTTGCCGGGGCGCCGGACCTTGAAACCCCCGCCGTGCAGCAGCTTGTCCCATTCCGCCGCGGTGAACTTCCGCAACGGCTTGTCGGGATCGAACAGTCCGGATTCCGCGTAGGTGATCCACGGATAGCCGCCGACCGCGAACAGCGGTGACTGGATGGCGCCCTCGTTCAACGACTTCGACTTGTCGAGCAGCAGATCGAGGTCGAGTCGGGCGGTGCGGCCGAGGCCTTCGCACTCGGAGCACATGCCCTGCGGGACATTGAACGAGTACATGGTCGACTCGCCCGCGCTGGGCTTGCCGTGCCGCGAGAACAGCACGCGCAGAATGGGATTGATCTCCGTCATGGTGCCGACGGTCGAGCGGGAACTGCCGCCGATCCGGCGCTGGTCGACCACGATCGCGGTGGACAGATGCGACATGCCCTCGGCGTGCGGCCGCTCGTACTTCGGTAGCCGGTTGCGGATGAACCAGGGGAACGTCTCGTTGAGTTGGCGCTGCGACTCGACCGCGATCGTGCCGAACACCAGCGACGATTTCCCGGAACCCGATACACCGGTGAAGACGGTCAGCCGCCCCTTCGCGATCTCCAGCGACACATTCTTCAGGTTGTTCTCTCGGACGCCTTGCAGCGTAATGCTGTCGTTCGCTTGCCGTCCGGCTCGATCCGACATCTCCACTCCCCTCAGCGTAGGCAAGTAGTTTCCAAATGGAAACTATACCAGGACCTCGACCTCATAGTCGGCTACCCATTCCGCGAGGCGAATCGGCGTCTCGTTGTATAGCCCCCTTTCCTGCATGGACGAGGCAGCCTCGATCGGCGCGTTGAGATGCTGGTCCAGCGCGTCGAGATCGAACAGCGGCAAGGCCGGTGAACTCGGCTCCGCGACGATCTTGCCGAGTATCTGCTTGATCGCCCGGTCGTAGCCGGGATCCTGAGTGGAGGGATAGGGAGCTTTGCGCCGCTGCACAATGGACTCCGGCAGCAGATCCGCGGTGGCGGCGCGCAGCAGGCTCTTCTCCCGCCCGTCGAACGTCTTCATCGACCACGGCACATTGAAGACATACTCGACCAGGCGATGGTCGCAGAACGGGACACGCACCTCGATACCGCTGGCCATGCTCAAGCGGTCCTTGCGATCCAGCATTACCGGCAGCCATCTCGTGAGATTCAGGTAACTCGCGGTCCGCATTCGCCGGTCGTGCCCGGTTTCGCCGGTCAGCTGCGGCACTTCTCGAAGGGCCGTCTGGTACTGGTCGGCGATGTATTCCGGAAGATTCAGCCGCGCCGTCAGATCCGGATTCAGGAATGCCGTGGATTGCTCGGTGATCGATCGCTCGCCGAGCGCGTGCCAGGGGAAAGTATCGGCCTGTACGGCCTTCTCGTCGTGGAACCACAGGTAACCGCCGAAGACCTCGTCCGCGGATTCGCCGGAGAGGGCGACGGTGGATTGCTCCCGCACCGCACGGAACAGCAGGTAGAGCGACGGACCGAGATCGCCGTCACCGAAGGGCAGATCCCAGGCGCGGGAGACCGCCGACCGGATGTGCGGAGCCACCAGATCCGCGTTGTTCAGCAGGATCGTCTGATGGTCGGTGCCGACGTGCCGCACCAACTCCGCCGCGAAGGGCTGATCCGGCGCTTCGCGTAGCGGCTCCGGCGCGAAGTTCTCCACCTGTCCTTCGAAATCCACCGAGAAGCTGCGGATCCGCCCGCCGCCGTCGGCATCGAGCCTGCGCTGTGCCAGGGCGGTCAATGCACTGGAATCCAAACCGCCGGACAGCAGCGTGCACAGCGGAACGTCGGCGACCAGTTGACGAGAAACAATGTCTTCCAACAACCCGCGCACCGCGCCGACGGTCGCGGGGATGTCGTCGGTGTGCGGCCGGGATTCCAGTTCCCAATACTTCTCCTCGGTCCGCCGGCCGTTGCGAGCCCGGACAATATGTCCGGGACGCACCTCGTACATGCCGTCCAGCGGTGTCTGCCCGGGAACCCGGACAAAGGACAGCACGTCGCGCAGCCCGTCGAGGGTGAGCGCCGCCCGGCTTTCCGGATGGGCGAGAATCGCTTTCGGTTCGGACCCGAAGAGCACACCGGCGTGGGTCGGATAGTAGAACAGCGGCTTGACGCCCAATCGGTCCCGATACAGCAGTAATTCCTCGACGCGGCTGTCCCAGATCGCGAAGGCGAACATGCCGTTCAGTCGTCGCACGAAATCCGCGCCCCACTCCAGATAGGCGCGCAGGACGACCTCGGTGTCGCTTCGCGTCCTGAAGCGGTGACTGAGCGCCGTGAGTTCGTCGCGAAGTTCGGTGAAGTTGTAGACCTCACCGCTGTAACTGATCGCGGCCAGCGGCGTGCCGTCGGGCAGCGTTTCCGGCGTGACCATCGGCTGTCCGCCGCCCTCGAGGTCGATCACCGAGAGCCGCCGATGCCCTAGCGCGCAATGCGTATGTAGCCACAGTCCCTCGTCATCGGGACCGCGGAAAGCCATGGTGTCCACCATTTTCTGCAGAACTGGGTGCTCGGCAGTGAGATCACGATCGAAATCGGCCCAACCGGCGATTCCACACATCGTCTTATCCTTTCGCTGTCGTCACGCGAGGGTCGCCCACACGGTCTTCGGTTCGAGATACGCGTCGAGCCCGGCCCGGCCCATTTCCCGGCCGACACCGGAGGCTTTGACGCCGCCGAAGGGCGCGGCCGGATCACCGGGTGCCCACGTATTCAGATAGACCGAGCCCGCGTGCAGGCGAGCGGCGAGAGTGTGTGCGTCGCTGAGGTTTTGGGTCCAGACTCCGGCCGCGAGACCGTAGTCGGTGGCATCGGCCAGGTGCACGGCTTCGTCGATGCTGTCGAAGGGGGCTGCCACCAGCACCGGCCCGAAGATCTCCTCGCGGCAGATCCGCATGTCCGACGTCACATCGGTGAAAAGCGTTGGGCGAACGAAGTATCCGCCCTCCGGTTCGGCTACGGGAACTTCACCGAACGCCAATGTCGCCCCCTCGGTGACCCCGTCGCGGAGGTAGCCGCGCACCCGGCGGTACTGCTCGGCCGAAACGACCGGCCCGCACTCGGTGGCCGGATCCAGCGCCGGACCGACCTGCGCGGTCTTCGCCCGCGCCGACAGCCCTTCGATCACCTCGTCGAACACACTCCGGTGCACGTACAGCCTGGACGCGGCGTTGCAGGCCTGGCCGGTATTGAAGTAGATCCCGTTGTAGCTCCCGGCAATCGCGGCCGCGAGATCAGCGTCGGGAAGGATGATGTTCGGGCTCTTCCCGCCGAGCTCCAGTGTCACCCGCTTCAGTTGCGCCCCGGCCTTCGCGCCGATCTCGCGCCCCACCGCGGTGGACCCGGTGAACACGATCTTGTCGACGCCCGGGTGATCGACCAGTGCCGCACCGGTTTCGCCGTCGCCGGTGAGCACATTGACCGTGCCCGCCGGGAAACCGGCGGCCTCGATCAGCTCGGCCAGGCGCAGCGCCGTCAATGGCGTCTGCTCGGCGGGTTTGAGCACCACCGTGCAGCCGGCGGCCAGCGCTGCCCCGAGCTTCCACGCGGTCATCAACAGCGAGAAGTTCCACGGAATGATCTGGGCGCACACCCCGACCGGCTCTTTCCTGGTGTAGCACAACGTATTCGGTATCGCGACGGGGATCGTCTCGCCCTCGATGCGCGCGGGCCAGCCGCTGAAGTAGCGGAACTGCGCTGCCGCCGCAGGCACATCCAGCGCACGGGTCATCGTGATCGGCTTGCCCGCATCGAGGGATTCGAGCTCGGCGAGCTCGTCGCCATTGTTCTCGATGAGGTCGGCGAGCCGGGACAGCAGCAGGCCGCGATCGGCCGCCGACAGCCGGCTCCACGGCCCGTCGAGTGCGGCACGGGCCGCGGTCACAGCGGCCGTGACATCGGCAGATCCCGCATGCGCGATCTCCGTGATGTGCTCGCCGGTGGACGGATCGATCGTGCTGAACGTCCGCCCGGTCGCCGCGGCGACGAAGGCACCGTCGATGTACAGCAGCTGTGTACGGGACAGGAAGTCGCGGGCGGCGTCGCCCACGGTGTTACCTGAGGTATTCACGAGTCCTCCCGGTCCGCGTCAGAAGCGGTCGATGACGGTGATGCCGTTGGTGGTGAAATCGCTCATTGCGGCGAGGACTTCCCCGGCCTGGTCGAGGGAAACGTGGCGCTGCACCAGGGTCTGCGGCGCGAGCTTGCCGGACGCGACGAGCGAGAGCAGCTGCGGGTAACTGGAATGCGGATTTCCGTGCGAGCCGACGATGGTCAGCTCGCCGATGGTGATCGCGTCCACGGGGAGCGCGATCTCACCGGCATCCGCCGCGCTGGTCAGGCCGACCTGGACGTGGCGACCTCGTTTGCGCAGCGAGCGTACGGAATTCACCACCGTCGCGCGGGTGCCGAGTGCGTCGAACGAGACGTGCGCACCGCCGCCGGTGCGATCCTGTACCGCTGCCGACACGTCCTGCTCGACGCTCGCGTCGATGGTGTGCACCGCGCCCTGCTCCTTGGCGAGCGCGAGCTTGCCGGCGTCGATGTCCACCGCGACCACGGAAGCCCCTGCGGCACCGGCGATCTGCACGGCCGCCAAGCCGACGCCGCCGACACCGTGCACCGCGACCCACTCGCCGGGACGGACCTGCCCCTGTTCGGTGACCGCGTGGAAGGCCGTCATGAAGCGGCAGCCGATAGCGCTGGCCGCGACGGAGGGGAGCTCGTCCGGTATGTGCACACAGTTGAAGTCGGCGTTGGGGATTCGCACATACTCGGCGTAACCGCCGTCGCACCAGAAGCCCAGCACCTGCATGTTGTCGCACACATTGGCGTGCCCTGAACGGCAGTACGCGCAAGTGCCGCAAGCCAAGTGGAACGGCGTGGTGACCCGGTCGCCGACCCGCACACCACGGACGTCGGGGCCGACGGCGCGCACCGTGCCGACGATCTCGTGTCCCAGCGTGCGCGGCAACGCGACCTGTCCGCCCATCCACCCCCAGTCACCCATCCAGGCGTGCCAGTCGCTGCGGCAGATGCCGGTGGCGAGGACTTCGAGCACCACACCGTCCAGTTCCGGTGTGGGATCGGGGATTTCGCGTAGTTCGAGTGGGGCACCGTACTCGACGATCTGTGCCGCTTTCATGGCCGCCCCCTTTCAGGAGATGCGGACGGGGAGCGTGTCCAGTCCCCGGGTGATGTTGTTCGGCGTCCGGATGGGGTCGCCGGCGAGTTCGACCGTGGTCGCTCGCTTGGCGAGCGCTACGAACAGTGCGTGCGCCTCCATCGAGGCGAGGGTGCGGCCCGGGCAGTTGTGCACGCCGAAGCCGAAACCGACGGTGTCGGCCGGATTGCGGTCCGCCTGAAAGCGGTCCGGGTCGGGGTAGTGGCGTTCGTCCCGATTCGCGGCGGCGTAGGAGACGAGGACCCGGGCGCCTTCGGGAATCGTCACGCCCTCGATCTCCCGGTCCGCGGTGGTGACCCGGGAGAAGTGCTGGATCGGCGTCTCGAGCCGGACGCCTTCCAGGAACGCGCCGGGGACGAGCTTCGGGTCCTGCCGCACGGCCGCCCACTGGTCCGGGTGCTGAGCCAGCAGCCAGAGGGTGCTGGCCACCCCGGCGATGGTGGTGTCCAACCCGGCGCAGGCGTACGCACTCATGGTCATCAGGGCTTCGTTCTCGCTGATCTCGCCGCGATCGGCTGCCTCCCAGACGATTTGGCCGAAGCTGTCCGGCAGCAGTTTGTCCGGTGTCGCGTCGGTGACGAGATACTGCATCAGCGCCTGCACATCGGGGAAGGTGGACAGCTGACGTTCGCCGGGCGGCCCGAAGTAGTTGAAGGCGCCGAGCGCCCAGACCAGAATCTTGTCCCGGTTCTCGTCACGGGGGAAGCCGATGAGATCCATCACGATGTCGACCGGCAGCTTGGCCGCGAAATCGGTGACGCCGTCGAAGGTTTCGCGCTGCATCAGGTCATCGACCAGCTGGTCGGCCAGGTGCTCGATATTGCCCGCGACCTTGCGCACGTACTTCGGGCGCAGGGCGTCGTCGAGCACCTTGCGCACCGCGCGGTGTCGCGGCGGGTCCATGGAAAGCAGTGAGCCGTCGGAGAGTTCGTTGGCGGTGGGGTTCATCGCGATGCCCTGGGCGGAGCTGAAGCCCTCCCAGTCGACGAGCGCCGCCCGCACCTGGTCGTAGCGGAACAGGCCGTACAGGTCGTGTTCGGTCATGTGGACGACGGGACCCAGGTCGCGCAATGTCCGGTAGCAGGGGGCCGGATCGAGCAGTGCTTCGGTCGAGAAGAGATCCAGATCGGTCTGGGCCGCGGCGGTTTCGGTGGTGGTCACGGCTGGTCCTTTCCGGCCAGATCGTAGAAGCACAGCCGGGGACCGGCTTCGGGCCGCGTGTACATCCGGCGACAGGTCAGCTCGGACTTGGCGAACACGTCGAACCAGGCGGCCCGGCCGCGGGGGAGGCCCTGCCCGGTCAGCACGTGGATGAGGAAGAAGTCGTCGTCGTTTTCCCTGCTGTCGTAACGGATTTCGGGCTCACCGATCAGCAGGATCTTCAAATCGGGGAACGTGGCCCCGATCTCGTTCAACAGGTCGATGACCGCCTGCTCGCCGTGTCGGAAGTGCTCGTGCAGCGCGCTCATCATGCACAGCCCGTCGGCCTCGAAGCACTCCTTCGGCCAGGTCTTCGGGGCGAAGGCGTCGCCGACGACGAACTGGACCCGGTCCGCCACACCGGAGGTGCGGGCGTGCTCGTTGGCCACTGCCACGGCGTCGGCGTCGATGTCCAAGCCGATGCCGGTGAGCGAGGGGTCACGCAGGCAGGCGTCCACCACCAATTGTCCGCCACCGCAACCGATGTCGAGGATGCGCTGGACGTTGCGGCCGCGCATCGCGGTGAGCAGGGTCGGTGTGTGGAAGGCGGAGAACAGGGTGTCGCAGTGCGCGCCGAGCTTTCCGCCGTCGCGGACCACGTCCTTGCCGTAGACCGCTTTACCGGTGAGCAGGTCGCCGGTCCGGCTGGTCACCATGCCGTACGCGTCGACGTAGACGCCGAGGCGGGCCAGGGAGACATCGGTGGTGAGGAACTCGCCGAGCCGGGTGAGAAAGTACTCCTCGCCCCGGGTTTCGAGGATGCCTCGATTGACCAGATAGCGCAGGAAGCCGGGTCCCATGTCGGGGTCGATGCCGGCGAGCAGGCCGTCGGCGGGGTTGCGTGGGCCGGAGCGGAGGCGTTCCAGCAGCGGGGTGTCGGCGATGGCTCGTACCGCGTGACAGACGTGCATCGCGCTGATCATCTCGGGCAGGTCGGACAGGGTGAAGGCCTGCCACTCCCTGCGCTGTTGCTCGTCGGTGAGTTCGATGATCTCCGGTCGGTGGTCGGTGATCGTCATCGTTGTTCCTTTCGAAGAAGTTGTGGCCGAGCGCTATTCGGCAACCGCGTAGGCGTGCCGGGCGCGCGGGCTGGCGGCCGCTCGGACGAACTCCTGGTCCGCGGTGAACCCGGCCGCGCAGACCCGGCCCAGCGAGTACGCGGGCACGAGTTCCACCTCGTGGCCACGCTGTGCCAGCTGCTGGACGACGGCCGGATCGCAGGTCTCCTCGGCCACCAGCACACCGGGCCGGTGCGCGTGCGGGGTGAACGACGCAGGCACCTGATCGGTGTGGAAGGCGGGGGTTTCGGTCGCGCTCTGGAAGTCGAGTCCGAAGTCGGCGACATTGAGGAAGAACTGCAACGTCCACTGATCCTGCCGGTCACCGCCGGGGGTGCCGAAGGCGACGAACGGGCGGCCGTCGCGCAGCACCACGCTCGGACTGAGGGTGGTGCGCGGTCGTTTGCCGGGCGCCAGCGAGTTCGGGTGGCCCTCGGCGAGGTAGCCGCACTGGCCGCGGGTGCCGAGCGGGAAGCCGAGGCTCGCGATCGCGGGTGAACTCTTCAGCCAGCCGCCGCTCGGGGTGGCGGCGACCATGTTGCCGTGCCGGTCGACGGCGGTGACGGTGACGGTGTCGCCCTTCGTCGTGGTTTCCTGCAGGATCGTCGGTAATCCGTTGCGCAGCTGCGACATCCACTCGGAGTCCGCTTCCGGATACTCCAGCGCGGCCCGTTCGGGAATGAACGAGGTGCGCCCGCCGGGCGAACCGGGCCGAAGATCGAGTGCGGCCCGCGGCCCGACCAGTTCGCGCCGCTGCTTGGTGTAGTCCTCGTCGAGCAACCCGGCCAGCGGTACCTCGCTGAAGGCCGGATCGCCGTACCAGGCCTCGCGATCGGCCATCGCCAGCTTCGTACACTCGATCACGGTGTGTATGTAGTCGGCACTGCCGGGACCCATCTTCGCCAGATCGAATCCGTCGAGCAGCGCGATCTGCTGCAGGAACACCGGTCCCTGTGACCATGGCCCCGGCTTGAAGACCTGGTACGGACCGTAACCGTGGCTCGGCGCCGTCTCCACGGTCGGCTGCCAGTCGGCGAGGTCGTCCGCGGTCAGCAGCCCGCGGTGCCGTCGGCCGGTGGCGTCCAGCATCGGCCCGCCGGCCAGGAACTCGGAGATCTGCTCTGCCACAAAGCCTTTGTAGAAGGCATCGTGCGCGGCCTGGTACTGGGCTTCGCGGTCGGCCGACGCGGACTCCGCCACCTTGATCAGACGCTGATAGGTGTTGGCGAGCGCCGGATTACGGAAGCGGCTGCCCGCGGCGGGGGCCACGCCGCCCTTCAGATACGTCTGGCCCGATCCGGTCCACTCGTCGCGGAACAGCGGAGCGAGCACATCGATGGCCCGCGCGCTCTCGGGCAGCAGCGGAAAACCGTTGTCCGCGTAGCCGATCGCGGGTTGCAACACGTCGGCCAGGTGCATGGTGCCGAACTCGGCGAGCAGCCGCATCCAGCCGCCGAACGCGCCGGGCACGCAGGCGGGCAGCAGGCCGGAGCCGGGGATGCTGCTCAGCCCGAGCTCGGCGAAGGTGTCGATGCCGATCGCGCGGGGCATCGGCCCCTGGCCGCAGATCGCTTGCACGTCATCGCGTCCGGCCTGGTGCGCCACCACGGACAGGTCGCCGCCGAGGCCGTTGAAGTGTGGTTCCACCACCTGGAGCACGAATCCGGCGGCGGCCGCGGCGTCGAATGCGTTGCCGCCGTTGGCCAGAATGCGCATGCCCGCCGCGGAGGCAAGCCAGTGGGTGCTGGCCACGGCACCGGTGGTCCCGGTCAGCTCGGGCTTGGATGGAGGCATGGGGGTACTCCCTACGATTTCGAAGTTCGATCGACTGAAATGTGGTTATTCGTCGTCGAATATGTGCAGACCGCGCGCGAGGAGGCCGCTCGGGTCGTAGCGGGTTTTCGCGGCCCGGAACGCCGTCCATTTGTCGCCGTAATGGGCACGCCAGTCCTGCGCGGTGAAGCGCAGCGAGCCGATCGGATAAAGCACGGCACCGTATTCCGCCCGCGCGTGCGCGAACATTCGGTCGTTGCGGTCGAGCATTTCCTCGATGAACGCCGGATCGATGCCGGGGGTCTCGGCTACCGTGTTGATGTCGAGGACGAATACCCAGTCGGATCCGTTCGCCTCGGGCACCGGCGGATAGGGCCTGGTCATGTGCGAACGCCGTTGCGGGTAGAGCAAACTGATCCCGAACGGGCCGATATCGCGGGCGGTGAGCTGCGACTGCACCTCGGCGACATAGTCCTCGACCACGGCGCCGGACAGCCACACGTCGTACCAGGGCTTGACGAGCCGGTCCCAGTTCACCGTCTCGCGCATGCCGTCGACCAGTGTGTCGATCTTGTAGACGTAGTCCAGGTAGCTGGTGTCGTCGATGAGCGGCGCGATGGTCAGCCCCTCGGCGGCGACCTGATCGTCGGGCGGGGTGGCCGGGTCGTAAAGCACTGTCGCGTAGAGCCGGTGGGTCGGCGCGGATTCCGGCGAGTACAGCTCGGCATAGACGTGGTCGATGACCGGTCGCTCGATGAGCGTTCGCACGTCGCGGAAGAAATCGGCGTTGTCGGTGTACTCCAGCACGTAGGTGCGGGCACGTTCGGTCGCGGGCACCAGATCGAGCACGGCCTTGGTGATGATGCCGCACTGGCCGAGTCCGCCGAGCACCGCCTCGAACAGGTCGGGTTTCCGCTCGGCCGAGCAGCGTTCGATGGCGCCGGTCCCGGTGACGACCTCGAGTTCGCGCACGTGATCGACCTGGAGTCCGGTGTTCAGCGCGCCGACCAAGCCGCCGAGGCCGCCCACCGAGAGGGTGCCGCCGACGGTCAGCGAGGTGTATCCGGTGACGGCGGGCGGGGTGAGTTTCGGTGTTCGCTCGTAGGCGGCGTCGACGAGGTCCTTCCACAGGATGCCCGCGTCGACCTCGGCGACATCCTGGCCGATGGCGTGGATTCGGTTGAGATACCGGTTCTCGATGACCAGTCCGTCGGACAGGCCCTGGCCGAGGGTGGTGTGCGCCTGGCCGCGCACCGACACGCTGATGTCGTGGGCGCGGCA
The DNA here is from genome assembly GCF_015355715.1 of Nocardia sp. XZ_19_369. Lineage (NCBI taxonomy): Bacteria > Bacillati > Actinomycetota > Actinomycetes > Mycobacteriales > Nocardiaceae > Nocardia > Nocardia sp. XZ_19_369. The sequence goes on along the minus strand of NZ_JACVED010000008.1, from coordinate 116,088 downwards.
GAAGCGGACCATCGCGGCGATGTCGTCCGCGGTCCGCGGCCGCAGTACCGCAGCGGGCTTGTGGTTGGTGATGTTTCCGAGGTCGGTGGCGACCGCCGTGCGGGACTCGTCATCGACGAGCAGCTCACCCGCCAGCGCGGGCGCGTCGGCGAACGACGCGCTGGCCGCGGTGCCGGTGACCCAGTTGCGCTCGATCGGATCGAAACCGATGACCGCCGATTTCTCGGACAGATCCGCGCGGCTCACCGCTTCGGCTCCCGTCCGGCATGATCGGCTCGGCGATCGAGAAAATCGACGCTCGTCAGCGAACGTATTGTGCCGGCGCTGATATCAGGCACGGCGAACTCCTTTCGACGCAATGGTGGTGGGCGGTATGCCAGCACGCCGGCTGCGGCCCATTCCAATACGTCGAACATAACCGGACCGCAGGGTCCGGCACATTCATGGAACTTTCAAATTACCGTCAAAACCTCTTGAAGCCGTACATAACTCGCGGGTTCACGAGGAGATCGGCGCGGGCTGTCCGGCCGCGTGGATGGCCTCGGCCACCTTGCCGCAGAGTTCGGCGAACACGGCCTGCTCGTCCGGCGTGAGCACGGACTCGGCGATCCTGGCGTTGTCCCGCCGGCATTCGGCGGCGCGGTCGAGGAATTCGAGCCCGGCCGCGGTGAGTGAGGTCGTCTGTTCGCGCCGGTCGGTGCCGAGCGCCGCCTGCTCCACCAGATCCTGATCCTTCAGTACGCGAAGGGCTTTGGACATCGTCGGGCGCGAGACGCTCAACGAATCGCTCAGGGCCGATGGCGTCATCGGGCCGCGCAGCCGCAGCATTTCCAGCACGTCGTACTGCTGCCAGGTCACCCGCTCGGGCGTGGTTCTGGTACGGCGCGCGACGAGGACGCAGGTCAGGTGGGCCAGCGCGTTCTCGACCCCGGCCTGCCAGTCGAGTACTTCGCTGTGCTGGTCTTCGTCAGGGGGCACTGGTCTCTCCTCACCGGGCACGGATTTGATTTCTGATAGGAAACTAGTTGGCTTGATTTCCGGCTGGAAACTAGTTTACGGTAGTGACACCAACTCGTACTCTGTCACACAGAAGGAGTGGTTATGGGCACCCTCGGCTTGCGTCCTTCGACCGTCGGGTGGTTCGAGATCACCGCCACCGAGCCGACACTGAGTAAGCAGTTCTACCAGCACATATTCGACTGGCAGCTAACAGCTTTCGGCGACGAACCCGACTATTACACGATCACCGCGCCCGGTGCGGCGGCGAGCATGGGCGCGTTGCGCCGTGGCAGCCGCGACGCGCTGTGGATCAGCGTGGTCTGCGAGGATGTCGCGGCGACCGTCCCACGGCTGGAATCGTTGGGCGCCAAGGTTATCGAGCCTCCTGCGCGTACTCCCGCAGGCGACATCCATGCGGTGATCGCCGACGTGCAGGGAAATCAGCTGGGTCTGTTCGAACCGGTGGCGCGCAAGGACTCTCGCCCCACGCCGGTGCCGAACGGAACGGCCTGGTTCGAGATCGGGACAACGGATCTCGCCGCGACGCGTAAATTCTATGAACAGGCCTTCGGCTGGACCTACGAGCTGGACGAAGCGGCCGAAGGCGCGATCTACTACAGCGTCACGCCCGGCGGGGCCGAGGAGCCGATCGGCGGCACGATGGATGTGTCGGCGCTGCCGAACCCGACCGACTACGCGATTCCCGGACTGCTCGTCACCGACGTCCCCGACCTGCTCGCGCGCTGTGAACAGGCCGGCGGCCAGCGGGTAATGGATCCGTTCTCCGATGCGAAGGGCCTGGTCATCGGCCAGTTCACCGATCCGTTCGGCAACCGGTGGACCGCCTTCGCGCAGCCGTCCGACGACTGAGGATCGACCGAGCCGCCCGGAGGGGAAGTCATGCCTTTCGCCGTCTATGTGTTGGGCCTGGGTGTTTTCTGCCTCAACACCACCGAAATCATGGTTGCCGGACTGATTCCCGGCATCTCGAGCGACCTCGGCGTGTCCATCGCCGCCGTGGGTTATCTCGTCTCGATCTTCGCCTTCGGCATGGTCGTCGGCGGTCCGATCCTGATCGTCGGCCTCTCGAAGGTGGCGCAGAAGAAGTCGCTCATCTGGCTGCTCGTGGTGTTCGTGGTCGGACAGACGATCGGCGCACTGGCACAGGACTATTGGGTGCTGGTGGTGGCCAGGGTGATCACCGCGCTGGCCGCCTCGGCGTTCTTCGGCGTGGGTGCCGCGGTCTGCGTGCGACTCGTCGGCGCCGAGCGGCGCGGGCGCGCGATGTCGGTGCTGTACGGCGGCATGATGGTCGCCCAGGTGGTCGGCTTGCCGCTGGCCACCTTCATCGAGCAGCACTTCGGGTGGCGGGCCAGTTTCTGGCTGGTCGACCTGCTGGCGGTCGCGTGTATCGCGGCGGTCGTGCTGCTGGTGCCGTCCGGCGGCAACGCGCAAACGCTGGACTTCCGCGCCGAGATCCAGGACTTCCGCAATCTGCGACTGTGGGGCGCGTATGCCACCAATGCGCTTGTCATCGGGTCGGTCGTGGCCGGATTCACTTATCTCTCACCGATTTTCACCGATGCCACGCACTTCGCGCCCGCGACGGTGCCGGTGCTGTTCGGCGTGTACGGCATCGCCACGGTGATCGGAAACGCCGTCGTCGGTCGGTTCGCCGACCGCTACACCCGGCCGATCCTGTTCGGCGGTCTCATTGCCTTGACGCTGGTGCTGGCCGCGTTCGCGCTGTGCGTCGAGTACAAGGCGCCCACGCTCGTCGCCACCGTGCTGCTCGGCCTGATCGGCCTTCCGCTCAACCCGGCGATGGCGGCCAGGGTGATGTCGGTGTCGAACGAGGGTGCGCTGGTCAACACGGTCAACGGCTCCGCCATCAATGTCGGCGTGGTGATCGGTCCGTGGCTGGGCGGCATCGGGATCAGTGCCGGGCTCGGCCTCACGGCACCGTTGTGGATCGGTGCGGGAATGGCCTTGCTCGGTCTGCTCACGCTGATACCCGACCTGATGCAGCGTGCACACGGCTCGGAAGATGTTGTGCTGCAGAAGGGGCCGACAGCGGAAGCCGGCAAGCGTACGTAGCGGTTGCCGATTGGGTTGCCACGTCGCGTTTTTCGCGTAGCGGGCTGTTCACTACAGCCCGCACTCTACGCGTGCCCGTTGGCGCTGTCGTATGTCGTTGTGCGCCTGAGTAACCGGGCAGGCCCCCGTTAAACCCGAGGTGAGCACATGATTTCGGAAAACAACGATAATTGTTGTCTGACAACGATTTAAGAGTTTCTTGAATCCCATTTGATTGCCCGGACGTCGCCGTCGGCCGAGTATGGAAAGTGCTGGGACGAATCCCTCCCGCCTCCTGCGGTGAGGGGCCCACCACGAGCACATTCGCGACGGAAAGGCATCCGATGCACGGGCTTGACATCGCGCCGAGATTTCACCACCTCGCCATCCAGACCGACGACGTGGACTCCACGATCAGGTGGTACCAGGAATTCCTCGGCGCCACTGTGGAATGGTCGCTCGCCAGCTTCTCCCCACTCACCCTCGAGCGACTGCCGGGAATCGAGAAGCTGGCCGAGCTGAAGAAGGGAGACGTCCGATTCCACGTCTTCGACCGGGCCGGGCACAGCAAAGACACGCCCGACCCGCTCGGCTATCAGTATCAGCACGTCGGGATCACGGTGGACCGGGCAGAAGACCTGGTAGCGCTGCGGGAGCAGTGGCTGAAGGCACGGCAGTCCACCGACATCCACTGGACCAGGGACGACCCGCCGTCCGACATCGTGACCGACCCGGACGGGATGCAGAGCCTCTACGTCCTGGACCCCAACGGCCTCGAGCTCGAGTTCGTCTATTTTCCGGGAGCGGGATCGTGAGCATCGGCCATAGATACGATTCTGCTGCGTCGGGCAAGCATCGCCCGCCCGCGCTGACGCCGCGGCTGCTGTTCATGCCGCCGCTCGGGCATTCCTTCGAAACATCCTCGGACACAGCCGAAGCCGAGGTGGCCGAGCGGGAGTTGCCGGAGTACGACCTCTTCGGTACCCGGCCGGTCGAGGAGGAGCGGCTGTTCTGGTACCGCTGGATCGCCGGGCACCAGCTCTCCTTCCTGCTGTGGCGGGCGATGTGCGACGTCGTGTGGCACCACCCCGAAGACGACGGGCCGGACGAGCGCGAACTCGACCTCCTGACCACCTGTGTCGACGGGTACAGCGCCATGCTGCTCTACTCGTCCACCGTTCCCCGAGACCACTACCACGCCTACACCCGAGTGCGAATGGCGTTGCAGCACCCGGCTTTCAGCGGCACCTGGGCGCCGGATTACCGGCCGGTCCGCCGCCTCTTCCGCGGCAAGATGCCCTGGCAGGACGACCCGGCGTGCGCGGCGCTCGACGAAGCGGTCGCGCGCAACGAGGTCACGCACAGCCATATCGCCGATCATCTTGTGCCGGACGGTCACTCGCTGTTGCAGAAGTCCGCGGGCGCGCCGGGGGTGAGCGTGTCGCGGGAGAAGGAAGATCTCTACGACAACTTCTTCCTGACCGTCCGGCGCCCCGTGAGCCACGCCGAATTCGTCGCGCAGCTCGACTCCCGCATCGCGGAACTCGCTGCGGATCTGGAGTACAACGGGCTGTATCCCAATGTCGACGGACGCCACCACCCGGTCGTCGCCAACCAGGCGGGCGGGGTGATGAAACCGCTGGTCACCGGCGTCCTCGAGGTGATGGACCGGGCGGCCCGGCTGGTATCGGACATGCGACTCGAGGAGGCGCGCCGATGAAGCACGGCATCGTCCTGTTACCCGAGCACGAGTGGAAGATCGCCGCCGACCGGTGGCGCGCCGCCGAGCAGCTCGGCTACCAGCACGCCTGGACCTACGACCACCTGATGTGGCGCTGGCTCGCCGACCGGCCGTGGTACGGCTCGATCCCGACCCTCACGGCCGCCGCGACCGTCACGAGCACCATCGGCCTCGGTGTCCTCGTGGCCACCCCGAACTTCCGGCACCCCGTCGCGCTCGCCAAGGAGCTCGTCAGCGTCGACGACATCGCGGGCGGACGGTTGATCTGCGGACTCGGTTCCGGCGCACCGGGATTCGATGCGAGCGTGCTCGGCGGGCCGGACCTCGGCCCGCGCGAACGCGCCGATCGATTCGAGGCGTTCGTCGAACTGCTGGACGCAGTGCTTGCCCGCGGCTCCGTGACAAAGGTGTCACGCTGGTACACCGCATCGGGCGTGAACTTCCACCCGCGCGCCGACGAGGCGCCGCGCCTGCCCTTCGCCGTGGCCGCGACCGGGCCGAGGGGTATGGCGCTGGCCGCCAGGTACGCGCGGTATTGGATCACGTCCGGACCGCCCAACGACTTTCGCATGCGGCCGTTGCGCGAGGTCGTTCCCCTGTTGCGAGACCAGGTGCGCGGCATCGACGCCGCGTGCGAGCGGGCCGGCCGGGACCCGGCCGGCCTGGGCAAGCTGTTCGTCGCCGACGCGGCGGCGGGCAGGATCACCAGCTCGCTGGCCGCCTACGAGGACGCCGCGGGCGAGCTCGCCGAGGTCGGCATCACCGATCTCGTCGTGCACTGGCCCCGGCCCGACCAGCCGTATCAGGGCGACGAGCAGGTCATCGTCGATTTCGCCGAGAAGCACCTGGGGGGCGAGTGATGTTAGTGACGACAGTGGACATGTTCGGCGCCGCGGCGGGCCGGGGCAGCACCCTGGACGTGCTCATTCCGGCGGACCGGTCCGATGAGGACGTAGTCGCGGCGGCCACCGATCATGCGCGCCACAGCAATTCGACCGAGACGGCCCTGGTCGACGAGTGCTCCCGAGAGCAACGGACGTTCGGCTCGCGAATCTTCAACACCGAAGGGGAGACTCCGTTCGGCACACACTCGCTCGCCGGTGTGGCCGCGTGTCTCGTCCGGGCCGGCCATCTCGAACCCGGTGAGGTCGGACGAACGGCCGAGGTCGGCTGCCAGTGGCTGTGGACCGACGGCAGCGAGGTGCGCGTGCCGTTCGACGGACCCGTTGTGCGCGAGGAGATTCCGCACGACCCGGCAGAGTTCGGCTGGCCCGTCGGCACGCCGCACGCCGGTGGCGTCGGCCGAGCCTTCAACTTCGTGCGTGTCACCGAGGACCCGCGAGCGTTGCCGGTGCCGGATCTCGAGCGGATGCGCGAACTGGGGCTCACCGATCTCACGGCCTTCCGCTGGGATCCGGATCGGCACGAGGTGCTCGCCCGCGTCTTCGCTCCGGGGTTCGGCATCCCGGAGGACGCCGGATGTCTGCCTGCCGCAGCCGCTCTCGGGCTCACCGCTCTGGGTTTGGCCGCAGACGAGGCGCCCGTGACGGTTCGGCAGGTGACGGGACACGGGAGCGAGTCGGTCTTCGGCTGCACCGGTTCGATCCGCGGCGCCACCGCGAGCATGCGGATCACCGGACAGGTGTGGGTCCCCGCGAATGCCGAGAAAGCGAGTGAGTCATGACGATTCGGCCGGAGTCACTGACCGTGCCGAGCACCGGGATGCTCGATGAGGCGCGGCGTCGCGACGATCTCGATCCACTCACCGAGTACGTACGCGGGTTCGCCACCGACGGCGCCATCCACCTCAACGGAAACTCCCTCGGCCCGCCGCGGGAAACCCTTGCGGGCGAACTCGACCGCGTGGTGACCGAGCAGTGGGCGCCCCGCCAGGTGCAGGCCTGGTTCCAGGACGGCTGGCTGGAGCTGCCGCGCACCGTCGGCGACAAACTGGCTCTGCTGCTGGGCGCGGGTCCCGGGCAGATCATGGTGGCCGGCGAGACGACCTCGACAACATTGTTCAACGCCCTGGTCGCCGCATGCCGCCTGCGGCCGGACCGCCCGGTGCTGCTGATCGAGGCCGAGTCGTTCCCGACCGACCTGTACGTCGCGAGCTCGGTGGCCCGGCTGCTGGACCGTGAGCTCGTAGCCGAGTCGCGAATCGGCTTCGACGCCTACCTGCGCGAGCACGGCCAGCAGGTCGCCGCGGCGCTGGCCGCACCCGTGGATTTCCGTACGGGGGAGCGGCGGGAGATCCGGCCGACCACCGCCTTGTGTCACGCGGCAGGCGCGTTGTCGGTGTGGGATCTCAGCCATGCGGCGGGGGTACTCCCGGTGGACCTCGACGCGAACGCGGTCGACCTCGCCGTCGGCTGCGGCTACAAGTACCTCGGCGGCGGCCCTGGCGCGCCTGCCTTCCTCTACCTGCCCGTTCGATTCCAATCGACCGTGGACTTCCCGCTGACCGGGTGGCACGGGCATGCCAGGCCGTTCGAGATGGGTCCGGCTTTCGAGCCGGCCACCGATATCGAGCAGGCCCGCACCGGCACACCGCCCCTGCTCAGCCTCGCCGCCCTGCACCATGCCCTCGCCCCGTTGGTGGAGGTGGGCATCCACGCATTGCATCAGCGCACTCGGGAGCTCAGCGAGTACTTCCTGGAGTGCCTGGCGGACCATGCCCCGGAACTGTTGCGCCGCCTCGCATCTCCGCGCGACGCGGACCGCCGCGGCGGCCACCTCGCGCTCCGGGTGCCCGACGCCGACGCCGTCGAACGGGCGCTCGCCGAGAGCGGCGTGCACGTCGACTCCCGGCCGCCCGATCTGATCCGTTTCGCCTTCGCGCCGCTGTACGTGACGCACGAGCAGGTGTGGCGCGCGGTCGACGCGCTCGGCCGCGCCGTGGAAGGAGTGCGATGACCAGCGCCCCGGAGTATCTCGCCCCCGAGTACGTCACCTACGCGCACATGGACGAGCTGCACGAGTTGCAGCGTCCGCGTAGTGAGGCTCGCGGCGAGCTGAACTTCATCCTGATCAGCCACGTCAAAGAACTGTTGTTCCGCGCGGTGATCGATGATCTCGACACCGCTCGCCGTGCGCTGGAGCGCGACGACGTGCCCGATACCTGTCTGGCGCTGTCCCGGTCGGTCCGCACGCAGCGGGTCCTGGTGGCCTGCTGGGAATCGATGAACGGCATGTCGGTCGACGAGTTCGTGGCCTTCCGGCACGTGCTCAACGAGGCCTCGGGTACCCAGTCCTTCGCCTACCGTGCCCTGGAGTTCCTGATGGGGAACCGGCCGGAAGGTCAAGTGGCGGCGGCTTTCCGGGATGGCCACCCCATGCTGCGGGCCGAGCTCGGCAAGCCGTCGTTGTACGACACGGTATTGCAGCACCTTGCCCGGCAGGGATTTTCGGTTCCGGCCGAGTGCCTGGCGAAACCACCTGCCGAGCAGCACGAGTCGAATCCGCTCATGGAGGACGTGTGGCTCGACATCTACCGGCAGCCGGACCGGTATCCCGACGCGCACCGGCTCGCGGAGAGCCTGCTGGAGGTCGCCTATCAGTTCTCCCATTGGCGGGCAACGCATCTGCTGGTGGTGGAACGGATGCTCGGCGGCAAGAGCGGGACGGCGGGCACCGACGGTGCACCGTGGCTGCGCGCCATCAACGAACACCGTTTCTTCCCGGAGCTGTGGACATTCCGCACCCGGCTGTAGAAGCGGCCTCAGAGAAATCACCGACTGCTGGAGGAATACGATCACGATGACGGAACTGAAGACCGAGCTGACGAAACCGGTCGACCTCACCTCGCTCGTCCCGGTGCTGTTCGGATTTGCTGCCTTTCAGCAATTGCGCGCCGCCTCGGAACTGCAACTGTTCGAATACCTCGACCTGAACGGCCCGGCCACCAGCGACCAGGCCGCCGCGGGGCTGGGCCTGCCCGTCAAATCGGCACGCAAGCTGCTGCTCGGCACCACCTCGCTCGGCCTCACCGATCGGGCGGACGACCGGTACGCGCTGAGCGAGATGTTGCGTGCCGCAATGGAAGACGGCACCTGGCCGCTCATCCGCAACATCATCGACTTCCAGCAGCGACTGTCCTACCTGCCCGCGAAGGAGTACGCCGAGTCGTTGCGCACCGGCAAGAACCTCGGGCTGAAACACCTGCCCGGCACCGGAAACGACCTCTACACCAGGCTCGAACAGACGCCGGAGCTGGAGAATCTGTTCTTCCGCGGCATGCATTCCTGGTCGGAGCTGTCCAATCCGGTGCTGCTGCATCAGGTGGACTACAGCGGCGTGACCAGGATCCTGGATGTCGGTGGCGGCGACGCGGTCAACGCGATCGCGCTCGCACAGGCCCACCCGCACTTGAAGATCACGGTGTTCGATCTCGAGGGCGCCGTCGAGGTGGCCGGCGACAATATCGCCGCCGCCGGGCTCGGTGATCGCATCGACGTGGTCGCTGGGGACATGTTCGGCGACCCACTGCCCGGCGGCTACGACGCCGCGCTGTTTGCCCACCAGTTCGTGATCTGGTCGCCGGAACAGAATGTGGCGCTGCTCGAACGGGCCTACGCGGCACTGCCGCTGGGCGGTCGGGTCATCGTGTTCAACGCGTTCGCCGACGACGACGGCCGCGGGCCGCTCTACACCGCGCTGGACAACGTGTACTTCACCACGTTGCCGTCCGAGGAGTCGACGATCTATCCGTGGCGTGAGCACGAAGAGTGGCTCGTCACAGCGGGTTTCACCGACATCCTGCGCATTCGTAGTGATGGTTGGACGCCGCACGGTGTCATCGAAGGGCGCAAGGCCGATGAGTAAGCTCACCCAGTTGGACCGCGAGTATTCGCCCAGCTCGGCCGCCCGAGACCCGGCCGGCACGCTGCGGCGGTACCGGCGGCGCAGCGACACCGCCCGTTCCCGGCTCGACGTGCACATCGCGGTGCCCTACGGCGCGGGACACGGCGAGCGGTGTCATGTGTTTCCCGCTGTGCCGCAAGGCATCCGGGGACCGGAGACGCCCGCCCTCGTTTTCGTGCACGGCGGCCACTGGCAAGAGTCCGGCATCGACGACGCGTGCTTCGCGGCCCGGCAGGCGGTGCGGCACGGCTGCGCGTATGTCGCCGTGGGGTACGGGCTCGCCCCGGACCGCACAGTGCCGGGCATGATTGCCTCGGTGGCGCGGGCACTGGAGTGGCTCGCAGGCACCGGGCCGCTGCTCGGGATCGACCCGGAGCGATTGCACGTGGCAGGCAGCAGCGCGGGCGCGCATCTGCTGGCCGCGGCGCTCGCTGGCGCCGACGCGCCCAGGGTGCGCAGCGCGTGCTTGCTGAGCGGCCTGTATGACCTCACCGAGATTCCGGCGACCTACGTCAACGAGGCCGTCCGGTTGACACCCGAGACCGCTCGCGCGTGTAGCCCGCTGCGGATGCCCGCGCCGCGGTGCGATGCGATCCTGCTCGCCGCCGGGCAGCACGAGACGCGAACCTATCTGCGGCAACACGAGCGGTACGCCGAACATCTTGCCGCACAGAACATCCCGGTGGACGCGCGGATCGTGTCCGGGCGGGATCACTTCGACCTGCCGCTGGACCTGGTCGATCCGTCGACCCCGTTCGGCCGGACCAGCCTGCGGCACCTCGGCTTGGCACCGCGCCGCCGAGGCTCCGCCACCCCGGAAGGAACGGTGACATCAGCGCGATGAAGAACTCACTGACCGCCGCCCCGATCGAGTCCGTCACGACGGGCCCGGCCGCGACGGCCACCACCGAGACGATCGCCGACGCGTTCGTGCGCACCGCACGCGAGCACGCGGACCGCGAGGCGATATCCGACGGCAGCACGACGCTGACCTACGCCGAGCTGGACGCCATCAGCAGCCAGATCGCGCGAGCGCTGCGCGACCGGGACCTACCGCCTGGAGCGCGCGTCGGGGTGCATCTGGACCGCAGCCTCGCCACCTATCAGGTGTTCCTCGGCATTCTCAAGGCCGGTCTCGTTGTCGTCCCGTTCAATCCGGTGCATCCGGCGGCACACAAGTCGCGGATGTTCCGTGCCGCCGAGCCCGCCGTCACGGTGATCGACGCGGGCGAGACGCCGGACGGATTCCCCGCAGAGGCCTGCCTGCCGGTCACCGAGTTGCTGTCGGCAGCGAAGTCGTTGTCCACCGAATCGGGGCCGTCCGCGGTGACCGCGGCCGCGCCCGCGTTCATCCTGTTCACCTCGGGCTCGACCGGCGTGCCCAAGGGCGTGGTGATCGCGCATCGTGGGATCGCGCGGGTGTCCCGGCATCTCACCGGATTCACTCCTGGACCGGCGGACCGGTTCCTGCAACTCGCGCAGCCCGCGTTCGCCGCATCGACCACCGATATCTGGACCTGTCTGCTGCGGGGTGGCCGGCTCACCGTCGCACCGCAGGAGATGCCGCCGCTCGGCGATCTCGCGAGACTTATCGAGCGCGAGGGTATTACGGTGCTCAACCTGTCCGTCGGTTTGTTCAATCTGCTGGTCGAGCACCACTCGAAGAGCCTCGCGCAGGTGCGGACGGTGATCGTCAGCGGCGACTTCCCCTCCGCATCGCACCTGGAGCGCGCACTGGCCGTGGTCGACGGCGATGTGTTCAATGCCTTTGGCTGCACGGAGAATTCGGCGCTCACCGCCGTTCACAAGATCACCGCGGCGGACCTGTGCGATGCCGAGATCCCGGTCGGCCGGCCGATGCCCACCGTCGAGCTGACGGTGCGGGACGAGGCGCTGGACGAATGCCCGCCCGGCCGGATCGGCGAACTGTGCATCGCGGGTGACGGCGTGGCCTCGGGCTACCTCAACGATCCGGAACTCACCGCGCGCAAGTTCGTCCGGCACAACGGTCAGCGACTGTTGCGGACCGGCGACCTGGCCAAGTTGACCGAGGACGGCGAGATCGTGCTCGCGGGCCGCACCGACCAGATGGTGAAGGTGCGCGGGTTCCGGGTCGAGCCGCGGCATGTCGAGGTGACGGCCGAGGCGTTCCCCGGCGTCGCGCAGGCGGTGGCGCAGGCCGTGCCGAGCGGTGGTGCGGCGGGTCAGCTGGCGCTGTGGTGCGTGCCGGCGACGGGGCACGAACTGTCCACCGACGAGCTGACGGAGCATCTGCGGAAGTCGTTGCCCGACTACATGGTTCCGTCGACCGTGTTGCTGCTCGACGCGTTTCCGCGAAATACCAACGGCAAGATCGACCGCAAGGAGCTCTCGTCGCGGTTGGCGCCGGCCGAGGACGACGAGTCGACGGTCGAGGAGACCAGAACAGAGGATCAGCTGGCCGATGTCGTCCGGACGACCCTGCTGAACGCCACCGGGCTGGCCGACATCGATCTGGATGCCGGACTCATCGAAAGCGGTGTCACCTCACTGCAATTGATCGACCTCGGCGCTCGGCTGGAGGAGGTGTCGGGGGTCGCGCTGGCACCGGACGACATCGTGGGCGTCGGCACCGTGCGCGGTGTCGCAGACCTGATCCGCACCAAACGGGCGCGAGGCTGACATGACGGCTACCGAGCAACACACAGCGAACGGCGCGCAGCACCTGCCCGCGTCCCCGGCCCAGCCGGGTATGTGGTTCGACAGCATCTACGGCGCCGATCCCACGGCGTACAACCAGCCACTGGTGCTGCGGCTGCACACCTTGCTCGACCATCAAGCCCTCGTGGCGGCGCTGCGGATCGTGCATCGGGACCATTCGGCGCTGCGCACCACCTTCGAGATGACCGCCGACGGCGAGTTGCGGCAGGTGGTGCACGGCGAACTGGCGCCGATCGTCGACGTGCGTGATCATCACGGCGGCGATCCCGAGGACTGGGTGGCCGAGCAGCTGGCCGAGGTCGCGGGGGCCGTCTTCGATCTGCGTGGCGGTCCGCTGGCCCGGGTCCGGCACCTCCGGTTCGCCGAGGGCCGGAGCCTGCTGGTGTTCAACATTCACCACACGGTGTTCGACGGCATGTCGTTCAAGCCGTATCTCAGCCAGGTGGAGGCGACCTACACCGCGCTGGTGCACGGCGACGAGCCGCAGCAACGACCGCACCGCCAAGCCGTCGAGGCGTACGAGCGCTGGGCCGGGCTGGCCGACAATGCCGACACGCTGCACTACTGGCGGGAGAAGCTGGCGAAAGCCCCTGCGGCAGTGCCGTTCGGGCTGCCGGGCACCGGGACGCCGCGGCACGTGACCCGGCAGCAGGTGCTCGACGACGAGCTCGCGGCGCGGGTGCGCGAGTTCTGTGCCGCGGAGGGCATCACCACCAGCATGTTCTTCGTTGCCCTCTGCTTCGTGCTGCTGCACCGGCAGACCGGGCAGGACGAAGTGCTGCTGGGGATCCCGGTGTCGGTGCGCGGGGCAGGCGACGCCGAGGTGATCGGCCATCTCACCAATACGGTTGTGCTGCAACACCACCTCGACCGTGGCGCGACCGCCCGTGACGTGTTGCGCAGAGTGAAACGCGAAGTGCTGGAGGCGCTTCGGCACCGGCACGCGCCCCTGGAGGCGGTGCTGGGCGAGGTCCGTGCGGCCGGTGGCACGCAGGACGGGGCGTTGTTCAACGCGATGGTCACCGTGATGCCCGCCGCGGCCCGCCGCCTGGACCTGCCCGAGTGGGGCGTGCAGACCTGGGAGCACGCACCGGGTGGCGCCAAGTACGACCTGGCGATCCTGGTGGACGAGACGGCCGACCGGTACACCCTGGTCGTCGAGCACGTCACGGCCGCGGCCGACGGCGAAATGTTCACGGACTACCTGGCGCAGCGGCTGCACACCTTGGTCGGCAGCGTGCTCACCGAGCCGGACGGGCAGCTCAACGAACTGCGCTGGACGAGTGACGCGGAGGAGCAGGCGATCACGGAGCTGTGCGCCCGCCGGAAGGACGCGCCCGAGCTCGGCACCGAGTTGACCGCCGATCTGTTCGCGGCGAGCGCCGCGGCGGCGAGTGCGGAGCCGGCGGTGATCGCCGACGGGACGGCGACCACCTATGCCGAATTGGCAAGTCGCGCAGAGGCGGTGGCGGCCACGCTGGTAGCTCGGGGAGTCCGGGACGGGCTGCCGGTCGCCGTGCTGATGCGGCCCGGCCTGGAGCTGATCGCGACGGTCATCGGCATCCTGCGCGCGGGTGGCAGCTACGTCACCTTGGATGCCGAACCACGGGAACGGCTGAACTTCGTACTGAACGATTGCGGCGCAACCATTCTGCTGCGCGGTGCCGAGATCGATCTCGCGGGCGTGTCGTTGCCCGCAGACCTCGAAGTCATCGAGGTATCCGAAACAGACAGTGGAGCAGCGTCATTCGATGACGCGCGGAAGAAGCCCGAGGACACGGCGTACATCGTGTACACGTCGGGCTCCACGGGACGCCCCAAAGGTGTTCGGCTGCCGGAGGTCACGCTGGCGAACCTGGCCCGCAACCAGGTCATCTTCTCCGGGGACCGCCGGACGCGCACATTGCAGTACATGCCGCCCGCCTTCGACGTGTTCGCCATCGAGGTGTTCGGAACCCTTTGCGCCGGTGGCACTCTGGTGATCCCACCGGCGGAGGCCCGCACCGATTTCGAGGCCTTGGCCGCTTTGCTGGCCGACGAGCGGATCGAGCGGGCCTACCTGCCCTACGTCACGCTCCGCGAGCTGGCCGCCGTGCTTCGACCATCGCCGGTGGACCTGCCGGACCTGCGCGAGGTGTACGTCACCGGCGAGCGGCTGGTGATCACCGGCGATATGCGGGTGATGTTCCGGCGAAACCCGAACGCGCGGTTGATCAATGCCTACGGACCGTCCGAGGCACACCTGTGCAGTTGGGACGCGCTCCCGGACGATCCCGACGCCTGGCCGACCATTCCGTCGATCGGCCGCGTGGTCGCGGGCGTCGACGCGTATGTACTCAATGCCGCCGACGGCACTGCTCGGCGGGCGCCGTTCGGCGTCGAGGGCGAACTCTGCGTCGCGGGCCCGGTCGTATCGCCCGGCTATATCGGCCTGCCGGACAAGACGCGCGAGGCCATGGTCGCCGACCCGTTCGTCCCCGGCCAGTTGATGTACCGCACCGGCGATGTAGTGGTGCTGGCCCCGGACGGGTCCCTGCACTACCGCGGCCGCAAAGACGATCAGGTCAAGATTCGCGGCTATCGCGTCGAGCCGGGCGAGGTAGAAGCCGCGCTGGAACGGGAATTGGAGGTGGACGCGGCCGCCGTGATCGTGGTGTCCGAAGGTGGTGACCGCGCGCTGCACGCTTTCGTACAGAGCGCCGCGGCGCCACCCAAGGACTGGCGCACCCGGCTCGGCGCCGTGCTGCCCGGCTACATGATCCCGCGGCAGCTCACCCGCATCGACGCCATCCCGGTGACCTCGAACGGGAAGACCGACCGTCGCGCTCTGGTGGCACAATCGATGCCACCGGAGCCCACCGACGAGGTCGACCACTCCGATTTCGCCTGGACGGACGCGGAGCGCACGATGGCCGCGCTGTGGTCCGAGGTGCTCGGCGACCGGCCGAGGACCCCGGAGGTCGACTTCTTCGCGGTCGGCGGTCACTCGCTGCTGGCCGCCCGGCTGCACCGGCTGGTCAAAAAGCGCTTCCGCACCGACGTCGCACTGTCGGTGCTGCTGAGCACGCCGACACCGCGCGGCATGGTGCAGAGCCTCGTCGACGAAACTGCCGCCGCCGCACCGGATCTGGGCGCGGAGGCTCGCCTGCACGACCTCGTGGTGGGGGAGCGGCAAGAGCCGGCCGGCGGCACGGTATTGCTCACCGGCGCAACCGGATTCCTCGGCAGTCACCTGCTCGACGAACTACAGCGAACCGGGCATCGCGTGCACTGCCTGGTCCGGGCCGACAGCGTCGCGGACGGGCGTGAACGCCTGCGCCGGACCTTCCGGAAATTCGCCCTCGACCCGTCCGGGCTCGACGAGGTCGGCATCTGCCTCGGCGATCTCGACCAACCGAAGTTCGGGCTGGGCAACGACTACGAGGCATTGGCCCGCGAGGTAACCGACGTCTACCACGCGGCCGCGCACATCAACTTCGTCGTGCCGTATCACACGGTTAAACGCACGAATGTGGACGGACTGCGGCACCTGCTCAACTTCTGCGGGATCAACCGCACGCCGCTGCGCCTGATCTCCACCATGGGCGTCTTCCCGCCGGACTCCACCGCAGGCCTGGTCGGCGAGGACAGGGTGCCGGGCGATCCCGCGTCGCTGGGCATCGGGTACTCGCAGAGCAAGTGGGTCGCCGAACGGCTCGCGCTGGCCGCGCGCGAGGCCGGGCTGCCGGTCACCGTGCACCGCGTCGGCCGTATCGCCGGACACCGCCGCACCGGCGCCTGCCGCCACGACGACTTCTTCTGGTTGCAGATGAAGGGTTTCGCGTTGCTCGGCTGCTACCCGGCGGACATCGCCGAGGGACCGCCGGTCGACCTGTTGCCGGTGGACTATGTGGCCCGCGCCATCATCCGGCTGTCCGAGGAGAAGCCGGACGACGAGAACTGGCATCTCTACCACGCCGACGGACTCGACTGGCCCACCATCATCGACACCATTCGCGCGGAAGGCTATGCGACGGAACCGACTTCGGGATCCACCTGGATGGCCGCGCTGGAACGGCAGGCCGCGGAGACCGACGACCAACGCTGGGGACTCGGTCCGCTGGTGCCGCTCATGCGGGAGGGCGTGATGCGCCTCGGCGCGCACACCTTCGACAACGAGAAATCCAGGCGTGCGCTTGCCGACGTCGGGTGCCCGTATCCGCAGGTGGATACGGGATGGATTCGCCGGATGTTCGAGTACTTCCGCGCCGTCGGCGCCCTCGCGCCGCCGGACGGGCTGAACCAGGGAGGAACACAATGACTGATCTGGAACTGCGCTCGGTGGTGATCATCGGGGCCGGCCCGGTCGGTTGCGCCTTGGCGACACTGCTGCGCCGCCAAGGTCTGGAGGTAGATCTCTTCGAGCGAGGCACGGAGTCGGCGGGCACCGGGTCCGGGCATTCGTTCAACCTGACGCTCACCTCGCGCGGACTCGACTGCCTGCCCCGCTCGGTCCGGCGACGCCTCTATCTACAGGGCTCGGTGCTGGCCAAGCGGATCATCCACCATCGTGACGGTGCCATCTCCACGCAGCCGTACGGAACGATGACCCATCACCATCTGCTGTCCATTCCGCGCCGGGTGATGCAGGATCTGCTGCGCGATCAGGCGCTGCGGGAGGGGGCCAGGATCCATTACGGCCAAGAGTGTGTCGACGTGGACACCGCGCGACCGGCGGCGCTGCTGCGGGATCGGGACGGCTCCTCGGCCTGGGTCACCGGCGATCTGCTGGTCGGCTGTGACGGCGCCAATAGTGTTGTGCGCGAAGCCATTGTCGCCGCGCACCCGCAGGACATGTGGGCGACGCGCGAGACCATCGAGCACGGCTACGCCGAGATCACCATGGACTACGGGGACGCCGATCCGACGGGCATGCATCTGTGGCCGCGCGGCGACCACTTTCTGCAGGCCCAACCGAACCGGGATCAGACCTTCACCACCAGCCTGTTCAAGCCGATGGCCGGTGAGGACCGGCGTAGGCACTTCTCGGGGCTACCCTCGGCCGAAGCGATCAGCTCCTATTGTGCGACAGAGTTTCCCGACGTCTTCGGACGGATGGCGGCGGTCGGCACGGACTTGGCGAGCCGGAGCCCCGGCCACCTCAGGATCATCAACTGCGCCCCGTATCACCATCGGCGCGCGGTGCTGGTCGGTGATGCCGCGCACGCGGTCGTCCCGTTCTTCGGGCAGGGCATCAACTGCAGCTTCGAGGATGCCGCCACGCTGGCGGCGCTGCTGGAGAAGTTCCAGGCTGCGGTCCGTTGCGAGGGCGGCACCGTCGCGACCGTCGCCGAGGTGGTCGTCGACGAGTACAGCGACGTGCGGGTGAAGGCGGGGCACGCGCTGGCGGAACTGTCGCTGCGCAACCTCACCGAGTTGTCCGACCACGTGAACGATCCGATGTTCCTGGCGCGACGCGCGCTGGAACGCCGGCTGCACGAGTTGCGTCCCGAGCTGTACACGCCGCTGTACCAATTGGTGGCGTTCACCCACATGCCCTACGACGCCGCACAGCGGGTGCATGACGAGTCCAGCGCGGTGCTGGACGAGTTGTGCCGCGGGCGCGACCCCCGAACCGAACAGGACGCCATCATCGGCGAATTCGCCGAGGCGTACGGTGGCGCGTTCACCCCGCAGTTCACGCCGCAGAGGAGACGGACGGGATAGTGCGGGCAGGCTATCCGGCGGTCCCGCTAGCGCGGGCCGCCGCGACGGCCGGGGCCGACTTGCCGCGTCCCGCTTCATCATTGAAGCGGAACCCGACACCGTGCACGGTGACGATCCAGTCCGCGGAGCCGAGCTTCTTGCGGACACTGCTCAGGTGCGTGTCGATGGTCCGGCTGGCCAGTGAGGTCACTTCGGCGTCCACGTCGTCGTATCCCCAGACCTGTTGCAGCAGTTCGGCTCTGGAGAAGACCCGCTGTGGCTCGGTGGCGAGCAGGCGGAGTAGTTCGAATTCCTTGCGGGTCAGTTCCACCAGCCGATTGCCCACTCGGACCTCCCGGAGCGCCGAGTCGATCTCCAGTTGGCCGACGATGAGTGCCGGCTGGGACATCATGTGCACCCGGCGCAGCAAGCCGCGTAGCCGGGCCATGAGCTCACGGCTGTGGTACGGCTTCACGATGCAGTCGTCGCACCCCGCTTCCAGGGCGAGGACCTTGTCCAGCTCGAACGCGGAGGCGAAAGCGATGATCGGTATGTCGCTGGCCCGCCGGATTTCTCTACACAGGGTCAACCCGTCGAAATCGGTGAAGTCGAGGTCGACGAGTACAACGTCGAAGTCAGGGTAAGCCGCCATGGTTTCGGCCCCGGTCGAGGTCGGCTCGGGGTCGAAACCGTGCCGTTTGAGGTCATTGACCGTATCCTCGATCCCCTCACAATCCGCCACGATCAACAAACGTGGATGAAGCAAAGCGATCCTCCCTTCCAGCGAGTGCGATTCAGTTGTTTTTCTTGCGCGGTAACAGTGCCGATCAGCTCGACCGGGTCGAGGCAGCGGAAGGCGGCGGAAATATCAGACGGACGATAATTCGAGCAGGACCCGAATCGACGATTCCAGCGCATAGTTCATCGAGCCGCCATTGGGTTCGAATGCGGTGTGCTCGCCTGCGAAATGTATTCTTCCCTCCGGTGTTCGGGTGTGCGCCATGAGCTCGTGGTGGCCCAGCTCCGGCAGAATGTACGCGCCGGCGATGTACGGCTCGTTGTCCCAGGCTATGGACGTGCCGAGCTCGAAATTCTCGCGTGCCCCCGGCATGATCGGTTCCAGTTCGGTCAGGGCGAAATTGATGCGCTCTTCCTCGCTCATGTCGGCCGCCGCCTGGGCGGGCCAGCCGGTCAGCCAGCACTCCAGGATCTTGCGCGGGCCGGGTAGTCGTGGCGTGCCGTCGCGGACCGTGCCGATCGGCGTATCCGTCGACAGCATCAACCGCCTTTCGGGCCAGAACTTCTTGCGCATCTGCAGGAAGATGCGAAGGGCCGACGAATACCTGAGGCGGCGGATGGTCGCGTGCTTCGCGGCGGACAGGCCGGCCATCGACAGGTTGATCCGGCGCAGGCTGCTGAACGGTGCGGTGACGATGACCCGGTCGGCGGTCAGTGTCTGCAACCGGTCGCGATCGAGGAATGTCACCTGCGCTTCCTGCTCGGTCTGGGTGATGCGGACGACCGGTTTCCGGTACAGGACAAGGTCTTTGACCTTGTCCGCCAGCGCTCGGGCGAGCAGGTCGGTGCCGCCTTTGACCTTGAACCACGCGGCGTCGGCGGTGGAGAAGGCGCGGTGGCCCGACTCGTAGCGAGCCCACGCCATGGTCGAGGCGGACTCCAGTTCGCCGCCGCGCATTTCCAGGAAGAGCGGTTCGATCAGGCTGATCGCGGCCGCGGAGGCGCCTCGGTCTTCGAGGGTGCGGCGGACCGAAATCTGGTCGAGGGCGAGCAGGTCCGGCGTCGGGGTCCAGGTGGGTGCGGTGAGTTCCGGGCCGATGTTCTCATTGAACTTCGTGACGTACTGCGCGTTCAGGTCCGCGACGGTGAGGTGGCGCTCGTGTGGCGGCAGCCCCAAGTTATCGGCGTGCTCGTCGAGCTTGTCCGGTCGGATCCGGATGCCGTTGCGCAGATAGCTGAAGTCGGTGTCGACGAGATCGCTCGGCTCGGTCTCCAGCTGCATTTCCCGCAGATAATGCATCATGTAATGGCACTGCGCGGTCACCGTCATCGCGCCTGCTTCGGTGCGCAGACCGTCGGCGAATGGGTGACGATAGGTCCAGGTGCGGCCGCCTGGTCGATCGGCGGCTTCGAGAACGGTGACGCGGGTACCTTGCTTCGCTAATTCGTATGCGGCGGCGAGGCCCGCCAGTCCGGCGCCGACAATGATTGCGGTGTCGATGGTATTCTGAGACGGAAGACCGTCATCGAAAGTACTTCTGACGTCGTGTTGAGTTAGCCCCTGCACTGCTTTCCCTCCGGCGAACTGCGCTTGATCTCCCCGGCTCGTCGAAGTTGTTCTGAACCGAAATCATTGACAAATCATCACGCTGACGGAAAATGGAGTCGTCGTTCATCTTCAACCATTTTGTATGAAATTATCGTATCAAGCCCCGCAGAGGGGAGCAAACAAGTTTCAGTTGCTCGAATTTAACTGCACATACGCGTTTCACACCTCTCTGCCTGGATGGTGTTTGCCTGTGCCTGTGTGACCGTTGTCACAGTTCGGTCCTCGTTTGAATCGCATCCAACTCCAGGCGAACTCGTGCTGAGGTGACCTTCCTTGGCTGGTTATTTCCTGGTCGCGGGCTGTAGCCGAGGCGGCCTGCCCGTGGTTTGAGCCCGCGCGCGAGCAGCTGCAGCTATTCCGCTGCAAGCTATTCGGCGCGGGTTCCGGCCGCGCACAACCGGTTCGCCGAGACGTCGGTTGCTCGTCGCCTCGCCCGGCGGATTCAGCCCGCTCGGCAATGGCATCCCGATAATGGGCGAGTTCGTGCAATATTTGACGATCGGCCTGAGGCATGGTTGTCGCGAACTCCGGCGTGCGACCAATGTAGCGACGGGAGGGTGTGTTTCGGAGGTGGTCGACTTGAACCCGCCCACCACGGTAGACGCGAGTCGAGTTGTGGTGCGCGGCATTTCGACAGTGCGGGCCTTGCTCGGGCACGCCGTGCGGTGCGCACCCGAGCGGGTTTCCCGCGCCGACTACACGCTGCGCTGCGCCAGCGTGGACTTCATATGGGCCAGGATGCACTGCTCGATGTGGGCGAGCCACTCGTAGCCCTGCAGGGTGCCCGAAACCCATGCGGCCGTGACGGTGGCGAGGTCGTGGGGTTCGGAATCGTCGCGGGGCGGCGCCGACCGCGGGGGTGTCCTGGTGGCGATTCTCGGCCTCGGGCGGGGGGTCGACTCTGGAAGTGGTTCGTCCACAATCGAATCCGGGGCGAGGTCCGGTTTGTCGGTCGGTGGCGCCGCGAAGGTGCTGCTGGATTGTCCCGGGGTGCTGATGTCCCGGTTCGCCGTCGGTCCGACGCCGGCGGGGCCGTCCCGGTCGGCGGAGATGAGGGCCGTGAGGAGCGCGGCCGTGGACACCATCGCCAATCGCATCGGAACGTCGGGCTTACGTGGTGCGCGGTGTTTACCCATCGCCTTCTTCCCATCGAAATTCCTGCTGAGTGTGGAAGTTTAAGGCGGGCAACCAATTCCGGCTACCAGTGTAAGTTCTTCTTCACGGATGTTAAGTCGCAATTATCGCGCAACCGAGCTTGTCTTCGATGTCGATTCGACTCGGCGGATTGTTACACCGAACTACCAGCGCTCGGACATCGGCTACGCGGGCCGGACATTTCGCCCAGAATTTCCCGGTACGACCCGGGAAATAGATAAGGGCAAGGTGGTTATCCACTCCTTGCCCACTTCAATATATAGCGCACCCAGGGGCTTGCGGCAAGACCCCGGTGATGCTGCAAGATCGTCACTCATTCGAATGAAGGGGTTGCATGATCGACGTGATCATCGCGGGTGCCGGGCCGACCGGCGTGCTGCTGGCCAGTGAGTTGCGGTTACAAGGTGTGCGGCCGGTAGTGCTGGAGAGGGACACCGAGCCGACCGAGGTGGTTCGCGCGCTCGGCATGCACGCGCGCAGCATCGAGATACTCGACCAGCGTGGTGCGCTCGCGCCGTTTCTCGAGCTGGGTCGCAAGCACCCGGTCGGTGGCTTCTTCGCGGGCATCGCCAAGCCGTCGCCCGAGCTGGATACCGCGCACCCGTACGTCCTCAGCATTCCGCAGACCACCACCGAGCGGCTGCTGCTCGAGCGCGCCGGTGAACTCGGCGTCGAGATTCGCCGGGGTTGCGCGGTGGTCGGTCTCAGCCAGGACGAACACGGGGTGACCGTCGAGCTGGCCGACGGCACGCAGCTGCGCTCGCGCTACCTCGTGGCCTGCGACGGCGGCCGCAGCACGGTGCGCAAACTGCTCGGCGTCGGCTTCCCCGGCGAGCCGACGACGGTCGAGACGCTGGTGGGCGAGGTGGAGCTGACCGCATCCGCGGCGACGATCAACGCCGCGAACGTCGAAGTCCGCAAGACCCAGTTGCGGTTCGGCGCCGCACCACTGGGGGACGGGGTGTACCGCGTCGTCGCGCCTGCCGACGGTGTGGCCGAGGACCGCACGGTCCCGCCGACCCTGGACGAGCTGAAGCGGCAGCTGCGGGCGACCGCGGGCACCGACTTCGGCGCGCACTCGCCGCGCTGGCTGTCCCGTTTCGGTAACGCGACGCGCCAGGCCGAGCGGTACCGGGTCGGCCGGGTCCTGCTGGCAGGCGACGCGGCGCACGTCCACCCGCCGATGGGCGGGCAGGGGCTCAACCTCGGTCTCCAGGACGCGTTCAACCTCGGCTGGAAACTGGCCGCCGAGATCAATGGCTGGGCACCGACGGGGCTGCTGGACAGCTATCAGACCGAACGGCACCCGGTAGCCGCCGACGTGCTGAACAACACGCGCGCGCAAATGGAGCTGATTTCCCTCGAACCGGGCCCGCAGGCGGTGCGCCGCCTGATCTCGGAACTGATGGACTTCGACGAGGTGAACCGATATTTGATCGAGAAGATCATCGCGATCGGCATCCGCTACGACTTCGGCGCAGGCCATGCGCTGCTCGGCCGGCGGCTGCGGGACATGGAACTGCGGCGGGGACGCCTCTACGAGCAGATGCACCGCGGCCGTGGCCTATTGCTCGACCAGACCGGCAAGCTCTCGGTCACGGGCTGGGCGGATCGAGTCGACCACGTTGTGGATGTCAGCACGGAACTGGACGTGCCCGCAGTGCTGTTACGGCCGGACGGCCATGTCGCATGGGTCGGCGACGATCAACAGGATCTGCGCAACCAGCTGCCCGTGTGGTTCGGCGCCGCCGTCGGCTGAGCACCGCCTACTCGACCAGCTTCTCGCTCTTCAACCAGTCGTAGGCGACGTCGGCGGGGTCCTCGCCATCGATGTCGACGCGACCGTTGAGGTCCTGCATGAGCTCGTCGGTGAGGTGTTCGGAGATCGTCCCGATCAAGGTCCGCAGTGGGGGATAGCGGTCGATGACGGCGCCGCGGACGACCGCTGTTCCGCTGTAGGGCAGGAAGAACTTCTGGTCGTCTTCCAGGACAGCGAGATTCAGGTTCTTGACCCGGCCGTCGGTGGTGTAGATCATGCCGAAATTGCACGGGGCGCTTTTGGAGGTTGCCGTGTAGACAATGCCGGCGTCCATTCGGGTGACGTTGCCGGAGGGTACGCCGTTCGGATCGTTGTACGGGATACCGTATTTGGCCAGCATCGGGATGAAACCATCGGAGCGGCTGAAGAATTCGTCGTCAACGCAGAAGGTGCGATCGGGGATCGGGAGTGCGGCGACATCGGACAGCGATTTCACCTGCAGGCGCTCTGCGGTCGGTGTGGATGCGCCGAAGGCGTAGGTGTCGTTGAAGTTGGCCGGGGGCAACCACTCCAGGTTGTGGTCGCGCTTCTCCAGCTCGTGGACTCGTTGCCAGAGTTGCTGCGGGTCCGCGATCGTTTCGGTCTGGTTGTGGTAGTTGACCCAGCCGGTTCCGGTGTACTCCCACAGCACGTCGGCGTCGCCGTTCAGCTGGGCTTGCCGAGACGATGCCGAACCCGGTGCCCCCGTCAGGTCTTTCACTTCGGCGCCCGCCGCGGCCAGGTAGGTCGCGGTGATCTTGCCGAGCAGGACACCCTCGGTAAAGCTCTTCGAGGTGACCACGAGCTCCGCGCCGTCCAGCGGCGTTGCGCCGTCCGGCAATTCGGCGTCATGAAACGTGCCGGACGAGCTCACCAGCCCGCAGCCGGCCAGCGCAGGCATCGCGACGGCGAGCACGGAAAGGAGCGTAACCAGCTGCGTGCGTGGTGATTTCATGAGATACCCCGCGGGGTAGCGGCGAGTTCGACGAGTCTGCCCAGCCAGTCGATGATCAATGCCAGTAGGCCGACCAGGATCGCGCCGGAGATGAGCAGCTTGGGCAGGAAAAGCGTGACACCGGTGGTGATCAGCGTGCCGAGACTGGTCGCGCCGATGAACGTGCTCAGCGTCGCGGTGCCCACCAGGATCACCAGTGCGGTGCGTACGCCGTTGAGGATCACCGGCACCGCGAGCGGCAGCTCGACCTGCAACAGCGTCCGGGCGCCCGAATAGCCGATGCCGCGGGACGCTTCGATCGTGCGGTGATCCACCTGCCGCAGTCCGACGATGGTGTTCTGCAGGATCGGCAGAATCGCGTACACCACGAGACCGACTATCGCCGTACGGAATCCGGTGCCCAGCCAGAAGGTGAACAAGACGAGGAGCCCGACCGCGGGCGCTGCCTGACCGATATTGGCGACATTGACGGCGATCGGCTCGAGCCGACGCAATGCGGGCCTGGTGAGCGCGATGCCCAGCGGAATCGCGACGACCACCACGATCAGCGTGGCCACCACGGTCAGCTTGACGTGCTCGAGGATCGTGGTTTGCAGATTGGCCCACGCCAGCGACGCCTGCTCGGTCGGGGTGAACGTCGTCGATCGATACCAAAGCACGTAGCCGATTCCGATGACCAAGATGATGAGCGGCTCGAACCACACGTCGATGGGTAGGCGGCGCAGGCGATTCATGACTGCTCGGCCGATCCGGGTTCGTCGTCGGCGGCGACCACCGGGGTGGGCGCCGGATCGGTGCCGTCGACGTAGGTTTCGTAGTCCTCTTCTTCGGAGCGCACGTCGGCGAGCTTGGCCTGGATCGTTTCCGTCACCGAGCTGATGCTGAGCGAGCCGACGACCGCGCCCCGGCCGTCGGTGACCAGCGCGGCGCCCTGACTGGCCGCGAGCATGGCGTCCAGCGCGTCGTTGAGGGTGGAGGAGCGGGCCACGACGGGCAGCCGCCGGTCGAGGAAGTCGGAGACCTCCGGTTTGCTGGCCACCTCGGTGAGGGACGGCCACGACCGCGGCCGTCCGGCCTCGTCGACCACGACCACCCAGGTGTGTCCGGCGGCCTTCGCGCGGTTGATCACGCTCTGCGCCGGCTCGCCGACCCGGGCGGTCATCACCTCGTCGTAGGCGACGTCGCGCACCCGCGACACCGTCAGATACGCCAGTTTCGCGCCGGATCCGACGAACTCCTCCACGAACGGCGTGGCCGGGTCGGTGAGGATCTCCTCCGGGCGCGCATATTGCTCGACGTGCCCGCCTTCGGACAGAATGAGCACCTTGTCGCCGAGCTTGGTGGCTTCCTCGAAGTCGTGCGTGACAATCACGATGGTCTTGCCGAGCTCGTGCTGGATCCCGATCAGACTGTCCTGCAAGCGAACCCGGGTGATCGGGTCGACCGCGCCGAACGGCTCGTCCATCAGCAGCACCGGCGGGTCCGCCGCCAGCGCGCGGGCGACACCGACCCGCTGCTGCTGGCCACCGGACATATCCTTGGGCAGCCGGTCGGCGAAGGTTGCAGGGTCCAGACCGACCAGATCGAGCAGGTATTCGGTGCGTTCGGCGATCCGCTTCTTGTCCCACCCGAGCACCCGCGGGATCGCCCCGACATTCTTGGCGACCGTCCAGTGCGGGAACAGGCCGCCGGACTGGATCACATACCCGATCGACTGCCGGAGCTTGTCCGGATCCTCCTTGGTGACATCGCGGTCGCCGATGAAGATCCGGCCTTCGGTCGGCTCGATCAGCCGGTTGATCATCTTCAGCGTGGTGGTCTTGCCGCAGCCGGACGGGCCGACGAAGGCGACGATGTCGCCCGCGTCGATCGCCAGGTCGAGCCGCTCGACCGCCGGTTTGTCCTGGCCGCGATAGCGTTTGACGACCGACTCCAGGTGGATGGACGCGCCGGTCACCTTGCGTTCCGGAGCCTGACTGGTCACCACATCCGTCATGAGAGTCCCTTTGCGATCGTGAGGCGTCCGAGCAGGACGAGGAGCGCGTCGAACACCAACGCGATGAGGACGATGAGAACGGTGCCGGTCAACGCCATTTCGAGGGCGTTCGCGCCGCCGAGCCGGGAGAGGCCGTTGAAGATCAGCGAGCCGAGGCCGGGGCCGAGGACATAGGCGACGATGGCGGCGACACCGACGATCATCTGGGTGGACACCCGGATGCCGGTCAGGATCACCGGCCAGGCCATCGGCAATTCGACCGTCAGCAGAATGCGCCAGCGCGAAAAGCCGATGCCGCGTGCGGATTCGACCACCGAGGCGGGCACCGCGCGCAATCCGACGATCGCATTGCCGATCACCGGCAAGGCCGCGAAGAACGCCAGCATGATGAACGACGGGACGACGCCGAGCCCGAACGGGACCAGCAGCAGTGCGAGCAGCGCCAGCGAGGGAATTGTCAGCGCGACGCGGCTCGACGTCAGAGAGAGCGCAGACAACAGCGGGAGCCTATATACCGCGACCGCGATGAGAACGGCGACGACCGTGCCGACCAGGACCGTCTGAAACGCCAGGGAGGCATGCTGATAGGTGAGGAACGCCAGGAAATCTCCGCGTCCTCGGAGGTAGTTCCATAAATTCACGCGATTCCCCTCGTCAGGCGTAGATCAATCGGTACCTGTAGGCGTGTAGTCACCGGCGCGGGCCGTCAAAGGTTAATCGATGCCGTGCGTTCGGCTTCGGATGGCGCGCGGCGGATTGTCGATCCGGCTATTCCCGCCAGGATGGCAATTCGGCGTTCGGCCCGCGCGGTGTTCGGTACTGATCGGGCGTAAGTCAGGCCGCCCGAGTGTGGGAATCGGCGGTCGAGTAGTACTCGGCGTTGCCCGCGATCACGGTGCTCGGCGTGCCGTCGACGCCGACCGGAATGTTGCCTGCCAAGGTGATTCGGGTCAGCCTGCGGTGCTCGCTGCCGTCGTAATCGTCGATGGCGTAGTGCTGGGTGGCGTGGTTGTCCCAGATGGCGACGTCGCCCAGCGACCAGTTCCAGCGGGTGGTGTGCTCCAAACGGGTCACCCGGTCCTGGAACAGCCGGAACAAGGCCTGCGATTCGGTGCTCGGCAGGCCGACGAGCTGTTTCACGAAGCAGCCGAGCAGCAGCGCACGTTCGCCGGTCTCCGGGTGCACATGCACCACCGGGTGCTCGGTCTCGAAGTAGGTGGATTCGAACTCGCGCCGGTAGGCCCTGGTGCCTTCATCCTGGCGTTCCTCGATGTCGGCGGCGTAGTCGTACTGGTTGGTGTGCCGGGCGCGCAGGCCCTCGGCCAGCCGCTTGAGCGGTTCCGGTAGCGAGTTGTACGCGGCGACGGTGGACGCCCAGGTGGTCGAGCCGCCGTAGCTCGGTAGCGCGACCGCGCGCAGGATCGACGCCTTCGGGACGCGGTCGACGAAGGTGACATCGGTGTGCCAGGCGTTGGAACGGCCGTGGCGCGAATCGATGGCCAGGCTCTTCACGCCTGCCGAGGTGACCGTCGGGTGCGGAGTGGTGGGTTTACCGAGCAGTTCGGCGAATTCGTACTGTCCGTCCTCCGTCAGATGCTGCTGGTCGCGGAAGAAGATCACCTTGTGTTCGTGCAGTGCGGCGCGGATGGTGGAGATGGTCGCCGCGTCCAGGTCACCGCCGAGCCTGATCCCGGTGAGCTGTGCGCCGATGTGGGCACCGAGCTTGACCACGGAGGTTTCGCTCGCGGGGTAATCGACAGACATATCGGGACCTTTCGCTTCAACCTGACGGTTGGTTCAGACGAAACCATTCCGCGGTTGGTGCGACAAGCATTACGGTCACCCCGATTCGAAAGCTGCGGTGCCGCACAGGGTGCTTCGGCAAAGCACGGTCCTACACCGGCGGCATCATCCGCTCGATTTCGGCGACGATCAGCTCCGGCTCGGTGGCCACCACGTAATGACTGGATTGCTCGGCGATGACATGGCGGCCGTGCGGGGATTGCGCAGCCTCGAAAACGACAGTCGCCGTAGCGATGTCGGTTTTCTCGGCCAACACCATCGCGTACAGACGGCGCCCATCCCGCGTCTCGACCCACTCCGGCGTTCCCTGCGTGTGCTGCTCGGTATCCGTCACAATTCCCCCAATTCCCCGCTGTGCCACGAACATCGCGACATCCGTCGACCAGATCATTCCGAACCCGACCGCACCGAGCAAACCGCGCGCCCTGGTTGCCTTGCGGGCAGGTTCAGCAGGGGAAGTGTTCTTTCATGCGCGCGGGGACGCCGTCGCCTGCGGCCTTGGTCCAGCACACGTCGTGTGGGAAGCGGACGTAGGTGGTCCAGCCGTTGGCGGCGCGGCGGATGAGGCGCGCGTTGTTTCCGGGGGAGTCCCAGGCGACGAACGCCCACTGGCCGTCGCAGTCGCGGACCGTCAGGTTTGCGCTGAGAAGGTAGTCATCGAGCTTGTCGCGGTCGTGCAGTTCGAGCACGACCGTTTGGGCCGAGCACGGTGGTTGCGGTCCGGATTCCTGGAAGCGCAGCTCGCCGTTGACCGTCAGGCCGGCGTACTTCAGGAACAGGATTTGACTTCCTTTCGGGAAGGAGGTCCCCCGATCGAGCGACCGTCATCCGGTCTACCGCCAATGATCGGACCACCGATATCGATGGTCAATCCCCAAAGACCGGGGTCGTATCCACCAACGAGTCACCGACGTTGGGACTCTCGTATCCGGGCACGGCGAGTCGCGCATTCGAAGTACCGATGTGATTGTTGGATGTCAGGCATGACAGGTCCTCTGTTACGTCTGATTTCGATTCCGTTGACCGCGGCGGGTGTCGCGATCACTGTCTGCACGGCCACTGCGCACGCTGAACCACCCTCCGACGGACGATGGTCCGCCGCAGACCCGAAGAGCCGAGAGGTAGCGGACGCGGCGGCGTTCGCAGTGGGCGAAATCAACTCTCGGTCCAACGCGCTGTACTACTACAAGTTGATCCGCATCGTCGACGCTCAGAAGCGAGTCAAGGCGGGCGTTGTATACCGGATCGTGTTGGACATAGCCGAAACACTCTGCAGCAAAACCGAAACCGTGAACGCCAACTGTGCGGTCAAGCCACACGGATGGCAAGACCGCTGCACAGCAATTGTCGCTACCAAACCGTGGGAAAACTTCACCGAACTCCAGAAGTTCAATTGCGGCGAGGCCGACCCTGACATGCCCGCAGACGTCAGGTGAGCCGGTCAGGTCCGGCCTCCTCGGGTGCCTCGGGGCTCTCGAGCGACCACGTGATCGCGGCTCCGGGGGCTGCACTGATCTTGTGGCCGTTGGCTATGGCCCAGGCTGTGATCGCGCTGCTCGCGGCGCTGTCTTCCTGGCTCACCCGCGGCGTCCAGCGGCCGAACCGCACGGTTTCAGCGGTCATCCTGTGTGCGGTGAGCAGCCGCGAGAGCTGTTCGAACTCGGTCGGTGTCACGAAGGCCAGGTAGTAGTCGTGGCCCGAGTCCAGCGACGCCAGGACAGTACCGAGGGCGAAGGCGTGCTCACCGACCTGTTCGAGGAACGCTTCGAGGTAACCGACGCGATAGTCGGCCGGCAGGACGAAGGTGTCGGCCCAATCCCAGGGCAGCGCTGCGGGATAGGAGCTCAGCGATGTCAACTGCTCGCGGACGGACTGGAGATCGGCCGCGCGGGAGATGACCGCCATATCGGCGGTCCCGCTGGGAGATTCGGCGTCGCGAAACGATTCGGGGCCCTCAGGGGTGAGGTGTGCTCGTCGTTGGGCCATGAGGGTCCGCGCGCGGAACTCGGCATCGGGTTGCCGGCGGGCCCAGTCATGGGAGTAGGCCGCGGCTTGCGAGGTCTGGCGCACGATGCGGTCCGGTTCGGGTGGGGCGGGCCAGAACTGTAGGAGGTAGCGATCCAGTAATGGCTCGTCGTCGAGTCTGACGTCCTTCTCGCTTGCCTGGTCCATGCCTTGCGCGCAGTACCGCACCCGGTAGTCGAGCCCTTCTTTCAAGTCCAGTTCCCAGGAATCCTGACCAGCCCACTGCACCAGGAAACTCTGCTCGGAGAGCGGGTAGAAGGAGACCTCAACGACCTCTTCCCATGCCGGATCCAGCGGGGGAGCCTGGCCGCGCACTTCGACGGTGAAACCGACGTCGCCGGTGTGCAAACCGGTGCTCAGAAAAAGTGCGCCGGGTACCGCGGCGCCGCACAGTCCTGAATTCTGTCCGGCGAACGCCTCGTGCATGCGCGGGTTGTAGTCCCCGGGGTCACTTTGCACATAGATCTGGCTGTAGGAGACGCCCACTTCGCCATCGAGTCTGAACATTTCTCACACCATCCCGACAGGCGAGAGCCCACCATCGCCCGGCAGCGAGGACCCAGAGGACGAGGAGGCGTTCCTCGCGCCAGGGTCGGTGCCGACCAGTTGGAGGGCGACAGGAGTGTGGTGCGGTTGGGTTCGGGAACGGGTCATGCACGGCAGCGTAGAGAAGCCCACTGACAACACCGGGGCTCCCGAACTTTTGATCAAACGGCCGGAGTGGTTGGCCGACATGTCTTTCCAACGCACCATAATCAGATGTGCGGGCTCCTCTCGTGGTGCAAGCTTGTTCTCGATGCTGGACTCGGGGAGGGGATTCATGTCGTTGACGGCTGTGTTGGCTCATGCTCAGGCGTTATGGGTGGAGTTGGCGGTCGCGCCGGTTTCCTTCACGCCCGGGCGTCTGCAAGTGGTGGTGTCGCCGAGGTCGTTGATGTGTCCAGCGGGATGGGGCGGTGCTGTGGTGTTGCAGGGCTCGGCGATTGCGACTGCACCCGATGCCGTTGCGGCAGCGAAGGTTCGAGCCGCTGGATTGCAGATGCCGGTTACCGAGGTCGTCAACGCCGAGCGGCTGCGCACGGTGTTGTCCGTTGCCGAGGTGCGGGGTCCTGCGGTTCTGGCCTACTCCAGCGTGGAACTGTTTCGACCGGTCACGGTGGGGGCGAAGGCATTCGAGCGGCTACCGCCCGAGGACGCGGCATTGGGTGAGTTCTTGTCGTCAGCTGGGGAAGCCGACCGGGACGAAAGCGGGTTGGACGAGATAACCTCGTCGGCGTTCGTCGTGCGTTCGGCCGGGGCGGTTGCTTCGGCTGCGGGATATCGAGTCTGGCCGAACCGCACAGCGCATGTTTCGGTGTTGACCGCGTCGGACCGGCGCGGTCGAGGCTTGGCCCGTGTTGCTGCCTCGGCTGCCGTAGAGCACGCCCTCGGGCAGGGCTTGGTCCCGCAGTGGCGTGCCCGCACGACCGAATCCAGGCGGGTCGCCGCCGCCCTCGGCCTCCGCGAGCTCGGCGCGCAGCTGAGCTTTCGGCTGAATTCCCAACCTGGAGAAGGTCAGAGCAGATGAATCTTCTGGTCGGCGGCGGGGCCAGTTGTCCTCAGTAGGTCGGCCAGTTACCCGGTGTCATGAGTTCGAGGAGGTGCTCGTCGGGATCCCGGAAGTAGATGCTGCGTCCGCCACGAGCCCAGTTGGTCCGGCCTTCGATCGGGATGTCGTGCGCGTTCAGGTGAGTTTCCCACTCGGTCAGTTGGTCCTCGGAGACCGCGAAGCACACATGGAGCCGGCCGCTGCCGTCGTGGGGTGGGATCTCGCCGTTCGGCAGACCCGGTTCCGGCAGCACTTTCGGTTCGAGCGATCCGCCGCGGCGGAACAGCAGCAGCACATTGTCGCCCCCGATATCGAACGCGCACAACGGATCCGCTTCGAGGATCGGTTTCAGTTGCAGCACATCGGTATAGAACTTGCGGGCACGATCGAGATCGTCGACATACAACGCGGACTCGATGATCCGGTCAAGTTTCGGCACAGTTCGCTTCCTTCCTCGAATACGTTGTCGGAACCATCGTGCAACCTCGAGCCAACTCGAGGTCCAGCGTTGCGTGGATCACAGACGTCCTCATCGACCTTCGCCGGATGATCAACGACCCCTCGGCACGGACAGTCAGCGGAACAGGCGGAAGAACCCGCGCACCTGCTGGACCAGCGACTCCGGCTGCTCCAGTGCGGCGAAGTGACCACCATGCGGCAGTTCCTCGAACCAGCGCAGGTTGGTGAACCGCAGCTCGGCTTCCCGCCGCGACGGGCGGGTTATGTCGCGCGCGTAGACCGACAACCCGGATGGTGCGGTCACCTTGTCCCGGAAGCTGGCGAAGCTCTCCCAGTACAGGCGCGCCGACGAGGTGGCCGACGCGGTGAACCAATAGACCGAGATCTCGTCGAGGATGGTCTGCCGCGACAGGGCGTCTTCGGGATGGCCGTTGTTGTCGGTCCAGGCCCAGAACTTCTCGGCGATCCAGGCGGCCTGCCCCGCCGGGGAGTCGGTGAGGCCGTAGCCGAGCGTCTGCGGCCGGGTCGCCTGGATCGCCGAGTACCCCCGGCCGGTGCGCTGGAACTCCTTCTCAGCCTTAAGATTCGCGAGCTCCGCGGGCGTCGGGTCATCGAACGTGCCCGCCGCCACGGATCCCAGGTTCAGGTGCACGCCGGCGACCCGCTCGGGCGCCACCTCGCCCAGCGCGCCGGACACTGCCGAACCCCAGTCGCCGCCCTGCGCGCCGTACCGCTGGTAACCCAGCGACACCATCAACGTGTCCCAGGAGCGCGCGGTGCGAGTGATGCCCCACCCGGTCGTCGACGGCTTGTCACTCCAGCCGTAGCCGGGCAACGACGGCGCGACCACGTGGAACGCGTCCGCCGGGTCACCGCCGTGCGCGCGCGGGTCGGTCAGCGGGCCGAGGACCTCCAGGAACTCGAGCACCGAACCCGGCCATCCGTGCGTGAGCACGAGCGGGAACGCGTCCGGTTCCGGCGAGCGGACGTGCAGGAAGTGGATGCCGAGCCCGTCGATCGTGTCGCGGTACTGCGGGAAGGCGTTCAACCGCTCGGCGAACCCGAAGTCGTAGTCCTCGGCCCAGCTGCGGCACAGTTCCTGCGCATACGCCAGCGGCAAACCCTGTGACCAATCGTCCACCGGCTCGCGCTCGGGCCACCGTGTCCGGCGCAATCGTGCACGCAGGTCCGCGATCTCGGCTTCGGTGATGCTGACCTCGAATGGCTCGGCGGACATGGCAAGTCTCCTATCGTCACCATGAATGTTAACCGGGCAAGACTCTGATACGTTCGGCGTGTGGACGATGGACTCGGGGACCTGCTGCATCGCGTCGTGTACCTGCTCGGAGAGGCCGCGCGGCGCCGCGTGGACGACTCGGATGCGCTGACGTACAGCCAGATACGCCTGCTGGGCACGTTGGAAGAAATCGAGCCGGTGACCCAGCATCAGCTGGCGCAGGCGCTGGCAGTATCGGACCCAGCGGTCAGCCGAGCCCTGCGCCCGCTGGAAACAGCCGGATTCGTCGCGGTCGAGCCCGACCCCGAGCATGGACGGCGACGACTGGTCAGCACCACCGAAGCCGGCCGCAACGCTTTCCACGGCAGTGACCGGCCGCTCCAGAACGAGCTGCGCGACGCGCTGCTCGAAGCGGGTTTCCCGTACGAACGCTACCTGCGCGACACTGCCACGCTGGCCAAGCTGCTCGAGCCCCGCCGATAGCTCGATCCGGTACTTCGGGGCGGTACTACCGCGAGAACCTTGAGTCTTGACTGGTTAATATTAACCATGCAACACTCAAGTCGTGAACGAGATGTCCTACTTCGCCCAGTCGGCTTTCCCCCTGGTCTGGATAGTGATCGCGGTTGTCGGCGCATTGATTCGAACCCGGCACAGCCCCTCCCGGGCAGCCGCCCTCGAAACCTGGCAGCGGTGGTGGGCTGTCGCCGCACTCGGCTGCGGCAGCCTGTGGATGACGATCGCCTTCCTGACCATCCCGGACGCGATGGCCACCGCGATCGGCTTCGACCGGACCCCGTTCCTGTTCGAGATCGCCTTCGCCAACCTCGGGCTCGCTGTCATGGGATTCCGCGCCGCCTCGGCCACCGCCCGCGAGCGCATCACCATCGGCCTCGGCGCCGCAATATTCCTGTGGGGTGCGGCGATCGGCCACCTCTACCAATGGTTCGCCCACGGCAACCACGCTCCCGGCAATACCGGGGGAGTGCTGGTCTACGACCTGCTCTTGCCCGCGGTCATGATCGTCCTCGCGCTCCGGTCCCAACAGCTCTCCATCACCGGGCGGCCCACGTTCGCACCCGCCTGAGAAACCCACCGGCGCCGCAACCCAGGAGGCCCCCATGCATCATGACGCCATCGGCCGGAGTGCAGGCCTTTCACCGCACCGAATCGGCGCGTTCGCCGACGCTGTGCTCGCCATCGCGATAACCCTGCTCGTCGTCGAGATCAAGCGGCCGCAGGACGAGGATCTCGTCGATGCCGGCACGCTGGCCGCATTCCTCTGGCACGAACGGGCTTCGTTTGTGGCGTTCCTGCTCGCGTTCTGCCTGCTGTGGGCGCTGTGGCGCCGCCATCACACCTTGATCGAGGGGGTGGCGCTGCTGGATCGGCGCACTCTCGCATGGCATGCGCCGCTGCTGCTTTTGGTCGCGATCCTGCCCTATTCGACGGCGGTGTTCGGGCACGCTCCGGACAACAAGCTCGCCGTCTGCCTCTTCGCTGTGACGTCGGCGCTGCTCTTCGCCAGCGAGGGTGTGGTGCGGGATCTGGCCGCACGACGATCCACCCTGGCCGAACACATCGTTGCTGCCGACCTCCGCACCAGCGCCGATGCTTCGGCCGCCGTCGCCGCGGTCTTCTTCGCCACGGCCGCACTCGCCTGGCTCACTCCGTACGTGTGGTACGCCTGGTTTCTCGCACCATTGTCGGCCGCTTTCGGCGGACGCCTGATCGACCGAGTCCGTGGGGCCTTCCCGGCCAACTGAGTCACTGGCTCGGCGCCGCCTCAGAACAACCGATCACCTGAAGGCTCCGGCTCATGCGTAGTCCGCACGGGGACGCGCTCCTCGTCGCACACGACGTCCTCGATCGCGTCGATCTGGTCCTGAACCACCTCGGCGCGCGTCACCAACTCGACCCGATCGGGCTCGGTGAGGCTTTCGGCACCGAGCTTCTCGAAAACGCACGAGAGCACTGACCGTAAGTCCTCCAGCTTGCTGTCTGACTCCACGAGTCCTCACCCTACGGCCGAGCGTCGCCGCACCGAAAACCTCTGCGCTACCCGTCGAACCGGAGCTGTCCGCGTCGACGACCGGGTCCGCCGCCCGCACGCGCGCCACCGTTTGCACGCACATTTGCAAGCACATTTTGATACCTCTGATGTCAGACTCGATGTCGTGAACGCAGAGCAGCGCGTCGGACACATCGAGCCGATCAGTACCCGCGAGAGCACCAACATCAGCGATGTGCCGACGGTGCTCCGTCGGATGTTGGGGTTGCGTCTCCAGCAGTTGCGTAAGGAATTGGGGCTCACCCAGCACGAGGTCGGCAGGCAGCTCTACCGGGACGGCTCCAAGGTCAGTCGGATCGAATCCGGCATGGTCGGCCTCAACCGGCTCGACGTGGTCGAATTGTTGAACTGCTACGGCGTCACCGACCCCGAGGAGCACGACCGGTATCTGTCGCTCGTGCAACTGGGCAACCGCCCCGGCTGGTGGCACAGCGACAGCGACTCGCTCCCCAAGGGATTCGAACTGCTCAGCCTCGAAGCGGCCGCGCGCACGATCCGCTGCTACGAACCCGCGGTCGTCCCCGACCTATTACAAACCCCCGAATACGCAAGAGCAGCATTGTGTTTGCGGAATCCGTCCCGCCCCGTCCACGAGATCGACCAGCAGTTGGAGGTGCGCCTGCAGCGGCAGCAGATTCTGCACCGCGACCATCCGCCCTACCTGTGGATCCTGGTCGAAGAGAGCGCATTACGCAGGCAGATCGGCGGTATCGCGGTCTGGCGGGCCCAACTGGAGTACCTGGCGCGGTGTATCCAGCAGGAGAACATCGTGATCCAGATCGTGGACGAGACCGCCTTCGGGCCCGCGATCATGGACAGCGCGTTCGTCTATCTGCGCTTCGCCGAGACCCTGCTGCCGGATGTCGTGTGTATCTCGCAGCCGAGCAGCACGCTGTACATGGAGGGTCGGGATAACATCGACCGCTATCTCGATATCGCTGAAACTCTCGCCCGGCACTCCGCGAGACAGAGTGAGACTGGTCGACTTCTTCAGACGCTGCTGGAGTCCGCGTGAGCACCCACCCGCCGCAGGAAGAGCGCAACCCACAGCCGAGCCCGCCACCGGCCATGCCGCCGTGGCGGGAACTCGTCGCCGCCGTGGCCACCGCCGCGCCGGTCGGCTTTCTGGTCGACTGGCCGACAGCCGTGCAGGTCTTGCTCACCGTTTTCGCGGGGCTGACCGGCGCACGCCAGAGCGCGGACCGCGAATGATGCCAAGTTGTACGCTCGGCTGGTGTCCGACAGCGAATTGTGGGAAGTGAGAGCGCTGTTCGAGGCGTTGCTGGACGAGCCTGCGGGCTGGGGTGCCGCGCAGTTCGGGCCGTGGTTCGCCGAGCGTCCGCGGATGATTGCCGAACTCCACGAATACGGTGTGCGAGACGGGCATCGTCGGGAGTTGCCCGCGGAACAGCGTTGGGGCCTGTATGCGGTGAACCGTTTGGTGGACATGCTTCTTGTGCCGCTTCAACCGCACTATCTCGCGGCCGCGTACTCGGGGGCGTCGCCGTCCGCCTGGACCGAGTTCACTGAATTGGCCGGAGCAACCCCGATCACCGAGGGGAAGTTCCACCCGTTCTTCCACGAAATCGTCGACGTTGTGGAGTCCGACGACCCGCACGAACCACCCACGATCGTCGACCAACACTGGCCCGGCGCATTCGTCGGAAACTTGCTGCTGGTCCGTTCCGGCGTCACCGTGCGGGCCG
Organism: Nocardia sp. XZ_19_369; assembly: GCF_015355715.1. NCBI lineage: Bacteria > Bacillati > Actinomycetota > Actinomycetes > Mycobacteriales > Nocardiaceae > Nocardia > Nocardia sp. XZ_19_369. The sequence goes on along the minus strand of NZ_JACVED010000008.1, from coordinate 78,884 downwards.
GCTCGGCAGTCCTTGACCAGCAAGCCGCCGCCCGATCCTGCATGTACTTCACCTTCTGGCGCTGCTACCGGGACGTGCAGGACTTATCACACAACTGGGGATCGAATTCCCAGTGGCGCACCAGCTTTCGCCGTGACTACTACGTCGGCGGCGAACTGCACTACAACGCCGATGCCCAATGGAAAGACGATCCCCGCCCTCCCGACGACGACCTCACCTCGCGAGAACGACTGGACCTCTTGCGTTTTCGCCATGGTGTGCTGCGCGACCTCGGCACCGACTGCTGGCCCTACGACGACTATTTCGTCGAACAGTGGCGCTGACGCGGCAATTCGATCAGCGAGTCAGCACTTCCCGTATCGATCGACCAACGGCTGCTCAGCTGGGCTGGCGCGCGAAGAAACCCGCTCGTGCGGCTCCAGGCGCCGTCCTCCCAATCAGCCCTCTGCGTTGAACTCGCATCAGCCGAAGGGTTTTTCGCCGACAAATCGGGTCAGCGCGGCCGCGAAGGCACGCGCCTGGTCCTCGGGCCAGTCGGCCAGGTGCCGGTCGAGGCGGTCGGCAAGGCGCTCGCGCATCACCTCGACCGCCCGTTCACCGCGATCGGTCAAGCCGAGCAGGGTCGCGCGGGCATCGTCGGGATCCGGTGCGCGCCAGACTAATTCGGCCTGCTCTAAGCGCGTCGCATGGCGGCTGGTCACCGATCGATCCAGTCCGATTTCGGTGGCGAGCGCGGCCGCGCTGCGCGGTCCCCAGCGGGCCAGCGCGCTGAGCACCGGATAGGTCGTGGTGTCCACCGCCGGGTCCAAGCCCTCGGTGAGTTCGGCGTAGATGCCTTCCCTGGTTCGCCTGCGCAGCAATTCCGCGATCGCCGCGGCGACCTGGGCGCCGGTTCCCTGTTCCGCCATGTCACCAAGAATAGCGTGCATCGAGCACGTATCTCGGGTAACGTAATCTGCGTGCACACTGCACGCAAATACTTGAAGGAGACAGCGACCATGACCGCCGCCACCACCGACATCGCCACCGCGCTCAACGACCTGCTGTTCGATCGGCAGATCGATGTCGACACCGCATTCGCGCGGCACTTCACCGGCGACTACCGCCAGCGCACCGACGGCGTCTGGAGCGACCACGCCGAATTCGTCGAGCACATCACCCATTTGCGCGGTGTGATCACCGAGGGGCGCGTCGAGGTGCACGACGAACTGATCTGCGGCGACCGCTACGCCGACCGGCATTCGGTCCATCTTCGGAAGAACGATGGCAGCGAGGTCGCCTTCGAGGTGCTGGTATTCGCCGAACTCGCCGCCGACGGCCGCTTCCGGCAGATCATCGAGACCACCACGATGCTGTCGGGTGGAGCCGAGGATCGTGGGCTCGGCAGCGCGCGGTGATGGGAACTACCTCGCAGCCGGCGAGACGATCGGCCAGGATCGCCGCAGCCGCTTTTTCCACACCTGGACCGATACTGGCCGGGGTCGGCCCTGGTATCCGATTATCGAGTGGTAGGAACCGGTCGGCGTCGGCATTATTGAGCAAGTGTTGGCGGTAGGTGTTCGTGGGGGAAGGAATCGTTGATGTCCACGGTGCGGCGGTTCTGGATCGAATTCGACATGGAGCGTGACTCGGATTACTGGAGTGCGCTCGACCAGGGCGTCGGGGTGACCGGCTTCGACGTGCAGGACTGTTTGTCGATGCTGGCAAATGTCCTTCCCGCCGGTAAGGAGTTACCCCCGGTGCGCCGCGTCACGGCCGACATCTCACTGGCCGAGCCACTTCCGGTGCACGCTCCCTATCTCGGAGTTCCGGTGTGGCGCGGCGTCTGGTACCCACCCTGGAACCTTTCGATCGGACCGATATGGCGCCCTCGGGGGGTCGACCGGACGGCCGAACGCCCAGGCATTCCGACGCCTGTCACCGGGACAACTCCCACGTGGTGGGACGAAATCCCGCATATCAAAAGCCTATTGCTGCCACTGGTCTACATGCACCAACCCAAGTTCGATGATCAGAAGTGGCAAGGCCTTACCTGGATGGAGCGCCACAGATCGGCCGCGGAACCGGCCCATGGGGCCATGGTGCGCGAAGCTCTCGACTATGTGATCGCGCGGCGCCCGACTCCCAGCGAGTGGTACGACCCGACAGGTGCCTGGTTCCTCGAACAACAGGAACTGGACGAGTATCTATGCGCCTTCCGCGACTACTTGTTCGGAGATCGCTCGGAGCCGATCTCCCCTCCCCGCAACAAACGTCCTCCGCTCGACGCTGGGGGACAAGAGCTTTCGTAATGCCGCAGGGCGGGCGAGTCAGCTATTTGTCGAACTCGCGCAAGAACGCCAGCAACTCACCGCGCCCCATCGACATGGACCCGTTCTTCGAAACCAGCGCGCGCCACGCCGATTCGGCGTCCGCGAACGCCTCCTCCAACGGCACGCCCTTGGCCCGCCGCAGCGCGGTCAACCCGGTCAGGAACGCGACACTCTCGCCGCCGAAGTAGATCTCGGACATTCCGCCACCCTAACGGCAGTCGCTCCGGCGGATTATTAGTCCGCGAGATCAAGGGCTGGGCCGAGACGCACATGGACGAGGTCCTCACCAACCGCGCGGCACACGACACCCGAATCGACTGAGCCACAACGCAACCGGCCACCAAGTATCAGTCACGACGGCGGTCGCAGCGGCTGCGCTACCTGCATCCGGTCGGCGTCGAAGTGTGCCGTGATTTCCCGGCCGCGCGCATCGATGATGCTGATCGTGTTGTTTCCCGGGAACGACACACGCGTCGGACATCGCTGACCTTCAGGCGCCGTCCACACACTGGTCTGCCTGCTGAAGAGGCCGCCGCGCTCCCGCAGCCGGACGGCGCACAGGGTGTCGATCATGGCGTTCACGTAGTGGGTGACGGCTTCGTGGCGACCGTCTGCGCTCACCTCGACGGCCACGATCTTCTTTTCATCCGAACCGAAGGCTACGTACAACATCGCCAGTGGTAATAGGGGCACCGCCGCCAGCGCCAGGACGGCGGCGGGCACCAGCCAGGTTCGCGTGCGCCAACCCATACTCGGTGCGCGGACGAACAGCGCCGCCGTCGCGATCCAGCACACCAGCGGGACCCAGACCGGGACTGCCTGAAACCGATAGAAGCGGTCCGACACGTGGATCGCGGGCACTGCCGCGAGGCCTGTCGTCGCCGGCGCGGCGACCGTGAGCACCCAGACGATCCGCCGTCGGCGCGGCACCCTGTCCGTCGCGCCCCCTCGCCGACTCCGCTCAGGAATCGTCGCGTCAGTCGTCTGCTTCGCCAACGGCCGGCCTAACTCGTGCACTCCGTATTCGGCTCCAGCAGCCGAACGCAACGCCAGCCTATCGGCGTAGTCCGCCATACCCGATCTCGTTGAGCTGTCATCTGTTTCGTGATCAGCTCAGCGGACCTCATGCTGCGGGTGCCGATTATCGCTTGGTGCGCAGTTTGCGCCACAGGCGATTCCAGTGTGAGCCGCGCCACGCCGCTGCGCTGTCACAGACCTGCTCGGGTCGGCATCTTGTGTTTGTTCAGCACACAACACGAGTCAGGACGAAACCATGAATACTCGAGAGCACGCGATCGCATTGGTTACCGGGGCGAACAAGGGGATCGGCCGAGCGGCGGCCCAGCAGCTTGCCACGCTGGGAATGACAGTGCTGGTCGGTGCCAGGGATCCGCAACGCGGTGCGGAGGCCGCGGCGGCGATACGCGCAGCGGGCGGCACAGCGCACGCGCTCACCGTGGACGTCACCGATGCGGCGACGGTTCACGCGGCGGCGCAGTGGATAGCGGAGCGTTTCGGGCACCTCGACGTACTGATCAACAACGCGGGTATCAGCGGTTCGGGCCAGGTCGATCCTGCCGATGCCGTCGACCAGATTCCCAGCACCGTCGATCTCGGTATGGTGCGAAAGGTCTTCGAAACCAATGTCTTCGGCGTGATCGCGGTGACCAATGCCATGCTGCCGCTGCTCCGCCGGTCATCGGCACCGCGCATAGTCAATGTCGCGAGCCACGCCGCGTCGCTCACGTTGTTCAGCGACCCGGATGGGCCATTCGCGGCGCTGCTGCCGTCGGCTGCGTACTCGCCCTCCAAGTCCGCTCTGCTTTCGCTTACCGTCAACTACGCCAACGAACTGCGCAAGGACGGCATCCTGGTCAATGCCGTGGCCCCCGGTTACGTGGACACCGACAGCAACAACCACACGGGCTTTCTCACCGTGCAGCAAGGTGCCGCGATTCTGGTGCGCATGGCCACACTCGGCGCGGACGGAACTACCGGTGGATTCTTCAGCGAAGACGGCCCGGTTCCGTGGTAGCCGATCCCGCACCGCCGCACCTGCACGGGAGGCGGACTGATCATGACCGGTGTTCAGACAGTCCGGGTTTCACCCGTGGGGTGGATCAGCTCGCTGACGGTTGTGGCGTAGGACGAGGCGGCTCGGCTGCGGACGTTGGCGCCGGGGTGGCCTGCCGCATCGAGGGGGAGATGGGTGAGTGGGCCGGTGGGGATCCACCACAGGTGGGGGAGGTGTTGGGGCTCGGGTGGGGGAGCGGCGAGTAGGCCTAGCTCATGCAGGATGGGCTCGGACAGCACTGTCCATAACCAGCTGAGGGTCTCGGTGATCGATTGCTGCGCTGCTGATTGTTCGGCGGTTGTCAGGCGGGGGTCGGTGGAATTGGTTATGGCGGTGCGAAATTGGGCGGTGCGGGCGGTCAGTTCTGTCTCCGATAAGTCGGGGAGTGCGATCGTGCGTAGGGCGGCGTGCTCGATGATCAAGGCGTCCGAGCCGAGTCCGCTGACGTTCACGACAATGATGGAGCCCGTTTGTGGTGCTGCGGAGAGCAATTCAGAGACATCAGGGGGTTCGAGGAAGGTGTGAAGTCCCGGTACCTGGCGGATTTCGTCGATCAGTCGATGCCATTCCTGTGCGGCGTGCCGGCGTTGTTCGCCGGTGGGTGCTCCGGGCGAAGCCCTGATGAAGAGCTGTGGCGCGGAAAAGCCCGCTGTTTGAGGTTGATTCAGCACGTGGCTGAGCTCGTCGAAGCGTTGGGCCAGCCGGGGTTCGCGCTTCGCGAGTTCAGTGCCGTGGCGGTGCAGTATGCCGTGGCCGTGCTCCAGTATTCGCAGCGCATGCTTCGGGTCGGGTGGACCGACGCGGAGCGCGCACGCGGCCGCGTCACGGGTCAGGCCGGTGAAGTCGGCGAGTAATCGCGCGCGGTCAGTCATCGGCAGAGTGCGTGAGGCGAACTGAGGTAAGAGGTCTACCGCCATGTCGAATGTTTGGTGCAGGAGCCTGCTGGTGGCAGCCGAGACGGTAGCGCCGGGGATGGTCAATTGTCGTGCGGCAGCGACCCGTTCGGGCACCGAGACGGTCGAATCGCCCGCGATCTGCTGCCATCGGCGCGTGGCATCGTCGGCGGCGGAACCGGTCAGCGCGGCCCGCAGCGAATACGCCGCCGCGACTGTCGCCCGAGCACGCGAATGCAGCACGTGACCGGCCGGTGCGGCTGCTGCGGCTCGTTCGGCGAAATACCTGAGCCGCTTCAACTCTCGGTGCGCGCGCCGGGGCAGATCATCGGCCGGCCGGTGTTGCTCCAGTTGATTGTCCGGAATACCCCAGCGGTGCAGGAAGCGGGCGCGTTCGACCTCGGCATGAACGAGGCGTCGCTCCGCCGGATGGGCATTCGCCCGCGAGGTGATGCGGGCCCGCCGCATCGCGGTGGCAGCCTCCGCGAGATCTGTTGGATCGGAGCACTCCCGAAACCGTTGCAGGAGTACTAACGCCAGGTTGATGTGGTACCGCGCCCACAGCGGATGAGACCTGGCTCGGATACCGTGCGGCAGCTCCGCCACCGCTTGCTTCGCCAGCAAGGTCGCCTCGTCCAATACATCGGCGTCGGCGTCTCCCCAAATATGTTGCAACCGTAGCGCATCGGCGAGGGCGGATGCGGCTCCCGGCACGGGCGCCCCGCTACGTTCGCCGTGCGCGCGGGCTGCTCGAAGTAACTCGACCGATTCCCGCAGTATCGAAACATCACCGGTCGCGACGGCTTTGCCGAGCAACGCACCGGCCAGCGAGTTGAGCCGAGACCCGCGGAGCTCGTGGTCGGCGGGCGTGCCCTGCAGCGCGGCCCGGCCGGCGTGGATGCCGTCGTCGAGGTCGACCGGCTCGCCGACACAGCGCCACCGGGCCAACAGTGCACCCGCCAAGTTCGCCGAGAGCGCGGGCAGCATCGAATGGCCCGCCGGCGCGTGATCCAAGGCCAGACGGAACAATTCGATCGCATGATCGATATCGTCGCGGGCACCGAACCGTTCGAATCGCGCCCACTCGGTGAGGCCTAAGCCGTTTTCCGCCGCGCTACGGAGTTCGGGCTGCGCCGTCGCACACAGCGGTGTGGCGAACACATCCGCGGCTCGTTCGAGCAGCTTCAGCCGACCGGTCTGTTCGTATTGCGCGAACAGCTTTGCCGCTTCGGTGATCGCCGAATGCCCGCTCGTATCGCGCATGGGCGCACAGATATGCAGATGGACCTGCGGGTCGCCACAGATGAGTGCGTTGAACTCGCTCAACGCCCGACCGTGCTCGGTGCCGGTGATATTCAGCGGCTGCCCATCCCAGATCGCCAGCAGCGCATCGAGGTCGGGACCGGGCGGTCCGTTCGCGATCGTGCGCAGTTCGTCACCGAGTTGCCCGGGCGCGAGTTCCATGGCGGTGCGTAAGTTGTCCATGTCCGGTCTGTTCGCGTTGTCGCGCAAGGTCTTTCACCCACTGTCTAGAGGTGCTGTTCGAACCGCGACGGCGGCCCGGGTTCGGCTGTACCTTCAAACGTGATGTCGTTGAGGCTAATTGGCGACAGCAGGTAGCCGAGGCCGATTGGCTACACGCGATTCTTGGAGGCGCCATGTCGAGCACCGGCGACGGACCGGAAACTCAGGCTTTGCTCGCAACGGTGCCCACCGGACTGCTCTTCGTGACACTGGCCGGAGCGGGCACCGCGCTCGGCCACCGCCGTTGGTACGAACTGCCCGTACTGGTTCGCGAACTGGACACGCTCGCCCGGCATCCCGGCGCGCAGACACCCGGGATCGTACTGTTGACCGCGATCGCCGTGCTGGTGGCCGCCATGGGATGCGGTCTGGTGGTGCAGATGCTCGCCGGAGTGACCCACCAACTGTGGTCGCAGCTGTGGCCCGCCCCGCTGCGTGGCTTCGGCAGACTGCTCACCCGCTGGCGGGCGCGGCGCTGGATCGCCGCGGGCCGCGCCCTGGACCTGGCCTGGCGCAACACCGCCCGCGGTCAAGCAGGCCAACGCCCGCCGGGTTTCCTCGGCACCGAGGACACCGCGCGCCTGAACGCCGTACGGAACCGGATATCGCTGACCGAACCGCGCCACCCCACCTGGATCGGCGATCGCATCCGCTCCACCGACAACCGCGTGCTGCACCACTACGGCCTGGACCTCGACTCCGCCTGGCCACGGCTGTGGCTCATCGTCCCGAGCGAGACGCGAAGCGAGCTCCGTTCCGCGCGGGCCCGCTACGACGCCGCCACTCGCCTTGCGGCATGGTCGATTCCGTACCTGCTGCTTGCCGTGTGGTGGTGGCCGTCGGCCGTGCTCGCGACGACCATCGCGCTGGTAGGTGGCCGCCGCGGCCGCGCCGCCATCGACAGATTCTGCGCACTGGCCGAGTCCGCCGTGGACCTCTACGGCCGAGACCTCTCGGCCGCCCTCGGCCTCCCGGCAGGGGAAGGTGCCGTCCAGCCGGAGACCGGCCAGTTGATCACCGCGCACCTCCGCAAAGGAGCCTGACCAACGCCCGCCGGTGTGCTGGAAACTCGGGTGGAGAACTGTTCGGTTGTCCGATAGGGTGCGATGTCGCGGCCACGGGGGTTTGATCGTGCCGCCGAGTTCTATTGAGATGTGCCAGTTTCGGGTAGTGCGTGCCCGGGCCGGTTGGGGGAGATTCGCCGCGAATCACCGCACGGACAGGTCGTCGGCTGGCGTACGAGGAGGTACCGATGCCCTACGCGATTCTGGGTCTGCTGACGCTCGCGCTGTGGATCTACTGTCTGATCGACATCATCACCTGCCCCGACGCGGGCATTCGGCACCTGCCCAAACTGGGCTGGCTGATCGTCGTCATCCTGCTGCCCACTGTCGGCGCGCTGCTCTGGTTGTTCGTGGGTCGCCCGCTGCACGAGTCGCGTCCGCGCTCGACGACCGGCTACACCGAGTACGACCGGCCCGGCCGTTATGTCGCGCAGGATCCGGCGGCTGACGAGGCGTTTCTGCAGAAATTGCGGGAGCGGGCCGAACAGCAGCGGGCCGAAGCCCGTCGGCAGGAAGCCGAACGGCAGAGCGACGAGGATCGGCGGCGTGAGCAGGGCGAACAGCGCTAGGCGGCCGACAAACAGCTATTGATGCGCCATTGACAACCGGCGCATGAATGCTGAATTCTTGGCGCCTGACGGGGCATGGGTCGAACCGGGACTCGCAATACCGCCGCCGTACGTCTTAGGAGAATTATGACCCTGCCGCAGTGGCCGGACCATGACATCACCCAGCTACGCGAGGTCGCCGACAAGATCGCGACGCTCATCCAGCGCAACGCCGAAGGTAGTGGGGGATTGCCGCGCTTCGTCGATGCCCTGCAGCAGAGCGGGCCGATCGCGGACCTGCTGATCGAGTACTCGGTCCGCTGGTTCAACGACAGCAGGGGGGAGTCGGTCCTGCTCGGGCCGGAGCTGTACTGGGTACTCACCGAGACCGTTTCGCCGGAAGATCGCGGCGGTGAGGGCTACGGCCAGCCGGCGACGAACTGCCATCCGGTCACCCGCACCCGGCAGATGCTGCTGATCTGTGTGCTGGAAAAGCTGTCCGCCCGGCCGTGGCATCCCGAGCCGGGCGAGGATTCCGCGGCGGCGATCGTGAAACACCGCTACAGCAACAATGCGGTGCCGTCGCTGCCGACCAGGGTGACGCAGCCTGCGGGTGTCGAAGGCGTGATCACGACCTCGCAATTCACCTAGCGCGCGGCTTGCGCGATCATTGCGCCGCACGAGCACTGAGCCGTGCCGGGGGTCTCGACGCGCCAAAAACACCGACCTGGGGCCAGTTGCCGACCCCGATATCCGACGGGTCCGTCAGAAGTTAGATTAATCTGTCGTATCAGCGCGATACCATCAAAAGCAGACGCGGTGAAGTCAACGATGCGACGTTGGATGGTTCCCGTCGAAGGTCTCCCAGTATCGGAGTAGAAGCTTATGGTCGGACAGCCCGGCTGGGTCGGCGTCGAGCCAAGTGTCGCCGACCGCGGTCCGACCGCACTGCGGATCGCGGTCGGCGGGCAGCTGCGCAAGTTGCGTGAGGCTTGCGGCATCACGCCGCAGGTCGCGGGCGAGCACATCCGGGGCTCATACGCCAAGATCAGCCGGCTCGAACTCGGGCGGACCGGCTTCAAGGAACGCGACATCGTCGATCTGCTGAGCCTGTACGGGGTCACCGATCCCGAGAAGCGGGCGACGTTCTTGGATCTGGCGCGCAAGGCCAACGAGCCGGGCTGGTGGCACCGATACAACGATCTGCTGCCGCAATGGTTCGAGACCTATATCGGTCTGGAAGGCGCGGCGCGCACGATCAGAACGTTCGAGGGCCAACTCGTTCCCGGGTTGCTGCAGACCGAGGACTACGCCACCGCCCTCGTCGCGGTGGGCCACGAGAACGCCCAGGCCGCACAGGGCAGTCAGCGCTCGCACATCGACGTCGACTCCGCCCGACGGGTGGAACTGCGTACCAAGCGCCAGCGAATCCTGGATTCGGAGAGCGGCCCGATGCTGTGGGCGGTACTGGACGAGGCCGTGCTGCACCGCCCGGTCGGCGGGACGAGGGTGCAGCGCGAGCAGATCGAGCATCTCGTGGAGATGTCGACCAGGCCCAGTGTGACAATCCAGGTGCTGTCCTACCGGTCCGGTGCGCACGCGGCGGCGGGCAGCTCGTTCACGATGCTGCGCTTCGCCGAGCGCGAACTGCCCGACATCGTCTACCTGGAACAGCTGACGACCGCGCTCTACCTGGATCGCCGGGAGGATCTCCACTTCTATCGCGAAGTGATGGACCGGTTGGCCGTGCAGGCGGAGACGCCGGAAGAGTCGCGTGCGCTGATGAGCGCCGAGGCCGCGCGGTTGTAATCTCCGCCTGATCGGTCGGATGTCACGGCGTGGCGCAGAGCGCGGTGTCGACAACCCGATTGACGTTGCGCGTGGCTTCCGCTGACTCCGGCACCTGGTTGACGGTCACCGTGACCGCGCGCCCATCGCCGGTGACACCGCCGCGGGTCTCGAAGCCGTCGATGTCGCCGCCGTGGCCCCAACTGTCTGCGCCGCAGGGCAACTGGCGATACATGAGGCCGAGTCCATAACCTTGGTTTCCCGGAACCGGCAGGGGGACAGTCTGTTTCATTTCGGCCAGCTGAGCAGGCGGCAGCAGTTCGCCGTCGAGCAGTGCGACGAAGAACCGGTTGAGGTCCGCGCCGGTCGCGACCATCGCGCCCGCCGCACCGGCGTACGACACGTTCTGGCGGGTGTAATCGACCAGCTCGCCGCCCGACTGGAGGTAGCCGACGGGATGGGGACCGCGGATCTCGGTTTCGTCGGGTTCCGGAAAGTAGGTGTCGTGCAGGCCGAGTGGCTCGATGATGCGATGGGTGATCGCCGCGCCGACCGACTCTCCGGTGATCTTCTCGATGATCATCCCCGCCAGTGCGTAGTTGGTGTTGGAGTACGCCCACTGGGCGCCGGGTTCGAAATCGGCGGGCGCGGTCAGCACGTTGCGCACGATCTCGGCGATATCCTTTGTCCCCCAACGCACATCCTCGGAGGGCGAGGCGATCTGCCCCGGCTTCAGCGGCGCCCCGAACTCGGCCGCGTATTCCGGCAGTCCGCTGGTGTGCTGCAACAGATTTCGGACCGTGATCCGATTCCCGTCGATGCCCGGCCCCTGCACGACGCCCGGGAGATACCGTTCCACCGGCGCGTCCAACTCGACCTTGCCCTCGGCCACCAATTGCAGCATGACCGTCGCCACGTAGGTTTTGGTGTTGCTGCCGATCCGCACTCGCGCGTCGTCCTGGAAGGGGGTGCCCTGTGCGAGATCGCCGGCTCCCGCCGTCCCCGTCCAGACCCCGCTCCGATCGGTGACCACGATCTGCGCCCCGGGCAGGCGGTCGCCGGTGATCAATTGGTTCAAGGCCTCGGTGACCTGTGCCCGCTGCCCGGCCTCGGCGGCGGGCTCGGCTCGAACGGTCTCCGTGGCATCGCACGACGTCGCCATGAGGGCGACCAATGCCCCGGCTACCGCCACGGTACCGAACGAACGATGACTTACCTTGGTGCGCAAGGTGCTTCCTCTCTGCTGCGGACTCCAGTCACGCTATGAGAGATAGGCAGGTCATCGTCAGCTGGCAGCCCCCCGTCTTCCTGGTAGTGCTGGCACCACCCCGGTGAGGGCGGTACCAGCGGCGACGTAGTTGTTCCAGTGCCGGAGTGCCGGTCAGACTCCGTCCACGGCTAGCGTGCCGAACCGGCTGACGTTCGCGTGGTTGTTTCCGTCGGCGCTGGTGATCACGACCTCGGTGGGGTTGGTGAGGGCGATGGCGCAGTAGTTGTCGCGATCCTGCTGGACGCTGATGGACAGTAGGCGGCGGTCGGTGGCCGCCTGCCACTCTTCCATGGCGTCGTACAGGCCGCGCATGGACGGATTTTCGAAGTAGACGAGGTTGCGCTTGTTCGTGTCCGACATGAGACCGGTCTCCGTTCGGGTCGTGGGGCAGATCGGCGAGGCCGCCCTTATCCATCGTAGACCGTGACGAATAGTGTTCGGCCGCAATATGTTTCGGGTGGATGTACGCACGTCGAGTTGTCCGGATCCATCACGGCGACTGCGGACACCGGACTCCCGCCGTGATGACTTTTGTCATGGCCGATCCATGCGGTAACTCATCGGGATTCGATGACTGCGCTTACTACTGACCGAGACCGAAGTTCGTGATCGTAGAAGCATGAACAGTGCACATCGCAACCCGCTGAACCGCGGCGGTCAACCGATTCACGACGTCATCACCGCACAGGGCCTGCGCCGGACCTACGGGCACGGCAAGGACGCCTTCGAGGCGGTCAAAGGGGTAGACCTGCGGGTCGCCGAGGGGGAGGTGTTCGCATTGCTCGGCACGAACGGTGCCGGTAAGACGTCGACGCTCGACATGCTGGAAGGGCTTGCCGCGCCATCGGCCGGTGCCGTAGAGGTTTTCGGCCTCGACCCGCGCCGGGACCGCGCACAGGTCCGCGCGCAGGTCGGCATCATGTTGCAGTCCGGTGGGCTGCCCGCCGAGCTGACCGTTCGCGAAACGCTGGAGATGTGGCGCGGGACGTGTACCGACCCGACGACCGCCGATATCGTTCTGGCACAAGTGGATCTAGCCGATCGGGCCGACGTTCGGGTCGGTTCGCTGTCGGGTGGTGAGCAGCGCCGGGTCGATATGGCGTGTGCCCTGCTCGGTCAGCCTCGGCTGCTCTTCCTCGACGAGCCGACCACCGGCCTCGATCCGGAAAGTCGCCGTGGCACTTGGCGATTGCTCGCCGACCTCAAGGCGTCGGGCGTGACCATGGTGCTCACGACGCACTACCTGGATGAGGCAGAAGCACTGGCCGACCGGATCATGATCATGCACAAGGGCGAGGTCGCGCGCACCGGCACGCTGCGCGAGATCGTCGACGGCCATCCGGCGCGGATCGTGTTCGACCATCCCGGCCTGCCGCTGCCGCAGCTGCGGGACGCGCGGATCGACGCGCAGGCCCGCGTCACCGTCGACACCTATGACCTGCAAGGGCATTTGTTCGAACTGCTGGGCTGGGCGCGCGAGCACGGTCTGCAACTGGGCGGGCTCGAAGCCCGTGCCGCCTCCCTGGAGTCGGTCTTCCTCGATGTCGCCAACGAGCCGGTCGCCGCGCCGACGACCACCCCCGAATTGATCGGAGCCACCCGATGACCACCCTCGTGCAACCTGCCACCACCTTTCGCCGCCGCCCGCTCGCCGCGCTCGCCAAGGCCGAGTACCTGCAGTTCCGGCGGAACAAGACGCTGGTCTACATGGCGCTGTTCTTTCCGATCGGCATCTCGCTGGCCATGTACTTCATCGCCACCAAAGACACCGCACCCACGACCGCCACCGCGGCGATGACGTTCGAGCTGATCGCGTTGGTCGCGCTGCTGTTCGTGCAGTACTACTCGGTGTTGTCCATGGTCACCACGCGTCGCAGCGAGGGCGTGCTGAAACGGCTGCGCACCGGCGAGGCCGCCGACTGGCAGATCCAGACCGCGCCCGCCGTGCCCGGTGCGCTGGTGACTGTGGCCTCCGTGCTCGTGGTCGCGGCGGTGGTTTACGGCACGGGTGCGCCCGCCCCGGTCAACCCGTTGGCGATAGTGGTTGCTCTGGTCGGCGGAATCGTGCTGTTCTCCCTGCTCGCGCTCGCGACCAGTGCGGTGACCAAAAACGCTGAGGCCGCCCAGATCACCTCACTACCGGTGATGACGGTCGCGATGCTCGGCCTCGCGTCCATCCGGAAGGTGCTACCCGGCCGCTTGGGCGACCTCGCCGACTGGACACCCTTCGCGGCCATCTCCGACCTCGTCTCGCTGGGCGCGTCCGGGCGGCACGCCACCGCCGCCGGCACCGACGTGGCGCTCGACTTCGCCGGCACCTTCCCCGAACTCGGCCGCCCGTTTGCCACACTGGCGCTATGGACCGTCCTGGCGTTCGCGCTGACCCGCAAGAGCTTCCGCTGGGACGACCGCGGTTGAGCGGCCTGACCGCCTGGTGGCACCGGCTGTCGGGCCCGGCCAAGTTCCGGGTCTACAGCCGGGTCGCGCTGCAACTGGGACTCGCCACGGTGATCGTCGTCATGGCGGTCACCGCGGGCTTGTCGTGGTCGACGGTCGGGATCGTGGTCGGCGGGATCGCCGCCGTCGTCGCGGTCGAGGTGCAACCCGAGTTCGCCAGGTCGTCGTCGGGAGCGGCGCTACGTCGATGGGCGCTGCCCGCCGCCGTCGTGACACTTGCGGTGGTGTGGCTCGCCGGTGTCGTGGTCGCCAGGACGGCCACCAGTGCGTCGACCGTCGGCCAAGCGCGGCTGACCGGCATTTATGCCGTGATACTCGCCATGTTCGCCGTCGTGCCGTTCTTCCGGCACAAAGGTTGGGCCATGCTCGGACTCAGCATCGCCACCGGGCTCGGGTTCGGTACGTCGCCGTCGACGGTGCTGAGCACGGTTGCGGTGACCTTCGTTTTCGGCGGCTTCGTCCTGGGCACGACGTTGCTCACCCTGTGGGGTCTGCGGGTCGTCGAAGAGCTGGACCGTACGAAAGGGGTCGAAGCCGAATTACAGGTGGCCGAGGAGCGACTGCGTTTCGCGCGGGACCTGCACGACATCGTCGGTCGCGGGTTCTCGGCGATCGCGGTGAAAAGTGAACTGGCAGCGGTGTTGTCGCGGTCCGGGGACGCCGACCGCGCGGCTGTCGAGATGGACGAGGTCAAGACGCTCGCCGTCGAATCGATGGGGCAGATGCGCGAATTGGTTCGCGGCTACCGGGGGATCGACCTGATGACGGAGGTCGCTGGGGCGCGTTCGCTGCTGTCGGCGGTGGGGTGTCGGCTCGTTGTCGAGGGCGATCCGGCCAAGGTGCCTGCGCGGTTCCATGAGGTCGCCGCGTGGGTGGTGCGGGAGGGCACGACGAATATCGTCGAACACTCGGCGGCGACCTCGGCGGTTCTCACGCTCGGTGACGCGGGGATGTCGTTGCGCAACGACTGCCCGCACGGTCCGGCGGGCGAGCGGTCCGGGTTGCGTGGTCTCGCCGAGCGGCTCGCGCCCCTCGGTGCGTCCCTCGACGCCCGCGCGTCATCCGACGAGTTCATCCTCGAAATCCACTGGGAGAACAAATGATTCCCGTGTTCCTGGCCGATGACGAAACGCTCATCCGAGCCGCCATGGCGACCATGCTCGGCCTCGAAGCCGACATCGAGGTGGTCGACCACGTCGGCTCCGGCGAGGAACTCGTCGCGGCGTGGCGGCGCCGCGTCGACGA
Source organism: Nocardia sp. XZ_19_369 (assembly GCF_015355715.1). NCBI lineage: Bacteria > Bacillati > Actinomycetota > Actinomycetes > Mycobacteriales > Nocardiaceae > Nocardia > Nocardia sp. XZ_19_369. The sequence continues at coordinate 63,709 of NZ_JACVED010000008.1, read as the reverse complement.
GCCGCTCGCAGTCGCCGTCATCGACCTGCAGATGCCCGGCATGGACGGTATCGAAACCGCCGTGGCACTCCAGCAACTCACCCCCGGCGCAGGCACTTTGATCGTCACCAGCCACGGCAGGCCCGGCTATCTCAAACGCGCTCTCGCCGCAGGCGTGCGCGGCTTCCTGCCCAAGACCGCCTCGGCCGCCACTCTCGCCGAAGTGATCCGCACCGTCCACAACGGCGGCCGCTACGTCGACCCCGAACTGGCCGCCGAAGCCATCAGCGCAGGCGACACCGTCCTCACCGCCCGCGAAGCCGACGTCCTCGAATACGCCATCGACGGCGCCTCCGTCGAAGACATCGCCAGACGCGCCCACCTCTCACCTGGCACCACCCGCAACTACCTCTCCTCGGCAATGGCGAAGCTGGGTGTCGCGAACCGATACGAAGCAGCCCTCAAAGCCCGTGAGAAAGGCTGGATTTAGCCAGCGGCTGAAACTCCCTGCATGGCAACGGCTTATAGCGCCTCCGCAGCTCCTAGACTGTCGCGGTGACAGTGGCAGTGTGGGTCAAAGTCTTCGATGGCATCGTCCTCTCCACCGACTCGGCGACCACTTTGGCGCACCCCGTGGGTGAGCAGGTCTACAACAACGCCGACAAGATCTTCAATCTGCATCGGGCGCTACCCGTCGCAGCGATGACGTGGGGCCTGGGTCATATCGGCCCGGCGAGTATCTCGACGTTGTCCAAAACGCGTCGGCTGCGGCTGATGGGGCGAGACCCTGGCTACCTCAATTGGCAGGTCGACGTCGACAGTTACACGGTCGAACAGATCGCGCTCCGGGCAGCGGAAATGTTCGCCACCGCAGCTCGTGAGGCTGCGTTGTCGCGGATACCGGGAGAGATGGGATACCTGATCGCCGGGTACTCCGCAGGCTCGGACCAGGCCGAAGCGTGGCTGCTGAAATTCCACGACACGACGATGCATCCGATACCGGTACTCGAGTTGGATACGAACGAGACCGGGTTCCGCGCCTATGCCAAACCAGCCGCGGTCGAGCGGTTGTTCAACGGTTACGACGCTCGTCTCGAAGCTGCGCTGAAGAGCAAGATCGACGTGGCCTCGCACCCCGAGATCGCCAAGATTCTGTCCGCGCAGGCGATGGATCCGGTGCCGGCGGGGATGCCGTTGCCGGACGCGATCGCGCTGGCGCGTTTCATGGTGCAAATCACGGCCGGCTTCAGTCGTTTCAAGCTCGGGCCCGATACAGTGGGAGGACCGGTCGAGGTAGCCTCCATCAACTTGCACGAAGGTTTTCGGTGGATCGCTCGCAAGCACTACTTCACCGCTGAGCTCAACCAAGGAGAGCCGTCATGATCCGTCTGAAGCGAGGCGAGGAGCAGGCCGCCGCCACCGAGGGACGGCAGTCGGTCTTTCAGTCGGGTGGGCAGACCAAGCAGATGCCGGCCCGCCCGAAGGTCACTCCCAGTCAGCCGAAGACCAGCAAGAAAGACCGCTAGCGCAGCGTTTTCCGCGACGCCGTCGGGTAGTGCCGGTTCGTTTGGGCTGCTATCAGAACTCCTACAGCAGGTGGTCGGGGGTGATGGGGAGGGTGCGGGGGCGGGTGCCGGTGGCGTGGTGGATGGCGTTGGCTATTGCGGCGGCGGCGCCTACTATGCCGATTTCGCCTGCGCCGCGGGAGCCCATGGGGTTGGTGTGGGGGTCGGGTTCGTCGAGCCAGCGGGCTTCGATGTTGCCAATGTCGGCGTGGGAGCTGACGTGGTAGGTGGCGAGGTCTTGGGTGACTATGTGGCCGTAGCGGGGGTCGCGGACGCTTTCCTCGTGCAGGGCCATGGAGAGGCCCCAGGTCATGCCGCCGATGAGTTGGGAGCGCAGCATGCGGGGGTTGATGGCGCGGCCGATCGAGAAGACGCCGAGCATTCTGGGTACGCGGATTTCGCCGGTGTCCCGGTTCACCCAGGTTTCGGCGAATTGGGCGCCGAAGGAGTGCGTGGCGAAGCGGTCGGTGTCGGGGTTCTCGGCGGCCTCGACGGTGACGTCAGCACCCGGGGCGGGGGTGGTGCCGTGTTTGGCGCGGAAAGCTCGTGCGGCGGTGACGATCGCGGTGCCCCACGAGGTGATGCCGGAGGAGCCGCCTGCGACCGACGCGGCGGGCAGGTCGGTGTCGCCGATCTGTAGCCGGATCGAGTCGGTGGCACAGCCGAGGGCGTCGGCGGCGATCTGGGTGAGCGAGGTCCAGGTGCCGGTGCCGATGTCGGCGGCGCCGATCTGGACGAGGTAGCTCTCGTCCGCGGTGAACTCGATGCGGGCCGCGTTGCCCGGTGATTCGGTCGCGGGATAGGTCGACGCGGCGACGCCGGTGCCGATGAGCCACTCGCCGCTGCGGCGGACGCCCGGTGCGGGATCGCGTGCGGCCCAATCGAACTCGGCGGCACCGCGACGCAGGCATTCGATCAGGTGGCGGCCGGACCACGGTTTGCCCGACTCCGGGTCGGTATCGGGCTCGTTGCGAATCCGCAGTTCGATCGGGTCGATCGCGCAGGCGACGGCGAGTTCGTCCATCGCGACCTCGGCGGCGAACATGCCGGGCGCCTCACCGGGCGCGCGCATCCAGAACGGCACGGCCACGTCGAGGGGGGCGAGCCGGTGGGAGGTGCGGCGGTTCGAGACTCGGTACATCATTCGCGACGACACCGCGGTTTGCTCGGCGAATTCCTTGACGCGCGAGGTCTGTTCGATGACGTCGTGCGCGAGTGCGGTCAGTTTTCCGTTCTTGTCCGCGCCGAGCCGGATGCGCTGGATCGTCGGGGTTCGGTAACCGACCAGCGCGAACATCTGCTGGCGGGTGAGCGCCAGTTTGACCGGTCGTCCGCCGCTGCGTTGCGCGGCGAGCAGTGCGAGGACGTTGTGGGCATGCGGGGCGCCCTTGGAGCCGAAGCCACCGCCGACGTGTGGCGCGATCACGCGCAGTTGCTGCGGCTCCAGTCCGAACAGCGGTGCGAGGGTGGTGCGGACGGTATGCACGCCCTGGGTGGAGTCGTAGAGGGTGACCTGAGGTCCGTCGTCGCCTTCCTGCCAGATGGCGATGCACGCATGCGGTTCCAACGGGTTGTTGTGTTCGATCGGGGTGGTGTAGGTCTGGTCGATGGTCACCTCGGCGGCGGCCAGTGCCGCATCGAGGTCGCCGACGTCGGTGTCCGTCGGAAACGACGAGCTGACTTCCTCCGGTGCGTACAGATCCTTGCGGTCGCCGCGGAATTCGACCTCGGCTTGCTGGCGCTGATAGGTCACCTCGACCAAAGCTGCGGCGTGCCTGGCGATTTCGGGCGTCTCGGCGATCACCGCGCCGATCAGCTGCCCGCGGAAGTGAACGTCGTTGTCCTGCAGGATGGTCAGTTCGCCATCGGAGGTGTCCGCCAGTTTCGGCGCGTCGAAGACGGTGAGCACGGCGACGACTCCGTCGAGCCGGGTGGCCGCGGTGATATCCATGGCGCTCACTTGCCCGCGCGCGATGGTCGCTTGCACCGGATGGAGATACGTCGGCTGGTCCACCTGATGTTCGAACGCATACGGAGCGGTGCCGGTGACTTTCGCGGGGCCGTCGAGGCGAGTGGGCGAGGTGCCCATCGCGGCGGCTTCGATGAGAGTCATCAGCGCACCTGCTCTGCGGTGGTGGGTTCGGTGAGTGACCGCAGCGTCGCGACCAGTGCGCGGCGGGCCAGCTCGACCTTGAATTCGTTGCCTTCCAATGGTTTTGCCTGGGCTAGTTCGGACTCGGCGGCCGCCTCGAAGGTTTCCTCGGTCGCGGGGGAGCCCTGGAGAACCGCCTCGGCCTCGCGGGCTCGCCACGGCTTGTGCGCGATACCGCCGAATGCGACACGGGCAGAGGCGATTTCCCCGTTATCGGTGCGGGTCAGCTCGGCGGCGACCGATACAAGGGCGAAGGCGTACGAGGCCCGGTCGCGTACCTTCCGGTAGGTCGAACGTGCGCCGGTGGGTGGGGCGGGTAACTCGACGGCGGTGATGAGCTGGCCGTGAGTGAGGACTGTGTCGAGTTCGGGGCGATCGCCGGGCAGGCGATGGAATTCGGTGAGCGGTATCCGTGATTCGCCGTTGCCGCCCGTCACCACCACCTTCGCGTCCAGCGCGGACATCGCCACCGCCATGTCCGAAGGATGAACGGCCACACAGTGTTCCGACGCACCCAGGATCGCGTGGTAGCGGACATAGCCGCCGATCGCGGCGCAACCGGAACCCGGTTCGCGTTTGTTGCACGGCGTAGTGACGTCTTGGAAATACACGCATCTGGTCCGCTGCAACAGATTTCCGCCAGTGGTCGCCAGGTTCCGCAGCTGCCCCGACGCACCCGACAGTAAGGCGCGCGACAGCGCGGGGAACCGAGAACGAACCAGCGGGTGCACCGCCAGATCGGTGTTGCGCACACCCGCCCCGATCCGCAGGCCGCCGTCCGGCAGTTCGGTGATCTCGCTCAGCGGCAGGTGCCCGATGTCGACCAGCAGCGACGGCGCGGCCACACCGAGCTTCATGTGGTCGACCAGATTCGTGCCACCCGCGAGAAACACCGCCTCGGGCCGGTCCGCGACCGCCGCGACCGCGTCCTCGACGGTGCCGGCCCGCCGATATTCGAAGGGGATCATGCGGACGCCGCCTGCCGGATCGCCGCAAGAATGTTCGGATAGGCGGCGCATCGGCACAGATTCCCGCTCATCCGTTCCCGGATCTCGGTGTCGGTCAGGGCCGGCTCCGCGTCGAGGTCCTCGGTGACGAAACTGGGTTGCCCGGCCGCCACCTCGTCGAGCATGCCGACCGCCGAACACACTTGGCCGGGCGTGCAATACCCGCACTGGAAGCCGTCCTGCTCGACGAAGGCCTGCTGGACGGGGTGCAGATCGTCATCGGTCGCGAGTCCGGCCGCCGTGACGACGGAAGCACCGTCCTGGGCGACCGCGAAGGTCAAGCAGGTAGTGGCGCGGCGACCGTCCAGCAGCACCGTGCACGACCCGCACTGACCGTGATCACAACCCTTCTTCGGTGCGGTCACGCCGAGATTCTCGCGCAACGCATCCAGCAGGGTGGTGCGGTTGTCGACCCCCAATGCGTGGCGCACACCGTCGACTTCTAGGTGGATCTCCGAATGGCTCCTGGCAGGTTCCATGATCGCGGGATATCCCCGCGGGAACCGCTTAATCAGTTCGGTGGGCGTCGGACTCGGTTGCCCACCGGCCTGCATCGGGGCAGGCCGGTCGTGCGTCGCCGCGGCTGGCCCGGCGACCCGCTGATCTGCGTCGATCAACGGCGGATGGGAACGTCGTACCGTAATAGGACAGCCCGTGACCTATTGATCGAGGAGGATAAGCTCATGCGCGATCCCTCTGGCCGGTTGTTGCGACTGCTGTCGTTGCTCCAGTCGCCGCGCGACTGGACCGGGGTCGAGCTGGGGCAGCGCCTCGGGGTGAGTCCGCGCACGATTCGTCGTGATATCGAACGGCTGCGTGAGCTGGGCTATCCGGTGGACGCTACGCAGGGGAATGTCGGTGGTTACCGGCTCGCGGCGGGGACGGCGATGCCGCCGCTGGTCCTCGACGACGAGGAAGCCCTGGCCATCGCGATCGGACTGCGCACCGCCGCCACGGCGGGGATCGTCGGTATCGAGGATGCCTCGCTGCGGGCCATCGCCAAACTCGAGCAGGTGCTGCCGTCCCGGTTGCGGGCGCGGTTGACCGCACTGTCGCAGACCGCGGTGGTGGCGTCGGCGGCGGACGGTCCGTGGGCGGACCCGGAGATTCTCGCGGTGCTCGCGAGTTGCTGTGCCGCACAGGAGAAGATCCGATTCGCGTACCGCCGAGCTGAGGGCGCGACCAGTAAACGTCTGGTCGAACCGCATCAGGTCGTCGCGGCCGGTCGTCGCTGGTACCTGATCGCCTTCGACAACGATCGTGCCGACTGGCGCACCTTCCGCGTCGACCGCTTGGCCGACATCCATCGGACCGGCGTGCGAGTTCCGCAGCGGGAACTGCCCGATGGCGTCGACGCGGCCGACTGGCTCACGCGCTCGCTGAGTGCCGCAGCCGGTTCCGTTCGAGCCCGGGTCCGGTTGCCGATGCCGATCGAGCAGGCGGCCGCCCGGATACCGGCGCGCAACGGCTTGCTCGAACCCATCGACGACCACACCTGCCTGCTCACCACTTACCCGGACGCGCCCGAATACCTCGCTCGCGCAATCGTTTTGCTGCCCGTCGACTATGTTGTGCTCGACCCGCCTGCGGTAATCGCGGAATTGCGGGCGCTCGCCGAACGTGCCACCGACGCGCTCGCGTGACACCGGTGTCGTGATCTGAACCGCACCGAGCTCTTATTAGGTCCTTCGATGACCTATTGGTTTCCTACCGTGGCCGAGTAAGGCAAACAACGGAGTAACCAGGAGGAATAATGGGGTTCTTGTCCCCGGGCCAGGTCGTCTGGTTCGAAATCGGCACCCGCGACGCCACCGCCGTCGAAAAGTTCTACGCCGAACTCTTCGGCTGGAGTTTCGAACTCGATTTGGACTCGTCGATCGATGGTCGCCGCTATATTCGTATCCTCGCACCGTCCGCACCGTGGCCGTTGGGCGCTATCCACGAAAACCCTGCCGGTGGTGAACAACTCAATCTTTCCCTGCTGTCCGCCGATGTCGCTGCCGACACCGAGCGACTCAGCGGTCTCGGCGCCGAGGTCCTCGTGCCACCGACGCAGGTCGCGGAGGTGACCTCCTTCGCGGTGCTGGCCGACCCACTGGGCAACCTGTTCTCGCTGTTTTCCCGCACCGAAAGCGCGAACCTGCAGGACCGCGCCGACGCCACCGAGAAATACATGACCGAGTCGTCGCACGCGCCGTCGCCGGGCTCGATGGCCTGGTTCGAGCTCGGCACCAGCGATGTCGAAACCACCCGCGACTTCTACACGCGGGCGTTCGGCTGGCGCTTCGAGTTCGACGAATCCGCAAGCGGGAAGCCGTATTACAGCATTCTTACCGGCATGGATCATCCGGCCGGTGGGCTCTACGACCATGGTGCGGACGGCCCGAACTACCTGATGCCCGGCTTTCTCGCCGATGATGTGCGTGCGCAGGCAGGCGTTGCCGAAAAGCTCGGCGCGACAATCGAGTACGGCCCTGCCTCGAACTCGGAGGGAGTCGTGCACGCGCGCATCGCCGATCTCAGCGGCAACCGTTTCGGTCTCGTCGCCACGCCCACCCAAGCCTGAGTCAAGGAGTCATTCAATGAAAATCGCCTTGTTGGGTACCGGATTCGGGCAAGCCCATGCCGCGGTATACGCCGGCCGTGGCGACGTCGAGGTCGTCGTGTTCGGGCGCACCCCGGCGGCGCTGGCCCGCATCCGCGACAGCCACGGTTTTTCCACCACCACTGACCTGGACGGTCTCTACGACGACCCCACGATCGACCTCATCGACATCTGCCTGCCGACCGCGCTGCACGCCGAGCACACATTGCGTGCGCTGGCAGCGGGCAAACACGTGCTCTGCGAGCTCCCGCTGGCCTTGACCATGTCGGATGCCGAGCAGGTGACCGCGGCGGCCGAGGCCGGCGATCGCCAAGTGTTCGTGGACATGTTCGACCGATTCGGCCCGGCCAACCGGCTGCTGTTCGATGCCGTACACGCGGGCACCTACGGCAGACTGGTAGCGCTGGAACTCGACATGCACACCGCATTGCGGTGGCCCGGCTACGACCTCCGCCTCGACTCCATCGCCCTGGACGTCATGCACGGCGACCTCGATATCGTCACCCAGTTGCTCGGCGTGCCCGAATCGGTGTCCACGACGGGAGTCGCCGGCGGGCAACGAGGTTCGACCGCGCACGCGGTGCTCACCTATCCGGCCGCGACCGCTCGGGTGAGCGCGTCAGCGTTGATGCCGGACGCGTACGGCTCGCGTGGCGGCTACCGTGCGACCTTCACCGACGGCGTCCTGGAGCATTACTTCGGCGAGGTTGGCGAGGATGGCGAGGACACCACGGTCGTCGAGTACACCGCCGCGGGTCGGCGTGTGCTGACCGCGCAAGGGTCCGACAGCTACACCGCGATGATCGAGCATGTCCTGGCGTGCTTGCGTGGCGAGGCCGACAATCGCATCGCCCTGTCGAGCGTGCTCGACGCCCTCGCGCTCACCCTCGATGTCCACCACGCGCTCCAGCCGGAGCCGAGGTCCGCACCAGTCAGGTGACCGGGACGATCGGGCGGGTGGTCCAGCTCAGGGGCGGACGGCGGTGGTCAGGCGGGCCGGCGTAGGTAGCGAGAGTGGTGTGTCGGAGGTTGGTTCGATCCGGTGGCCTACCGAGTCGAGGTAGTCGGACAGGGTGATGCCGGTGGCGTACCAGTCGTGCGCGGCGAACCACTCCACGGCGTCGCTGCGCTGCTCGTTGTAGATCAGGTGTGCCCAGTCGATCCAGCCGTGCGGGGCGGAGTCGGGGTCCTCGAGCAGTGCGGTGTGGGCCTGGTCGGGGAGTGGGTCCAGCTCTTCGATGGCGATGCGGCTGCCGGGGGCGCTGGTGTGGTCGACAGCGGCGAACAGTTGGTCCACGGCGGTGGCGGGGAGGTACGGGAGTAGCCCCTCGGCGAGCCAGGCGGTGGGGGCGGCCGAATCGAAACCCTGCTCGCGCAATGCTTTCGGCCAGTCCTCGCGCAGATCCACCGGCACCTCGCGGCGGTCGGCGCGGGGCTTGTCGCCGTGGGCGGCCAGTGTCTGCCGCTTGAACTCCAGCACCTGCGGGCGGTCGAGTTCGTAGACGACCGTGCCGTCGGGCCAGGGCAGGCGGTAGGCGCGGGCGTCGAGGCCCGCGGCCAGGATGACGATCTGGCGCACTCCCGCGGCGACGGCCGCCGTGAAATAGTCGTCGAAGTACTTGGTGCGCGCGGCCTGGAAGGTTTGGAAGGGAAGCCCGAAGTCGGGGTCGAGGAGCGGATGCTCGGCCGCCTTGCCGTCGAGCAGATCGGCCCATTCCGGTCCCGCGGCGCGCACGAAGACCTCGGCGAGCGGATCGATTGCCAGCGGAGCGGGGCCGCGCGCGGCCAGCGCACGAGCCGCGGCGACGAACAGTGCCGTGGACCCGACGCTGGTGTTGATGTCCCAGGTATCTCCCTCGGTACGCACGATCGCCAACATACCTGCCATCTGGAACTATTGCACCAACTCGTCGGTTTCTTTACGGCCTACAGACAAGGCGCATTCGTCGCGCCCGCAAATCGAGACCCCGGGGTGCTAACCGACGGAATTCGGAACGAGAGGGGCCCTGGGTCGGTGGTCTTCCGATCCCAGGGCCGCTCGGGAATGATCAAGCCGCTACGGCGGTTTCGCGCTGCCGGGCCGCCGGAGTGGGCCAGCGGCGGTGGTCGGCGTCGATGACGTAGGCGTGGGTGTGCCGGTAAAAGCGGTCGTCCACGCGGACGGCGTCGGCGAGGCGGGCAGGATCGATGGTGCCGATTTCGTGCAGGTGGGTCACCACCTCGGGATCGTGGCGTGGCCACATCCGCAGTGCCACAGTGATTCCCGCGCCGGCAAGGGCCGTGAGGGTCACCCAGGTGGCGGTGAAACCTGCGGCGGTAGTCAGCCATCCGGCGATCGGATAGGTGATCAGCCAGGCCAGGTGCGACAGCGAGAACTGGGCCGCGAAGAGCGCGGGCCGGTCGGCCGGTTGCGACGAGCGCCGCAGGACCTGGCCGATCGGCGTGAGGATCGCCGCGGTACCCGCACCGATCACTGCCCATACCGCGATCGCTGCTGTCCAGCGCCAGTCACCGCTACCCGCGGTCGACAGCGCGGTACCCGACCCGAGGCCGAGGAGCAGCACGGCCGCACCCGCGAGCATGACCGGCCGTGCGCCGACCCGGTCGAGGACCCTGGGCAAGGCCAACGCAATCACCATGGTGCCGAACCCGTTGGCGGCCAACAGCATCGCCACTCCGGATTGCGTGCCGCCGAGAGTGTCGCGGACGTAGTTCACGGTATTGACCATGATCACCGATCCGGCGGCAGCCACCACGAGGTTGAGGCCGCGCGGACCGCGCAGCCGAGGCGTAGCGGCGAAGATCCGCATGCCCACCGTGCTGCGCTCGCGGAAGGAACCCGGCGTGCCGGTGGTCGCGTTCGGGATCCGGGTGGCAAGCACCAGCGCGGCCGAGACGACGAATCCGATTGCCGTGCCGACGAACAGCCAATGGAAGCTGATCACCGCCAGTGCGGCCGCGGCGAGCATCGGGCTCAGCAGTGTTTCCATGGTCGCGGCCGTTTGGGCCGCCGAGAGCGCCCGGGTGTATTCCCGCTCGTCGGGCAGGATATCGGGAATGATCGCCTGATAGGTGGGAGTGAAAGCGGCCGAGGCGGTTTGCAGCAGGGCGATAAGTAGGTAGATCTGCCACACCTGATCGATGAACGGCAGTGCCAGTACGACTACGGCTCGAATTGCGTTGAGTGACACCAGAAATAGTCGACGGGGGAAGCGGTCGGCGTAAGCGGCCACCACCGGTGCGACGGTGACGTAGACCAGCATCTTGATGGTCAGTGCGGTGCCGAGCACGGCGGCCGCGTTACCACCGGCGAGCTCGTAGGCGAGCAAACCCAATGCGACGGTGGTCAATCCGGTACCGAAGAGCGCGGACAGCTGAGCGGTGAACAGTTTCAGATAGTCACGGTGCGCGAACAGGGTGGCGCTCATGGACGTGGAACGCATGGAAAACACTTCCTCGAATCAGATGGGGTGGATCACGGCGGCCGGTACAGCAGCACTCGCACATGACGAGATCCTTTCTGGTGGAAGGGGTTAGACGGCGGTTGCGGTGAACGCAGCGGTGCGCACGACGTCACCGTGCTTGAAATCCAAGAAAAGCCGGTAGGTTCCGGGCCCCGGGACGACGGTGTGGAACGCGACGTCCGGACCGGGCGCGGTAACCCCGTCGCCGGGTTCACCATTCGGGTGCACGTGCACGTAGGCGAGATCGCCGGCGCGGATGACCACCAGGTGACCGTAGGCGGCCAAGTAGGGCTGCAAGTCCGTGACCGGCTTGCCGTCTTTGCGCACGGTGAGGGTGAGCAGTCGCCCCTCGTCCGGGACCAGTTCGCCGTCGAGGGTCACTTCGTACCCGTCCACCAGCGCGGTGCGCGCGGCCGCCGGGGTCGGACGCGGCTCGTATGCGCCCGCGACAGCGAGATCCGCGCCGAGCGTGATGGTCTTACCGAGCGCTCGCGGTGCGATATCGGTGAAGACGCGATACATGCCTGCGGCGGGGAGGTTCAGGCGCACGGCCCAGGTCCCGTCGGCGGCGAGTTCGGGGTGCACGTGCCAGAAGCCCGTGAGCTCGCGCTGCACGACGATCAGGTGCAGTCGGCGATCGTGGATGGCGGTGTACTCGGTGACCGGCTCGCCATCCGGGCCGAGGATGCGGAACCGGAAGTCGATCGCGCCGGGCGCCGCGATCGGTTCGAGGAGTTGCAGGGTGTAGCCGTCCTGGGTGATCAGGAGTCCGCCGGGCAGTCCACCGCCGTGTCCGGCGTGGGCGACCGGCGCCCCGTGTCCGGCGTGCTCACCATGGCCGGCGTGGCCGATCGCACCGTGCCCGGCATGGGCAACCGGAGTCTCGTGCGCGGCGTGCTGATCGTGTCCTTCGTGCGCGCCATGGTGGTCGGTGTGGGTCGGTGTGGTCATCGTCTCGTCCTCTCGATCGTGGTCTTGCTACGGAGAAACATATACCCCTAGGGGGTATATGGACAACCCGAAGGAACATGACACACCTCACATCCCTATGGCTGCGCCACCGAAGTGTGAAACCGTTTGTCCCCGAGGCGATAACCGCTGGCTCGCCGGTAATCACCGATGGCGCTGCGGTATCCCGCGACGGCGGAGATTGCCGCGCTGCCAGGCACACTCGACCGGCGCCACCGCGGATCCGATGGTAAAACTGCTGCACGCAAAGGAATTCGCTATAAGTCCTGGCTGGTGCTTACTATTGCCAGAGCTGGCGGGCCGAAAACCGGCCGACCACGCGGTGTCTCGGACTCGGACGGCGAGGATGGACGCGCCGAGCCGGAGGTGCGCACCGTGCGATCGAACAGTGCTGTAAAGATGAGGATGCCGACGTAGCAGCAAGACGGCGGTGGCGGGTCGGGTCGGTGCTCATGCCGACCGATAACCCCGCACGACAGAAACTGGTGGAGGGCGTTGAGGTGTTGAGGTGTTGACAGCGCGGCTACGTGCTCCGGCCGAGCCCTCGGAGGGGGCGCGTCAGCGAGACCGCCGGTCGTGGCTGGCGCTGTCGGCAGCGTTACTGGGCGGTGCGGTACTGCTCGGCTGGCGGGCCAGCGCCTACGGCAACTGGATAGTCGACGACGCGGGCATCACCTTCGCCTACGCGCGCAGCGTCGCCGAGGGCCTCGGCCCGGTGCTGCAGCCCGGCGCGCCGTCAGTGGAAGGGTTCTCCAATCCCACTTGGCTGCTCGTGCTGGTGGTGGGCAAATGGCTCGCTCTGTTCGACCGGGGCTCTCTCTTCGGCGTCCCCGACTATGTCCTCTTTCCCAAGGCGTTCGCCCTGCTCTGCTGCGTGGGGATCCTCGCCGCCTGCTACGTCGCCGCACGCCGGGTCTCACGATGGCCCGCGGTGATCACCTTCTTGACCGCAGCTGTGCTCGCCGCAATCCCGTCCTTCGTGATCTGGTGCTTCTCCGGCCTGGAGAACTCGCTGTTCGCGCTGGCGGTGTGCGTGTTGGCGGTCCACCTGTTCCTGGCGGTGCTCGACGATCGGTTGTGGACGCCCACGGTGGCGGTGCTAGCCGGTGGGCTGGCCGCGTTCGCCGCGTTGACCCGGCCCGACGGCCTCATCTATCTGGCCGCGTATCCCGCGGTCTCGCTGATCCTGGTGCGCCGCGCGACATTGCCCGCCGCCCTCCGATGCGGGTTGTATTCGGCACTCGCATTCGCGGTCCCCTTCGGGGCCTATCTGCTGTGGCGGATTGCCGAATTCGGCAGGCTGGTACCGAACACCGCGGTGGCGAAACACCAGGCGACGCCGACCGTGCACGACCTGACCAGGGCAGGCGACCTGGTGCAATACGCGGGCGCACCCGCGGTGATCGTGGCCATCGGCGTGGTCGGTCTGACCCTCGCGCCGTCGAGCAAATGGCGCGACGGCGCGGTCGCGTTGCTGGCACCGCTGGCCTTGGCGGTGATCGCCTACTGCGTGCTGCAACCGGACTGGATGGCGCAGTTCCGCTTCGCCACCCCGGTGTGGGCGCTGGGTGCGTTCGTTGTCGTGCTCTCGGCGGGGGAACTGCTGGAACGGTTGCGCACACGTGGCCGGGTCCTGGTCGTGCTGACGCTGATCGGTGCGATGATCCCGTCCGGCGTCGCGTTCGCCGATGCCGGCGACTCGTACCGCGCCGACGCGGATGTGCCGCTGTGCTGGATCGCCATGCGATTCGGACGCCTCTTCAACGGCTACGCGGACATCGCAGGCGTCCAGCAGGGCAGCTTGTTCGCTCCCGACATGGGCGGCACGTCGCTGACGTCACGCCTGGAGCTGATCGACATGGCCGGGCTCGTCGACGCGCGGATCGCGGACATCTACGCGGGCAACGACTCCACCGACCTCAGCGACTACGTCTTCGAGGAACGCAAACCCACCTTCATCCATTCGCACGGGATCTGGCTACCCAACGAGATCACCTTCGACGCGCGAATCAACCGCGACTACTACCCGATTCACCGCTCCGTCGACCCCAACGTGCCGGATGAGGACTGGATCCGTAAGGACGCGGTCCGCGACGAAGCCAAGCTGCAAGAACTACGCGAGTACGCGGGCAAGGTCCTGCCGACCCTCTTGGCGGAGTCCCAGAAATCGGGCTGTGGTCCGACGCTGCGCCGCGGCCAAACCGTCGCAAGCTGACCAGTTCGCTGCCCGATGCCGGTGCGGCGCAATCGCGGCCAGGACTGGAGCCGGCGCGGCAAGGAAGCAGGCCGTGACTTGCGCAGGCCCGGCATGCATCAATAATGCATCTTTCGGGTGTGGTCGGGTATCTGGCAAGCATGACGTCGATATCGGATCCAAGGCTGGACGACGGTAACCCGACCGCGGAGGCCTATGACGCGCGCACCGTCGCGGCCGTCGGAAAGCTCACCGAAGCGCTGGAAATCGTCGAAGTGGCGCGCGGGCATCTGTACAACTTCCACCGCGAGACCGGAACCGCGGACTTCGCCATCGAGGAAGCCACCGAACTGCTCCGCGCCGCCGGGCACGGCGAATTGGCTGATCAACTCACGCGAGAGCTGGTCGGGCGCAACGTGCTACCGGGTCGCTGGACCTTCCAGGTCGTCGAGGACTACGACGAGACCTACTACCGCTGTGTCCGGGACTGGGAGGAGCGGGCGCGTCGGCTCACCGGCGGACACCGCCACCTGCACGAGGCCGAACTCAAGAGGCAGCGCCGCACCGACGGTCGGCGAGCCCACGAGGCCACCCCGGCGGAACGCGCCGAATAATCGGCCGTGTTGCATCGAGTTTGCATCATTACTGCGCTACGATTTGCGAGCATCCGACGGTAGGAGGCTCGGTGGTGCGTAGCTTCGGGCAGGTCACCGAGGGGAGCGGCGGTGACGTGAGCGCGGTGAGCCGGTGAGCAACGATGAGCCACTGGTCGAGTACACCGTCGGGACGGTGGCCCGCACGCTGGGCGTACCGGTCGCGACATTGCGCAGCTGGAACCGGCGATACGGCCTGGGCCCGCCGCAGCATCTGCCGGGCAGGCACCGGCACTACACGCAGACCGATCTCGCGGTGACGGCTCGGATGGTCGACCTGGTGCGTGCGGGCGCCAGCCCGGCGAGTGCGGCGGTGGCCGCCCGTGCGGTGGCGGGTCCGATGCCCACGCGCGGTGACATCGTGCCGGTGCTGTCGGCGGCCGAGCGGCTCGATCATGCCGAACTGCTCGCCGTGATCACCGCGCACGTCATCCACTACGGCGTGGTCGTGACGTGGAACCAGTTGTGCCGCCCCGCTTTCGCGGAGATAGTCCGCAGGCAGCTCGGCGGTGCCGGACTCGTCGATGTGGAGCACCTGCTGTCCTGGGCGGTGACCACCAGCCTGCACCGGGCGGTGCCGTTGTTGCGCAACTCGGCCGATCGGGCGCCGATCGTGCTCGCCTGCACCGACGGGGAAAGCCATGTGCTCCCGTTGGAAGTGCTGCGTGCCGCGCTGGCCGAAGTCGGCCTGCCCGCACTGCTGCTCGGCGCGTCCGTGCCCGCCGACGCGTTGGCCGCGGCGCTGGCCAAACATGAGCGCAGGCCGGTGGTGGTGCTGTGGTCGCAATCGCGGGACACCGCGCATCCGGTTCCGGCGGACCGGTCGCGGGCGGACTGGGTCCTGGCCGGACCGGGGTGGCCGGAGCGAGGGTCATCCAAAGCGGCGGTTCGGGTCAACACACTCGAGTCGGCCGTGGACGAAGTGCAGCGTGCGGCGGTGTCGGAGCTCCACTGACCTGCGCTTACGGCGGGTCGCGCGCAGCACGCCGAATATGTGCATCGTTTTTGAATCATTTGCAGGTAGCATTGCGGGTGACCGGACTGACGATGGCGTCGCAGGGTCTGTGCTCGGCGGTGAGTCCCGGCGCACGGCGACCGTCGCGGCGGTGCACGAGATCGAGTGCGGTCGCCTCGGTGCCGGGGTGCCCGCGCGAGGTGCGGACAAACAGTCCGGATGTGCGGTGATGACAGCGAAGGAAGCTCGGCATGGCTCGATATCTCGTGGCGGTGAGTCCCATACCCGGTCATGTGGCGCCCATGCTCGCCGTCGCGGCGAATCTGCGCCGACGCGGCCATGAGGTGCGGATGCTCACCGGTGCGGCGTTCCGCGACACCATCGCGGCACAGGGCCTGCCCTGCTCGGTGCTCACGGCCGATGCGGCGGTGACCAGGTCCGCGCCGGCGACCGGCGGTCCACCGAACCTGATCCGTCGATGGCGAACCGGGCGCTCGGAGTTGCGCTCGGGTTTCCTCGACCCGATCGTCGCGCAGTTCCGCGCGTTGACCGCCGAGTTGAGCCGGACGGATTACGACGCGGTGCTCGTGGACGGGATGTTCACCGGTGCCGTTCCGCTGCTGCTGGGACATCGGCCGCGGCCGCCGGTGCTGGCCTGCGGTGTGGTGCCGCTGATGCTGTCGAGCGCGGACACACCGCCGTTCGGCATGGGCTGGCAACCGCAACCTGGCCGCGACTACACGGCGATGCATCGGTTCGTGCGTCAGGTGTTGTTCCGTGACGGCCAACGCCGGTTGACTGCGATCCTGCGCGGGCTCGGTCTCGGGCCCGCGCCGCTGCATCTGTTCGATTGGCCGGTGCTCGCGGACCGGCTGCTCCAGTTCACGGTGCCCGGGTTCGAATATCCGCGCCGTGATCTGCCGCCTTCGGTGGTGTTCACCGGGCCGATACCGATCGACGGTCCGAAGGATGCCGCGTTGCCGAGCTGGTGGGGCGAACTCGCGGGCGCACGGACCGTCGTCCATGTGACCCAGGGGACCTGGGACAACGCAGATCTCGGCCAGCTGGTCCGGCCCACTCTCACGGCGTTGAGCCGACGCGCGGACGTCCGAGTGGTGGCGTGCACCGGCGGTTCCCGCGACGTGCCCGGCCCGCTGCCGGCGAATGCGCATGCCGCCGAGTACCTTCCGTACACCCACCTGCTGCCGCGCGTGGACGTGATGGTCACCAACGGTGGCTATGGCGGTGTGCAGCAAGCGTTGCGTCACGGCGTGCCCCTGATCGTCGCGGGGGACACCGCCGACAAGCCGGAAGTCGCGGCGCGGGTGGCGTACACCGGTGCGGGCATCGACCTGGGCACCGCGCGGCCGGGCCCCGCCACAGTGGCCGCGGCGGTGGACCGGGTGCTGAGCAACGGCGAATTCCGCTCCGCCGCAACCAGGTTGGGTCAGAAAATGGCGAAAGCCGCGCCCTTCGATGTGATCTCGGATGTCCTCGCCGAAGTCGGCGGGGATCGGTCGTTGACCCGGATGTCGGCCTCGCGAAACGGAGAATGCCGGTGAGCACACTGTCTTTCGACCCCGCCCGGACATCATCGGCGCCCGGGCTCGCCATGGGGTTCGAGCGCTGGCGGGCCGATACCCGCGCGCTGGTCCTCGACGAACTCACCGAATTCTTGCGGCGGGTGCGGGTGGCCGAACTCCGCGCCACCGGCGTCGACGACGTGCTGGCCCAATACGCCCTCGGCGGTAAGTGTCTGCGCTCAACCTTCATGTACCTCGGCTGGCTGTGTGCCGCCGAACCCGACCCCGCCGCGTTGCGCGCGTCGGCCAGCTTGGAACTGTTGCACGCCTTCGCATTACTGCAGGACGACGTCATGGACGCCGCCGTCCTGCGGCGCGGATCCGCGGCAGCACACCTGCGCTTGGCCGTGCCGCATCGCGGCGGGCCCGCAGCGCCGCCACGGTTCGGTGAGTCGGCCGCCATCCTGCTCGGCGACATGTGCCTGGTGTGGGCCGAGCAGATGCTGCGCGACAGTGGCGTGGGCGCCGATGAACTGGCCCGGTTGTGGCCGCGCTATGACGCGATGCGGGTGGAGCTGGCGATGGGTCAGCTCGCGGATCTGGCCAACGACGCGCGCGAGCGCCCGACCCTGGATACCGTGCTCGACATCGCCCGCGCGAAATCGGGCAACTACACCGTCCGGCGCCCGCTCGAATTGGGCGCCGCGCTGGCGGGGGCCACCGGGTCGACACTGAAAGCCCTCGGCCACTACGGAACTCGGATCGGCGAGGCCTTCCAGCTGCGCGACGATCTGCTCGGGATCTTCGGAGCGGCCTCGATCACCGGCAAGCCGCAGGACAGCGATCTCGGCCAGCACAAAGCCACCAGCGTGGTCGTCGCGGCGTTGGAGATGGCCGGGGCGAACGCGCGACGGGAACTGTCCGAGCTGCTCGACCGGCCCGAACTCGACGCCGCGGCGATCGAACGCTGCCGAACGTTGATCGCGGCCTCGGGCGCCGCCGAACGCATCGAAGCCATGATCGCCGATCGGGTCACCGATGCGCTGCTCGCGCTGCGGACCGGCGCGCTCGGCCCCGAGCCGCGGCACGCACTGGAACAGATGGCGCTGCTCTGTACGGCACGGCAGTTGTGACGAGAGGAAGCTGATGCGCACAGTCAAGGGACGTACCGACCGCGTCGTGGTGGTGGGTGCGGGGCTGGCCGGCCTGTCGACCGCGATACACCTGGCCGGACGCGGGCGGGCCGTCACCGTGGTGGAACGCGAATCGGTGCCCGGCGGCCGAATGGGGCGGCTCGACCTGCGCGGGTACCACATCGATACCGGCCCAACGGTATTGACGATGCCCGAGCTGATCGACGAGGTCTTCGCCGCGGTTGGCGAGCGGACCGCGGATCGGTTGGATCTGGTGCCCGTCGACCCGGCCTACCACGCGATCTACGCCGACGGGCGCACCCTCGACGTGCACAGCGACGAAGAGCGAATGGTGCAGGCCATCACCGCGTTCGCGGGGGCCGAGCAGGCCGCGGGTTACCGCAGGTTACGTGCGTGGCTGAGCCGGCTGTACGCGGCGGAGTTCGACGGGTTCATCGCATCGAACTTCGAATCACCCCTGTCGATGCTGACGCCCGCGCTGGCCAGGCTGGCCGCGCTGGGCGGCTTCCGGCACTGGGACGGCAAGGTCGCCGAGTTCATCACCGATCCGGAGTTGCGGCGGGTGTTCACCTTTCAATCGCTGTACGCCGGAGTCGCACCGGACCGGGCGTTGGCCGCCTATGCGGTGATCGCCCATATGGACACCATGGCCGGGGTCTATTTCCCGCGCGGCGGCATGCGGGCGGTGCCCGACGCGCTCGCGGCGGCGGCCGAGGCAGCGGGCGTGTGCTTCCGCTACGACGCAACCGTGACCGAGCTGGCGCGCGAAGGCGGCCGGATAGTCGCGGTACGGACTGATCAAGGCGAGCGGATCGACTGTGACGCAGTGGTATTGACCACCGAGCGGCATCGTTCCTACGAACTGCTCGGGCATCGGTCCCGGCGTCCGATCGCCGTCCGGCCCGCGCCGTCCGCGGTGGTGCTTCATGTGGGCTGCGCGCGGGAACCACGAATCCCGCACCACTGCTTGCTGTTCGGTGCGGCCTGGCACGAGGCTTTCCGCGACATCATCAAGGAAGGCCGCGTTATGTCCGACCCATCGCTGCTGGTGACGCGGCCGACAGCAGGCGACCCGTCCTTGGCACCGGACGGACGTGATCTGCTCTACATCCTGGCTCCGGTGCCCAACCTCGCGCAGAGCGAGATCGATTGGGCGCAGACCGGACCCGAGTACGCGACCGAAATTCTCGAGCTGGCGCAGCGCAGACTCGGCGGCACGCTACTGCGGGACGCCGAAGTGCTGCGGGTGGTCACCCCGGACGACTGGGCGAGTCAGGACATGCTGGCGGGCAGTCCGTTCGCGCTGGCGCACACCTTCGCCCAGACCGGCCCGTTCCGGCCCACCAACATGATTCGCGGTATCGACAACGCGGTGCTCGCGGGCGGATCCACGGTGCCGGGCGTCGGCATCCCACCGGTGCTGATCTCCGGACGGCTTGCCGCCGACCGCATCACCGGGGCCGGGCAACGATCCGTCCGCCCCGCCGGTTCGGCGATGGATCGGACAGCGAAATGACGCGCGCCGAGCTGGACGCGGCCGGTATCACCGACCCCGACCTACGACGGTCCTACCACCTGTGTCGCGAGCTCAACGCAGCGCACGGCAAGACCTTCTTCCTGGCGACCAGGCTGCTCGCGCCCGACCAGCGCCCGGCCGTGCACGCGCTCTACGGCTTCGCCCGGCGCGCGGACGACATCCTGGATGAATTCGAGCCTGATCTGACCCCCGCTGAGCGGGCCGTCCGATTGCAGGTTCTCGCTGGACAATTCAGCAACGCCGATGCGGCCGGTGACCCGGTGCTCGCGGCTGTGCTGCACACCGCGGACACCTATCGGATATCTCGCCGCTTGTTCGACGCCTTCCTGGAATCCATGCGCATGGACTTGTCGGTCACCGACTATCCGAATCGTGCGGCCCTGGACCGGTACGTCTACGGGTCGGCGGAGGTGATCGGGCTGCAACTGCTGCCGGTGCTCGGCACCACCGAATCGGTGGAGGCCGCCGCACCGTATGCCGCCGCGCTCGGAAAAGCGTTCCAGCTGACCAACTTTCTGCGCGACGTCGACGAGGACCTGGCACGCAACCGCGTCTACTTACCCGCTGACGAACTGGCGGCGCACGGCGTGGACCGGGAGCTGCTGCTGTGGTGCCGTACGCATCAACGCATCGACCCGAAGGTGCGTCGCGCGCTGACCGAACAGCATGAAATCACCAGGGACATCTACACTTTCGCGCGCCACGGCATCGACTTGCTCGCGCCGCGCTCGCGTCCCTGCGTGACAACAGCATTGGTGCTGTACGGGGAGATCCTCGATCGCATCGAAGCCAATGATTTCGAGGTGTTCGGCCAGCGCGCCAGGGTCGGCACCGCGCGCCGCATCAGGGTCGGCGCGGCAGGCCTGCTGCGCGCATGGCAGGCGCGCCGGACGACGGTTTCCAGCAGACCCGGTCCGGCCGCTCCGCACTCGCTCGACGCCGTCGATCATCGTGAGCACGGCTGAGGAGGCCTGATGGATCACTGGCATTACCTGCTCGTTCTGCTCGGCTGCCTGGCTGTGACGGCACCGCTGGAGTTCCTCGGCCCTGGGGTATACCGGCGGCCCAGGGTGCTGCTCGGTGCGCTGTGGCCGGCCGCCGCGCTGTTCGTGGTCTGGGATCTCGTGGCGATCGCCACGGACGTGTGGGGGTACAACGACCGCTACGTGCTCGGGGTGCGGCTGCCCGGTGAGATGCCGCTCGAGGAACTGCTGTTCTTTGCCGTGGTGCCGCTGTGCGGCCTGCTCACCTACGTCGCGGTCGACACGTTGCTCGGTGCGGGGCGGCGGCGGTTCGGCAATGCCGAAAAACCGGTCGGCGACGCGAGAAAGGCAGCGGGCCGATGAACTTCACCGGAGTGGGATACACCCTGCCCGCCATCGCGGCGGTGATCATCGTGTGCCTGGTCGAGCGAATGGTGTTGCGCACCGGCTTGTTCCGGCGTCCGGCCTACTGGCTGACGATGCTGATCGTGCTGGGTTTCCAGATCCTCGTCGATGGATTTCTCACCAAACTCGACGCACCGATCGTGCTGTACAACCCGGATCACATTCTCGGACTACGCTTTCCATGGGATATCCCGGTCGAGGACTTTCTGTTCGGGTTCGCGCTGGTGACCGCCGTCCTGCTGGGCTGGGAGCGCACGCTGCAGCGCCAGGCGAAGGTGCGGCAATGAGCACCGAGTACGGCCGCGATCGGCGACGCGTGCGTTACCCGGCGACGCCTGGCGTGCGCGACCTCGGCCGGAACGGGTCACGGGTGGTCGTGGTCGGCGCCGGCATCGCGGGCCTGGCGGCCGCGACCGGTCTGGTCGAACGCGGCTGCCAGGTAGAGGTGGTTGAGCGCGAGAAGTACCTGGGCGGGCGCGTCGGAGGCTGGACCGAACAGCTCCCCGACGGGACTTCGGTGGGGATGAACCGCGGTTTCCACGCCTTCTTCGCGCAGTACTACAACCTGCGAAAGTTGCTGGCGCGCAGCGATCCCCAGCTGCGGCAGCTGCGCAGACTGGAAGACTATCCGCTGGTCGACGCCCACGGCCGCCGCGACACCTTCCGTGGCCTGCCCCGCACACCACCCTGGAACGCACTGGCCTTCGCGCTGCGCAGCCCCACCTTCCGGCTGCGCGACCTGGTCCGGATGGACCCGCGTGCCGCAGCGCCGTTGGCCGCGGTATCGGTGCCCGACATCTATCATCGGCTCGATCACCTGGACGCGGAAACCTTCCTGCGCCGCATCAACTTTCCGGAAGCGGCCCGGCATCTAGCGTTCGAGGTGTTTTCGCGCAGCTTCTTCATCGAACCGCGGCGCATGTCCGCCGCCGAGCTGGCCGCCATGTTCCACATCTACTTCCTCGGTTCCAGCGAAGGGCTGGTCTTCGATGTGGCGCGGGACAATTTCGATGTCAGCCTGTGGACGCCGCTCGCGAAATACCTGACCGCACGGGAGCGACCCGGCACCGTTCGATTCCACACGGGGGTGTCCGTCGAGCGGATCGACAGCGAGGGCGACGGATTCCGAGTGGTCGACGACACCGGTGCGGCCTTGACCGCCGACGCGGTCGTGCTGGCCACCGACGCGGGCGGACTCCAGCGTGTCGTCGCCGCGTCCCCGGAGCTCGGCGACGACGAATGGCGTTCGCAGGTAGCCGGTTTGGCGCTGGCCCCGGCCTTCGCGGTGCTCCGGCTCTGGCTGGATCAGCCGGTGCGCGCCGACCGGACGTGCTTCCTCGGCACCGGCAACATGGACCCGCTCGACAACATCAGCGTGCTGGATCGATACGAACGACAAGCGGCGGACTGGGCCGGGAAAACCGGCGGCAGTGTCGTCGAACTGCACGCGTACGCGGTGGCCGAGACGACACCCGCGGCACAGGCCAAGGTGCGCAAAGAGCTGCTGGCGCGGCTGCACGCCATGTACCCGGAGACCGCCGCCGCGAACATCGTGGGGGAGACGATGCTGTGGCGACAGGATTGCCCGCGCTTCTCGCCCGGCGACTTCGCTACGCGCCCAGGCGTTGTCACGCCGCACCCCAGGCTGGTCCTGGCGGGCGACGGAATACGCGTCGATCTCCCAGTCGCCCTGATGGAACGCGCGGCGACCACCGGGTGGCTGGCCGCCAATTCCCTCCTGCGCCAATGGAATGCGGCGGGTCACACGCTGGAATCGGTACCCGCCCAGGGCCGCTCGGCGCTGCTGCGCGCCTTGGCTACTCGTGAAAGGCGGACTCGGTGAACATCTCACCCTTGCAGCGATTCGCGCCGGAGAAGTGGTCGCGGCAGCGGCCGACCTACCAGGACGCGGACCCCGGCCTGATCGCGGCCGCGCTGCGCTGGTCGCAGCAGCGTCCCTCCGGCAACTGGTACGTCATCGCCGCGAGCCGCGCGATCCGTCGCGATCGCCCCTTCGCCACCAAGGTGGCCGGCCGCGAGATCGTCGCCTGGCGCGATGATTCCGGTGGGCTGCACATCGGTCCCGGCGCCTGCCCGCATCTGGGTGCGCCCCTCGCTTCCGCTGAGGTCGAGAACGACGCGTTGATCTGCCGCTGGCATGGTCTGCGGGTCGGCGCCGACGACAGCGCCTCGCGCTGGTGCCCGTACCCCGGCTACGACGACGGTGTGCTCGCCTGGGTACGCCTGGATGCCGTCGGCGGTGAGGAGCCGACCGACGCGCCGGTGCTCGGTGCGCGCCCCGCCGACACCACCGTGCATGCGGTGACCAGCCTGGTCGGGGTGTGCGAGCCGCGCGACATCATCGCCAATCGGCTCGACCCCTGGCACGGCGCGTGGTTCCATCCGTACTCGTTCGCGCGACTCGACGTGACGCGGACACCGCCACGCGACGGCATCACCGAGGAGAACCACGCATTCCTGTTGACGGTGACCTTCCGCGTGACCCGCAGTCTCGGCGTGCCGGTGGCGGCCGAGTTCCGCTGTCCCGACCCGCGCACCATCACGATGCGAATCCTCGAAGGGGAAGGTGCGGGTAGCGTGGTCGAAACGCACGCCACCCCTATGGGTTCGGGCCCCGACGGCCGGGCACGCACGGCGGTGATCGAGACGGTGATCGCGAACTCCGACCGTCCGGGCTTTCGGCACGCGCATCGGGCGCTGCCGGTGTTGCGCCCGCTGATGAACCGCGCCGCGACGCGGCTGTGGCGCGACGACATGGACTACGCCGAACGGCGCTACCAGCTGCGCACCCATCAGAACTGAGTCGAGCGGCGGCGACCGGGTATGCCGTCCGATGTGTAGGTCGTCGTGGTCCGGGTACTGCCCGAAGGTAAGTGCGATGCACGAATGATGCATTACACCTGTGCTCGTGCAGTCTGTGAGCCGGAAAACCAGGAGGTAGCGATGAGCACCATCACCGAGTCGGTCGACGTCCATGTCCCCGTCGCTCGTGCGTACAACCAATGGACGCAGTTCGAGTCGTTCCCCGCGTTCATGCAGGGCGTGGAGGAGATTCGCCAGATCGACGACACCCACACCCACTGGGTGACCGAGATCGCCGGTGTGACACGGGAATTCGACGCCACCATCACCGAGCAGCATCCGGATGAGCGGGTGGCCTGGAGATCCGACAGTGGCCCCGAGCATTCCGGGGTGATCACCTTCCACCGGCTCGACGACAACACCACGCGGGTCACCGCGCAGATGGACATCGACCCCGACGGCTTCGTCGAGCATGCCGCCGACAAACTCGGTCTGCTGAATCATCGCATCAAGGGCGATATGCAGCGATTCAAGAGGTTCATCGAGCAGCGCGGCCAGGAAACCGGGGCTTGGCGCGGGGACGTTGCCCGGCCGGACGCCTGATCGATAGTCCGATCGCCGCATGCGGCGCAGTGGTGGTGATCACGAAACCGCCACTGCGCCTACGGCATTGGGTCAGCCGAGGGACAGGCAGCCCTGGAAGGTCTGGAAGTCTCCGGCGAAACCGACACCGCCGCTGCACGTCGGCCCGGTGACTCCGGTGACCGTCACGGTCGCGCCCGGACCGGCGATACCGATCGACAGTCCCGGGCGCACCCCGGAGGCGTTGACGGTTGCCCCGGGCCCGATGGCGATGGCCGCGGGCCCGGACAGTGCCATGGACGACGACGTCGCGCGCCCGCCGTTCTGGGCGATGGCCAATGACAAGCTGGTGGCATCCGCGTCGGCGGCGGCGGTGCCGTCGAAGCCGTACGCGGCGGCCGCGCCGCCCGCCTCGCTGGTCGCCGAGCAGCGCGCGTTCGACTGTGCTGCGGAGGTGGTGCTGGCACCCGGTGCAGGGCAAGCGGTTTCGGCCGCCGCGGCAGTGGGCGCGGTGAGCGCCAACGCGGCAACGACCGGGCCCGCGCCGAGGAGCGCAATGCCGGTCCGGCGGATCGAGGACGAGATAGTCATGGTGCTCTCCTGTGCTGACCGCCGGGCCGAGGAGGTTCGTCCGAGGCGCGGCGATCCGAGATTCGATGAGGCGGTTTTCGATTGCTGCCGCCGGGCATTGCTGGAACGGCACACCGCCACTCTACCCAAAATGATGCACAAGCGATGCGCTATGTCGTTAGTTCCAGGCGTAGAAGTACATCCGCCGGGTGATGGTCTCGACCAGGGTGCCGTTCGGGTCGCGGAGTTCGGCCACGCCGACGTTGCGCTCGTCCCGGCCGGCGAAGAACGGAGCGTTGTCGGGCCGGACGGTGATCGGGTGCTGGCGCCACTGGGTTTCACCGTCGCAGATCACCGCCGAGGTGGTCAGCGAGCCGGTAGCGTTCGGCCGGCCGGGCTGCACCGCGGTGAGGCGCACGGTCAATGTCCACCGCTTCTGCCCCTTGGGACACCGCACGTCGACATAGGCATTGGCCTTGCCCGCGGACACATAGATGTCGTCGTGCAGCCAGACCGCCTCGGCTTGCGGTGCGGGCAGCGGCACCGCCCCGAGTAACGCGGCCACCAGTAGCGCAGTCACCGAAGTCATCGCATCAACCCTTCAGAAAAGCTTGCAGCGGAATGTCTTTCGACGGAAAGTGGGGGCGGGCAGCTGCCCGCCCCCACCAGGGTCGTAGTCATCGATCGATGTCAGCGCTCTGCCGCGGGACGCGGCGTCGCCGCGGTGCCGGGCGGGTTGTCGGCGTTGGCATAGGTCTGCATCGAGTCGGCGATCGCACCGGTGTTCACGGTCAACGCCGTGTTGTTGATGTTGGCGGTGGTGTCGCAAGACCGGTGGTAGCAGGGGTCGTACGGACGGCCCGCGGTGCCGCCGAACATCTGCTGCTCCTGACGTGTCTTGATGCCCTCCGCGCCGGTGAACAGGCCACCGACCGCGATCCCGGCCCGCAGGAACGGCCCGTAATCCGAGCGTCCGTCGAGGGGCGTGCGGACGTGGGACAGACCACGGGAATCGAAGTAGCGGTTGAAGTTCTGCTCGATCTGCGCGGATCCGGCCGGCCCGCCGCTACCGTTGTAGATCTTGTAGGCGAAGTTCGTCGAACCGATCATGTCGAAGTTCAGGTAGAGCCGAAGCTTGCTGCGCTCGGTGGCGGGCAGGTTCGACACGTAGTACTTCGAGCCGATCAGGCCGAGTTCCTCAGCGCCCCACCAGGCGAAGCGGACCTTGTTCTTCGGCTGGAGTGTGGCCATTTGCAGCGCCACCTCGAGCAGTCCCGCGCTGCCGGAACCGTTGTCGTTGATGCCGGCACCGGCGCGCACGGAATCGAGATGCGCACCCGCCATCACGACCTTGTTCGCGTCGCCCCCCTTGCTCTCCGCCAGCACATTGTGCGTGGTGGCGGGCAGGCTCTCGGTGTCGGTCTTCAAGCGCACGACCGGCTTCGCCGCGGTGGCGAGGTCTTTGCCGACGGTGTAGCTCGCGCCGACCACCGGCACTGTGATGCCTTTCTCGTCGAGCGGCTCGGTGAAGGTATCGGTCCGGCCCGCCTGTCCCTCATTGAAGATGATCACGCCGGAAGCGCCTGCGGCCTGGGCATTTCGGGCCTTGTCGGCAAAGGTGCAGGTGCCACGTTGCAGCAGGGCGATATTGCCGCGGGTGAATTTGGTGAAGTCCGCGGCCTCGCAACCGGAGGTCGAGGTGTTCGGCTGCGGACCGGGCGTCAGCACCAGATCGACACCCTGGACCGGCGCTTTCGTATCACCCGAACCCGAATAGGTCGCCGTCGCGAAGTCGCCGATCTCGCTGCGGTTCGGCGGGGTCGCCTTGTACGTCGTCGGGGCGGCCGGTGCTTCCTTCGCCAGCACCGCCGTCGTCCGTTCCTGGAAGGCTTGGAAGGTGAACGGCTGCAACGTCACCGTGTAGCCCACGCGGCGCAGTTCGCCGGCCACATAGTCGCGGGAGGCGTCGTAGCCCGCGGTGCCCGCGGCGCGCGTGCGGCCGTTGGCGTTGGCGATGCTCTGGAACTTCTCCAGGTGCTGGTTGACGGCGGCCGCTTTGATCTCATCGGCTATTTGCCGTTCGGGCGGCGCGCCCGGCTCGGCATACACCGACCCGGCCATCGCGAGCGATAGCGCGAGCGGCACCGCGGCGGCTACTGCGATAACTTGACCGGCTCTGACTCTGCGAAAGGTGTGGGACATTTCGAATTCCTCCAAACGGACGGATAAATCCCGATGGCCGGAGATTAAGCCTGTCCGTCGGTCCGGTAAAACCCCAGTTGAGAGTGGGGAAGGGGGTTGACTCGGAAGTCGCGCGGCATGGGCTTTCAGCGCTGAATCAGCTACCGGATAATTTCGGAGCCGACATTGCGTTCTGCACGGGGAGAGCAGTTCCCTTTTGCGGTCGGCTTACGATGGGCGGCATGGTTCCAGGCGATCTCGGCTCCGGTGGCAGAGTGCTGGACCTGCATCGGTTGCAGCAGTTCCTGGCCGTGGCGGAGCTGTCGAGTTTCACCTCCGCGGCAGCGGAGCTGCACATCACCCAGCAGGCGTTGAGCAGTTCGGTTCGTCAGCTGGAGAAGCAGTTGAGGGTCGAGCTGTTCGATCGCAGCGGTCGTCAGCTGGTCCTCACCGACGCGGGCGAAGTGTTGCGCGACGGAACGCGAGCACTGTTGGCGGCGTCGGATGCGCTGTATCGCCGGACCTATGAGGCGGGTATCGCGGCACCGCCCGCTTTTGTCGTCGGTCATACGCCGGCGATCACCGCGGATGAGGTCTACGACCTGATCGAGCCGGTGCGCGCGGCGCGGCCCGATGTGTCGGTCACCGTGCGGCAGCTGTTTCCCGATGCCATCGCGGCCGCTCTGCACCAGGGCGCGGTCGACGTGGCATTGCGGCGCGGTGTCGCGAGTCCGGCCGACCTGGCGTCGGCGGTCATCGCTTATCACCCGGTTCGCGTCGCGGTCGCGCGGCCGCATCGGCTGGCCGATCGCACGGCCGTCACGGTGCGCGACCTCCAGGACGAGCAGATCGTCATCTGGGCGCCGCCGGGGGCGTCGTACTACACCGACTTCATCCTGAGTACCTGTCGGCGTGCGGGTTTCGAGCCGCGGTTCGTTGTCAACCACATCCAGGGCACGCCGCCGGTGACCGCGGTGGTGGGCACGGATCACGTCGCCATCGTCACGGCGCCCGCGGGGCAGGCGCTGGGTGGTCGCGTGCAGGTCGTCGACCTGAAAGAGGGGCCGGTGGCGCCGACCCAGGCACTGTGGTTGCCGCACACCACCTCCGGCCTGCGCGACCTGCTGCTCAGTACGCGCGCCGACGGCTGACCGCCCGATCGTCGGACGGCCAGCCGTCACTTGGCTACGCGCGAATGGTCATTCGAGAGACCTTGTCGCCGGCCGTGGTGAATACGAACGTGCTCGGTCCGTTGAATCCATTGCCGCCGACCTGCGCATGCACTGTCGTTTCCGCACCGTCGTCAGCGGCATCATCGACCGCCAAAGTGACCTGCTTGCCGAGGAATTCGCCATCGCTCCAGCCGCGGATCGCTGCGCGGCCGGAGAACTCGCGTCCCCAGTCGTCGACGATACCGTCGGCGGTGAAACCATCGAGAAACGCGTCGATGTTTCCAGCGTTGGTCGCGTCGAGCAGTTGTTCGACGGCCTGCGGGAGTTTGTCGGACACGGTGACTTCCTTCCTTCGGTGTCGCCTCAGCGGGTGGTGTACCCGCCGTTGGCGAGGATGGTCTGTCCGGTGATCCACCAGCCGTCGCCGACCAGGAATTCCACCAGCGGGGCGATATCCTCGATCTTGGTCAGGCTATTGCCGAGGGCCTGCGACTTGTGGAATTCGACCCGCTCCGGCGTTTCCTGGCCGTAGAAGAAGGGGGTATCCATCGGGCCGGGGGCGACGGTGTTGACCGAGATCAGCCGCGGCGCGAACTCCTTGGCCGCCGCGCGGGTGAAATGCTCCACCGGCGCCTTGCCGCCCGCATAGGTGGAGTAGCCATCGGTGAACGCGGCCAGCAACGAGGTGACCACGGTGACGATACGGCCGTTGTCGTTGAGCCGCTTGCCCGCCTCTTTCAGAAAGAAGTAGGCGGACTTGGCGTTGATCGCGAACATCGAGTCGTATTCTTCCTCGGTCGTCTCGATGATCGGCTTGCGCAACACCTTGCCGACCGTATTCACCGCGATATCCACGCCACCGAACGCGTCGACCGCCACCGCGAACAGCTGCTCGACATTCCCCGGAACAGTCAGGTCCGCTTGGAATTTCACCGCTTTGGCACCGGCCGCCTCGATCGCCGCGACGGTCTTGTCGGCCTCGGGTTCGGTGCTGTCGCTGTTGAAGTGCACGGCGACATTGGCGCCGCGTTCGCCCAGCGTACGGCTGATCAGCCCGCCCAGATTCTTGGCACCTGCCGCGACCACCGCCGACTTACCCTGCAAACTCTGTACCACGATCATGCTCCGATCTGCTCGAACTTTCAGCGGACACCGGCCACGCTATGGCGAATATCGGCGCATCGGAAACAGTGATTATTGGTGACTCCACAAATCCTGCTTGTATGGTGCTCCGTGTAGCTCATCACCACTTATCGTCCGTAATGCACACCGCGACTCGAACATCAGAGATGGAGTAAAAGTGAGCCGTACATCGGTCATCATCATCGTCGGATTTGTCCTGCTCGTCATATTCCTGCTGGTCGGATCCTGCTTCGGCAGAAAAGGACTGCACCGCGCAGCTGAAGACTTCCTCCTGGTCTGGTTCGCCCTGACCGTCGGCAACATGGCAGTCGGCGTTATCGACGCGGGCTACGGTGTTCTGGAAGAGATCCCCTTCCTCCTCGCCAACTTCACCCCGCCGGCGATCGTCGCTGCTGTCGCGTGGTATCGGACGAGGTCGCCTAAGGCTCTCGAATCATTGCCCACATAGGAGGTTTGGCTCCTGCGGGCAGCACAAAGGTGGCACGCACCGCGAACCCGAATTTCTCGTAGAACCGGATGTTCTTTTCCCGCGTGCACACCAGGTAAGCGGCCGTGTCCGGCGCGCCCGCGAGACGATCCCCGATGAGCCGAGCCGCATAACCCTGCCCGCGACGGTCGACCGACGTCGCTATATTGGCCAGATACCAGTGCAGTGGAGTGCGCGGATGATGCTCGTCCAGCGCATGCCGTACAGCCAGCGCAGCCGTTGTCCTGGCCCGCAGCGCAGGCAACAACTCGGGCAGCGCGCGCAACGTACGCGAAAAGGGTTGATCCCACTGTCCAGGCGGATCCCACACCGCGACACCCCCGATCTCACCGTGCTCGCCGGTCGCGATCTGCACACCGCCTCCGCGCAGATGAAAGTGCCGCAAGGCCGTCATGAAGTAGCGCGGCACCGCGCGATGCCGTCTCGCCTGGTCGGGCCAGATCGCCGACATCGCCGGATCGTCGGCGAAGCCTTCGGCAAGCACGCGTGTGCACGCATCGATGTGGGCAGTCGTGGCGGTGCGAACAGTGATCGGCACAGCGAGATCTCCTGAGCGGCTTGACTACTGGCGTCAACGGACTCATCCGGAAGCGTGGATTGTCGTCTGTCCGAGCGATAACCGAGCCTTGGTCGAGTGGATAACCTTGTACGATAATCCCTTCCACCCGTCATGACGCGAAGCAGTCCGGGCACCCCCTCGGCTGGCGAGGTGCGAAGCCGGACGATATGATCACGGTGATGATGATTCACTCTGTTGAAAGATCGGGGGTTCCATTCGTCTCAGGTGAGTGCTGATGCTTACTCACTTTGCGAATGAGAACTTCTCCGGCTTGTCCTTCTGGCCGCGCGTGCGTGAATTCGCCGTGCCGCCCTCCATGATCGAGACTGCTACCGCCCGGCGCCTGGTCCGGGATTGGGCGGGGGCTTGTGCTGCAGCAGGTTTCGATGTCGATATTGATATGCGGTCCGTGGCGCGTCGTCATGGGTCCGAACTCGCGAGTCGGATTCGGGCCGATCTGCGGTCGCTGGCTCCTGATTTGTTGCGCTGGCATATGCCGAGGATTGCTCCGGACGGGCTGTTGCGGCCGGGGCTGACCATTGCGCTCGCCCGGTATGAGGCTGGAATACGCTGCGGCAGTGCAGGTTTCCTGTACCTCGTGGTTCGTACCGCGCCGGCCTGGGCGGATGCGGGGCAACGGATCAGCCTGGCGTTGTGGGACGGGTCCACCGCGGGACAGCATCCGCATCCTCGTCCCAACCGGCGGTTCCGCTTGGATCTGCACCGCCACCTGTGGGATGCGCGCAGGGTGGGTGAGCTGCGCATGCGGTCCGGAGCCGAGAGCGGCAGCCCGCCGCTGGATCCCGAGTTACGCACTGCGGTAATGGAACTCGAACACTGTGCTGTCGGCCGTTGGGCGGCCGAGGGCGAGATCCTGTGCCAGGCGGAAGGTCGGCCGACCACTACGTTCGTTGTCCGGTTCGGAGCCAAACAGCGGGTGGTGCTGGATCTAGCCGCTGCCGGCGCGGACGGAACGCGCACGCTGCGGATCGCGTCGGAGTATCCGATCGGCGGCATGTCTGTGCTGCCGGTGCTGCCCGACGCGGCGACGTACGTGCTGCCCGATCTCGCGCTGCTCCGTGCCGGTGCGATAACAGCCGAACGATTGCATCCGTTGGTGGCCTCGGCGCTAGTGCCCGGGTATTCGTCGGCCGATGCGCCGCGGGCTCCCGATCAAACGGGGCAGCGGATCGTGGAGTGCCGAGGAGAGCAGCACCGAATAGGGCTGGTCGACGGGGTTTTGGCGGCGCTGGATCACGACCCGGCCGAAATTCGGCGGGAAGAGCTGCTGGCCGCGCTGTCCGGCACGCCGCTGCCTTGCCTTCAGGCCATCGACACGGCGCATCGACAACCGGACTGGCTCGTCGGCGTCCGTGAACGCCTGGACCATGGCGATATCGCAGGCGCGCTGACCATCGTCGAGGGACTGCTCGGTCCCGAGGCATTGCTCCGCGACGGCGCTTTGCGCGACGAACTCGAGGCGGCCGCGCGTCGACGGATCACCCACGGGCTGTTCAGGGCGGGTCTGTCCGAACCAGGGATGGGCCGAGTTCCGCCGCAGAGCCGCCGTTCCCGTGACCGTCGCGCGCATCCGCGCAACGCGGCTTCCCACTGACCGGACCGCTTTCGTCCTGAACTCACTGACCTTCGCCCCACACCCAACTCTGTCAACCACAAGGTGATTCGCATGCTTACTGCCACCCGCACCTCCACCCAACTCGACGTTGCCGATGAGTTGCTGGCTCTGCTCCATGAGGTAACCACCGAACCGCGCCCCGACAACCAACTGGAAGCCCTGGCGCTCGCCGTGGCTGCCGACCTGCCGGTGCTCCTCTGGGGCGAACCGGGGATCGGCAAGACCGCCGCCATTACCCAGCTCGCCGATGACCTCGACCTACCACTGACCACGGTGATCGCGAGTGTGCATGAGCCATCGGACTTTTCGGGTCTGCCCATCATCGGCGACGACCCCGCGGAGCAGGGTGTGCCGATGGCGCCGCCGGACTGGGCGGTGCGTCTCGTCCGGGCCGGCCGTGGGCTGCTGTTCTTGGACGAACTGTCCACCGCACCACCCGCTGTGCAAGCGGCCCTGCTCCGGCTCGTGCTGGAGCGGCGGATCGGCAACCTCCAGCTGCCGCCGAATGTCCGGATCGTGGCGGCGGCCAACCCGCGATCGTCGGCGGCCGATGGCTGGGAGCTCAGCCCGCCGCTGGCCAACCGGTTCGTGCACCTGCGCTGGACCCACGATCACGACGTGGTGGTCCGGGGTCTCGGCGGAGTCTGGCCGAACGCGACACTGCCGCGACTGGCCACGGAAAAGCTGACTGACGCAGTTGCTTTCGCTCGACGGGCGGTATGCGTGCTGCTCGCGGCCCGGCCCGCGCTGGTGCATCAGATTCCCACCAGTGACACGCGCCGGGGAGGTGCTTGGCCGTCGCCGCGCAGCTGGCAGATGGCAGTGTCGCTGATCGCCTTCGCTACCGCGGCAGGCTCGTCCCGCGATGTGCTCTCCCTGCTGGTCCGTGGCACGGTGGGCGACGGGCCGGGCTTCGAATTGCTGGCCAGCCTGGACCGGATGGACCTGCCGGACCCGGAGGCGCTGCTGGCCGACCCGGCGGCCGCCGTCCTGCCCGAGCGCGGTGACCTGCGCCAGGCGGTGCTCGACGGCGTGGTGGCGGCGGTCCGCAAGCGCCCGGAGAAGGCGCGCTGGGACGCGGCTTGGGCGTTGCTGGTCCACGCTTTGGAAACCGGTGCTCCGGACCTGATCGTCGTTCCCGCAACAACTCTCGCTACCCTGCGCCAGGGCGACTGGGATGTGCCGGTGGCCATCGAGCAACTCGCCGGGGTGGTATCGGTGTCCCGTAGCGCGGATCAGGCCGCTGTCCGCCTTGTCGCGAAGGCGAACTGATGGCCGCGAGCACACCGCGAATGTTGGACCGCGACAAGCTTTTTGCCGCCCGGCTGCACGCCGCCCGCGTCCGGCCCTATCTGGCGACCGCGCTGTTCGCCCTGTCCGTCGTCGAGTCGCGCGTCGTACCGACGATGGCCGTCGACCGGCACTGGCGGTGCTACGTTTCGCCGGGGTTCGTGGACCGGACGCCGGTCGAGGAACTGGCCGGAGTGTGGGTGCACGAGGTGTCGCACCTGCTGCGCGACCACCACGGCCGCAGTGACCGATTCGCGCGGCGACACGAATTGTACGGTCCGGCAGAACGATTGCGCATGAACATCGCCGCGGACTGCGAGATCAACGACGACGTGTTCGGCGACGGGCTCGTCCAGCCGGAGGGGGCTGTCACGCCCGCGTCGTTGGAATTGTCCGCGGGCAAGCTCATGGAGGATTATCTGCTCGAGTTTCGGCTCGGGCCGCTTACGGAGGGCATGGCCTGGCTCGACTGTGGCAGTGGCGCAGACGGATTGGACCGTGAGTGGGAGTTGGGGCCAGACGGCGCCGACGGTCTGAGCGAGCAGCAATGCGACGCGGTCCGGTTCCGGGTGGCGCAGGGCATCGTCGGCCGCCCGGGGGACGCGCCCAAAGGGTGGCAGCGCTGGGCCGAGGAGGCGCTCCATTCGCCCCAGCCGTGGCGTGATCTGCTGGGGGCGGCGCTCCGCTCAGCGGTCGGCGGGTCCGGTGCGGGCGAGGACTACACCTACGGCAGGCCCGCTCGGCGCTCGGCCGCCGTGCCCGGCGTCGTGCTGCCGAGCCTGCGGCGCACGCCGCCACGGGTTTCGGTGCTCATCGACACGTCGGGGTCGGTCAGTGACATCGAATTGGGCAGCGCGCTGCTCGAAGTGGCGGCCATCGCGCGTGCTGTGGGCGGGCGGCGCGACCTGATCACCGTGCTGCCGTGCGACGCGGCGGCCAGGATCGTGCACCCGCTGTGTCGTGCCGAGCGGATACCACTGGTGGGTGGCGGGGGAACAGACCTGCGCACGGGTTTCGCCAAAGCCGTTGGCGCCCGGCCATGTCCGGACGTTCTCGTGGTGCTGACCGATGGCCAGACACCCTGGCCGACCAGACGGCCACCGTGCCGGACGGTGGTCGGTCTGTTTCGTCGCTCGGTTGCCGATACCTGGAGCGAAAACAATCCCGACTACGTTCCGGACGCGCCGCCCGCATGGGCCCGCGTGGTGGATATCGGGTAGGAGCCCGGCGCGCGATGCGGGCATGGTGCGCCACGCCCAGCGGTAGCTGGATGCTTGCCATGGCGTGAGAAGGTCGTAATATCCTCCTCGGGCATGCTCCTGGGCTTGTCAGCGCTGTGATCTCGGCGGGTCATCCATTTTTCTCGACGATGGTGGAGAGGTGGCTGCACGATGCGGCTGTTCAGGAGTACGGCATTCCTCGCTGTCGTGGCACTGGCAGTGGTCGGCCCGGCCGGCGCCGCGCAGGCAGACCCGGAGGATTCCGGTCGCCCGGGATTCGTCGAATATCAGGGCTTCCCGGTGTCGTACTTCGAATACGGACCCGACGGTGACGCACCGACCGTCATGATGACCGGGGACTGGCCGGGCGACTCCAGCCTCATGGTGCCGATGGCAGAACAGTTGGCCGCGAACGGATTTCATGTCGTGCGCTGGGATATGCACGGGGCGGGCCGCACGAGTCACGACCGCAGGCCGGGCGCCTACTCGATGGAGAACCTGGCGGGGGAGCTGGGCGCGGTGCTGGATCAGACCGCTCCCGGGCGTCGCGTGCACATCTTCGGTGACGGGTGGGGGCCGTTCATCGGAAGCCAGTACAACACCATGTATCCCGGCCGGATCGCCTCGATGTCGGTGATCGGATTCCCCTCGGCGGACCTGGCGGGAAACGCGTTGCGTCGGGTGCCGCGGGAGAAGCCGGAGCTGACCGGGCAGTGGGCCGCGCAAGTCGCGGTGTTGAGTTATCTGGCGGGTATCGAGATCCCGGTGCTGCCGGACGCGGCGGTACGTACCGGTATTCCGGTGCAAATGCTGGGTGTGGTGGCTTCGCTGATGGCTCCCGAGATGCCGGGCGGGGGTTTGCACACGAATGCCGACGACGACGCCGACGGGCTGGAGCGATACCGGCAGGCGATGTGGCCGCATCTGACCGAACCGCAGTACGACTACATCGACATTCCGGTCCTGCAGGTCTTCTATCCGACCGACGACTTCCTGGAGACGCCGGTGTTGATCGACGGGCTGGAAAGCCGTACGCCGCACCTCGATCTGCGGTACGTGCCCGGTAATCACTTCAGTGTCCTCGGTGGCGACAACACACGGCAGATCCTGGAAGCTGCCATGGAATCCATGCGCGCTGCGGACTGACTTCGGAAGTCTCTGGGCGCGTTTGCCGGACCGGCCGAGACCTGGCTCGGTAAGCCGCTGTCGCGCAGGGCATCCCGCTACCACTGATCTCGGGCGTTGACGGGACCGTCCGGGGGTGGTTGTATCTGGCTGTGCCTGAAGGGCTTTCGGCACGGTGCGTGGGTGGGGCGGTGGCCGGGTGATGTCCTTCGGGCGGTAGCCGTCACCAGGGAACGAGGGTCTTGTGAGCACCACTTCCATCCGCCGCCGCTGGGCGACCACCGTCGCGGTGCTCGTCGCCGCGGCCTCCTGCCTGGTCGCACAGCAGGCCGGTACCGCGGTCGCCGCACCGGCGATCACCCTGCCGCCGGTCAACGCGGGGTTCGATTACCAGATCACCAGCCCGTACGCGCCGCCGCCCGGCGTGACTGTCGTCAGTCGTGACCACAGCGTCGAACCGGCCGCCGGGCTCTACAACATCTGCTACGTCAACGGTTTTCAGGTTCAGCCCGGCGCGGAAGGTGAATGGCCGGCCGACCTGCTGCTGCGCGACAAGGACGGCAAGATCGTCTACGACACGCGATGGAAAGAGGCGCTGCTCGACATCCGCACCGCCGACAAGCGCACCCGCATCGCCGACAAGGTCAACCAGTGGATCGGCGGCTGCGCCGACAAGCGTTTCAACGCCGTCGAAGTCGACAACTACGACAGCTACGACCGCTCCAAGGGGCTGCTCGCCCCCGACCAGGCGGTTGCCTTCATCGCCCTGCTCGCCAAGTACTCACACGACCGCGGCCTCGCCATCGGCCAGAAGAACGCCGCCGAACTCCTCGACCAAAGAGCCGCTGCCGGACTGGATTTCGCGGTAGCCGAGGAATGCGGCGACACCGAGGAATGCGGTGACTACGCCAGGGCATACAACAACAATGTCATCGACATCGAGTACACCGAACCCGGACTGGCGGCCGCGTGCGCAGAGTACGGAAACAAGCTGAGCATTGTGCTCCGGGACGTCGAGGTGTCCACTCCGGGTGAGCCCGATTACGTCAGGAAGACGTGCTGAAACCGGTGCGCTGACCAGCGAAAGCCATAGGGGACAACACGGTCGGTTATCCTGGGGAAGAGCTAGAGAGGTTTCACATGCCCTTCAAATATCGTCAACGTAAGTCCTTCGGGCCGTTGAAATTCAACTTCACCCAGTCGGGCCTGTCCTCGTGGGGCATCAAAATCGGCCCGTGGTCATGGAACTCACGCACCAAAAAGAACAACGTGGACCTGCCAGGCCCACTGAGCTGGCGCCAGCGCTGAATCGACCGGGCCCACGCCGCAAATGGGCCTTGGTCGGGTGATCAGGGGGAACTGGTGTCGGCATCGGCCCGAGAGGCCAACTGCACTGGTTCCTCATGATCGCCTGTCCAGCTGTGCATTTCAATTGTTGCCGGCCGGAAGTACGCGGGCAGCCGGCTCAGGGCCAACGCTGCGGCGGCGGATATTCGGCGTGCTCGTAGGCGGGCCACATCCGCACGCGCCACACATCGCCGGGCCTGGTCGAGTCGGGCGGACCGACGAAACGTAGCCCGCGCCCGCTGATTTCGATGTGATAGGTACCGGGAGCGATCGCGATCGGGACGTCGGAGGT
The DNA here is from genome assembly GCF_015355715.1 of Nocardia sp. XZ_19_369. Lineage (NCBI taxonomy): Bacteria > Bacillati > Actinomycetota > Actinomycetes > Mycobacteriales > Nocardiaceae > Nocardia > Nocardia sp. XZ_19_369. The sequence goes on along the minus strand of NZ_JACVED010000008.1, from coordinate 26,137 downwards.
ACTGGTGGCGGAGGTGATCCACAACTCTCCTCGGTCATCGATGGTGGTGGTCTCATCGATGACAACCTGCCAATCCGTCCGATCCGGATGCTGTGGCCGGTCGAACAGTTCGAGATCGACCCGCATCGCGAAGTTGTACTGATGTGGGCTCAAGACAACGATGTTGCCGCCTGCGGTAATCGCGTACAGCCCGTGGTCGCTCGCGCGATCCACTACCTCGGGCAGCTCCTCGCTGGTGTCCGCGGTGCCGGTCAGATAGAACTGGCCGTAGTCCATCATGACGGTCCTCGTCTCGGCTGACACCGGTGTGTCGGAATATGTTTCGACCATTCCTGGAGGGTACGAGTTCCGCTCGCAGGTGGACCGTCGAAGCGAACTAGCGGCAGGGCGTTCGAACAACCAATTGTCTGCGCAAACACAACCGTTGGTTGTGTCATTAGGAGGCGGCTTCGAAGTGTGGGTTGGGCCCTTGGCTGGGGTTCACGTTCGTAACTCGCAGGCTGTCAGGGAAGTTGGCAGAACGGGCGTTGGCCGATCGCTTGATAGACGGACAACGGCAACGCTACGATTCCGCAACCAACTGGCGTACAAGGAGACTTCGTGGCGGATCTCGATCTGGCGGCCGTGCGGGCATTCGTGACCGTCGTCGACGAGGGGCAATTCGGTCATGCGGCGACGATGCTCGGCATTACCCAGCAGGCGGTGTCCAAGCGAATTGCCAAGCTGGAGAGTCAGGTCGGGGTGCGGCTGTTCGATCGGGGGCGGGCGGGTAAGGCGACTGCCGCGGGGTTGACGATGCTGCCGTTCGCTCGGTCGCTGCTGGTGGCCGCGGACGAGACGGTCGCCTCGGTGCGGCAGGAGCCGCGACCGTTGCGTCTCGCGATTCTGGGGGAGCGGCAGGTGGCGTCGCGGTCGATCCAGTACTACCTGGATCGGCATCCGGAGTCGGATGTCGAGATCGTGCTGTCCAACGCGTTCGTCACCTCGCGGGACGCCTTGGTGAGTGGGCGCGCCGACGGGGCGTTCGCTCGGCCGCACGGTGGGCCGCGGCCGTTGCCGTCCGGCATCGGTGTCGTCCCGGCTTATGTGGAGCCCTTGCACATGCTGGTCGGCAGGGGCCATCCGCTGGCCGGGCGGTCGACGGTGTCACTGCCCGATATCGTGCCGCATCCGATCTGGGTGCCCGGCGCTTCGGTGCCCTCGGAGTGGGCGGACTTCTATCGGGAGTTGGCTGAGTTCAGCGGGATTGCGGTGGTTACAGATCCCGACCCCGGCAGCAAATCAGGTTCGGACGCGAAGAAACTGGCGGGCTTCGACGCGATGCTCGATCGCATCGCCGGCTCGGACACACTGGCGACGTTCAGCGGGGATGGGTTCATCGCTCCCTGGAACCCCAATATTCGACGACTCCCGATCACCGACCCGACCCCGGCGTACCCGCACGCATTACTCTGGGAAACCACCAATAACCACCCGGGTCTCCCACCCTTCATCGCGCACTTCCGCAGTAGTTACAACCGAGATATGGCCGCCGACTGCTGGATTCCCGAGGTGGACCGACCGATCTTCCTGTCGTGAACCGGCGGATCGAGCAGTGTCGCCGAAGCTACGCCGCCGACGCCGTGATATCGAACAGCGTCAACTCACGTGCCGCCGCGGCGCGCTGATCCGCCCGCTCGCGCACCGCGCACGTCGGACCGATCCCTTGCGACACCGATTCCGGCGACACCAGCCAGCCATGGCATCGGCGGCAGTGCGCAACCAGTCGTACTTCGGGCTTGTCGTCGGTCGCGGCCATATCGATCTCCTCCGGCCAGGTTGTTCCAGAAGGAAGCCTGACATAAGGGACCGACACATTTGGTGCGGGAAGCTAGGGATCGTTTGTGCGCAGTGAGTTCAGGAATGGTCAGGACGGTAGAGGTCGGGTTCGAGGTACATGACACCGGCTGCGGGGACGGCGGCGCGGACGCGGGCCTCGGCGGCATCGATGGCGGTGGCGACGTCATCGATGGTCAGACCTGGTCGGACGGCAACCTTCGCGGCGATGAGCAATTCATCAGGCGCGAGATATTCGGTGCGCAGGTGGATTACCTGGTCGAAGTGGGTGTCGTCGACGAGATTGCTGCGGATGGCACGGTCCTCCTCGGGCGTGGCACCCTCACCGATGAGCAGACTCTTCATCTCCACGATCAGGACCACCGCGATGACACCGAGCAGAATGCCGATGGCGAGGGTGCCGACGCCGTCCCAGCGTGCGTCGCCGGTGAGCACGGTCAATCCGACGCCGGTGAACGCGAAGGCGAGCCCGACCAGCGCCCCGCTGTCCTCCAGCAGCACCACCGGCAGCTCGGGATTGCGCGAGGTGCGGATGAACTGCCACCAACTGCCACGCCCTTTGAGCGGCTGGGATTCGCGCCGCGCGGTGAGCAGACTGAAGGTCTCCAACACCATCGCGATGAGCAGGATGGCGATCGCGACCACCGGCGAGCTGAGCTCCTCGGGACGGCGGATCTTGGTGATGCCCTCATCGATGGCGAACAGGGAACCCATGGTGAACAGCACCAGCGCGACCACGAACGAGTAGAAGTAGCGATTACGGCCGTAACCGAACTGGTGCACCGCATCCGGCGGATGGGCGGCCCGCCGCTTACCCAGCAGCAACAGGGCTTCGTTGGCGGTATCGGCCAGCGAATGCATCGCCTCGGCCAGCATCGACGACGAACCCGTCAGCACCGCGCCGACGAACTTCGCGAGCGTGATACCGGCGTTGGCGCCCAGCGCGGCCAGGATTGCTGTGGTACTGCTGCCACCGCTCGACATGGACGCCAACGCTACCGGCGGCACCGCGCCATCCGTGCGCGGACACGGCCTACGTGTGGCCGCCCATCGGTGCCTGGAAGCCGCCGATCTGCTGCTCGAGCAGTTCGGCCAGCCGCAGCGGCGTGCGGTCCTCGAACGTCGGGCCGATGAGCTGCACGCCCACCGGCAAGCCCTCGGGGGACCGGCCTGCGGGGATGGCGGTGGCGGGCAGGCCGGGCATGGTGGCCACCCCGGCCCACACGAGCTGGTCGAAGTACGGGTAGTCGACGCCGTCGATATCGATCTGCCGTTCCTCTATACCCGTGCCGTGGTTGTGCGGGAACGCGGGAGTGGGCGTAATCGGACACACCACCGCATCGAACTCGCCGAAGAGCTGACGCCAGCCTTGGCGGTGCAGTTCGCGACGGTTGTTCGCCTCGATCCACTCGCGGTGGCTGAACACCATGGCGCGGAATCGCGCCGCATCGAGACTCTCGTCCTGCGCGCTCAATCCGGCGGCATGGTGCACCAGCTGCTCATACGCCTCGGCGGTATGGCTCGCGGCGACGTTGGACATCAGCAACTGCATGTAGACCGTCGCGGCTTCGGTCAGATCGGGTAGCAGTGGACTGTGCCGTTCGACGCGGGCGCCCGCCTCGACCAGCGCGCCGGCGACTCTGTGCACGCCCGCTCGCACAGCGGAGCTGGTGGGAATGACCGGATGGTCGTCGAGGACCAACACCCGGAAGTCGCGGAGCCGGTCGTGGCGCGCCGGCGGCAGCGTCAATTTGTAGGCCACGCCGAGCGTCAGCGGGTCCGGTCCGGCCATCACGTCGAGCAGCAGCGTGAGGTCGGGGGCGGTGCGCGCCATCGGGCCGACAACCGCGAGGTCCAGCTCGACCGGCAATGCGGATGCGGGCGGCGCGACCATGCCGCGAGTCGCGGCCAGCCCGACGGTCGGCTTGTGCGCGTAGACGCCGCAGAAGTGCGCGGGCGTGCGCAACGAACCGCCGATATCCGAGCCGATGGACAGTGCGCCGAAGCCGGACGCCAGGGCCGCCGCGGAGCCGCCGGAGGATCCACCCGACGTGCGAGTGTGATCCCACGGGTTGTTGGTGGTGCCGTAGATCTCGTTGAAGCTCTGGATATCTCGCAACGTGTGCGGCACATTGGTTTTGCCGAGAATCACCGCGCCTGCGGTCCTGAGCCGCGACACCTGTACCGCGTCTTCGGTCGGCAGATAGTTCCGATGCTGCGGCATGCCCCAGGTGGTGGCCAGGCCGGCCATGTTGTACGACTCTTTGACCGTCACCGGGATGCCCAGCAACGGCCGATCTTCGCCGCGGGCGCGCGCCTGGTCGGCAGCGCGGGCGGCTTTTCGTGCCTGATCGAAGTCCGGCACACAGATGGCGTTGATCAGCTTGTCGTCGCGTTCGATACGAGCGATCGCCTCGTCGGTGAGTTCCACCGACGTCACCTCACCCGCGCGCAACGCCGCCAAAAGCTGTTCTGCCGCAATAAAGTTCAACTCCATGGATTCGACCATACCGGCCTTTTTCGGATGCCTGACTAGCATAAAGTCGTTGACATTTACCGGTAATTCTGGCCGCGTCGCATTGCGATTGGCAAGGTCGCGCATCTGTGACGCCACCGATATCTTGTTAGCGCAGGTCAGGGCTATCTGGCAGGAGTTGATCGCCATTGCGCAGGCCATGAAATATGGCTGCGCGCAACGGGATGCATGTCTCAATTCTCCGTATGTTCCGCTGTCGCGTTTGTTGTTTGGAGTTCACGAGGTCGAAGAGCCTTCACATCGCGTGGGCATTATTCAAGGAAATGTGCAAATCGGCGATGAGTTACTCGACACCACATCGCGCACAGCTCCGTTGCCCGCGCGCACGATGCCGTCGCCATAAGCGACTGCGGGTGCCTGCCCGGCAGTGCGACCACCCCCGTTGAGGGGTAGTCGACGAGTGACCTGCATCACTATGGTCCCACTCACCCCGCGTCCCGCGTGGACAGCGCAGGGTGCACGAGATGAGGAACGTATGAAAAGACTGTCGCCAGAACGGACCACGGTGACGACGAGCCGCACCAGTGTGCGGCGGGTGGCCATCGCCAGCTGTATCGGCACCACCATCGAGTTTTATGACTTCTTCATCTATGGGACCGCGGCAGCGCTGGTATTTCCGAAGGTGTTCTTTCCGGCGCTGGGGTCGACGGCGGGCACCGTCGCCTCGTTCGCGACTTTCGCCGTCGCCTTCGTCGCACGACCGGTCGGCGCCATGGTCTTCGGACATTTCGGCGACCGGATCGGTCGCAAGAAGACCCTCGTCTCCACGCTTTTGCTGATGGGTGTCTCCACCTTGCTGATCGGCCTGCTCCCCGGCGCGGCCACCATCGGCGTCGCGGCACCGCTGATCCTGGTGCTACTGCGCTTCGGTCAAGGCTTCGCCGTCGGCGGCGAGTGGGCCGGTGCGACTTTGCTGACCGCCGAGTACGCACCGCCCGGAAAACGCGGCCTCTATGCCATGTTCCCGCAGATCGGTCCCGCTTTCGCCTTCGCGCTTTCCAGCGCAACCTTCCTGATCACCGGCACGCTGTTCGGTGATACGAACGACGATTTCCTGAACTGGGGCTGGCGGATCCCGTTCGTATTCTCCATCGTCCTGGTCGGTATCGGGTTGTATGTGCGGCTGGCGATCGACGAGACCCCGGTGTTCCGGGCCAACGCGACCCAACGCGCACTCGACCCCGAACCCGCGCGCTTGCCGTTCCTCGAAGCGTGGCGATTCCAGACCAAGGAAATCCTGCTTTCGGCAGGTGCGCTGGCCATTCTGTTCGCCTTCTTCTATATGGGCACCGCATTCCTGACCAGTTACGGCACCAAGACCCTCGGCTTCAGTCGCCCGTTCGTGCTGACCGTCGGGATCGCGGCCGCGGTGGTATTCGGTGCGGCGATCGTCCTTTCGGCCTTGTATTCCGACCGGCTCGGTCGCCGGTTGGTCATCATGGTCTCGTCCGGGCTCGCGGTGGTCTGGTCGCTGGCGCTGTTCCCGCTGCTCGACAGCGGTTCTCGTCCCGCATTCGTGATCAGTGTGCTGGTCACCCTGGCGATCTTCGGTGTCGCGTACGGACCGTGCGGGGCGCTGTTGCCGGAGATGTTCCAGACCCGGTATCGGTACACCGGCGCTGGGCTCGGCTACAACTTGGCCGGGGTGCTCGGCGGTGCGATTCCGCCGCTGATCGCCACGCCGCTCGCGTCGGCCTACGGCAGCAATGCGATCGGTTACATGATGGCCGGTCTGGCGCTGTTGAGTTTCTTCTGCACCAAGGCGTTGGTGGAGACCAAAGACAGGGCGTTGTAGTCGGGTTTCGACGAAGCGCCGCCTAGGTCGAGGGGTGACCCGCACCTGATTCACGTCGGGTGCGGGTTTTTCCCTGTGGTTACTCCCCGGGTTGCTAGAAGATCGCTGAACTGACGACTCGACTGGCTTGTCGACCGCGTCGGTGGTGTATGTCAAGAGTTTTTATGTCAGTTCTTGGTTACGATAATCCGCGTGGGATTAGTCGTCCATATGCCGTGAACTGCGAGGATGTGAAAACTGCCTGGTTTGCTGGTTGACGCGGTTTGCTCGGCGGTCCGACGCTGGTCGCATGAACATCACCAGCAGTTGCAAGCTATTAGCTGTGGTGTGCTTGCCGACCATCGTCTGCGCCGCGTTCGTCTCGGGCATGGCCGCGGCCGACCCGCCGCCCGCCGGATGTAGCTCGGACTACGCGGTGCCGAACCAGCTCACGATCACCTGTGAACCGGGGGCAGGGGTCGGGCAGCACGCGTACATCAGGTGCCGCGATATCGGCGGCGTACTGCACACCCGAATCGGGACCACCGTGGGTGCCAACGGCGGCTGGTCCAGGGCGGCGTGCGCGACCGGCGAATACGGCCCGGTCTGACCCGCCCCCTCCTTTTCGTTCAGCGAGCTCGCTCCGAGCTCGGCATGCCCAGTCCCTCTCGGCTGGGTCCTCGCTGCATTCCTGTTCGATCGAAAGGTTCCTCATGTCGGTAACTCACGAGCGTTCCAGGACCACCAAACAAGGTGCAAAGCATCGCAAGGCAGTGAAACGGAATCGTCGCGGCCTGTATGCGGCGGCCGCGTTCGCCTCGCTGGCCACCGTGATGGTGTCGACCGGCCGGGCGTCGGCGGAAGCGCCCGCGTTTCCGCCGATTCCGACCAATCCGGGTGAGTTCGTCCCCGGCTTGAACTCCGCCGTGCCCGGCCTAGGGGACGCGATCGGCGGGGCGATCACCGAATTCGGCGACTCCGTACCGGACATCGGGGCGGCCGTACCCGAACTCGGCAACGTCGCCACCAATTTCGGTCCCGCCGGGCAGGACATGGTGGATCAGGCGCTCAACGCGCTGGACAACGTCACCGCAGGCACACCGGCCGAAAACGCGGGCAGCATGATTCGCGGATTCACTACGCCGCCGGCGCCGCCCGCTGCCCAGCCGGGACCTGCTGCCCCGATATCCGGTGCTACTCCTGCGGCTGGCCCGCTCGGCTTCGTTCCCTCGCAGGTCACCGAGATGGCCGCCGTTGCGGAACAGGTGATCAGCACTGGTGTCGATCTCCAGCAGCTGGCCGGTTGGGCCGACAAGACCTTTCCGAGCGGGCCGCTTCGCGGGCCCGTGGAAGACATGCTCGCCTTCGTCAATCAGGCGATCGAACAGGCGGGCACGCGCCGGGACCCGATCAGCTCGCCGATCGAAGACCTGATCAACCAGGCGCAGACCCTGTTCGACTTCCCGAAGGACGGGCCGAACCCGACCCAGGCGTTGCGCGATCTGCTCACGCCGATGCTCGGGCAGACCGTGGGTGGCGCGGATCCGTTGCAGGGCTTGGCCGAAGGGATCAGGCAGCTCATCGCGGATCCGGTCGGCTCGCTGAGTACCGCGCTCGCGCCGGTGCTGACCGAAATTCGCAATCTGGTGCTGGACAGCGGGCTGATCAACTCTCGGCGTGAGGCAGCCTTGCCGTTGCTGGCGCTGCCGGTGCTCGCCGCGGTAGTGATCGTCGGTGTTGTTGCCGCGCTGGCGATCGGTGCCGTCGCGCTGTTGGCCGCGCCGCTGATCATCGGCGCTCTGCTGGTCGGCGGCATCGTGCTGGCCGCGGTGGCCTTGCCTGCGCTGATCGTCCTCGGAGTTGTGCTGGCTGTTGTCGCGCTGCCGGTTCTGGTGGTGCTCGGCGGGATCGCGCTCGCGGCCGTGGCGTTGCCTGCGCTGGTCGTGCTCGGTCTGGTCGGGCTCGGCCTTGCCGGAATCGTGACGCTGGGCGCGCTGGGTCTCGCCGCCGTGGCGACGGTGGCTGTGCTCGGCTTCGCCGCGCTGGTGGTCGTGCTGACGCTGTGGTGGACCGGGCCGATCGCGTTGATCGCGCTCGCCGCGCTCGCACTCGTCGGCGTCGTGACGATCGGTGCGCTGATCCTGGCTGCGGTCGTCGCGCTGACGGTGTTCGCCGTGGTGGAGACGATCGCGTTGTCCGCGCTCGCGTTGGCCGCGTTGATCGTGATCGGTGCGGTCACCTTTACTGCGTTGGCTGTGCTCTTCGGGTTGGGCTTGCCGGCGGCGATCGCGCTCGGTGCCATCGCGCTCGGGGTCGCGGCCACGCTCGGGGTGCTGGCGCTTGCCGCGGTGATCGTCTTCGTTGTATTGGGCTGGACGGGGTTGCCCGCGCTGCTCATCATCGGTGCCATCGCTGCGGTGGCGGCGATCGTTGTCGCGGCGGGTGTGGTGGCTGCGCTGACCGTGGTGGCTGCGTTCGTTGTCGCGGCGGTAGTTGGACTCGCTGCCCTCGCTGTCGGTGGTGTGATCGCCCTTGCGGCACTGGCTTTCGCTGCACTGGTCGTGATCGCGGTCTTCGGCGGACCTGCGCTGCTCGCGTTCGGCGCAGTAGCCGCGGTAGTCACCTTGGCTGCGATCGCGGCGCTGATCGCCCTCGCTGTCGTCTCGGCTCCGTTCGTACTTGCCGCCCTCGCGATCGCTGCGGTGGTCGCGCTCGCTGTAGTGGGGCTGCCAGTGTTGGCAGTGCTTGCGGCGCTGGTTGTCGGCGCCGGAGTGCTTGCGGTGCTTGCCGCGCCGTTCGTCCTCGGTGCGCTCGCGGTTGCGGCTGTGGTCCTTGCCGTGCTCGCCGCGCCATTTGTGCTTGGTGCGCTGGCGATTGCCGCTCTAGCGCTGCCTGTGTTGATTGTGTTGGGCGCGTTGGCAATAGGTGCCGTTATCGGGACGGTGGCGTTGCTTGCCACCGGTGCCGCCCTGCTGGCCGCACCGTTTGTCCTAGGTGCGCTCGCTATTGCCGCCGTCGTCGCGCTCGCGGTATTGGCGCTGCCGGTGTTGGGAGTGATTGCGGCGCTGGTGGTCGGTGCAGTGGCACTCGCGGTGCTTGCAGCGCCATTTGTACTGGGTGCGCTCGCGATCGCCGCTCTGGCGCTGCCTGTGTTGGGCGCGTTGGCTTTAGGCGCTGTTATCGGAACGGTGGCGTTGCTCGCTACCGGTGCGGCTGTGCTTGCCGCGCTGGCTGTAGTTGCCGCGCCGGTGGTGCTCGCGGTGCTGGCGGTGGCTGCTGTTGTCGGGATCGGGGCGCTGATTGCTGCTGGCGCGGTTGCGCTGACGGCGTTGGTGCTCGGCGCGATCGCGTTGGCGCTGGTGGCGGCACCGGTGCTGCTCGGGCTCGGGGCCGTCGCGCTGGCGACGCTGGCTGTGGTCGCGGCGGTTGTACTCGGTGCGCTCGGGTTGGGTCTGGCCGGGACGGTGACTCTCGGTGCGCTGGCGCTGGCCGGGGTGGTGACGACCTTGGTGCTGGCCTTCGCCGCGGTGGCCGTGGTGCTGCTGCTCGGTTGGACGGGCGTGCCCGCACTGATCGCGCTCGCAGCCATCGGTCTGGTCGGGGCGGTTGTGCTCGGTGCGCTCGCCCTTGCCGCGGTGATCGCATTGACCGTCTTCGGTGTTGCGAACGCGATCGGTCTGGCTGCGCTGGCCTTGGCCGCCGTGGTCACGGTCGTCGCGGCGGCCGTCACCGGATTGGCCGCGCTCGGCGCGATCGCGCTCGGCACCGCCGTCACCCTCGGCGTACTGGCCCTCGGTGCGGTGGCAGTAGTGCTGCTGGCGGGCTGGACCGGAATTCCCGCGCTCGTCGCCCTCGCCGCCATCGCAGTGGTCGCGGCAATCGTGGTCGCCGCCGCGGTGACCGCTTCAGTGGTCGCCCTCGCCGGACTCGCCGTCGGCACGCTGGTCATCCTGGCCGGCTTGGCCTTCGCCGCGCTCGTCATCACCGCCGTCCTGGGCTCACCCGTTCTGGCCGCGCTCGGCGGTCTGGTCACCGCGGTCGCTCTCGCTGCGCTCGCGGTGCCGATCGTGCTCGGCGGTCTAGTCCTCGCCGCGCTGGCATTGCCGGTGCTGGTTGTGTTGGGCGCGTTGGCTATTGGCGCAGTCATCGGAACCGGCGCACTGCTTGCCACCGGTGCTGCCGTTCTGTCGGCGCTGGCTCTGATAGCGGCACCGATTGTGCTCGGTGTGCTCGCGGCGGGTGCTGTTATCGGGACGGGCGCACTGCTGGCGGTCGGCGCGGTCGCGCTGGCGGCTCTGGCGTTGCCCGTGCTGCTTGTGTTGGGCGCGTTGGCTATTGGGGCGGCTATCGGAACGGGTGCACTGTTTGCTACGGGTGCTGCCGTTCTATCGGCACTGGCTCTGGTAGCGGCGCCGGTTGTGCTCGCGGTGGGCGCTGTCATCGGGACAGGCGCACTGTTTGCCACGGCTGGGCTCGCTCTCGCCGCACTCGCTGTCGTTGCGGTGCCGGTGTTGCTCGCAGTGGGTGCGGCTATCGGGACAGGCGCGCTGCTGGCGGTCGGCGCGGTCGCGCTGGCGGCTCTGGCGTTGCCCGTGCTGGTTGTGTTGGGCGCGTTGGCTATTGGCGCAGTCATCGGAACCGGCGCACTGCTTGCCACCGGTGCTGCCGTTCTGTCGGCACTGGCTCTAGCGGCGGCACCGGTTGTGCTCGGTGCGCTCGCCGTGGGTGCCGTTCTCGCAGTGGGTGCGCTGCTGGCAGTCGGCGCGGTTGCGCTGGCGGCCCTCTCGTCGCCGGCGCTGATCGGGCTTGCTGCGCTGGCGTTGCCTGTGCTGATTGCGCTTGGCATTGGTGCGGTAATCGGAACACTCGCGTTGCTTGCCACCGCCGCGGCCGCCTCGCTGGGTATTCCAGCAGCGATTGTGTTGGGAGCCTTGGCCTTCGGTGCGGTTGCCGTGGCTGCGGCGCTGGCTCTGCCGGGCCTGGTCGCCCTCGGCGCTCTAGGTGCGGTCGCAGCCGCTGTGGCTGCTGCGCTGGCCGCACCCGGGCTGATCGCATTCGGTGCGTTTGCGCTGGCCGTCGCGGTGACGATTGCCGCGCTGGCGGTGGCGACGCCGCTGGTGTTGGGGGCGTTGGCGGTTGGTGCGGTGCTGACGACGGTCGCGCTGCTGACTGCGGGTGCGGTCGCGTTGGCCGCGCTCACTATCACGCCTCTGGTGGTCGGGGCCATTGCGCTCGGCGCGGTTGTCGCGTTGCTCGGTGCGGGTGGCTTGCTGGCACTAGCGCTGGCGGCACTGCCACTGCTGGCGATCGCCGCGGTGGCGGCTTCGGTGATCGCGGCCGGTGCGGTCGCGGTGGCGGTGATCGGGCTGCCGCTGGTCGCTTTGGGAGTGCCTGCGGCACTGGCGGTTCTGCTGACGCTGGCACTGCTGGCGACGCTGTTGACGATAGCGGTGCCGGTCGGCGCTGCTGCCGCACTCGGCGCGGCCGCGTTGGCGGCGGCGGTGGGCGGTGCGGCGCTGGTCGGCGGGGCAGCACTGCTCGGCGCTCCGCTGCTGCTGGCCGCGACGGCGACACTGCTGCTGGCCGGTGGTTTCCTGCCGCTGGTGGTCGTGCTGCCGCTGCTCCTGCTGGCGGTCATCGTGGTGGTGCCGCTGGTCGGACTGTCGATCCCGGATGTGAAGTCCTACCTCATCTCCGCGATCCGGGCCTGGCGCGACCAGAACACCGAGCGCGGGGATTCCGACAGCGGCATGACCCCGACCGGAACCCAGTTCCTCGACGACATCCAGGACACCGCGAGCCTCGAGGATCTGATCGCCTCGTTGCAGAAGGCATTGGCCCCGCAGCCCGCGGCCGCCGAGGCCGAGCTCCCGCTGGTCGGCATCGGTGCGGCGGACGGGCGCACCACCAACCAGGACGACCGTCGTCTGGTCACGGTGTCCGTATGAGCACGCGCCGAACCGAAACCCTCTCTCCTACAACGAACTCGGAGTCAAAGATGAACCCTGAGACGAACAATGCCGAAGCCGGCTTCGATACCGCCGACCCAGCCCTGCACCTGGAGTATCTCTACGGCCCACAGTGGCGTGATGTCGTGCGGATCGTCGAACGCGCCGCCCAGCTCACCCCCGACGAACTGGCGAAACTCAACGCCAACAAGGACGCCGGGTTCACGGCCGGCCCATCCGCCAACGAAAGCATCGAGCGACTGCTGGCGAGCTTCCGTACCTCGACCGCCGACACGCAGACCGCGGCGATCGCGGCCGTCACGGCAAAGGAGTTCGGCCGCACCCGCGCCGTGCAGATCGCGGGACTGATTGCCGGACAGTCGATTACCCCGGCCATCTCGGGCGGTGCCGAAGGTTTCGGCGGGTTGCTCGCCTCGCTCGGTGGGGTAGGGGCGCTCAGCACGATCAACCGAGCGGTCACCGCGGCGGTGCTCGGCGACCTGATCGGCCGCGGCGATTTCACCAAGGACGTCTACAACGCCCTGATGGATCCCTGGACCGACGCCATCAGCTGATCCCGACCAGCAAAGGAGATCGATCATGTTCGAGACGAGATCCGCACCGAGCAGCACCGCCCCCTTCGCCGGACTGCTCGACGCCGCTTCCGCACCGGTCTGCTTCGGCTACTACGAGCAGAACGCCACCGACGACGACACCATCGCCCGCTGTCACGAGCCCCGGGTCGGCCCCGTCGGCTGGTGGAACCGGCACCGGCACGCCGGACTGGGCGTCGGCCTGATGCTGGCCGGCACCCTTGGCTTCGTGCCTGCGGTGCAGAACGCAATCCTCATGGGGCTGTAAAAGTCCCATGATGGGCGCGCGAGGCACACCGTGACTGCATCCGCGGTGTGCCTCGTCGTGTCCACCGGTTCGGACCAAACCGGCTGGTACGATCTGGGTGCCGCTCGACCGGGTGCGCCCGGTGGCGCCGAAACCGTGCTCGATGGCAAGCAGCCCGAGGACACTCCACTCGGTCGGTCGCAGCACGATCCCGGCTCGGTCCCACACCCCGACACCTCGGTGGAGCACATGCGATTGTCTTGTTCGCTGATCTGCCCACAATCCACAACCCCGCCCCCGCGGCGATAGCCGACAGGTGGACGAGCGCACAACGCCCTCCCCGGTCGGTCCGACGCCGAGCGGTCCGAGCCGAGCCGAAGGCCGCCGCGTCTTCGCCGCCCGCCTCGGCCAGCTTTTCGCCGCGGCCGGCGCGCCACCGGTGAAATCGGTGGTCCGCGCGGCGAATGAACAGACGCGCGACGGCGGCCGGGTCACCGCCCAGCGGATCAGCGACTGGCGGCGCGGCAACCGCACGCCCGCCACCTTCGCCTCGATCCATCCGGTGCTCGAGGTGCTGATCGGAGAGGCGAAGCGCCGCAACAACCTACCCACCGACGCCACCTTGCTGGATCTGGCGCGTTGGCGCGCGGATTGGGAGGCGGCGAAGGTCGAGCCGCCGAGTATCGATATCGGTCGCGAGCCCTTCCGCGGGCTACTGGAGTACCGAACCGAGGACAGTGACCTGTTCTTCGGCCGCGAGCAAGCGAAACAGCGTCTGTTCCAACTGATTTCCGATGCGGAATCGAGCGGCGGCCTGGCAATGGCTGTCCTGCTGGGTCTTTCGGGTGTCGGCAAGTCCTCACTGCTCGCCGCCGGGCTACAGGCCACGCCGGGCCCGCGGATACCGATCACCATGACACCGGGCGACGACCCGATGGCCGCGCTCGCCGCCGCACTCGACGCGCGGCTACCCGGTCACTGTCTGCTGGTGGTGGACCGCGGTGAGGAGCTGTTCACCCGATGCGGCAATGAGGCTCTGCGGCAACAGTTCCTGGACGTTCTGGCGGCACTCGCCGCGCCCGGCGTCGAGCCACCGACCACCGTGGTCGTCGCGTTCGATGCCGCTCATCTCCCCGAACTGCTGCGATATCCGTTGCTGATGACGGTGTTGCGGGCGCACGCGATGGTGCTCGACCCGATGACACCGGCGGAACTGCGCGAGGCGATCGTCCGCCCCGTCGAAGTAGCCGGTTTGCGTATCGAGGACAGCCTGGTCGACACGCTGCTGCAGGACCTCGACGCCATCGAACCGCACAGTTCGGTGCGACTCGCGCTGTTGTCCTTCGCGCTGGCCGCGACATGGGCCAACCGGCGTGGCAAAACGCTGACGCTGGAGGCTTATCGCGAAGCGGGCGGGTTGGCCCGCGTGAGCGCGGTCGGCGCCGAGAAGTTCTGGTCCCGGCTGACCGATCGGCAACGCGCCGCCGCCCGGCACGCGCTGGTCGCCCTGACGATCATCGGGCCGACCGCGGCGGTGCGCGACCGGATGCCGGTCGAACTGCTCATCGCGGAATCCGCCGATCCGGAAGCGACCCGCGCGGTCATCGCGCGGCTGACTCGCGCGCGAATAATCGTGCAGCGCAACGACGAAGTCGAAGTGGTCCATGATCTGCTGCTGACCGGATGGCCGCGCATGGTCGAATGGTTGTCCGAGGAGAAGGAACTCGCACCCGTCCGCCAGCGCATCGAAGCGGACGCACGCGAGTGGGCCCGCCAGGGCCGGCCGGTGTCGCTGCTCTACTCGCGGACCAGGCTCGAGGACGCGGTCGCGTGGATGCGGCGCACGGATTCCGCGAACCGGCTCGCGAAGGAGTTCGTCGCGGCGGCCTCGGAACGGCAGCGCAACCGCGCCGTGCGACGGCGGCTGATCTTCGCCGCCGTTGCCGCGTTGTCCATTGTGGCACTGGTGCTTTCGGTGGTCGTGATCACCCAGCGCGCGTCGGTCGCGCAGGAGCACAAGGACGTCGTGCTCGGCCAGCTGATCGAGGAATCGCAACGCATCGACGGGGTGGACCCGGGGCTCTCGACCCAGCTCGCGCTGGCCGCGTATCGGCTGAGCCCCGATGACCCGGCCGCCCGAGCCCGCCTGCTTGCGATGCAGTTGTTGCCGCTGAATATCGCGTCGGCGGCGGCACACGACGGACTCGTGCGCGGGCTCGCATTGAGCCCGAACCGGAAGTTGCTGGCCAGTGCGGGCAGCGACGGTCTCATCCGGTTGTGGGATCTGTCGGATCCGCAGGCGATCACCGCGACCGGACCGGCGCTGACCGGTCATCGCGGTCATGTCGAGTCTGTGGCGTTCGGTCCGGACGGGAAGGTGCTGGCCAGCGCGGGTAGTGATGGCACAGTGCGGCTTTGGGATGTCCACAATCCGGCCGAGGCAGGCAGGCTCGGTGAGTTCGACGCCGGCACGGCCACCACCTCGGTCGCCTTCCTGCCCGACGGTCGCACCGTTGTCGCCGGCGCCGTCGACGGAACGCTGAACTTTTTGAATGTCGAGACACCGCAGGCTATTCGGCGGTTGGAAACACCGGTTGCCGCACACGCCAACGGAATACGGTCACTGATGCTCGCGCCGGACGCTCAGGTCCTCGCCACCGCAGGCGAGGACCGCACCGTCCGGCTCTGGTCGATCGATAACCCCGAACAGCCGCTCCCGCTGGGTGCACCGCTCGACAGCGAAGGCGCCGTGCAGGCCATTGCCTTCGGGCCGGGTGGTCGGCTCGCGGTAGGTACCGGCAATGGGATTGTGCAGGTGTGGAACGTGTCCGATCCGGGACTGCCACGGCTGGCCGGCCGCAAACAGACCCGTCCGGTCGCCATCGCCTCGCTGCAATTCTGGCAGGACGGGCGACTGCTCGTCACGACGGACGCCGACGGCGCCGTGCGGAACCTGGATACCAGCCGTCCCGATGGCGTGTCCCCGATCGGGCGGGAACTGAGCGGCAACAGCGGTACGAATCGGTCGTTCGTGATCGTTTCGGACACTCAGATGGTCACCGCGGGCTGGGACGGACGGATCCGAACGTGGCGCCATGCGCGGGGGAATCTCGCCCTCGCGTTCGCGGGCTCACTCAGTTCGGTCAGCTTCGATCGGGCGAACAAGGTGCTGGCCAGTGGCCTGCACGACGGTCAGATCGCCCTGTGGGATGTCAGCGCTCCGTTCGACACCCGGTTGCTGAGCGAGCTGCCTGCGGGCGCACCGCCGGATCGGCGCGGCGCCAAAGTCGCTCTGCGGCCGGATGGTTCGCTGCTGGCTACCGCGGGCAGCGGTGAGGTGCGGCTGTGGGATCTCGCCGATCCGACGCGGCCGAACCCCATCGGCTCGCTACCTGGCGGCGGTCCGATCGCTTTCAACCCGAGCGGGGACCGTCTGCTCACCGGAGTCGACCGCCGATCGCTCCAGCTGTGGGAGGTGACCGACCGGCGCCCGCTCGGGCAACTGTCGACCGGATACGACAGCGCGATCGAACTCGCGGCGTTCGCTCCCGATGGTCGACTGGTCGCGGCGGCCGACGAGGACGCACGAATTCACCTGTGGGACACGGCTGTACCGGGCAAGACGGTGGCGACACTGCCGGGCAGCCGTGCGGCGATCGTGCGAGCACTGGCCTTCGCCCCGGACGGCAAGACCCTCTTCAGTGCCGACGGCGACGGCATGATCCGGTCCTGGGACATCACCGATCCGGCCCGGGTACGCGAACTGGACGCGATCCGCGCCCACACCGACGCGGTGCGGACCCTGACCATCGATCAATCCGGCAGCCGCCTGGCCTCCGGCGGTGACGACGGCGTCGCCCGGCTGTGGAACATCGCCGACCCATCGGACATCGAGCCACTCGGTGACCCGATCGAAGCGCGAATCGGCTCGACGTGGTTCCTGCGCTTCGACCCACGCGACGAGTCCCGCCTGCTGGGCATCGGAGATCAACTGTCCGCCCTGTGGTACCTGGCGCCGGAAGCGGTCGCCGCGGAACTGTGCGACTCCTCCGCGGTGCACGTCGACGAGCGAACCTGGCATGACCTGCTCCCGTCGCTTCCCTATGTGCGCCCTTGCTGAAGTTCCGCAACTCAGTAGCCGATTTGGTTGCTGGGTGATCGCGATTCGGGGAAGATAAGCGAATCGGTGGCGCGTCGCGCGAGGGGGTAAAGAATGCTGATTGGTGCTGATCAGGATCGAGACGTAGACCCTGACGAACGGGGAGGCCAGTATCGTCGGGTGGCAGGTTCGGTGCGTGCTTTGTATGACAGAGATGTGCGCGCAACGGCGACTGTGACCGTATCCGCTGGAATCGTGTTTATCGTCCTTTCAATATTCATCGGCTGGGTCCGATTCCTTTCAGGTCCGGAATCTCCGAACGACTCGGCTACGCCGACCATCAGTGTCTCGTCAGGCGCCGGGATCCTCGGTGTTTTTGCGGCGCTCATCATTGGATTGAACGTCGCTGCCTGGTCGATCCGGGCCAGTAATCCGCCAGGAAGAGGCGATGGCTCCGAGGAGGCGGACGAGGCCGAGTTGGCAGCCCGCGCCGGCCTATATGCGCGATACCTGATGCTGTCGCAGGCGGCGCAGGTATGCAGCTACTCGGCAGTTCTGGTGGGTATTGCTTCTTTGGTTGCCGGTGTCTACAGCGGCGAGATACTCGGCGGGTTTGCTGTCTTCGGTGCCGGAAGTGTGATCGCAGTGCTGAGTATCGACACCAGCGCGGGCTTGGTCGAAGGCCCCGAAATCCGGAGTGAGGTGCGGCTACACCGAGTAGCGGAGGACTACCGTCGTGTCCATCGGCTGCTGGGCAGCCCCAGTGAGCACGGCCCAGCGAACGGTCGAGCTGCCTGGTCGGAGCACCGCGCGGCTGGCGGATGGACACGACGTGGCACAGTGGGCCGGACCGGCTGGCTGCTCTGCGATTTCGCGCTTACTGTGGTCTTGACCGCCGCTGGGCCACTTGTCGCTGCTGCCGCTGTAAGGGGCGCGGACTGGACCGACGCAGGGTCCTCCTATCTGAAGCTTATCTTGATGGCGACACTGGCCGTGGTGGTCGTCGGCGGAGGTGTCGCGCTGATAGTCGTGGACATAGTTGAGCGGCAATTTGTGCTTGCGATCCTCATAGGACTGCTTTTGCTTGTGATAGTACTGCTGTGGTGTCTGTCTCTCCTGGAAAGCATTGTCGGGTCCGATGTTTCGGGCCTCGGAAAGATAGGAATTTCGCTGGCATTCCTATCATTCTCGATCATGCCGCTCCTCCTTTCGGCAAACGGGCTGCGGACATCGAATGCTTTATGGATGCCTGGCGGTTGGGTTCGGTGGCTGGTGCGCCGCCGTCTCCACTCTTGGTCGAAGTCCATGAGGCGTCAGATGGATCCGCAGGCCGAAGGGGCCAGCGAATTGCCGGACGACGATATCCAGCCTCCGACGGGAAACCGGTTTCAACGATTCCGGCGTTATCCGCAGTACTGGATCCGCAAAAGAGTTCGGGCTGTGCCGGTTTGGTACCGGCAAGTCAGCGGCTTGCCCGGTGCGGGGTAGGAGCTGCTGCTTTTGTCTCGAATCGAGATGGGCGACAGAGGGATTCGTGGTGGGGAGTGCGGGTACTTGCTGCTGGCCTACTGCAAAACGGGCGCTCGGTCACGCAGTTTTCGGGCGGCCGCCGACAAGTAGGTGTCCGTCCGCCACACCAGGTTCAAGACGCGCTCGCAGCCGGGGTTGTCGACTTCCAGCCAGGCCACCGGGTAGCGCGGCGCCGCCTGTCTCGAACCCGCTGGGACAAGCCCGATTCCGAGTCCGGCGCTGATCAGATCGCCGGTCGCGCCGGGCTCGTCACCTTCGCAGGAGATCGACGGTTGTAGTCCGGCTTCGGTGAACAAACGGTCGAGCAGGGTCCGTGGCCAGTAGCCGGGGCGGCAGGTGACGAAGTGTTCGTCGGCCAACTCCGCGATGGTGATTCGGTCGCGTGCGGCCAGCGGATGCGCGAGCGGCACGGCCAGTAGTACCTTCTCGCGCCACAATTCGACGGATCGCAGCGCGGGACCGTCCAGCGGTTGCGAAGCAAAGCACAGGTCGACCTCGCGATCGGCGAGTTGCCGCTGCATCGTTTCGGCATTCGACTGGAACAGGCGGACATCGACGCCCGGGTGTTCGGCGCGGAATCGGGCGAGCAATCCGGTGATCGTCAGCAGGGTCTCCGCGGCGACGGTGACGCGGCCGTGGTCGAGTCCGGCGGCGTCGGCCAATTCGCTACGCGCGTCATCGAGTTCGGACAGCGCACGGTCGACTCGGCGCAGGAAGGTCACGCCGAAGGCGTTGAGTCGCACCTGCCGTCCCACGCGGTCGAACAGCGGGACGCCGAGCTCCTTCTCCAGCCGCGCGATCGTCCGGCTCACCGAGGGCTGCGCCACCATCAACTCCGCGGCGGCCTGACTGATGTGCTCGCGCCGGGCGACCGCCTGGAAGTAGCGCAGTTGCAGTAGGTCCATCCGGTTCCTCCGTGTGCCGCCCAGCTGATGCCTTCAGGAGCATGAGTTTATGGCAGAACTGGTCTTGGCAGGCATGAGGCCTCCCGGCTTAGCGTTCGAACCATGAACTCCTCGGATCCCCTCGTCATTGTCGGAGCCGGTCTGGCCGGTGCCACCGCCGCCCAGACGCTGCGCGCCGAAGGCTACGCGGGCCCGCTCGTCGTGATCGGCGACGAGCCGCGCCAACCGTATTGGCGGCCGCCGCTGTCCAAGGGACTGCTGGCCGGATATGCCGAGCCGGAGCACATCGTTTTGGCACCACCGCAGGATTGGGCGGACAACGACATCGACCTGCGCACCGGAATCTGTGTGCAGGAACTGGATCCCGCCGCACGGATGCTGACTCTCGATGTCGGTTCGTCCCTGCGCTACGACCAGCTGCTGCTGGCCACCGGTGGCCGAGCCCGGCAGCTTCCGGGAATGGACGGTGCGCGCACGCTGCGCACCCTGCCCGAGGCGCTCGCCCTGAGCGCGGAACTGACCGCGCAGCGCTCGCTGCTGGTCGTCGGAGCGGGGCTGATCGGGTTGGAGGTGGCGGCCACGGCCCGCTCGCTGGGGTGTGAGGTCACAGTCCTGGAAGTCGCCGGTGCACCACTGGGCCGGGTGGCACCGCCGTGGCTCGGTGGTCTCTTCGCCGCGCTGCATCGGCGTAACGGTGTGCGGTTCGGACTGGGTGTGCGGCTGGACCGGGTGAGCCGAACCGAGGACGGTGTCGTCGCGGTAGCCGAGGACGGGCGCACCAACTGGTCCGCCGACCTCGCGGTCGCTGCGGTCGGAATGGTGCCCGCGACCGGGCTGGCCGAACATGCCGGACTCGCCGTCAGCGATGGCATCGTCGTCGACGAGTGGTGCCGTACCTCCGCGCCGGGAGTCTTCGCGGCCGGTGACGTCACCACGATCACCCATCCGCTGCTCGGCGGGCTGTACCGGATCGAGCACTACGGCAATGCGTTGGAGCAGGCGACCGCCGCGGCGCGGAACATGCTGGGCAACAAGACTTCCTACGCGCCAGTTCCCTCCGCGACGTCCGAGCAGTTCGGCACACGACTGGAAATTTGCGGGTGGCCCGACGCCGCCGACGTCTACGGCGAGCGAGGCTGCACGGTCCGCGGTGAACCGGGGGACTTGGATTTCTCCGCGCTGTTCTGGAAGGACGATCGCCTGGTAGCGGCGACGTACGTCGGTCGGAGCAGTGAATTCGAGCAGTGGCAGCGGATCATCCGCGATCACCCCTACACCGAGGTAGACCGCCTCACCGATCCCACAGTCGATTTGGCCACGATCGTCGGCTGACCGCCGCGAGTTCAGAAAGCCTGAGCCACAATGCATTTACGCATCGTCACGATCAACGTTCAGAACAACGAGGGTGACCCTCGCCGACTGGGCCTGCTCAACCAGGAGTTGCGTCGCCTGGCCCCCGATCTCGTCGCGCTGTCGGAAGTTGTCGACACCGAGCAGCTCGACGCGCTACTGGACGGCACCGAGCTGCACGGCACCCACCAGGCCGAGGTGATGGCCTACGCCCCGCCGTTCGTCGACCGTTACGGCGGGACCGCGGTGGCCAGCCGCTGGCCCCACCGGGTCGTGGAAGTGCTCGATCTGCGCCTGGCGGGTGCCGGGGACGTCCCCTGGTGCACGGTGGCGGCCGAAGTTCCATTGCCAGGCGAAGGCGAGGTGCTGTTCGTATCGACCACGGCCGCTTGGCGTTTGGATGCCGAGGCGGTCCGCGAGCAGCAGGCCGTAGCGCTCACCGATCTCGATGCCCGGCACCGCACCGACCTACCCACGATCATCGCCGGTGATTTCAACGCCGACCCCGACGCGGCAAGCATCCGCTATCTCACCGGCCGCCAATCGATTTCCGGACGCAGCGTGCACTACCACGACGCGTGGGAGGTGGCCGGTGACGGTCCCGGCCATACCTGGAGCGTCGACAACGCTACCGCTGCAGCACTGTTCGACCAGATCGTGCGACAGCCCGGTCATCGCCGTCGGCTCGACTACGTCTTCACCGGCTCCTGGCATGCACATCCGAAGGCGCGCTGCGAGATTCGTGCCGCGCGACTCGCTTTCAATCAGCCCACCGATGGGGTCTGGCCGAGCGACCACTACGGGGTAGTGGTCGACGTCGAGATCGGCAAGGACAAGTGAGCATCGTGTCGGCGAATGCGCGATCTGCGCGCGTCAGGAGTATCGGTCAGCCGAGGAAGGTGACCAGAGCCTCGATTACGGCGTCGGGTTGTTCTTCGGGGACGTAGTGACCGCAGTTGACGATCTCTACCACGGTGACGTCGGTTCCCTTGGTGGGCATCAGGTTTCGCAGGTACTCATAGTTGCTCTCGTCGCCGCCCAGCGCAAGGATCGGGGCGTTGATCGGGCCGTAGCCGCGCTCGTCGGCGATGTCCTGGTTGAAGGTGCGGTACCAGCCGTTACCGGCGCGGATGGCATCGGCGGTGGCGTAGGCGTTGGCGTAGACCTGGCGCGAGTGCTCGTCGATGGTGGTCGGATACTTGGCCTGGCGGCCGAACAGCCAGTCGATCAGCAGCCGGACGCGGCCGTCGCCGAGCAGCAGCTCCGGCAGGCCCTGGACCTGGTTGAACGCGAACCACCATAGATACGAACGATTTCCGGCCTCGATCACCGAGTCGACGTGCTGATCCGGCTCTGGAAGAAGCCCGAACTGCGACCAGCCCGCGTCGGGGTGCGGCACGTCGAGCAGCGCGATCTTGTCGGTGGCCTCGGGATGGTTGGCCGCGTAGGCATAGGCCACCATCGCGCCGATGTCGTGGCCGGCGATACTCACCGACTCCAGTCCCAGGTGTGTGACCAGGCTGCGGAGGTCGGCGGCCATCGTCTTCTTGTCGTAGCCGTCGACCGGCTTGTCCGAACCGCCCATGCCGCGCAGGTCGACCGCGATCACCCGGTACCGGCCTGCCAACGAGGGCATCACCTTGTTCCACTGCCACCACGTCTGCGGCCAGCCGCCCAGCAACAGCAGCGGCGTGCCCGTGCCGCCCTCGACGTAGTGCAGCCGGACACCGTTGACCTCGGCGACATGGCTGGTGAACCCGCCCTCCAGCGACGCGGCCAGGGCGGCGTCGGACAACATCTCGGGCGCGGTGGTGCTGGGCATGGTGACTTCCTCACGCATCGTTCGATTGTACGAACATTTCGTACCTTTGATAGTACGAGATGTTGGTACAATCGAACCGGGAAGTCAACCCATCGTACGAAGATCACGTACAGTGGGGGTGTGGTCGACCTGTATCACCCCGAGGCAACCGCGATCCGTCTCGTCGACGTGCTCGCCGCGCTCGGTCACCCGGTGCGCATGGAAGCCGTTCACGCCCTGGCCGACGGCGAGGAACGGTTCTGCGGCGAAATCCTGCCCAGTGAACCCAAATCCAGCCTGACCCACCATTGGCGGGCGTTGCGCGAAGCCGGGATAATCCATCAGCGCCGCGTCGGCCGCAAGTTCTACCTCACCCTGCGCCGCGCCGACCTCGACGCACGCTTCCCCGGCCTGCTCGACCTGGCCCTCGCCGAACCCATCGGGTCTCGATAAACGTCGCCACGCTTACGTGGCGACCGGGCGGCTGGTACTCGCGAAGCTCGGGGGATAGGGGTTCGGCCTCAGCTCGCTGCCGCCAGCACCCGCCACCGCTTTCTGGACCGCGAGCGTACCTGCGGAGTCGCGAATTCGATGCGCCGGCGCGCTTCGTGAGCACTGATCCGCAGCAGATCGGTCAATAGCTCCACGGTGTCCCGATAGCCGGTGTCCACGGCGAGGCCGCGGCGCTCGGCTTCGGCGACGGCCGCGCGCATGGCGGCATCCAGTCGCCTCCGGCGGCGTTCGGTTTCGACGAGGGTGCGCAGCAAGTCGGCATCGGCCAGTTCCGCCCATCCCGGTGTCCGGGCATCCGGCGCCAGCGCGGTCGAATGTATGTTCACGCGAGGGAGCCTACCGCAGAATAGAACATATGTTCGACTATTCGGGCTTGCTGGTGTCGGCCGGGGTTGTGCCGTCCGCCGGATCGGCGAGCTCGACTCGGTAACGATTATCGGCGCACTGTCGTGCACCGTAATCGACTGCGGCACAGCAGGTCTTATCAGAGTGCGGTACCGCCGCTGGCGTCCAGGGTTTGGCCGGTGATCCACCTGGCGTCGTCGCTGACGAGGTAAGCGACGATGTCGGCAACGTCGGCGGGACGGCCGACGCGGCCGAGAGCGACATTGGACGAGGCTTCGCGCTGTCCGTCGGGGTTGTCGATGAGCCAGGCGTTCATATCCGTGAGGACATAGCCGGGGGCGACGGCGTTGACGGTGATGCCGCGCGGGCCGAGGGTCTGGGCGAGGACGCGGGTGAAGCTGTCGATGGCGCCTTTGGTCATGGTGTAGGCCAGGATCTCCGGGACCGCCATCCGGGTGACGGCCGAGGACAGATTCACGACGCGGCCGCCGTCCCGGAGCCGGTCGAGGACGCCCTGCATCAGGAAGAACGGGGCGCGGACATTGGTGGCGAAGAGGGTGTCGAATTCCGCCGGCGTCATGGTGTCGACGCCTTTCATGATGGTCATGCCCGCGTTGTTGACCAGGATGTCCAGGCCGGCGGGAGCGCCGAGGCCGGCAAAGCCCGCGTCCACGTCGTCCAGGAGGGTGGCGAAGTCGGTGGAGCCGAGGTCGCCACGGACCGCGAAAGCTCGGCCGCCGTCGGCCTCGATGCCGGCGACTACGTCTTTGGCTGCCGTGTCGTTGTGACCGAAATGTACTGCTACCACCGCACCGTCTCGGGCCAATCGTTCCGCGATGGCGCGGCCGATGCCCCGGCTCGCGCCGGTGACCAGGGCCGTTTTGGTTGTCGGGATGTCGGTTTCGCTCATGAAAGCTATTCAACGGACATGATCATCCGATGTCCGGCTGGATTCGGACATGGCGTTCAGGGTCCACCCGGCCCGTGTGCCAACGAGTTTCGGTTCGCTCGTGCTGGTCGATCGGGCGGTCTCGCCATCGGCTGCCGCCGGGGCCTCGTGTGCCACCGGCCGCGCTCGCGAAAGCGTTGGGCCGGTGGCGAATTCGTTTCAGGCGTGGCCCAATTCGTCGGCCATGCGGGCGGTGATGGTGGCCAGGACTCGGGCCGCGGTGGCCAGGTCTTCGGCGGGGACCGCGCCGTAGGCGGCGGCCACGATCGCGCCGGATTCGGTGCGAACCTTGCTCACCACGGCCTTGCCGGTGTCGGTGGGCTCGAGGGGTCCGCGGGGTGTGGTGGCCAGTAGGCCCTTGGCGAGTAGTGCGTCCAGTGCGGTTTCGACCTCGGCGGGGGCCCACTGGGTCATTGCGGCGATCCGGGCGATGTGGGCGCCCTGCTCGACCGGCTCGCCGGCGGCAACGGCTTGATTCAGCACGATCCACTGCTTCTCGTCCAGGGTGGTGCCGGACAGCGCGCGGGTCAGGACCGCGGTGTGGTGCTTCTCGGCCTGGCCGATGATCGAGGGGTTCAGGGTGGTCGGGGCGGTTGCGGTGCTCATTGCGATCTCCTTGTGCGGGTGTGCTCGGTGACGTGATTAATTCTGACACTAAGTATCAGAAGTGCGCAAGTACCAATTTAGACTGAGTATCTTTCGGGCCTGAGGTTCTTTAAGCGCTAGGATCTCGGTATGTCTGCAGACGACCGCGCCCTGCCGCTCCGGGAACGCAAGCGGATCCGCACCCGCCGCGCGCTGGCCGACGCCGCCCTGGCGCTGTTCACCGAGAAGGGTTTCGCCGCCACCACCGTGGAGGAACTCGTCGAGGCGGCAGAGGTCTCCCGCAGCACGTTCTTCCGGGCCTTCCCCACCAAGGAAGCCGTGGCCGTCGAGGCCGAAACCGAGCTCTGGACCGGCTATCTCCAAGCCCTCGCAGCGAGTGAACTCACCGGGCCGATCCTCACCGCGTTACGCGACGTCCTCACCGACGCGGCAACCGCGCTGCCCGCCGACTGGGATCAGCGCTACATCGCCACACGCAACCTGATCCTGACCGCCCCCAGCCTGCTCGGACACATCGAGTACGCCCGCTCCGGTGTGGAAACCGAAGTGGCAGCACACCTTTCGTCCAAACTCGCCCTTCCCCCCGCCGATCTGCGCCCCCGCATCCTCGCCGAACTGACCACTACGGCCTGGAGCATCGCCGGGCGTGGTTGGGTCGCCGCCGACGGCGCCGGCGGCCGATCCGCGCTTATCACCCGCCTGCACGAGGCCTTCGCCGCGATTCCCGACGCCCTGCAAGCAGAGGCGCCAACGCTCACGTAGACAGCGGCGGTATCGAGAGCTGTCCAGCCGCGGATCGACTTGCCCAACAGCATTGCAATCACCGTGTAATCGGCAGATCAGTGCGATCGGCCGGCCGAGGCTTCGCCGCTTCGCTCAGCGGCATGAGCACGCACTGCCAGAGGCCGGAAGTCGCCCGGCCCGTTGGTCTTCTGTGCGCTCCCGCGAACCGAAGGACGAGCTCCATCGGATGCGCGATATTCGGCATTTGCGTGCGTTGGGAAGCCTTGTCGTCCAACTAATCTGGACGTTCAACCAACACGCGCTCCGCGGCACATGCGTGCGTTCGGCGAGGTCAGCTACTCGAGACCGCCTGGACGTCCTC
>NZ_JACVED010000063.1:0-502 GCF_015355715.1 Nocardia sp. XZ_19_369 | reverse complement strand
GTCCTTTTGGCACTCTCTCCGCTCCCGGATACCAGACATCCACTCCGTAGAAGAGTGTTGGCATAACCACTGCCCATGCGGCCCTACGTGCCGCAGCAGCTGAGATGCCGCGAACAGTGTTGCTCATACTTCGCAGGTGATATATAACGCTTTTAGCTTTCGCTGCCTACTTTGACACGTGGATACTAAAGTTGAGGCGCGCATCAAACTAGATGCCAAGCCATCGCATTGCTGGCTTCGGTCGGACCGTCCGATCCCTGTGTCGGATGGGTGGCAGACTGCTTCGTTTCTGGTTTGTGAAGTGTATCACTTCTGTCTTGTTGACGTCAAAGGCGAAGCCTTCGCTTCGCCCCCACTCTTCCATTGCCGCGATTGCGGCGTTCGCTTGTGCGGTAGTTTCATCCAGCGTCTCTCTAACAAAGAGCATGGCGGTATCGTCGGCGTATCCGTATCGTTGCGTGGCGCCTGGGAGCTTATACAGCGCCGCTGTCGCCAGCAGGTA
>NZ_JACVED010000062.1:0-505 GCF_015355715.1 Nocardia sp. XZ_19_369 | reverse complement strand
AAGAATTAGTATTATTAGGTTATATACTAAACTTTTTTTAATAATTAGCTTTAATTAAGTTAAATATAATTATATTAAGAGGTTAAAAAATATAAAAATTATAAGCTAATAAAAATAATAAATAAATATTATTTTAATAATATTTAAATAAGAATTTAGTTATATAATAATTTTTATAGTTATTAAAAATAAAAAGATATTATTAGCTAGTAGTTAGCCTTATTTAAGGTAAAAAGATTACTTTTAGCTAAAATATTATTACTTTATTATTTATTTAACCTCTTATTATTACCTTAAAGAACTAGCCTTTAAAGAGGTATAATTTATTAAGAAACTATTATTATTATATATTCTTTTTATTAAAAAGAACTAATAGCTTTAGCCTCTTCCTAGTTACTAAGATATACTTAAAAATTATACTTTAATAATATTAACTAGACTACTTCTTTAAGGTAATTTACTTTTTTAATAACCTTAGTACTAGGCTATTCTCTTAAAGCCTTAT
>NZ_JACVED010000061.1:0-514 GCF_015355715.1 Nocardia sp. XZ_19_369 | reverse complement strand
ATCGCAGCCTCCTACGTCCTTCATCGGCTCCTGGTGCCAAGGCATCCACCGTACGCTCTTAAACACTTACTAACAAAGATGCTCGCGTCCACTGTGCAGTTCTCAAACAACACACAAAGCCAAACCCGTACTCAGCACCAGCCGGGACCGAAATCCCGCGGTATGACTGAAGATCCAGCCTTGTCGTTATCTTGCCCAGAGAAACACTCGCGTGTTCTCTCAGGACCCAACAGTGTGCCGATATATCCACCGCGACCAACCACTTGAGGGCCGGCCACATGCGATGAAGCGTGTCAGTGTTCCACCCATGAGCGTCCGCGGTCCCACGAATGGGGACACAAACGGTCTCTGACGCATTCTCATTCGACTGTTCGAACAGCGTTGCGTAGAAGTGCTCCTTAGAAAGGAGGTGATCCAGCCGCACCTTCCGGTACGGCTACCTTGTTACGACTTCGTCCCAATCGCCAATCCCACCTTCGACGGCTCCCTCCCACAAGGGGTTAGGCCACCGGCT
>NZ_JACVED010000060.1:0-518 GCF_015355715.1 Nocardia sp. XZ_19_369 | reverse complement strand
TAACTAAAGATTAATAATTAAATAAGCCTTATAAAAGTAGCTAAATTAGTAAAAAAAAGGTAAAAGGTAAGGTTAAAAGTTATATAAACTAACTAAATAAGCTTAAAATATATATTATAATTCTTAATAATAAGTTAAAGAGTATATTAATAACTATTTTATTTAATTAATAAAATTATATATTAAGTAATTAATAACTATTATAAATAGTATTTATAATATTTAATATAATTATAAAAAAGTATATAGATATTAGAAGGTTAATATAAGTAGTCTTAAGTAAAAAAACTCTTTAGACTAATATATTACTTTTAGTTTTATTAAGAAATTAGAAAAAAATATTAACTTATTTATTATATAATTAATTTTAAGTAACTATACTTTTAAAGATAAGAGAGCTTAATTAAATAAGTATATAGTTAAAGGTAAATAAAAAAATAAAAATTAAGCTAATATTATTAAAATAGTTATTTATATATAAGTTTAACTTTAATAATATACTTTTATAATATAAAGCT
>NZ_JACVED010000059.1:0-520 GCF_015355715.1 Nocardia sp. XZ_19_369 | reverse complement strand
ATTTATTTTTATATTAAAATATAGAGTAATTTTAATTTTTTATTATAATATATAATAATATTATTAAATTTAAGGAATTTATTATTTAAATTATAATAACTTATTTTTTATTATTAAGTTATATTACTTTTACTTTTTTAACTTAATTAGAGTTTATAATAACTATTTCTATTATATATAAAAACCTAGTCTTATTTAAGTTATAAATATTAGACTTTATAATATTATATCTTATAATTATATTTTCTAAAAATATAAATTAATTATAAATTATAATTAAATCTCTATATTTAGCTTTTTAATAATTATATTTTTATTAAAAATATATAATAAGCTTTAGTTATTATTATATAAGGTTTTTTATTTAATATATATTAATATATTTATTATTATATTTAACTAATAATTAGTTTATTATATTTTTTATATTTATATATTATAATGGTAAGCCTTATAAATATGATTAAAGAATATATTTAACTATAGTTTTCTTTTTAAATTAATAAACTTCTTTAAATTA